>DKPN01000058.1:0-289 GCA_002471195.1 Bacteroides sp. UBA7333
GCTAGCTCAATTACTCTGTGATAAAACGATATTTATTAAAAATCTAAAATTATCAAGATCGGATCTTTCATATTTGCATTTTAAGAATGTAATTTTCAGCAATACAACATTCTCAAATTCAGGATTAACGTTTGTAAACTTTGAAGATTGTCATTTCGAGAACTGTGAAATGAAAAGCTGCCATCTATATGCAACTAGTTTTTTCCATTGTGAATTTTTATCCCTTCCTCTATTAATAAAAGGATCTAGTTTTACAAAATGTTCTATAATAGAAAGGATTGATTTTGAA
>DKPN01000058.1:484-6755 GCA_002471195.1 Bacteroides sp. UBA7333
GTTTGTTTTTGTTTATTATCTCTATTAGAATATATAATTGATAGCCAAGGGAAACCAGATATTAGATTTGAGTAAAAAAAATAATTATATCTGGTTATAGTTACTTTTTTAATGATCAGCAAATCTGAATATGATTAATTAATGAATTAAATCTGATTCCTGGTTTATGTATTTAATTCTAACCCTGGTAACAAATGCCTTTCTTCTGACAAGAAATGTTGTTTCTGAAAATCAACATCAAACATGTTAACAATCTATTACTATTTTACAGAGATAATAAACAAAAACAAACTATTAATGGTCTATTTTTGCGCACTAAACTTCTCATTTTAATTCCTGTATTCAATAACTAGATTATGTCTAATTTCACTGTATTACAAAAAAGGTATATATCTGAAGCTTGCGAAGGTAAATTTATTTGGGTGGGTCACCTAAACCAAACAAAGAAATATGACAGCATCCCCTTCTACCCTCATATCGGTGATTATTATCTATTTAGTATTATAGAACATGGTATCTGTGACCTATATGTTGACTTCAACAAAGTAACCACCGAAGATGGATTTATGGGATATGTTCTCCCTGGTGAAGTTATGCATTTTACCTCCATTGAGAATATCGAGGGCTATGTTGTCTGTTTAGATAAAGTGCTGATTGATGACAATATTGCAAATATATTATCAGATAGA
Organism: Bacteroides sp. UBA7333; assembly: GCA_002471195.1. Taxonomy (GTDB): domain Bacteria; phylum Bacteroidota; class Bacteroidia; order Bacteroidales; family Bacteroidaceae; genus Bacteroides. The sequence goes on from DKPN01000058.1 coordinate 1,174, forward strand.
GAATATAATCTAACTAAAAACCAATTACAACTCAAAGAAGGTATTGAAATATGTAAACTTATCTACTCGAGATATCAATCGACAAATTGCGTCAACAACGATCAGGTCCTTTTGAGAATGATAGATACCCTCATTTCAATATTTGCAGAGATTGCTTCATGCAATAATTCTGAGAATAGAACTATGACTAGATCTTGTATATTGACAAATCAATTCAGAAAGTTAGTTGTAGACAATGCTATAGATATTAAATCTCCTTCAGTTTATGCCTCTATGATGAATATATCAAGCATTTATCTGAATGAGGTAGTGAAAAAATGTACCGGAATGAGCTCGTCTGAGGTTATTCAAGAGCAGATCATACTCGTTGCTAAGAGAATGCTATACCACTCTAATAAAAATATAAAGGAAATTGCCCACGAACTAGGATACGATGACCATACTTATTTTACGCGTCTTTTCACAAAGAAATGTAAAGTAACTCCTACTAAATTCAGGCAAATGTATGTAAAGTAATACTTCATGATGACCTAAAGTCGTTGATTTGTCCAATCATTACCTTAAAGCGTAATCTTAATATAATGAATGCAATATGTATTTTCGCAAACATAATTATATGATACTAGCTTTAACGATTTATGAATATTTCAACACATTTCCTTATGGTGTCACTGCTTCTAAGTGCCCCTACATTTGCCCAAAATGGATCTGATCAATTCAAAGAATTTATCGGCCATACGAAAGCGGATACTCGACGCGAATTCAAGGTTCCAAACATTACCGGTTACAAAACGCTGAAAGCAGATTTTCACGTGCATACCTTTTATACTGACGGACAATTAACACCAGAGGAGAGGGTACGCGAAGCTTGGCGTGATGGCTTGGATGTGATTGCTATTACTGATCACAATTGGAATCAAACAATCAATACAGCTTATGATCGTGCTGCTAAAACAGCTGCTGAGTATGGTATTAATCTAATAAAAGCTGTTGAGTATACAGATTCTAAACCTATTGGTCATATTAATTTCCTTTTTGTTGAAGACCCAAACTCCTATTGGGGAAAGAACCTTAAACCTGATGCCGCAATCGAAAAAGCTGCTAAAGAAGGTGCTTTCATTATCTACAATCATCCGGGTTGGCCAGACAAAAACAGCTCTCTTTCTGATTTCCATAAAAAACATCTTGCTGCAAAACGTATTCATGCCATGGAGGTGTTTAATGCTGCTGAATTCTACCCTGTGGTTATTGACTATTGTAAGGAGTATAAGTTAGCACCAGTTGGAGCTTCAGACATTCATGCTTCAAGTGAGAAGCTCTACAATACAGAGCGAGAGTTCCGCCCTACTACATTTGTATTTGCAAAAGAGAATACTCTTGAGTCTCTAAAAGAGGCTGTAAAAGCTCAACGCACTATTGCCTATGCCTACAATAATTTAGCAGGAGATGAAAAGCTACTCAGGGAATTTGTTTTATCTGCTCTCGATATTGAGATTGTGAACAAGAAAGAGGACAAAGCTGTGTATCTAATCAAGAACAACTCTTCGATTAGCTTTACCCTTCAAAATCCAGATCAATTTCACATTAATCTTCCTGCAGGAAAAACTGCTCGAATTTCTATATCTAATAAAAATCTTACTGACAAGTATGATCTGTTAAACTGCCATACTTCATCCAAAAGCAATCTTCAACTATCATTCACTGATCTGATTTCAAAATTTTAATTGATGTCACTTATTTAGTTATATGAAAAAGCAATTATTAGCAATAGCCCTTTCAATATTTCCTCTTGTTGGTGTAGGGCAACAAAATAACATTATCTCGATCAGTCGTGATAAAATCGCGCTTGGGGTGCATGGTTTAGCTGACACCGTAAACATTTTACACTTGACTGATTCTCATATCACCATCGCGAATGAAGATGATGAGAAATATATGGAGTATGCAAAACGCATGGCTAATGCCTATAAGGATACTCGCCACTATAAGTCGGGTAAACCTACCGCTGCTAGTGATGTTTTTATGGAACAGATGCGTTATGCAGGTAATATGAATGTAGATTTCATAGGATTGACGGGAGATATTCTTAATTATCCATCGCCTACTGCTGTGAATTTTGTAAAAGAAACGATTGACAGTACAATGATTCCCTATCTTTTTACAAGTGGAAATCATGATTGGCATATGGAAGGAACTGATGGCAGTGCCGATAAACTTCGTGAGCAATGGTCGAAGGAGGTACTTTCTCCTCTGTATAATGGAGCGAATTATCTTTACAGTTCGAAAGTGGTAAAAGGGGTGAATTTTATCACGATTGACAACTCTACATATCAGGTAAATAAACAGCAATTAAATTTCTTTTGCTTAGAACGTGCCAAAGGTTTGCCTATTGTTCTTCTGATGCATATACCTCTATATACTCCGACATCTACGGCTATGGTTGTTGGAAATCCATCTTGGGGTGCTCATGTGGACAATAACTATAAATTGGAGCGTCGCGAACAGTGGTCGAAAGAAGGTAATAGTACTTGGACTGTAGATTTTGTAAACGAGGTGATTAATACTCCTAACGTAACGATTTTATGTGGACATACACATCAGGAATTGTTAAATGTATGGGGAAATATGGTACAAATATGCGCTGATATCTCTCGAAATGGATCGGCTCGCATCATACAACTTGTGCCTATACAATAAATAAACATTTTTTCTAGACTTCTTAATATGAACAATATTCTTAATTTAACGGTGGCTATTGCCACCGTTGCTATTACCGGGTGTTCTCAATTGACTCCAACTACTTCTACAGACTACACCCAATATGTAGACCAATATATTGGCACAGGTGAGCATGGACATGTATTCATGGGGGTTAGTACTCCTTTTGGTGCTGTGCAACTTGGTCCGTCAAACTATAGTCAAGCTTGGGATTGGTGTTCTGGTTATCATTGGACAGATTCTGCTATCGTTGGATTTTCTATGACGCATCTAAGTGGTACAGGTATCGGGGATTTAGGTGATGTTGCGCTTATGCCGGTAACCGGAGATATTATACTTTCTGCTCGTGGCGAAGATCGTGATTATTCGACTAACTTTTATTCGCAGTTTAATAGAAATAAGGAAAAACCTGAACTAGGAAGATACTCTGTGCATTTAGACCGTTACGACGTAGACGTTGAGCTCACATCAACCGCTCGTACCGGTATGCACCGATACAATTTTAATACTCCTTCTAATTCTGCTGCTATAGTGTTTGACCTTGCAAATGGGCTTGGTTGGGATGCTGCTACTGAAGGGTTAATTAAATTTGAGAACGACTCAACAATCTCAGGTTATAGATTTTCGAAAGGATGGGCTAACGATCAACGTCTCTTTTTCTATGCTCAACTATCTAAGCCTATTGCCTCAATTTCAACGTCTGAAGGCAGCTTTATCAATGTAGGCGAAGAATACAGAACTGAACGCAATATTGTAAAAGCAAATCTAAAGGACGGAAATGTTAAACAGGTAATTGTGAAGATGGCAATCTCGCCTGTAAGCATTGAGAATGCAAAACAGAATATGCAATCAGAAGTTGTGGGTTGGGATTTTGACGAAATTGTAAACCAGAACAAGTTAGAATGGAATAATGAACTGTCTAAAATTGAAGTTGAAACTAAAAATTTGGATGATCTGAAGATCTTCTATACAGCTCTATACCATACGATGATTGCCCCATCTATATTCAACGATATAAATGGTGATTACCGATACGCAGATAAAACATTTAATATAAAGGCTCAGAATGATAAAAGGAATTACACCACCCTATCATTATGGGATACATATCGTGCTGCTCAACCTCTTATGACAATTATCCACCCTGAAAAAGTGAACGAAATTGTACAGACCATGTTAAATATATATACTGAACAAGGTTTTCTCCCAATCTGGCATTTACATGGTAACGAAACGGGTTGTATGGTTGGTAACCCTGCTATACCTGTGGTTGTAGATGCTTATCTAAAAGGTTTCAGAGATTATGACATAAATCTAGCATACGAAGCTGTGAAAGTATCTGCATTACAAGATCATCGTGATATGGATTGGTACAAAAAGTTGGGTTACATTCCGTGCGATACCATAGTCGAATCTGTATCTAAAACGCTTGAATATGCAATGGCTGATGGTTGTGTAGCCCTTATGGCTCAAGAAATGGATAACGCGGAAGATTATCAACTATTCAGTACCCGCTCTCAATCTTATCGACACTATTTTGATCCTACTACTAAATTTCTCCGTCCAAAAACAGCTGACGGGAAATGGAAATCTCCTTTTGATCCTGCGCGTGCTGTACCTGGTATTAATGACTATACTGAGGGCAATGCATGGCAGTACACATTTATGGTTCCTCATGATATTCAAGGATTAGTAGATCTCTTTGGCTCTAATGAGATGTTAATATCAAAATTGGACTCACTATTCACAACGGAAACAAAACTAGATAAAGATGCTGCGATTGATGTATCTGGCTTGATTGGCTTATATGCACATGGCAATGAACCAAGTCATCACATTGCATATATATATGGAGCAATAGGGCAACAATGGAAAACTGCTGAAATGGTGAGACGTATATTAAAAGAAATGTATACTACTGAACCTGATGGATTGTGTGGCAATGAAGATACCGGTCAAATGTCTGCTTGGTATGTGCTATCGTCAATGGGCATTTATCAAATGCATCCCGGTGCTGGTGAGTTTATCATTGGCAGTCCTATTTTTGACAATGTAAAAATAAACACAGGCAACAACAAGTTTTTTCAAATCAAAGTAAATGACAACTCTATTGCAAATAAATACATCCAAAAAGCATCTCTTAATGGCAAAGAATATACAAAATCCTCTATTAAACATAGTGATATTGTAGCTGGTGGTATACTAGAACTTTGGATGGGCAATACTCCTAATGAAAACTTTGGAAAGCAATAATTCGCCCAAATACGGCTTATTATAAATAAAGTTTAAAGGAGTATGTACCAACTTTGAATAATTCTATTTCGCTTGTGTCATAGACATCGTACCATAAAGGAATTGAAACTGATAAAATTTGTTCGCTTCTTGTCTGCTGTGTAAAATATAAAACTAGAAATACAAACTTGCAATTTATATTTGCCGTACAATTTGAAGCAATCCACAATAAGGATTATTCCGTTGTGAAAACATTTACGGAGGCCCTCTTTTCGTTTTACGAGAAGAGGGTCGTCTTTTTTTACCACCTTCAACTTTACTTCAATTTTCGCGGACTGTTATTTATTACATCATTCTGCTTCTTGGTACTTCTGTTTTGCTTTCAACCTTCGTGTATATTTAGAATTAAATCTGATTACCGACTTGAGTGAGGCGTATCAGCATGGCCAACGTGTGAGAGCTTACGAAATCGAAGGGTATGATGTAGACTCGAAACAATGGATTCCGATTGCTGCGGGTACTTCGGTGGGTAAAAGAAAGATTGATGTGATTGATGTGCCGAATGTATTTAGCAAACTCAAAGCGAAAATTACCACTTCGGTGGGTACGCCTTTGATCAGCCAATTTCAGGT
>DKPN01000043.1:0-304 GCA_002471195.1 Bacteroides sp. UBA7333
TTTCAGTATATTCTTCGGTAGCATCGTGCAAGCAATGTTCTTTGCAACGATACACTCTACCGGGAAATTCATTAATCAGCTGTAAGTTGTGGGTAGTCATGATAACTGCCGAGCCCGACTTACAAATATCATGCAGCAACTCAACAATGGCTTTACCTGTTTCAACATCTAAATTCCCTGTTGGTTCGTCTGCTAAAATAATTTCGGGTGAATTGAGCACAGCGCGCGCAATCACAATACGTTGTTGTTCGCCTCCCGACAATTCACTTGGATATTTATATCCTTTATGATCCATGCCTACCAA
>DKPN01000043.1:487-721 GCA_002471195.1 Bacteroides sp. UBA7333
CCTTTATGATCCATGCCTACCAAACGAAGCACCTCTTCAATGCGTTCTTTAATAGTATGTTTATTATTCCATCCCGTAGCGCGCAACACAAAATCGAGATTATCGTAAACATTACGATCGGTAAGTAATTGGAAATCTTGAAATACAATACCGAGTTGTTTACGCAATTGGGGGATATTCTTACGTTTAATGGTTTTCATATCGTGTCCCAAAACTTCGGCATCACCCGAATGA
>DKPN01000043.1:902-1516 GCA_002471195.1 Bacteroides sp. UBA7333
AAACTTCGGCATCACCCGAATGAATATCCAACTCACCATAAATGGTTTTCAACAAGCTACTTTTGCCTGTACCTACTTTACCTATCAAATAAACAAATTCGCCTTTGTTCAATTGAAAAGTAACATCGCTAAGTACACTCATATCTTGTTGATATACTTCGACATTATTGTATTTGATTAATGCTTCTTCCATGTAATATTATGACGTTCTTGCAATTCGCGAGCCAGATCTTCGATTCTATATCCTTTTGATGTTAACATCACAATTAGATGATACAGAAGATCTGATCCTTCATATATTAATCGTTCATTTGTGCCATTGGTAGCTTCGATTACTGTTTCAACAGCTTCCTCGCCTACCTTCTGAGCTATTTTATTAATACCCGATTGAAATAAACTGGTGGTATACGATCCTTCGGGCATCTCCTGATGACGCTTATCGATAAAGTCTTGCAACTCCTTAATAAACATTACCGGCTCCTCATTTTTGTCTCCCCAACAGGTGTCGGTTCCGGTATGACAAACAGGACCAACCGGATGTACTTCAATCAATAAAGTATCCTTGTCACAATCGATTTTAATAGAATCAACATGTAAAAAATTGCCGCTCTCTT
>DKPN01000043.1:1697-1923 GCA_002471195.1 Bacteroides sp. UBA7333
ATGTAAAAAATTGCCGCTCTCTTCACCTTTCGTCCATAATCGTTGCTTTGTACGGCTATAAAAAGTTACTTTTTGAGTATCGACAGTTTTATGATATGCTTCTTGATTCATGAAACCAAGCATTAAAACCTTACGAGTTATTTTATCTTGTATAATGGCAGGTATCAAACCATCCATTTTATCAAAGTCCAAATCCATCATTGCTTCTATTTTATTAGATTCCTAT
>DKPN01000043.1:2103-3683 GCA_002471195.1 Bacteroides sp. UBA7333
CTTCTATTTTATTAGATTCCTATTTTAATGATATATCCATATTGATGTTCACCTATTATTGATTCCCAACTAATGGCATCAGATTATGTTTCAAACTCTTACTGTGACTCCTTGTGCACAAAGATACAATTTTAAATCGGGAATTTGTATTTCTTGGAAATGAAAAACACTTGCTGCCAACGCTGCATCGGCTTTTCCTTCAATAAATACATCTCTAAAATGCTCTTTTGTACCGGCCCCACCCGATGCTATGATAGGTATTGACAGAGAATCGGACAGTTGCGCCAATGTATGGTTGGCATAACCCTCTTTCACTCCATCGTGATTCATGCTAGTAAACAGTATTTCGCCTGCTCCTCGTTCTTGTGCTTCGTGAGCCCACGATAATAGTTCTTTGTCAGTTTCAATACGACCGCCATGCAAAAAACATTTCCATTGTTGCTCACACAGTTTGGCATCAATAGCCACTACACATACTTGCGAACCGAAATTCTTTGCAATATCCTCTATTAGTTGTGGATTTTTAATGGCAGAAGAGTTGATAGATACCTTATCGGCTCCGGCACTCAACAAACAATCCACATCGGCCAATTCGTGAATTCCTCCTCCTACAGTAAAAGGTATATTGATATTAGCAGCAATGCGCTTCACCAGATCGGCAAAGGTTTTACGCCCTTCATGACTGGCAGTGATATCTAAAAAAGTTAACTCATCGGCACCTTGTGCACTATATGCTTTTGCCAATTCTACCGGATCACCGGCTTGTTTAAGATCGACAAAATTGATGCCTTTAACCGTTTGACCATCTTTTATATCTAAACAGGGTATTATTCTTTTTGCTAATGCCATTTATCTAACGATTTATTCAAGATCTTATTCAAAACAATTATAAAAACATACGCAAATCATGAAGTGTTATCAACCCCTCATAGAGTGCTTTTCCGAAAACGACCGCCGGCACTCCTGCATCTTGCAATGCTTCAATATCGGCCAATCCACTTACTCCGCCACTAGCGATTAAGTATAAAGAAGGATGTTGTTGCATGATCTCTTTATACAATGAAATAGAAGGACCCGCCAACATTCCATCACAACCGATATCAGTACAAATTACTTTTTTCACGCCACATGCTATGTTATCATTCAAAAAATCGAAAAGATCGATATTACTATCTTCCATCCAACCATTTACGGCTATTTTATTGTCTTTAGCATCGGCACCTAAAATGATTCTGTCGGCTCCGAATGATTGCAACCAGTGTTTAAAGAGATCAGGATCGCTTACAGCGATACTTCCTCCGGTAACCATCTGAGCTCCACATTCGAAAGCGATGCGTAAATCATCATCCGACTTAATACCACCTCCAAAATCGATAACCAGCGACGTTTGAGTGGCTACTCTTTCAAGTACTTTATAGTTCACAATATGCTTTGAGGCAGCACCATCAAGGTCTACCATATGCAATCGCTTTATGCCATGATCTTCAAATTCCTTTGCTAAATCCAAAGGATCTTTTTTGTAAATCTTTTTTCTATTATAATCGCCTTGTGCCAAACGAACACATTTGCCATCTAAAACA
>DKPN01000043.1:3973-4140 GCA_002471195.1 Bacteroides sp. UBA7333
TGAAACTGAGTTGCATAAAAATTGTCTTTATGCAGTGCCGCACTAAACGGTTGAATATAATTGGTAGTTGCTATGGTATGAATATTAGTCGGCACAAAAAAACTATGCACAAAATAAACATACTCCTGATGGCCAACACTATTAAACAATTCGCTTTTCACATCATA
>DKPN01000001.1:0-21595 GCA_002471195.1 Bacteroides sp. UBA7333
AATTATAGAAGCCAATTATGATGGTGTATTACGCTTTAATGCAGTGAGTTGTACATCTTTTCCTACAATAACACCTTTGTTTCTTAATTTCCACTCAACTGTTTTTAATGCTAATTCTGGATGATTATTATCTTTGCTTAGATGGCAAAGCCATATATGTTCAAGATGTTTATTAAAGTTTTCAGCTAAAAAAGTTGCAGTATCAATATTACTCATATGCCCATTATCACTATAGATACGTTCTTTAAGATGTTTGGGATAAGGACCCATTTTCAGCATTTCATCATCATAATTGGCTTCTATAATTAAGTAATTAGCTTTATCAATATATCTTGCCGCGGTATCCGTTATTTGTCCTAAATCTGTTAGAAATGAAAATACCTTGCCAAATATTTCAATACAATAACCTACATTATCAGTTCCATCGTGAGGTACTTCGAAAGACTCAATAGTAAAATCATTCAATCTCATAGGTCTTTGTTTTTCTAATATATATGCTGAAGTATGTAGCTTTTCAGTCATGCAATAGCTTCTATTTATCCCTTCATGAATAAGAGTGGTAGAGTAAATAGGAATATTCATTTTTTCTCCTAAATGACCTACCGCTTTGATATGATCAGCATGATCATGAGTTACAAAAACAGCCTTTATTGTATCAAAAGTAATGTTGTATTCTTTGAGAACTTTTTTAATGGTGCGAATGCCAATTCCAGCATCAATTAATATTCCATATGTCTCAGTTCCTAGATAATAACAGTTTCCACTGCTACCACTAGCTAAACTAATAAATTTTATTTTCATTATCAATATAGTCTAATAGAAATGCCGCCAATTGTAATAGGTAGCAATTGGCGGCAAATATACATAAAATAGCAGGAATCGTTAGATTAATTCACTCTTCTTTTTATCTAATCGCTCTGTGATTTTAGAAAAAATAAGTAATGCAATTGCGGCAATTAAGCCAATTGCTGCGAAATAATACCATATATAATGTGCATTTGCGCTTGCAGCTACCCATGCTTCATGCGATTGAAACAAGGCCGGGTCTGGACAATATTTTGTTAGCAATATACCTGCTAATCCAAAGCCAAAAATGGATGATAAGAAAGAATGTAGATTACTAAAACCCATATACATCCCTTCTTCTCCCTTTGGTGCTTGAAGAGAAAAATATTCAAAATAACGTGGAGAAATAAAACACTCTGCTAATGCTTGAAATACAATACCAATAATTAGCATTAAAGTTATATTGCTAACTCCATGGATCAATTCATTATCAAATATATTTCCCCAAGCCATTAGTAAGGCTGAAATTGGGATTAAAAACATACCAACATTCATTGAAGTAATAGCACTTCGCTTTGCCATAAAACGAGTAATTAAATTTACAAGACAAACTACAACGAATGGATTTACATTAGCTATCCATCCTGGTTTTGCACTTTCACCCGCCATTCGTATTACATACTTAGGCATAGTAGCATACAATTGTTGTTGAACCATCCAGAAACCGGTAATGATTAGAATTAAAATTAATAATCTCCAGTTAGTAAGGATTTTTACAAAACCTTTCGCTATTGATTTCATGTCTTTTCCTTCACCAGCATGATGAGTTGAATGATATAATAATATTACAGCGAATAACGCTATAATAGTCATTATCCCAGAGAAATAATTGATGTAAATATATGCCTCGTCTCCAATTACATCTCTCAATGGATCGATAATTGTTTTACCAGTAAAAGCACCAATATTTACCATCATGTAAAATATTGAAAAGCCTTTAGCTCGTGTTGCTTCTGTTGTTTCTTTGGCAACCGAAGCTGATATAACAGACTTAATAAATGAGCCTCCAATCATCAATATAAACAATATTGGTGCAATTAACCATTTAATTGAGCTATTGGCCAAACCTGTGAATACAGTATGTTTCCCATACTCAACCAAACCCGCTGATTCCAATAAAGTAGGTAATATTCCAAGCCCGATATATCCTATAGATAAAAGAGAAAAGGCTATAATCATTGATTTTCGAAAGCCTATTTTATCGGCATAGGCTCCTGTAAAGACCGGCAAAAGGTATAAACCTCCAGAAAAAAGCCCCGATATTATACTGGCTTCAAAATCATTAAATCCTAGGATGTTTGATAAATAAAGGGTTAAAACGATAAAAACTGCATAATAGGCCATGCGCTCAAACAGTTCGACTGAGTTACTAACCCAAAAAGCTTTCGTGAATTTGTTAGTAACATTCTTAGGGGAATTGTTCATGTCTTAGATATTTAATTATAAATGTGTTATTAGAATTGCAAATATACATTATTTCGGCGAAATATAATATTCAACATAATACGATAGGACTAATAATAATTCCTCGTTTTAACGATGATTCGATTAATTTTTCAATTTTTGCGTCTTTTTTTACTATCTATTATGAACAATTTATTTTATTCTATGTTATATAAGTGTGTTTTTCATAGTATTAGATATAAGATTAATTAAAGGAGATTGTACCAGCTTGTGATAAGTAAGTACGTCAAAAACAGAAGCGTCTGTTTTGTTGATAAATGTGTTAAAGCATCGACTTAGTGTAGTCGATGCTTTTTTATTTGGATTTTATAGCTTTTTTTGGTTTGTTACAAATAAAATTAGTACGTTTGCGATATAAACTCAATTGTAAAGTCATAACAATGAATTCATCTGTTATCTTTCGTTTTTTGAACGAACTCTCTCAAAATAATAATCGAGAATGGTTTAATAATCACCGTAGTGAATATGAAAATGCTTCTGCAGAATTTGAGAGTTTATTAACTGTTCTAATTTCACAAATAGCCAATTTCGACACATCTATAAAGGGAATAAATCCAAAAGATTGTACTTATCGAATTTATAGGGATACTCGTTTCTCTTCAGATAAAACTCCATATAAGATTCATCTAGGGGGTTATATAAATGCAAAAGGTAAAAAATCTTATCATGCAGGATATTATATTCATATCGAACCCGGAAATTGTATGGTTGGCGGTGGAAGTATCTGTTTGCCACCTAAATTATTAAAAGGGATTCGCCAATCTATTTATGATAATATCGACGAATATAGATCGATTATTGAAGAACCCTCTTTCAAGAAATATTTTCCTATTGTTGGTGATGATTGTTTAAAAACTGCACCTAAAGGTTTTTCTAAAGATTTTAAGTATATCGATCTTATAAAGCCAAAAGAATATATATGCATTCATCATGTATCAGATGATTTTTTCTCTAAAACAAACTTTATAGACGAACTTGTTCCAATATTTAAAGAGTTTAAAAAGTTTGCTGATTTTATAAATTACACCATTGATGATTATGAACAATAGTCATTTGGATGAATTTTGCATGTATTAAAAATATTATCATGAATAAAAATAATCACAATAATCATATGGACCCTCAGCTGAATTTAATTAAAAACGATATCGAACTTTTGCAATATAAAGATGCTATAGTGGGTAGATATAATAACGCTGTTTACAAAGAAATGCAATTAACAGAAAATGGAAAAAAAACATTATCTGATTTTGCCTCTGGGTATCTATTTTTTGGTTTACATAAAACAACAGATGGATGGGTATTTAGAGAATGGGCTCCTACTGCTACACATATATATATTATTGGTACATTTAGTAATTGGGAAGAACGAATTGAATATAAATTAACTCCAATAAATCATGGTATTTGGGAGATAAAGCTACCTATGCATATACTTGAACATGGTTCTTTATATAAATTATCTATTTATTGGAGTAATGGACATGGAGAAAGAATACCTGCATGGGCTACAAGGGTAGTACAAGATCCTGACACCGCTATTTTTAATGCACAAGTCTGGGATCCTCAAAAACCATATATATTTAGAGAAAAATCATTTATACCCTCTACAAATCCTCTTCTCATTTACGAGTGTCATATCGGAATGGCTCAAAATGAAGAAAAGGTCGGTACATATACTGAGTTTCGTAAATATATTCTACCGCGCATTGCTAAAGACGGATATAACTGTATCCAAATTATGGCTATTCAAGAACATCCATATTATGGAAGTTTTGGTTATCATGTGTCGAGTTTTTTTGCTGCGAGTTCGCGTTATGGAACTCCCGATGAATTAAAAGAGCTGATAGATGATGCGCATCATTTGGGTATTGCGGTTATCATGGACATTGTTCACTCACATGCTGTTAAAAACGAAGTTGAAGGATTAGGTAATTTCTCAGGAGATCCCAATCAATATTTTTATTCCGGAGAACGTCGTGAACATAAAACTTGGGATTCTTTATGTTTTGACTATGGCAAAAATGAAGTACTCCATTTTCTTCTTTCTAACTGCAAATACTGGATTGAAGAGTATAAATTTGACGGATACCGATTTGATGGAGTTACCTCAATGCTTTATTATAATCATGGAATAGGGGATGCATTTGTTAGTTATGCCGATTATTACAACGGGAATGAAGATGATAATGCGATTTGCTATTTAACATTGGCAAATAAATTGATCCATGAGATAAAAAATGACGCAATAACAATAGCTGAGGAAGTATCGGGAATGCCAGGTTTGGCTGTATCGATTAAAGACGGTGGATATGGATTTGATTATCGAATGGCAATGAATATTCCTGATTATTGGATTAAGATTATAAAAGAACGAATTGATGAAGATTGGAAACCATCTTCTCTTTTTTGGGAAGTAACCAATAGACGAAAGGATGAAAAGACTATTTCATATGTAGAAAGTCATGATCAGGCTTTGGTAGGTGACAAAACAATAATATTTAGGCTTATTGATGCCGATATGTATTGGCATATGCAAAAAGGGGATACTAATTATGTCGTAAATCGTGGTGTTGCTTTGCATAAAATGATTCGTCTATTGACATTGTCTACGATAAATGGTGGTTATTTGAATTTTATGGGCAACGAATTTGGGCATCCCGAATGGATTGATTTTCCACGCGAAGGAAATGGATGGTCACATAAATATGCCCGTCGTCAATGGGATTTAGCTGACAATAAAAATCTTGTCTATCATGATTTATCATGCTTTGATATTGATATGATTAAAACTATTAAAAGCATTGATAATTTTCAAGCGACAATGATATGTGAGATATGGCATGATGATAAAGATCAAGTTTTAGCCTTCGAAAGAGAAAATCTCATTTTTATATTCAATTTCAGTCCTAAAAATTCATATACAGATTATGGTATTCTAGTTAATGCTGGATCTTACAAAACAATTCTGAATACAGATTCTGAGCTTTATGGTGGAAATGGGTTTACGGATGATACAATTGTACATTTTACGAATTTTGATCCATTATATGAAAAACAACAAAAAGGATGGCTGAAATTTTATATACCGGCTCGTACAGCAATGGTATTAAAAAAAATCGATTGAGATATAGTAATGACATAGTAAAGCTATTGCTCGAATAAATTAGAGCGAGATGAACAAAAAAAGAGAGGGTACAAACTAGTATCCTCTCTTTTTTTGTTGTTTTTTAAGAATAATAGAAATTAACTAAACAAAGCATCTTTTCAGTTGTTTAAAGTTAATCATTAAATTGCTATAACATATGAAACTGAGACAATGGAGTATTTTACTATTTTTAGTAATGACAATTACTGCATCTGCACAAAACGTTAATCGTTTTATAAAAAAACCAATCCCTAATCAATGGGAAGGATTTACAGAACCGAATCAAAATGAAGAAAATGAGGTGTTTCAACAAACATATCCCATAGATGATCAATGGTGGAAATCATTTGGAGATTCTACTTTAGATTCATTAATAGCCTTTGGAGTCGATCAAAACTTTAATGTGTTGACGGCTCTCAATAGAATGGATATGGCTAAATATGGGATGCGTATGGCTAGAAGTGCTTTTTTCCCTACCATTGGAATAGGTGCGGGATGGAATAAGGAACAATCAAGTGGTAAAATTAATGAACAACCTCAAGGTAGAGAAAGCTATTATAATGTAGGTTTGAATGCTAGTTGGGAAATTGATGTGTTTGGTAGTATCCGCAATCAATACAGGGCTGAAAAAGAGAGTTTCATTGCTTCTAAAGAAGATTATACAGCAGTTATGGTTTCATTTAGTGCGCAATTAGCAACGGCTTATATAGGTTTACGCACTTCGCAACAAGAGTTAGTTGTGATAAAAAAGAATCTCGAATCGCAAGCTACTGTCGTTAAAATAACAGAGGCCCGATACAATGCAGGACTTTCTTCAAAATTAGATGTGGCTCAAGCTAAATCAGTTTATTATAGTACAAAAGCATCTGTTCCACCTATAGAATCGAATATTGCAGAATATATTAATACCATAGCAGTGTTGATGGGTACGTATCCGCAAGATATGCGTGATATTTTAGAACCAATTAAAGCAATACCAGACTATATGGAACCTGTAGGTGTTGGTATTCCTGCAGATTTAATACGTAGACGTCCCGATATTAGAAGTGCAGAACGTCAAGTTATGGCTCAAGCTGCATTATATGGTGCATCAAAATCAGATTTATTACCGCAATTTTTTATTAAAGGTTCAGCCGGCTTCGAAGCAAAAAATTTAAAGCATTTTTTTAATCATAAGGGTTTTACTTATCAAATTGCTCCATCCATTAATTGGACTATATTTTCGGGTGGGAAATTTTATAATGCAACCAAGCAAGCAAAAGCGCAATTGGAAGAAACAATCAATTCGTATAATCAGTCGGTGTTGACAGCAATACAAGAAACTGATAATGCAATGTCGGGTTATAAAAATTATATAAAAGAAATAGTTGCGCTTCGCGAAGTATGCTTGCAAGGAAAGGAGGCCCTTGAACTTTCAATTGACCTGTATAAACAAGGGCTTTCATCATTCACCAATGTGGTTGATGCTCAACGTTCTCTTTTAACTTATCAAAGCCAACTTGTTCAAGCCCAAGGAGGATCATTATTACAACTTATATCACTCTATCAAGCCTTAGGTGGCGGATGGGATAATCTTGCAAACTAAAAACCTACGATAACAATGAAACGATTTGTATACTTATTACTAATCTTGCCTTTACTTCTAGGATGTAAAGACAAGAAAGATAAAAAAACAACCACTGTTTATACCCCTGAAATATCGGTATCGGTACCTATTATTAAAAACGTAACGCTAACCAAACAATATCCTGGTTATTTAGAATCAGAACAGATGGTAAATTTGGTTGGTAAAGTGAACGGTACATTGGTTTCGATTAATTATAAATCGGGCCAGCGTGTAAAAAAGGGTCAAACACTTTTTGTTATAGAGCCGAATATATATCAAAATCAATATTCGCAAACCGAAGCTCAACTTGCTACTGCTAAGGCTCAATTGGAGTATGCTGAGAGTAATTATACACGAATGTTGGAAGCACTAAAAAGCGACGCGGTAAGCCAGATACAAGTAATACAAGCCGAAGCTAATGTTAAGGCTGATCGTGCTGCAGTTAAAAATGCTGAAGCCGCTTTGAATACTGCAAGTACCAATTTAGGATATTGTTATGTGAAAGCTCCTTTTGATGGAATTGTTTCGGATAACGTTTATGATGTTGGAAACTATATTAGTGGAGCCGCAAGCCCTGTGACACTAGCTACCATTTATATGGATAGTCGAATGTATGCATATTTTAACGTGGCTGATAATAATTGGTTATTAAGTATGATGGATGAGCCTAAAAATGTTCAAGAAAAAAATCTTCCAGATGATGTCGAAATTAGTTTAGGAAATGATAGTGAGAAAACATATACAGCAAAATTAAACTATATGTCGCCAGATGTTCAATTGAATACTGGTACAGTTGTATTGCGAGCAGTACTCGACAATCCTACAGGTTTATTAAAAAGTGGATTATATGTAAGTGTATCATTACCTTATGCTGAAAAAAATAATGCGGTTTTAGTTAATAATGCTTCTATTGGCACTGATCAATTAGGTAAGTTCTTATATGTTGTAAATGATTCTAATATCGTTAATTATAGACATATAGAAGTCGGACAGATGTTTGATGATACTTTGCGTTTAGTAACAAACGGAATAAGTCCCGATGAAAAATATGTAACATCGGCATTAATGAAAGTGAGAAATGGAATGAAAATTAATCCGGTTCTTACTAAATAACTAATAAAACCAAACTATTATGTTTTCAAAATTTTTCATTAATAGGCCTATATTCGCAACGGTTCTGGCTTTACTAATTCTAGTAGCCGGATTAGTAACCTTATCGACACTTCCTGTTGCGCAATATCCCAATATTACTCCTCCTACAGTTCAAGTATCGGCGGTATATCCAGGTGCTGATGCTACTACGGTAGCACAGACTGTTGGTATGCCTATCGAACAACAGGTAAATGGAGTAGATGGAATGCTTTATATGTCATCTACATCTTCTTCATCGGGATATTATTCATTAACGGTTACTTTCGAAGTTGGTACAGATATTGATATGGCTACCGTTCAAGTACAAAATAGAGTAAATATAGCACAATCTTCCTTACCTCAACCGGTTATTGTGCAGGGAGTTACCGTGCAAAAACGCTCTACCGATATCGTCTTATTTCTTTCGTTAACTTCTAACACCCCAATGTATAATTCTTTATATCTTTCGAATTATGCAACTTTGAATTTATTAAATGAGTTGACGCGTGTTCCCGGAGTAGGGGATGTAAATGTGATGGGGGCAGGTAATTATTCAATGCGTATCTGGATGGATCCAGAGGCTATGCGTATACGTGGTATTTCGCCCGAACAGGTTTATCAAGCGATTGCATCGCAAAACGTTGAAGTAAGTGCAGGTTCAGTCGGTCAATCGTTGGGTGCAACCAATAAAAATGCATTTGAATATACTTTAACTGTCGAAGGACGATTAAAAACTCCTGAAGAGTTTGGGAATATTATTGTACTAAACGAAGGGAATGGTCAGATATTACGCATTAAAGATATAGCCAGAGTGGAGCAAGCATCTAGTTCGTATGATGTTGTGGCTACATTAAAAGGACAAGAAGCTGCGGCTATTGCCATTTATCAACAGCCGGGTTCAAATTCATTGGATGTTGCAAAAGCTGTTCGTGAAAAAATGAAAGAGCTGTCTAAAAACTTTCCTGATGGTTTGCAGTATGATGTAACATTAGATACTACACAAGTTATAGATGCCTCAATACAAGAAGTTTTAAAAACATTTATTGAAACTACATTATTGGTAATATTGGTTATCTTATTATTCTTGCAAAATTTCAGAGCTGTAATTATTCCATGTATTTCGATTCCGGTTTCATTGATAGGAACGCTCGCAGTAATGGGGGTATTGGGATTCTCAATCAATACGTTAACCTTATTTGGTTTGATTCTAGCTGTAGCCATTGTAGTGGACGATGCTATTATTGTAGTCGAAAACTCGTCACGAATATTGGAAACAGGTAAATATACCGCAAAAGAGGCTGTGACAAAAGCTATGGGAGAAATCACCGGACCAATTGTGGGTGTTGTTTTAGTATTGTTGGCTGTATTTATACCCACCACATTAATTAGCGGTATTTCAGGCCAACTATACAAACAATTCGCATTGACCATTGCAGCATCTACAGTAATTAGTGGTTTTAACTCATTGACTTTGACCCCTGCACTTTGTGGATTGTTTTTAGAAGTTCCAAAACCAAAGAAGTTTTTTGTTTATAGATGGTTTAATGATTTTTATGGTGGCATACAAAAATTATATGATAATACTGTAAAATGGTTATTAGGTCGTCCGGGTATTGCTTTATTGTCTTATGGTTTGTTCACTGCATTAGCTGTTGTGTTATTCATCAAGTGGCCATCTACATTTATCCCCACAGAAGATGACGGTTATTTTGTTGTGATGACCCAGCTTCCACCTGCTGCTAGTTTAGAGAGAACAGAGGCCGTAGGACTTGAAGTCAATAAAATTTTAAATTCATATCCCGAAGTTGAAAGTTATATACAAATATCTGGATTCTCTATTATGCAAGGAGGAGAGCAAACGAATGCCGGAACCTATTTTGTAGTACTCAAAAACTGGGATGAAAGAAAAGGCAAGGAGCATACAGCAATGGCCATTGTAGATCGCTTTAATAGAGATGTTTATCCAATACAAGAGGCTGAAATATTTGCTACTGTTCCTCCTGCTATACCTGGTTTAGGAGCAACGGGTGGTTTACAAATGCAGTTGGAGGATACCAAAAACTTAGGCCCCACAGCTATGCAGCAAGCAATAGAAACCTTGCTTGAAAACTACAAAACGAAACCAGCCTTAGAACAAGTATCATGCCAATATCAAGCAAATGTACCTCAGTATTTTATCAATATTGATCGAGATAAAGTGCAGTTTATGGGATTACAAATGAATCAGGTATTTGATGTTCTTGGATTTTATATGAGTTCAACCTATGTAAATGATTACGTTCAATATGGGCATATCTTCCAAGTTAATATTGAGGCAGATAATAATTCGCAAATCGATATTAATGAAGTTCTAAAATTATCTGTGCCAACGAGTGATGGCAGAACGGTCCCTTTTGAAGCATTTACAACGATTGAAGAAGTGCTAGGACAAGATCAAATTAATCGATATAATATGTATTCTACTGCATCGGTAACGGCTATCGCTGCCAAAGGTAGTAGTAATAGTGAAGCGATTCAACAAATGGAAGAGTTAGTAACGGATGATTTAAATGGGATGTTTGGCTACGAATGGACATCGGTTGCTTACCAAGAAACCTCTTCGGGTAATACAACTATGCTAGTTTTTGTTATGGCTTTGTTGGTAGCATATTTAGTACTATGTGCTCAATACGAAAGTTGGACAAGTCCGATTGCTGCAATTATGGGTATTCCTGTTGCTTTATTGGGCGCATTGCTTGGATGCTTGGTAATGGGTACGCCTATCAGTATTTATACACAAATTGGTATCATATTGCTGATTGCTCTTTCAGCCAAAAATGGTATTTTAATTGTAGAATTTGCACAAGATTATCATAAGGCAGGTAGTTCAATCAAAGATTCGGCATACGAAGCAGGACATGTTCGTTTACGTCCTATTTTAATGACTTCATTTGCTTTTGTATTGGGTGTAATGCCATTATTATTTGCTAGCGGAGCAGGTGCTCAAAGTCGTATTGCATTAGGTACTGCCGTAGTATTTGGTATGGCAATGAATACCATTTTAGCAACCTTCTATGTGCCCAATTTCTATGATTTAATGGAAAGATTGCAAGAGAAGTTTAGATGGAAAAGAGATACAACCATTACTAATACTTCGTCTGACAATACACCACAAGTTTAATTTACGAGATACAATGTAATTTTAAAGAGTCAATATTTTGTAGCGATATAAAATATTGACTCTTTATGTCAGTGTGTTAAAATAATTTGTCAAATTAACTGTTATTGTATAGAGATGATTCGGTACGTTATTATTGCCATAGATGCATTTGTTTATAGTCTAAAAGCATAAAATGATATGTTTAATAGTTGGCGATACAAACAATAAGGTTTTAATTAATAAATGTTGATATCAATGCTGATCAATATAGAGAAGAATGCTGTATTTTGTAGCATTTAATTATAGCGATTGTAAAATGGCTTTTTGAATAGAAATTATACCGATTTTATGAAATAAAGGGATAGTTATTAAAAACAATAAAGAAATGTCATGATTTTTTAGTAAATTTTAGTTGTGATGGTTAATTATAAAATGTATTTTTGGAACAAATTAGTTGTATATATAACAGAGAAGATGTGCAATTAATTTATAAACAAGAAGTTAAACAATAAATAATACTATCTTATGGCTGAAACTATTGACATTCGTGAACTTAACGAACGTATTGAAAAACAAAGCGCATTTGTGACAAACCTAATGACAGGTATGGATCAAATAATTGTTGGTCAAAAACATTTAGTTGAATCTTTACTTATTGGGTTATTATCTGATGGTCATGTTTTATTAGAAGGTGTGCCCGGACTAGCTAAAACTTTAGCAATTAAAACCCTTGCCTCATTAATCGATTCAAAATATAGTCGTATTCAGTTTACTCCCGACCTCCTGCCTGCCGATGTTATCGGAACAATGGTTTATAGTCAAAAAGATGAGACATTTCAAATTAAAAAAGGTCCTATTTTTGCCAATTTTATCTTAGCCGATGAAATAAACCGTGCTCCAGCTAAAGTACAAAGTGCTTTATTGGAAGCCATGCAAGAACGTCAAGTTACAATCGGTAAAGAAACATTCCCACTTCCCGAACCATTCCTTGTTTTGGCTACTCAAAATCCAATTGAGCAAGAAGGAACATATCCGTTGCCAGAAGCACAAGTAGACCGCTTTATGATTAAAGTTGTAATTGATTATCCTAAATTTGAAGAGGAAAAATTGATTATTCGTCAAAATATTAGTGGTGAAAAATTCAATGTTAAGCCAATTATGCATGCCGATGAGATTCTTGAAGCTCGAAAGGTGGTACGTCAAGTATATTTGGACGAAAAAATTGAACGTTATATTGTTGATATTGTATTTGCTACTCGTTATCCCGAGAAATACGATTTGAAAGAATTAAAAGATCTGATAGGATTCGGAGGTTCACCTCGTGCATCAATCAATCTTGCTCTTGCAGCTCGCTCATATGCCTTTATTAAACGTCGTGGATATGTAGTACCCGAAGATGTTCGTGCGGTTGCACATGATGTTCTTCGTCACCGCATTGGATTAACTTACGAAGCAGAAGCAAGCAATATCACTTCCGATGAAATAATCAGCAAAATTTTGAATAAAGTCGAAGTGCCCTAATTGGAGAGTAAATAGTTTGTTTTAATTAATTTATTCTCAATTGAAAAGATGGAAACAAGTGATATCTTAAAAAGAGTACGTCAGATCGAAATCAAAACTCGCGGATTATCTAATAATATATTTGCCGGACAATATCATTCTGCCTTTAAGGGTAGGGGAATGGCGTTTGCTGAAGTCCGCGAATATCAATTTGGCGATGACATACGCGATATAGACTGGAATGTTACCGCACGTTTTCATAAGCCTTTCGTAAAAGTTTATGAAGAAGAGCGTGAGTTGACTGTAATGATAATGGTAGATGTATCCGGTAGTTTGGAGTTTGGAACCGCCAAGCAACTAAAAAAAGATATGGTTACTGAAATTGCGGCAACAATAGCATTTTCGGCTATTCAAAATAATGATAAAATTGGTGTTATTTTCTTTTCGGATAGAATCGAAAAATTCATTCCTCCTAAAAAAGGTAGAAAACATATTTTATGTATCATTCGTGAGTTAATCGATTTTCGTCCCGAAAGTCGTAAAACAAATATACGGATCGGTCTTGAATATCTTACTAACGTAATGAAAAGACGTTGTACAGCATTTTTGCTATCCGACTTTATCGACCAAGAAAGTTTTAAAAATGCATTGACTATTGCTAATCGAAAACATGATGTAGTAGCTGTTCAGGTTTATGATAAACGCGTAGCCGAATTGCCTGATGTAGGATTAATGAAACTAAAAGATGCCGAAACAGGTCATGAACAATGGATTGATACATCATCGAAAGCTGTGCGAAAAGCCCATCATGAATGGTGGATTAATAAACAATCGAATTTGACAGAAACTTTCAAAAAAAGTAATGTCGATGCTGTTTCTGTTCGTACTGATCAAGATTATGTGAAGGCATTAATGAATTTGTTTGCAAAACGTAACTAGTATCTAAACATGAAAAAATATATTTCAATACTATTATTATCAACGCTCAGTATATTTCAGCTATTGGGACAAAATGTAAAAGTCGAAGCTAAAATTGACTCATTACAAATTTTGATAGGCGAACAAGCTAAAGTGGAGCTTCAAGTCGCAATAGATGCAAACCAGAGAGTTGTTTTTCCTGTTTATCCCGATACATTGGTAAAAGGTGTCGAAGTTTTAGATGTATCAAAACCTGATACGCAATTTTTAAATAACAAGCAACGATTATTAATTTCACAAGAGTATACAATCACATCTTTCGACTCGGCCTTATATTATTTGCCGCCAATGATGGTTGATGTTGATAATAAACAGTATGCATCGAATGCTTTGGCTTTAAAGGTATATTCTATACCGGTCGACACATTAAATCCAGAAGCTTTTTTTGGACAAAAAACAGTTATGAATCCCGATTTTGTATGGGGAGATTGGTGGTTGACAATCGTATTTGCGTTTTTAGTAATCCCTTTCATCTTAATATTGATTTATTTAATTACACGCATTCGTGATAATAAGCCTATTATTCGTAAGGTTAAAGTTGAACCTAAGCTACCTCCGCATCAAGCGGCTATGCTCGAAATAGATCGAATTAAGAATGAAAAGATATGGCAAAAAGGCGATCCGAAAGTTTATTATACACAATTGACTGATGTGATTCGTACCTATATTCGCGATAGATTCGATTTTAATGCAATGGAAATGACATCGTCAGAAATCATTGATCATTTATTGAATGAAAATGATAAAGATGCCCTTAAAGATTTGAAGGAACTTTTTGAAACTGCCGATCTTGTGAAATTTGCAAAACACAATCCGTTGATGAATGAGAATGATGCAAACTTGGTGAATGCAATTGAATTTGTCGATGAAACAAAGATTCCGGAAGATGAAAATATCAAACCGCAACCTACTGAAATAACTATAATTGAGAAACGATCGCTTCGTACAAAAATTATTTTGGGATGTGGAATTGTATTATTGTCTGCATGTATCATTGGTTTCTTAATATATATAGGAATCCAGATATATAATATCTTGATGTAAATCATATTAAATGTTGATCTAAAAAAAATGAAGCATGGTTTTTGCTAATAAAGAATATTTGTTTTTACTAATTCTGCTCATACCATATATTGTTTGGTATATATTAAAGTGGAAAAAGAGTCAAGCAACTCTACAGGTGTCTGATACGAGAGTATACGCACATACACCCAAAACATATAAGAATTATCTTTTGCATGCTCCGTTTGTATTGCGACTGGCTGCTCTGACGTTGCTAATATTGGTATTGGCTCGTCCGCAGTCTACTGATAAGTGGCAAAACAGCGAAATAGAAGGTATTGATATTATGATGGCTATTGACGTATCTACAAGTATGTTGGCTGAAGATTTAAAACCCAATAGATTGGAGGCTGCAAAGGATGTAGCAGCAGCCTTTATCAATGGTAGACCGAATGATAATATCGGTATAACTTTGTTTGCTGGCGAAACATTTACTCAATGTCCTCTAACTGTCGACCATTCGGTATTATTAAATCTTACAAATAGTATTAAAACCGGTATCATCGAAGACGGAACGGCTGTAGGTATGGGTATTGCTAGTGCGGTAACACGCTTAAAAGATAGTAAAGCAAAATCTAAAGTGATTATTTTGCTTACGGATGGTACCAATAATAAAGGTGATATTTCACCATTAACCGCTGCCGAAATCGCAAAAAGTTTTGGAATACGTGTTTATACAATTGGAGTGGGAACTAATGGAATGGCTCCATATCCTTATCCTGTAGGAAATACCATTCAATATATTAATGTACCGGTTGAAATTGATGAAAATACGTTGACTCAAATAGCCGGAGCTACGGATGGTAATTATTTTAGAGCCACAAGCAACTCTAAACTTAAAGAAGTGTACGAAGAGATTGATAAATTAGAGAAAACTAAATTAAATGTCAAAGAGTATAGTAAACGTCAAGAAGAATATCGCTGGTTTGCATTGGCGGCATTTTTATGTGTTTTGCTAGAAATATTACTTCGTAATTCTATTTTGAAAAAGATACCTTAAAAATTTTATTTATGTTTCGATTTGAAGAACCATCATTCTTATATATACTTTTCTTAATTCCATTGTTAGTGGTATTTTATCTCTATTCGAATTATAGAAAACGTAAGGCAATTCGCAAATTCGGTGATCCCGAATTAATGCAACAACTCATGCCACAAGTGTCTAAGTATCGGCCTGATGTGAAATTTACTTTGTTATTGATCGCAATTGGTTTTTTCTCTCTATTGTTGGCACGGCCACAGTTTGGCTCTAAACTTGAAACTGTAAAACGCAAGGGGGTAGAGGTAATGATAGCCTTGGATATATCAAATTCAATGCTAGCGCAAGATATACAACCCAATCGTTTAGAGAAAGCTAAAAGATTGGTGTCTAAACTTGTAGATGGGCTGGAAAATGATAAAATTGGTTTGATTGTTTTTGCTGGAGATGCTTTTACACAATTGCCCATAACAAGCGATTATATTTCGGCTAAGATGTTTTTAGAAACTATTAATCCTGAATTAATATCTAAACAAGGTACAGCAATCGGTGCGGCCATTAATTTGGCTGCTCGTAGTTTCACACCACAAGAGGATATCAGCAAAACAATTATTGTTATAACCGATGGCGAAAATCATGAAGGCGATGCTTTAGTTGCTGCTAAAGAAGCGGCTGCCAAAGGAATTCAAGTTAATGTGTTGGGGGTTGGTATGCCTGAAGGTTCGCCAATTCCAATAGCCGGAAGCAATGATTATCGTCGTGACAGAGAAGGAAATGTTGTTGTGACACGTTTGAATGAAACGATGTGTCAAGAAATAGCCAAAGATGGTCACGGTTTGTATATTCGTGTCGATAATACGAATTCAGCACAAAAGGCTATTGAAAGTGAAATCAATAAGATGGCAAAATCTGATATTGAATCAAAGGTGTATACTGAATTCAATGAGCAATTCCAGTTTATTACATGGATTGTTCTTTTGTTATTAGTTGCCGAATTATTAATATTAGAATGTAAAAATCCTTTGTTTAGAAATATTCATTTATTTTCGAATAAAAAACAATAGATATTATGTACAATAAATATATTTTACTCTCATTATCTTTATCTTGCTGTATTGCCGTTTCAGCTCAAAAAGAGGAACGCGATTTTATCAGAAAAGGAAATAGATTATTCAATGATAGTGTTTTTGTAGATGCTGAAGTTAATTACCGCAAAGCAATTGATATAAATCCTAACTCATCAGTATCGATATACAACTTAGGAAATGCTCTTTCGCAACAGCAAAAATTTGAAGAGGCGATGGAACAGTATGTTGCGGCAACTAAAATCGAAAAAGACAAAGAAAAATTAGCACAGGTATATCATAATATGGGTGTTATCTTTCAGGCTGGAAAAGATTATGCTAAAGCAGTTGATGCATATAAGATGTCATTGAGAAATGATCCATCCGATGATGAAACGCGTTATAATTTAGCCTTAGCCCAAAAGTTATTGAAAGATCAAGAACAAAATCAGGATCAGGATCAAAACCAAGATCAAGACCAAAATAATCAAGAGCAAAAGGAACAAGAGCAAAATCAAGATCAACAGAATCAAGATAATCAACAGAAGGATGAGCAAAATCAGCCACCTCCACAATCTGAACAAAAGGAAAATGAGATGTCTAAAGAAAATGCTGAACAATTATTGAAATCTGTAATGCAAGACGAAAAGGATACTCAAGATAAAGTACAGAAACAACAAGTGATCCAAGGTGGTAAACTAGAAAAAGATTGGTAATTTTTAAATTAATATACTAAATAATGAGAAAACTAATTTTCTTATTGGTCACTATTTTTATAGTGAATATAAATGTATTTGCAGATGATAATATATCATTTACAGCAAAAGCTCCTGATGTGGTAGTTGTAGGTGATCAATTTCGATTATCATATACGGTTAATACTCAAAAAATAAAAGACTTTCGTGTACCTTCAATAAAAGGATTCGAAGTTTTGATGGGACCTACTCGTAGCTCATTTTCGAATACACAAATAGTAAATGGTAAAATGACTTCCGAAAAAGGTATCACTTTTACTTATATATTATTGGCTAATGCTGAAGGTGACTTTACAATACCCGGAGCTACGATCGTTGCCGACGGTGGACAAGCGGTTTCAAACTCATTGAAGATAAAAGTTTTGCCACCGGATCAAACAGCAAATACCTCTTCGCAAGGAAATCGTACAAATGCTAATAGTACTTCAAGCAATTCATCTGTATCAAACCAAGATCTTTTTGTTACTGCTTCAGTTACTAAATCGACTGTATTTGAGCAAGAGGCGTTTTTATTGACTTATAAGGTATATACACGTGAGCCACGTATAGGATTTGATAATATTAAATGGCCCGATTTTAAAGGATTTCACTCTCAAGAAATCGATATGCCGGCAAACTCAAAATGGACACAAGAGCATTATAAAGGACGTAATTATTCAACAGCTGTTTATCGACAATTTGTATTGTTTCCTCAACAAACTGGGAAGTTGACTATTGAACCAGCTCGTTTTGATGCTACTATTGAAAAGGTGATTCAAACTGCTGACCCATTTGAAGCTTTCTTTAATGGAGGGGGGAATGTTGTTACTGTGAAAAAAGCATTGACAACTCCTGCTATTACCATTGATGTTAATGCATTGCCTAGTGGCAAACCAGCAGGATTCTCGGGAGGTGTTGGCGAGTTCACAATGTCTGCATCAATAAACTCTACTGACGTAAAAACAAATGATGCTATAACTGTAAAAGTAGTGATCTCTGGTACTGGTAATATGAAATTAATCTCTGATCCTGAAGTAGAGTTTCCTGAAGGTTTCGAAATTTACGACCCTAAAGTAGATAACCAAGTTCGCTTAACCTCCAATGGCCTTACTGGTAATAAAATAATCGAATACTTAGCGATACCTAGATATGCTGGAGATTATAAAATACCTGCTATAACATTTAGCTATTTTGATATTAAAACTAAATCATACAAAACTATAACATCCGAGGGCTATAATATCAAGGTTGAAAAAGGGGCTGGGAATGCAGACCAAGTAATTGCAAATTTTACAAATAAGGAAGATTTAAAAATATTGGGAGAAGATATTCGTTTTATTAATCAAAATAGTATCGATATTACTCCTAAAGGTAAATTTTTCTTTGATTCAATCACTTATTGGTTGTTTTATATTATACCTGCATTGGCATTCTTAATATTCTTCATTGTATATAGAAAACAAGCTGCTGAGAATGCTAATGTGGTAAAAATGCGTACAAAAAAAGCGAATAAAGTAGCTTCAAAGCGTTTAAAATTAGCTGGTAAATTATTGAGCGATAATAAAAAAGATGCTTTCTACGATGAGATATTGAAGGCTCTTTGGGGATATATTAGTGATAAACTCAGTATACCAGTTTCAAAACTTTCAAAAGATAATGTGGAAGTTAAACTTCGAAAGCATGGTGTAAACGATGAATTGATTAGCGACTTCTTGAATTTACTTGATGAGTGCGAGTTTGCTCGCTTTGCACCTGGAGATGAAAATAAGAAAATGGATAATGTATATACTTCTTCATTATCGTTAATAAACAAGATGGAAAATACGATTAAACATTAAATTAGGGTTGATTATGAAGAAAATATTATTAATATTATGTGCATTTTTATCTTTACAATTTTCTTGTATTGTAAATGCATCCAATGCTTCTGACTCTCTTATTATAGAGAATAATTCTTTTATGAATAAATCGATGGGAGACAGTTCTTATTTGAAAAATGATTATATTTCAGCTGTCCAAATTTATGAGAGTCTTTTAAAAGATGGTGAGTCATCCGAGCTTTATTATAATTTGGGCAATAGCTATTATAAGATGGGGGAGATTGCTAAAGCTATTCTTAATTATGAGCGAGGGCTTTTATTGAATCCTGGCGACGCTGATCTGAGATTTAATCTTAACATGGCTAAATCAAAAACTGTTGATAAAGTTGAAGATACACCTGAGATATTTCTTATTTCATGGGCTAAATCGTTAATCAATTTATGGAGTATCAATACGTGGGCAATAGTAGGAATCATATTTTTCTTATTTTTTATTACTTGCCTCTATTTTTTCATATTTTCCAAACAAGTAATGATAAAGAAAATAGGGTTCTTCTTAGGCTTATTCTCTTTGTTATTAGTCATATTTGCCAATATCTTTGCGGGGGTACAGAAAAAACGAATATTAAATCGTGATTATGCAATTGTAATGACTCCAAATGTTGTAGTAAGAAGCACACCTAGCGAATCGGGAACAAATCTATTTGTATTGCACGAAGGACATAAAATATTGATAAAAGACAATTCTATGAAGAATTGGAAGGAGATACGTTTAAATGATGGGAAAGTAGGATGGGTACCCTCATCATCTATTGAAGTAATTTAAAATGAAACATTATTATAAGAAAGCGATATATTTTAGTAGAATATATCGCTTTCTTATAATAAATAAAATGCAATAAAACTTGATATAATAGAAATAATTTACTAAGTTTATTGCGTGATAAAATTCACATTAATATTAACCATTAAATTTATGTGACATGAGAACAATAACTTTCAATGAACTTCGCAAAATAAAAGATTCTTTGCCAAGCGGAAGTATGCATAGAATAGCTGATGAATTAGGTTTACATGTTGATACAGTAAGAAATTTTTTTGGAGGACACAATTTTAAAGAAGGAAAAAGTGTTGGAATACATTTAGAACCTGGTCCAGATGGTGGTTTAGTGATGATAGATGACACAACAGTTCTAGACAAAGCTCTAGATATACTAAAAGAATTGAATGTCGAGAAAGAAGAAACTCTTGTCATGATATAATAAACATTGAAGTCCCAATTGTATAGAACAATTGGGACTTTTCTTTGTTAAAAAATTAGACAATTAAATGAATTAATTATGGAAGATAAACTGGTTACTTTAGCTATTTTGACCTACTCAAAAGCACAATTATTGAAGACTGTTCTTGAAAATGAAGGAATAGAAACTACAATTCATAATATAAATCAAATACAACCGATTATATCATCTGGTGTTAGAGTTAGAATTAAACAAAGTGATTTGCCACGGGCATTGCAAATTACAGAGAGTTCGGTTTGGCTTGCAGAAAGTATAGTAGGGGAGCAGAAGATAGAAGCTGATAATAGCAAAAAAAGGATTTTGATTCCTATTGATTTTTCAAATTATTCGCTCAAAGCCTGTGAATTTGGATTTAATTTAGCTAAAACATATGATGCAAGTGTTATACTTTTTCATGTATATTTTACGCCGGTTTATGCATCTTCTTTACCTTATGGAGACGTTTTTAACTATCAAATCAATGATGATGAAGTTATTCGTACAATACTAGAAAAAGTGCATAAAGATTTGAATCGTCTATCTAATACGATTAAAGAAAAAATCGAAACAGGAGAACTCCCCAATGTAAAATATTCATGTATATTGCGCGAAGGAATTCCTGAAGAGGAAATATTAAGATATTCGAAAGAATATAAACCTAGTATGATTATAATGGGTACTAGAGGTAAAAATCAAAAAGATATAGATCTATTAGGTAGTGTAACAGCTGAAATTACAGAAAGGAGTAGGATTCCAGTACTGGCTATTCCAGAAAATACACCTTTTAATGAATTTAATGCAGTTCGTCGTATTGGATTTATTACCAATTTTGATCAAAGAGATT
>DKPN01000001.1:21799-34655 GCA_002471195.1 Bacteroides sp. UBA7333
TTGCATTTGATGCATTTATAAATTCTTGGAAACCATTTAAATTTGCTGTATCTTTAATTTATCTATCAGAGGCCAAAGATAATAAAGAAGCGTGGAATAAAATTAAATTAGCTGGTATTAAAGAGTATTTTCACAAGCAATATCCCGATATTGATATAACTTATGATACTGTAAAAAATGATGATTTACTTACAAATTTAGATCATTATATAAATACAAATAATATTGATATAATAACAATAATATCTTATAAACGGAATATTTTTGCTAGATTATTTAATCCTAGCATAGCTAAGAAAATGATATTTCATACTGATACACCATTATTGGTTATAAATGATAAATTCTTCTAGATTAATTTCCTTAAATTTTTATGATATAAAGCCATAAGTGGCTTTATATCATATTTTTAAATTCTTTTATTATGGATAATTTACTCAAATGTTTCAAATTATTGAACTGTTGTACATATTTGAATGATTTATGCAAAGGTAAATAAATATATAATTAGCATTATGTTTACTATTCATTATGTAATAAAGGCACCACTATTATTTATTATTAGTGGTGCCTTTTGTTTATTGCATTATCTTTTCAATTTCTTCAAATTGAGGTCCCATATTAAGGTTATAATATATTCTATATAAACCAGGAGCCCATAAATCTGTTTGATCAGGACGGAGTGATCTTACCTTTTCGTAATAAGGCATAGCTTCTTCATACATTTTTTTTATTTTAGCTTGATCCGTTGCATAGTTTGCATCATTTACATTTGTTGTTGCAGCATCTGAAACTTCTTGTGCTTTAGTTAGAAGCACCAAAGCAAGATTAGAGTATGCTTCAGCGTATTCAGGATCTACGGCAATTGTCTTCTTGTAAAAATCGATTGCATTATCATAATCTTTCATGTTATGATATAGATAAGCTTTAACATACAAGTATAACTTATCATTAGGAGACTTAGCCAACATATCGTTAACAAAATCCATTGCTTTTTCAGGTTGATTAGATGTATTGTAATAATCCACCAAGTTGGCAAAAAAGTAAGGATTATTTGAGAATTTAACAATACCCTCTTGTAGAGTAGCTACCCAATTATCGTTCTCACCTTTTGTTTTTTGAGCTTCTGCCAACAATTGCAAAGCGACTGAACCATTTTCTTTATCGTTTACAGCAATAGGTGCATACTTCATGATAGCGTCATGATCTTCAACATTATTAGCAGCCAATAAAGCATAATAAGCAATTTGTGGTAATAATGTATCAGTAGCAGCAATGTTTGCTTTTTCATTGAGCATTGGATAAGATGCTGATTCTACATAGGTTCCGAAATATTTTAATGCAGATTTGCTATCGTTTCTATTGAAAGACTCAATACCACCATTAATTAGATTTCCACGTTCTGCAATCATAGAAGCTGCGTTCGTTCTTCTGTATTTGTTTTTGATTTTGCCTTTTTCATTAGGGACTTGCGCTAATTCGTCGCATTTTTGGAAGTATTCAAACATTTTTAAAATGCTATTATATACTGTCATTGTATCGTAAGGTTTTTGCAAAAATGCATTTTTCATTTCCTCCTCATTGATACGTTTTTGAATTAGACCAGCTACATCCCACGTTGCTGCATCGCTGCTTGTTTCAGGATTTACTAGGGCTTCATTAATTAGTTGCTCTGCTTTAGCGAAATTAGGCTTTACATCATTTGCAATTGTGCGTGCCTCTTTTACATTTTTTTGTTGTGCAAAAGAGAAACCAAAAGCCATTAATAACACCATTGAAAATAATATTCTTTTCATGACTATATTTTGATTAGTTAATAAATTATTTATTCAGTAATTTGTTCATTAGAGTTGTCATCCACTATTTCGGGCTGATCATTGATAATATTTCCCTCTGCTTCTTCTACAGGAATTTCATCCTCTAGACTTTCAGAAGTTACTTTACATACTGATCCTATTTGATCATTACGTTTTTCAAGATTTATCAGACGAACACCTTGTGTAGCACGACCCATAACACGGATATCAGCAACTTTCAATCTCAATGTAATGCCTGATTTATTGATAATCATAAGGTCATTATCATCTGTAACAGATTTAATTGCAACAAGTTTACCTGTTTTATCGGTAATGTTCATTGTTTTAACACCTTTACCCCCCCTATTTGTTTTACGATAGTCTTCAATTTCTGAACGTTTTCCATAGCCTTGTTCAGAAACTACCATTACAGATTCGGTTTGAAGGTCTTTTATACAGATCATTCCAATCACTTCATCTTGTCCATCTTGATCTAAAGTGATACCACGCACACCCGTTGCTGTTCTTCCCATTACGCGTACAGCTGCTTCATGGAATCGAATAGCACGACCATTGCGATTTGCAATAATAATCTCATTGTTTCCATTTGTCATTCTAACATCAATTACGCTATCATCTTCACGAATAGTAATTGCATTTACACCATTTTGGCGTGGACGCGAATATTGTTCGAGTAATGTTTTCTTTATTACGCCATTTTTAGTACAAAACAATACATAATGGCTATTAATATAGTCTTTATCTTCTAAGCTTTTTACGCGTAAGTATGCTG
This sequence comes from Bacteroides sp. UBA7333, assembly GCA_002471195.1. GTDB lineage: Bacteria > Bacteroidota > Bacteroidia > Bacteroidales > Bacteroidaceae > Bacteroides. The sequence continues at coordinate 24,389 of DKPN01000001.1, forward strand.
TAACTGCATCATCAGAGTCAATGTTAAGCAAATTTTGAATAGCTCTACCCTTTGATGTTTTACTACCTTCAGGGATTGCATATACTTTAAGCCAATAACATTTACCTTTTTGTGTAAAGAACATCATTGTATTATGCATTGTTGCAGGATAAATGTGTTCAACAAAATCCTCATCTCTTGTTTCAGAGCCTTTTGACCCTACGCCACCACGATTTTGCGCGCGGAATTCAGTTAATGGAGTACGCTTGATATAACCCATATGCGAGATTGTGATAATCATTTCATCATCTGCATAGAAGTCTTCAGGGTTGAATTCTTCAGATGAATAAACGATTTCTGAACGGCGTTCGTCACCATATTTCGCTTTAACTTCTGCCAAATCATCTTTAATCACATTGCGGCATATTTCATCATCGGTCAAGATGCTTTCGAGATATGCTATTTGCTTCATAATATCTTCATATTCAGCATGTAGCTGGTCTTGAAGAAGTCCGGTCAGTTGACGAAGACGCATTTCAACAATGGCACGTGCTTGAATTTCGGTAAGTTGGAAGCGTTCTATTAAGCCTGCAATAGCCTCTGCCGGAGTTTTTGCTGCACGAATAATACGGATTACCTCATCAATATTGTCAGATGCAATAATTAAACCTTCGAGTATATGTGCACGTTCTCTGGCTTTGCGTAAATCAAACTCAGTGCGACGGATTACAACTTCGTGTCTATGTTCTACGAAGTTTTTAATCATATCTTTTAAGTTCAACGTACGTGGACGACCGTGTACAAGAGCCACATTATTAACACCAAATGATGTTTGCAATGCAGTCATTTTGTACAATTTATTGAGTACAACGCTGGCATTCGCATCGCGTTTGATATCAATAACAATTCGCATACCATCGCGATCCGATTCATCGTTAGCATTTGAAATACCTTCGATTCTCTTATCGTTTACGAGGTCGGCAATGTATTTTATTAATTCGGCTTTATTTACGTTATATGGGATTTCTGTAACAACGATCTTATCATGATTGTGTTCAGTTTCAATTTCGGCTTTAGCGCGCATTACTACACGACCACGTCCGGTAAGGTAAGCTTCGCGTACGCCACTAATGCCATAAATATATCCGCCTGTTGGAAAGTCGGGAGCTTTTACATAATTCATTAGCTCTTCAACCTCTACTTCAGGATGATTAATATATGCTTCACATGCATCAATGACTTCCGATAAATTATGAGGAGGCATATTTGTTGCCATACCTACAGCAATCCCCGAAGCACCATTTACCAATAGGTTTGGTATTCGAGTTGGCATCACTGTGGGTTCTGAAAGCGTATTATCAAAGTTAGGTACGAAATCGACAGTGTCTTTGTAAAGATCATCCATCATTGTTTCGCCCAATTTATTAAGTCGAGCCTCGGTATAACGCATCGCTGCAGGACTATCACCATCTACAGAACCAAAGTTTCCTTGACCATCTACCAAAGGATAACGCATTGCCCAATCTTGCGCCATACGCACCATGGCTAAATATACTGAAGAGTCGCCATGTGGGTGATATTTACCCAATACTTCACCGACAATTCTGGCTGATTTTTTGTAAGGTTTGTCTGATGTATTTCCCAACTCCATCATTCCGTATAAAATACGGCGATGAACGGGCTTGAATCCATCTCTAACATCTGGAAGAGCACGAGAAACAATCACCGACATTGAATAATCAATGTAAGATGATTTCATTTCTTCCTCGATATTAATCTTTATAATTCTGTCTTGTTCAAGCATTTAAGAAGATTATTAATTATACATTCTTGGTTTGTTAAAAACCATGCTAAATTAGTACTTTTCTATGATATACAAAAGCTTTTATGGTATAAACTTTTATATAAAATTTATATTTTTCAGCGATTTAGAGATGGGTGTTGTATAATAAAAATAGTTGAATATTCTCTCAATAAAAAAGAGAATATTCAACTACTATATTTAATTCATTTATTATTGCCTGTTTAGTAAGCACGAGCGAAAACCACGCGACATTCAGATGGTTTGCCGGTTACCATACATGTTCCAGGTTTTTTATCATCTTCTGTGAGTGTATCGAAAGGTATACAACGAATGGTAGCTTTGGTTTCTTCCTTAATTTTTTCTTCTGTTTCAGGAGTACCATCCCAATGTGCCATTATGAATCCACCTTTTTCGATTTCTTCTTTAAATTCTTCGTAAGTGTTTACTGATCGAGTACGATTTTTGCGCATATCAAGAGCTTTTTGATATATATTTGCTTGAATTTCGTCAAGTAAATTTTTCACAAAATCTTCAATGCCGTCGCATGATACAGTTTCTTTACTTAAAGTATCGCGGCGCATTACTTCCATCGTATTGTTTTCTAAATCTCTAGCGCCCATTACAAGACGTACGGGTACACCTTTTAATTCATAGTCTGCAAATTTGAAACCAGGACGTTTGTTGTCTGAGTTGTCATATTTCACAGAGATGCCCATTGATTTGAATTTGGCTACTATGCCGGCAACTTTATCGTTTATTTGATTCAGTTGTTCTTCGCCTTTATATATAGGAACAATTACAACTTGAATTGGTGCTAATACAGGAGGCAATACAAGTCCGTTATCGTCAGAGTGTGTCATAATTAAGGCGCCCATCAAACGAGTTGAAACACCCCATGAAGTAGCCCATACGTATTCCATTTTATTTTCTTTGTTCACAAACTGAACGTCGAATGCTTTTGCAAAGTTTTGTCCTAAGAAATGTGATGTACCACTTTGCAATGCCTTACCATCTTGCATCATTGCTTCGATAGTATAGGTATCAAGTGCACCGGCAAAACGTTCATTTGCCGATTTTACACCGGTTACCACCGGTACTGCCATATGTTTTTCTGCAAATTCGGCATATACATTTAGCATACGAACAGCCTCTTCTTCGGCTTCTTGACGGGTGGCATGCGCTGTATGTCCTTCTTGCCATAAGAATTCGGCAGTACGCAAAAACAAACGAGTACGCATCTCCCATCGCATTACATTTGCCCATTGGTTCACCAAAATAGGAAGATCACGATAAGAGTTAATCCAATTTCTATATGTATTCCAAATAATTGTTTCTGAAGTAGGACGAATAATTAATTCTTCTTCTAATTTTGCATTTGGATCAACAACCACACCTTTTCCTTCAGGGTCATTCATCAGGCGGTGATGTGTTACAACTGCACATTCTTTTGCAAAACCTTCTACGTGTTCTGCTTCACGGCTAAGAAATGATTTTGGAATTAGAAGCGGAAAATATGCATTAACGTGACCAGTTTCTTTGAACATATCGTCTAGTTGACGTTGCATTTTCTCCCAAATCGCATATCCGTAAGGTTTGATAACCATACATCCACGCACAGCAGATTGCTCTGCTAAATCAGCTTTTACCACCAAATCATTGTACCATTGCGAATAATTTTCGCTACGCTTGGTAAGGTCTTTCAGTTCTTTTGCCATTATATTTATCTTTAGTTTTTTGTTTTCTTTGATTCAAACTGCAAAAGTACAAAAAATGCTCTAATCTATTGTTTGTATTTTTTCCTTTTTTTATTTCAAAATTGATTATTGCACCATTAAATGATGGTTTTTTCAGGTATACGATTCGTCTGTTGTAGTTTGTTGCATTCTATATAATTAAATGTAGATGTTTATTGCATTAAATATTAAGAAGAATATTGTAGAATGTATGGAGTTATAAAACAAGCGTGGGCAATCCTGAAATAAAGATTGCCCACGCTTGTTTTATAATAGTTAAATTAGCATTTAATATTTAATTCGTTCAAAACTTGTCTTATCGACTCAAATGTTGTTATTCGAGTGGGCACAAGTGGCAAACGTAGCTTGTTTTCAATCATCCCCATTACATTTAAAATCGATTTTACTCCGGCAGGATTGCCATCGACAAAAAGAAGATCGAACAATTCGGTGAAACGGTGATGTATAGTTAATGCATTTTTAAAGTCACCTTGTAGGGCTAAACGTGTCATTTTACTAAACTCTCTTGGAAACGCATTGCCGATAACAGAGATAACCCCAATTGCTCCTAATGTGATTAATGGGAAGGTAATACCATCATCGCCGGATATTACTCCAAAATTATCGGGTTTATTTTTTATGATATCATCCATTTGGGTGATATTGCCAGATGCCTCTTTAATAGCAATGACATTGCTGAAGTCATTTGCAATTCGTAATGTAGTGGCTGCTGTCATATTTACACCGGTTCTTCCGGGTACATTATATAGTACAATAGGTAGCTCAGTAGCTTCTGCTATTGCTTTGTAATGCTGGTAAATACCCTCTTGTGATGGCTTGTTGTAATATGGCACAACCGATAGTATGGCGTCAACACCGGTAAAATCATCATTTTTTAACTTTTCTACTACCGCACGCGTATTATTTCCTCCAACGCCTAGTAAAATAGGAATTCGGCCATTTACACGATCGATAACCATTTTCTTTATTTTATCTTTCTCTTCTTCAGTTAACGTTGGGGTTTCGGCCGTAGTGCCTAATACACATAAAAAATCGGCATTATTTTGAACAAGATAATCAACCATACGCATTAATGCAATATAATCGATGCTTTCGTCCTCTTTGAAGGGAGTAATTAATGCTACTCCCATACCTTTCAATTTAGTTTGTATCATGGATGTATTTTATGATAGTCTCAAAGTATTTATAGCCGCAAAAGTAAGAATATTTTCCATTTTACCGCCAAAAATTGAATATAAAAAAGCAAATGATAGAAAAATGTTACGATAATAACTCTAAAAACTCCTCTTCATTTAGCAATGAGATACCCAATTTTTGAGCTTTTTCTAGTTTTGAAGGCCCCATGTTGTCACCTGCCAAAATGAAACTTGTTTTTGAGGATATACTACCTACATTTTTTCCACCGTTTAATTCAATAAGATTTTTATATTCGTCGCGCGAATGATGTTTGAAAACTCCACTTATTACAATTGATTTGCCTTCAAGTTTATTAGTCTTGTTTGGGGACTCGTCAAACGATTGTTCTAAATTGAGCCCAGCATTTTTTAGATTCTCTACAATATTTTGATTTGCTTTAACGCTGAAAAATTCAATTATGCTTTGAGCTATCTTGCTACCTATTTCATCAACATTTATCAGGTTTTCAAGATTTGCTTGTTCTAAATCTTCTATACTTTTAAATGATTTAGCCAGCCTTTTGGCAACAGTTTCGCCTACAAACCTTATTCCTAGGGCAAAAATAACCCGTTCAAAAGGCGTTTTTTTGCTTGCCTCAATGCCTTCAATGATTTTTTTTGCTGATTTAAGTCCCATTCTATCTAAACCATTTATATCATCGACAGTCAGATTGTATAGATCAGATGCATTGTTTATTAATTTATTTCGATACAGTAAATCAACAGTTTCGGGGCCCATTCCATCTATATTCATCGCTTTTCGACTAATAAAGTGTTCGATCCTTCCTTTGATTTGTGGAGGACATGTTGCTTCATTTGGACAATAGAAAGCTGCTTCACCCTCAAATCGAATCAGCCTGGTTCCGCATTCGGGGCAATTGGTTATGAATTTCACTTTTTCGCCATGCATAAAGCCTCTTGCTTCCATATCGACACCGGTGATTTTAGGAATAATTTCTCCTCCTTTTTCTACATATACCATATCGCCTATATGCAAATCGAGTGCTTCAATAATATCGGCATTATGCAAAGAAGCCCTCTTTACTATAGTTCCTGAAAGCTGAACAGGATCAAGATTGGCTACCGGCGTAACTGCTCCCGTACGTCCTACTTGATAAGTCACCGTATTTAGTCGAGTGGTAGCTCTTTCGGCTTGAAACTTATAGGCAATGGCCCATCTAGGCGATTTAGCAGTATAACCCAATTGCTTTTGTTGTGCGATGCTATTGACTTTTAATACCACACCATCGGTAGCTACCGGCAGATTCTTTCTTTCAATATCCCAAAAATTTATATAATCGAAAATCTCTTGCAATGAGGTACACTTTTTAGTAGCATCTGAAATCTTAAAACCCCAAGTTGCTGCTGCTTGTAGATTTTCATAATGTCCGTCATATGGTAAATTATCTCCTAATAGATAATATAGATAGGCATCTAGCTTTCGCGAAGCAACTATTGATGAGTTTTGCAGCTTTAAAGTTCCAGATGCAGCGTTTCTTGGATTTGCAAACAATGGTTCTTCGCGCGCCTCCCTTTCTTCATTTAATGCATCAAAAATTTTCCATGGCATTAATATCTCACCTCTAATCTCGAAAAGGGGTGGATAGTTGTTGCCATGAAGACGTAGTGGTATACTTTTTATTGTTTTTACATTATTGGTTACATCATCACCTTTCTCTCCATCACCACGAGTCACTGCTTGAACTAGTGAACCATTTTCATATGTCAATGATATAGATGTTCCATCAAATTTTATTTCGCAACAAATTTCAAAATCTTCGTTTATTGTTTTCTTTATTCGCTCATAAAATTCAGTTACTTCAGCTTCCGAATAGGTATTCCCCAATGATAGCATTGGGTATTTATGATATACTTGAGTAAAATTTTTATTTAAATCGCTACCAACTCGCATTGTTGGCGAATTTTCATCGATGTATTCAGGGTGTTTTTTTTCGAGTTGTTGCAACTCATACATCATATCATCAAATTCCTTATCCGAAATTTCAGGTTGGTTTAATACATAATAGTTATAATTGTGTTGATGAAGTGCATCTCGCAATTCATCAATTCTATTTTTTACAGATGCCATATCAATAATCATATTGTTTTAGACAAAAATACAGGTTTATCTTTTAATATTTGTATTTTTGCAAAAAATTAAAGAATATGAGAATCGACATTATAACAGTGCTCCCCGAAATGATTGAAGGTTTTTTTAATTGTTCGATCATGAAACGTGCACAAACAAAAGGTTTAGCCGAAATACATATACATAATTTACGAGATTATGCTTTCGATAAGCATAAACGAGTGGATGATTACCCTTTTGGAGGTTTTGCAGGTATGGTGATGAAAATTGAGCCGATCGAACGATGTATAAATCAACTCAAATCAGAACGCGATTATGATGAGGTTATTTTTACAACACCTGATGGCGAACAGTTCGATCAAAAAATGGCCAACAGTTTATCATTGTCTGGCAATTTAATTATTTTATGTGGTCATTTTAAAGGTATCGATTATCGAATTAGAGAACATCTTATTACTAAAGAAATCAGTATCGGAGATTTTGTATTGACTGGCGGAGAGCTTGCGGCTGCAATTATTGCCGATGCTGTAATTCGAATTATACCTGGAGTTATATCCGATGAGCAATCCGCATTATCTGATTCATTTCAAGATAATTTATTGGCTGCTCCCGTTTATACACGTCCTGCCGATTACAATGGATGGAAAGTACCTGATATTTTGCTGTCGGGACATGAATCAAAAATAAAGGAATGGGAGTTGCAGCAGTCTTTAGAACGTACCAAGAAGTTGCGACCAGATCTTTTAGAAGATTGATGTATAATTGTAAAGAAAAATCCGATCATTCTTGAATTGTTGAATGATCGGATTTTTCTTATCTATTAAAGTATCACTTTAATCTAAAAAGAGCTAAATGTTATTTTATTATTCAAAACAATGAAGAGCATTTTAAATAAAATCTTCAATATTAAAATGATACAATATTTGTGCGAATAGGGATGATAATGTTATTACTATACGTCAAGCGCACCTATAATGTCTTTTACAGACTTAAAACCATGTCTGTTTAGATAATCGTTAATTCCATCGTTTACTTTCATTGTAATGGTTGGATCAATGAAATTAGCAGTGCCGATTTGTATGGCTGAAGCACCTGCAAGTAAGAACTCGACAGCGTCTTTCCAGTTCATGATTCCGCCTAAACCAATGACAGGAATATTTACTGCTTTAGAAACTTGCCAAACCATTCTTAGTGCTATTGGTTTTACTGCTGCCCCCGATAATCCACCGGTTACTGTAGAAAGTATCGGCTTTCTTTGTTCAGCGTTAATTGCCATACCAAGAAGAGTGTTTATCAATGAAACGCTATCTGCTCCATTTGCCTCTGCAGCTTTAGCTATTTCTGCAATATCGGTGACATTGGGAGATAGTTTAACGATGAGAGTTTTGTTATATACTGATCGAACTGCCTTAACTACTTCGGCGGCCCCATTACATGTAACACCAAATGCCATTCCTCCTTGTTTTACATTAGGGCAAGAAATGTTAAGCTCAATGGCCGGAATATGTTCTAATTCATTTATTGCTTCTGCTGTTTTAACATAATCTTCAATGGCAGAACCCGAGACATTTACAATCATGTTTGTTTGAATGTCTTTAATGCGGGGATATATATGGTTAATAAAATAGTCAACACCCTTATTTTGTAATCCTACCGCATTTAACATTCCCGATGGTGTTTCTGCCATGCGAGGATAGTCGTTTCCTTCTCTGTGATGAAGAGTAGTGCCTTTGACTATAATTCCACCTATTTTTGATATATCAATAAAATCTGAAAACTCTTCGCCATAACCAAATGTACCAGAAGCGGTCATGACTGGATTTTTTAAATGTAGGTCACCTATTTTTATATTTAGATCTGCCATAATAATTTTTCAATATTAAATACTGGACCATCTGTGCAAACGCATACATGTCCTTCATTAGTTTTTTCTACACAACATAAGCAAGCGCCAATTCCACACGCCATTGTATTTTCTAAAGATACTTCACAATTTATATTGTTTGTTCGAGCAAACTGTGCTACTGCTTTCATCATAGGCTTTGGTCCACATGTATATATTTGATCGAATTTAATATTAGACAAAATAGAATGTTGAGTTACGTATCCTTTTTCTCCGTGGCTGCCATCTTCGGTCGTTGTGAATACATCTCCCAATTTTGCGAAATCTTCTAGTTGTAACAAATCAGATTCGCTTCTGGCACCTAACAGAAATGTAGGGCGAATACCGGCTAGAGATAATTTTTTTCCTAAATATAGCATGGGGGCTGTTCCAACTCCACCGCCAATTAAAATAACCTTAATCGAATTTTCATTAGGAATAGTGAATCCGTTTCCTAATGGTAGCATTGTGTTTATTACACTACCTGGCAATGATAATGAAAGCTGTTTAGTGCCATCACCAATAATTTGTACTAAAAACCATACTTCATTTTTTTCTTCATCAACAAAATTGATGGAAATTGGACGACGCAAAAATGTTGTCGGTGAATTATCAACTCTAAGCTCTGCAAATTGCCCCGGAATCATCGGAGGGAGTATTGTTTCCGATGTCATTTTTAATAAAACATAATTCTCATTAAGTTTGACATTTTCGGAAACAGTTAGGTCTAAAATAAATTTTCTCATATAATTTTATACATTCCTAAATAATGCCGCAAAGATATTGTAAATTATGATAACACTAAAGTATTAGGTTATTTTTCAGGCTTGAATATTTGATATGTATTATCATCAAAGAAAACCCTTATTTCAGTTATTTTTTTTATGGATACGTCAGGCTTTTTTTCTATATCGCTCTTGATATTTAAATTAATGTTGGATGATTGAGGTGTAGAGTTTATAGATGTTGCACTAAATAAATCTACATTTTTATTGTTATTATTTTTTTCGTTTTCGTCAATATTTATTGGTGTTATAGCATCAATTTTTTTCGTAGTCATATTGCCTTCACCTGTCAATAGCCAATTGAGGTTTATATAACTATACTTTTTATACAAACGCATAATAAAATCAGTGCTTGGATTTTTATTTCTACCACCCAATATGTGTGATATTGTTGCTTGTGAAACCTCTATGCTCTCTGCGAATGCCATCGCTGTGAGATTTTCAAAATCCATCAACTCTTTAATTCGGTCCTTTATTTCCATATAGATAAATATTGTATTTAATTTTTTTTTACATGAATCTCTTTACAAATGTATATAATATATTTTTATTATACAATAGTAATAATCTATTGATATTATTATTGTAAAATATTATAATTGTTATTATTTACAATAGTAATATTAAATAGGGGTAAAAAATAAATTCAAGCTTCATGTGACTGTTTACTTCATTATTTAACTTGAAGTAATTCTTTATATAAAAAGTGTAATACGTTGATTATTATCAATTAGATAGTGTTATGTATTGATATTTAAGACTGTTTTGATGAATTTTGCTTAAATATTTATTATTAATA
>DKPN01000041.1:0-1211 GCA_002471195.1 Bacteroides sp. UBA7333
AGCTTGAGAGGCTTTTTTGCGTTGTAAGCCTAGGATTAGCGTAATTTAATGGGTAACATCTCTAATGTGCCCTAATATTGGTATAGTGTTCTCAAAAGGATAGTGTTCTCAAAAGTGTATAAATTCCAATATTTCTTCGAATGGCTATCGTGACCGTCGAGTATGTCATGGAGATAAAATGTTTGAGATTCGTGTTCCTCGCAGTCGTGAGAGTAACTTTTATCCCGTTTTATTAGGAGTACTTAAAGATCAAGAAGCCGAATTTCAGCGCTTAATTTGTAGTCTATATGCTCGAGGCTTGACCACAAAGCAAGTTGGTGATATCTCAGAGGAATTTTACGGTAAGCATTATAGTAAGAGTCAAGTAAGCTGGCTTCTTGATATGGCACATGGAGATGTCTCAGCATGGTTGAACCTTAGATTAGATTCACGTTATCCAATCGTTTATATTGATGCTACGTATGTTGTCATCGGGACAGTTCTTCGGTTTCAAACGAAGCATACTACGTAATATTAGGACTAAAAGAAGATAGAAATAATGAGGTTCTATCAATTGTAAATATTCCAACCGAAAGTGCCTCCAACTGGCTTGATATATTCGATAATATAAAACGGTGAGGAGTTAGTAAGATTAATTTATTTGTATACGATGGCTTATCCAGTATGAAAAACTCCATCACCCATGCATTGTCTAGTGCAGATATTTACTTCTGCACGGTGTACTTAAAGCTGAAAATTGAACGATTTAATCAAGATTTTAAAAGAGTGCTGAAAATGAATGGTGCGATGCCGAACTATGATTCTGTGATAATATTGTTTGGCAATGTGGCTATGAATAAAGATGTATTTAAATATCCAATGTCTTAGAAACAAAATAGACACACTTTTCTGAATATTACCTTTATTATCATATACTTATCACATCTATAAGTTGAGAATTAATTCAAACTTTTCATTATAAATTATTTTTAATTTTTGTTTTCATTCAAATCTCTTATATCTTTGTCTTAATTAATTGTTTAGTAGATCAAATAGTTACAGAAAGCTTATAAATTTATACATAATGAAAATTAAAACAGATACACATACTTTTAATTACGGAGATGTCTTTTATTGCTATCATTCAAACAATAGTCAATGTTTTAATAAGCATGTTTATTTTCATGCTTTAATTTATGTTTATTCGGGTGAATTAATTCTCAACTTATAGA
>DKPN01000041.1:1290-16958 GCA_002471195.1 Bacteroides sp. UBA7333
CATACACCCTTTAAGTAGGTAAAGGTGCCAGAAATCTATACCTCGCTTACAGATGAGCTGTTCAATTATTTTTCTTGTTGTGGCTCCTGTTGTTGCCATGGTAGCACACAGTGTGAAGCTGGGCAAATGCAACCATCGTCCACTAGCTGAGTGTAACCAGGTGCATACACAAGAGGGTCAGCTGGCTTTTCCTCTGTGTCTGCTGCTGTTTTCACTCTGACAGCCGTACAGGTGGCAGCAGAAATCTCTCTCTTACTGTTGGAAAGTAGCTTTAAATCAACCTCTCTGAAAAAAGATTTAGAAAAGATTTGCATTTGGAGAAAAGATTTGTATTTGCAAAAAAAAAAAAATCAATTTAAAAGACAAAAAACTGATTTCGTGGTGATCTTGCCAAAAGTTGTCAAACGTTCTTGTTCCAGGCCAAACCAAGGCACAGTGTCATGGTAGGCCCTACCACGAACAGCACTGCATTTACAGTCAGCATGATAAAGGCAGAGGCTTCTGTATTATTTATTGATTTAATATTTCATACCTTAAATCTTCAACAAGNNTTTATGTTTATTCGGGTGAATTATTAATTGAAGAGGGGAATAAGAAAATTGTTATTTCTAAAAATCAGTGTATTTTTTTACGACGCAATCATAAAGTCAGTATGACAAAACGTCCCAGTAAGCAAGGTGATGATTTCAAAGGTATTTTTATGGTTTTAAGTAGAGATTTCCTTCGTGATTATTATCGTAGTATTAAGCATATTGATTATAACAAAAAAAAGTTAACTCCTAGTATCGTTCCATTAAACGAAAATCCAATTATAAATAGCCTATTTCTGTCCATTTTGCCTTATTTTGATACTCGTGTGAAACCGATGGATGAAATCATTAATATGAAGCAGAAAGAGGCTATGCTGGCTCTTCTAAGTCTTTCTGATGAGTTCTATCCTACTTTATTTGATTTTACTGATCCATGGAAAATAGATATTATGGATTTTATGGAATGTAATTATATGCATGATTTCTCACTCGAAGAAATTGCTAATTTTACAGGAAGAAGTGTTGCAACTTTTAAACGCGATTTCAGCAAGATTCACTCTATTTCGCCTCATAAATGGCTAATTCGAAAACGATTGGAAGAGGCAAAAAAACTGATTAATGAAAAAAATAAGGCTGTCTCAGACGTATATATAACGGTTGGTTTTAAGAATTTATCTCATTTTTCGACTGCCTTTAAAAAAGAATTTGGCATCGCTCCCACTAAGTATTGCTAATTTATTTTTAATTATATCCTTGTTTAAATAGTTTACTATTAAACATAAAAAAAAGAATTGTATCTCATTTATAACAACTATAATGAGATACAATTCTTTTTCTTTAATATGATATGAATGAACTTTTTAAAAAAGTATAATGAGCCATTTAAAAAAGTATAATGAGCTTTTTAAAAAAACATATTCTGAATAAAAAGTATATTTTTGTAATCTAATCAAGTTAAAATGTTTGTTCCTTACATTAATGAACCAAACCATGAAATACACTCGGCCTTTAATTATTCTGTCTTTTATCTTAGTTACTGCTTCATTTGGATTTATTAAACAAAATCCGATTAGTAAAAATACAGCTCCATTAGAAATAACTGATGTTGCTCAGTATAATAACTTTCTTGTATTTACTGAAAAAGGAAACAAAGAAGTTTCTATGTACAACTTAGATGGTACTGAGCGTTTAAAAAATTGGTCTGTTGTTGAAACGCCTACAGGTATAATTACAGACAACAAAAAAATATATGTTACAGTATTCGACCAGAATGGTGGTGTGGTAATATTAGATTCAAATAACGATCAACAAAACTTTATTTCTACCGGTTCTGGTGCATGTTCACCGATATTGAATACACAACAAACAAAGCTGTATGTCGCTAATCAATTTAATAATACGATCTCAGAGATAGATCTAAGTACGATGAAAGAAAGTCGTGTGGTTGATGTGTTGAGAGAACCCAAAAAAATAGCGTTATCTGAAAAACGCAATTTGCTTTTTGCAGCTAATTTTTTGCCTGCACAGGCTGCAAATCTTGATACGGTTGCATCTGCAATATCGGTAATTGATTTAAATACTTTCACTACAATTAAAAACATTCCATTGGCTAATGGTAGCAATGCACTTAGAGGATTGAGTATTTCTCCTGATGGTAACTATCTTTTTATATCACATAATCTGGGAAGATTTCAAGTTCCTACCAATCAATTATTACAAGGATGGATGAACACGAGCGCTATGAGCGTGATAAATCTTAATACGATGGAGTTTGAAGGATCTGTGCTCCTTGATGAACCCGAACGTGGTGCAGCTGGTATATGGGATATTAATTGTACCGACAATAAGATTGTTATTACACATTCCGGTGTTCATGAAATCAGTATCATCGATTATCCTGCATTTATCGATAAATATAAGAATTACAAAAAGAAAGATGAACTTTCTTATGATTTACAATTTCTAGGTAAAATGCGACAACGCATTGGACTTACAGGGAATGGACCGCGTAATTTCATAATTAGTGATAATAAGGCAATCATACCGACCTATTTTTCAGATACCCTTAACATTGTAAATTTAGATAACCCTTCTAATATAGACATAAGAGGAATGGTTAATAATCGCATAGAAAGCGATGAGTTCAAAGGTGAAAAGTATTTTAACGATGCAACCTATTGTTTTCAAAATTGGCAATCATGCAATGGATGTCATCCGGGTGATGGACGTACCGATGCGATGAATTGGGATTTAATGAATGATGGCATAGGTAATCCTAAGAATTGTAAAAGTATGCTTTTCTCTCATGTAACAGCTCCTTGTATGATTTCGGGTATACGCCCGTCTGCAGAAGTTGCAGTAAGAGCAGGATTTAAATTTATTCAGTTTTGTGAAATTCCCGAAGAATTTGCTGTTTGTGTAGACAAATATTTAATGTCATTAAAGCCTGTGCCTAGCCCTTATTTAGTAAATGGTAAACTATCTCCTTTGGCTGAACAAGGTCGGAAAATATACGATAAGATGAATTGCGTTGAATGTCATTCAGGGCCTTATTATACTGATTTGAAAAATCATGTTATAGGAGATGATGTTGAATTTGATCAAGGTTGGGATACCCCTACCTTAAAAGAAGTTTGGCGTACAGCTCCATATTTATTCGATGGAAGGGCAGCTACCATGAAAGATGTATTTAAAGTGCACAAACACGGTATAAACAAAAAAATATCAGACAAAGATATAGATGCTCTTGTAGAATATGTAAACTCATTATAACACCTTATTATGTATCTAAACTATACACACCATACCAGTAATGCTGAGTTTAAGTCAGCTATTATAGAATGCCTTTCGCAATTAGATAAGCAAACACACTATGTACGTTTAATTTTTTTTGGAGCACCACTCAGCAATGATGAATATAAAGAGCAATATGATATAATTAATAATTGTATTAACCAGCATTTGGCAGCCCAGAAACCAGCATTTAGTTATATAGCGCAAATGCCTATTAATGGTAGTACTGTATTGATGGAAGCTCATGCTGCCATGTGTTCTGAAAATGAAATCATAATGTATAAACTTCATAATGATTCGTCGTATGTGATTATACAAGATTCCAAAAGAAAAGCCTTATTTGTATCAGGTCTCACTGAGTATAACTATCACATCACGGCCTCAGAACAATCTAGATTTGCGTTTGATAAACTTCAAAAGATATTAGAGTTAGAACACTTGCAGATGAAAGACATTGTTCGCCAATGGAATTATATTGAAGATATTACTGGCTTTGATGATACAATTCAACGTTATCAAGCTTTTAATGATATTCGTACGAATTTCTATGGCACCTGCCAGTGGGAAAATGGGTATCCCGCTGCAACCGGTATTGGTATGTCAAAAGGTGGAATCATTATCGATGCTGATATTATGTCGGGCTATGAAAATGCTCCCATTGATAATCCACTACAGAAAGCAGCATATGCCTATTCAAAGAAAGTATTGGTGGGTGAAACAGAGTATAAAAGTACTCCTAAGTTTGAAAGAGCGAGAAGTGTAATCGACAATGAATTTTCTATGAAATGGATCTATATATCGGGTACTGCAGCTATAAAAGGCGAAGAAACCTTGGAAGTTGACATCAGACAACAAACTTTAATGACACTTGATAATATAGAGCAATTGGTACAACAGAATACAAAATATATGAGGGTGTATGTTAAGTATCCGAGTGACTATTCTATTGCACGAAATACAATTCAGGAAAGATATCCTAATATCGATGCAATTTTTGTAAACTCAAATGTTTGTCGGGATAATCTATTAATTGAGATAGAGGGTATTGCATATAATTAAAATAATATATAACAATCATGAGAAAACTATTTACAACAGTATTAATTTTTACAGCTTTCTCTGGCGCAGTTCTAACGTCATGTAACTGCAAATCAGATCAAAGTTGTTCATCAAACGAAACTCAAACAATGCAAAAACAAGCAGTTTACCAAAAAAAGTATACCAATGCCGATTTCTACAAAGATGGCAAGTTTCAAGCAGAAGTGGCTTTACAAGCCTACTTAGATATGTTTGAATTTTACGGCATTCCTTATACCGATTATTTGAAGGAAAATATGTTTATCAGCGATTTCGAATTAGGTGATTTCGAAAATGTAGGTATGGGCGGTGTTTTCTTTGTCAATGATGCCGACAATAAATATTTTGGACATGACATTTATTTGTTGCCAGGTCAAATGATCGTAGAGCATTATCATTTACCCACTAAGTTTCCAGCTAAACATGAATCTTGGTTGTTGCGCAATGGAAACTGTGTGAGCTTTGGAGTTGGCGAACCGACACAAAACAATCCGGCTATTCCTGCAAGTCAAAAAGAATTTGTGACTGTTGCTGATCATTGCGATGTTATTAAACTGGGAGAATGGTTGCCGTTGGCACAATCAGAATCACGTCATTTTTTAATGGCTGGTGACCAAGGTGCAATTGTTACTGAATTTGGAACATATCACGATAATGACGGATTAAACTTCACCAATCCTAATGTTGTGTTCACAGATATTCTTGCAGAAATTCGTAATAAGTAATTCTGCTCAAAATAATCAATACCATGAGAAAATTAAACCATTTTGGAGTTGTAACACAAACTCCAACCGAAGGCGAATTTTATGTAGAAGGGCTAAAGGTCTGGCTTACTGATTTTACTAAAAGTCCTAATAAAATCGAATCTTTACGCTTTGAACAAGGTTCATGTATGCCTGAGTTGATTCAAACAACCGCACATATTGCTTACGAAGTTGAATCTTTAGAAGAAGCCTTGAAAGGAGCAAAAGTTCTTGTCGAACCATTTGTTGGAGGCGACAAACTTAAATGTGCTTTTATAGAGGAAGAAGGCATTGCAATTGAACTAATGGAATTTGAAAAATAAAAACACATTAACAATACACTATTATGAGTAAGTTTATAAATAATCCGAACGATATTACCAAAGAATTGCTTGATGGTTATGTAAAAGCATATAAAAACCAGGTAGCATTAGCAGCAGAAAACATTGTGGTCAGCAAAAAAGCTAAATCAGAAGATAAAGTAGCTATCGTAACTTTAGGCGGTTCGGGCCATGAACCCGCTTTAAGTGGTTTTGTAGGCGAAGGTATGGTTGACTGTTCGGTAGTTGGTGATGTATTTGCCGCACCGGGAGCGCAACGTCTTTTTCAAGCTTTGCAAATGTTTAAGCGCGAAGCCGGCATTTTGTTGGTAACATTAAATCATTCTGGCGATGTAATGAGTTCAAATATGGCTATGCAATTGGCAGAGCGCATGGGAATTAAGGTGAAGATGCTTTTAACACATGATGATATTAGTGCCGGTATTGATACACCAGATGAAGATCGTCGCGGTTTAGCAGGTTGTATTCCATTATACAAAATATTGGGTGCTGCTTCTGAAGAAGGTAAAACAATAGATGAACTTTATGAAATAGGCGAACGCTATAATAACAATGTTGCTACTCTTGCAGTGGCTATGGGTCATTGTACACATCCGCAAAATGGGGCAACTATCTCATCATTGCCTGCCGATGAAATGGAAATAGGTATGGGACAACATGGTGAAGGCGGTGGTGGTCGTCAAAAATTTATTTCGGCAGATGATACTACCGAAAAGATTTTAGGTCAGTTGCTTCAAAAAGTACAACTGAAAGAAGGCGATAAAGCACTTTTGGTGATTAATGGAGTTGGTGCAACTACATACATGGAAATGAATATTGTATTTAATAAGGCTCACGATATTCTAGCCCAACAAGGGGTAGAGGTAGCAGCAGCTCGTATTGGCGAATTGCTTACAGTACAAGAGCAAGCCGGTTTTCAAATGATTCTTGCTAAACTTGACGATGATCATATTGATTATATAAACAATCATAAGTCTAACGCTCCTTATTGGACAACATTAGGTAAATAATACGACAACATGAATACATTAAATTTAGATACATTTAAAACGATGTTTGTTGCTGCACAGAATGCGGTAAAAGAACGTTGCGACGAATTCTCTCAACTAGATGCTGTTATAGGTGATGGCGATCACGGAACTGCTATTGTTCAAGCTTTAGATGCTGCAGTTGAATCTATCAATACAGACTCTGACTTCAAGCAAACTCTTGGAGACATGGGCATGAATGTAATGCTTAAAACGAGTGGATCTACAAGTACTTTGCTTGGTGGCTTTCTTTTGGGGATGAGCGATCATTCTGAAGGTAAAGAGTTAACTCTCGATCAAGTAAAAGCGATGTTCAAAGGTGGTTTAGAAGGAGTTCAAAAACAAACAAAGGCAATGCCAGGCGATAAAACAATGATGGATGCATTATGTCCTGGAATTGAAGCTATGGAATCAGCAACTTGTGACTCAATTAAGTGTTTAATGACTCGTTGTGCCGAAGCTGCAAAAGCGGGAGCTCAAAAAACAATCGATATGAAGGCAAACTTTGGTCGTGCACGCAACTATGGCGAAAAGTCTATCGGTTATATGGACTCAGGGGCTGCTTCTTGGAGTTGTATTCTAGAAGCCTTTGGCAAAGCACTATAAAATAGATTCAATTGAAAACAATAAACTTATATAGATAAAACGATTTATGGCAGATTTAGACGACTTAAGAGAAGGTAAACTTTTTGGAGTAGGGATCCCAGTTGCTCAACAAGCATTTCATGTTAAAGGTGCTGACCATCTTTCATGGGGGATGAAAGATAGATTGTCTCGCATCTTCAATCCTAAAAGTGGGAGATCTGTAATGTTAGCTTTCGATCATGGTTTCATTATGGGACCGACTTCAGGATTAGAACGTATCGATTTAAACATTCAACCCTTAATGGAGTATGCTGACTGTTTAATGTGCACACGTGGTATTTTACAAACCAGTGTACCTCCTACCGTAAACAAACCTATTTGTTTGCGCTCCGATGCTGGTACATCTATTTTAACAGAACTCAACGACAATGTTATTATTGATATACAAGAAGCGGTTCGTATGAATGTTTCTGCAATGGCTGTAATGTTGGCAATTGGGGATGAAAAGTATGAAGCTAAAACTATAGCAAACTTGTATAATGCTGTAGATCAAGGTAGCAAATATGGTATCCCTGTCATGGGGGTTACTGCTGTAGGTAAACAGATGGCTCGTGACGCACGTTATTTTGGACTTGCATCGCGCATTTGCGCTGAAAACGGTGCTAATATCGTAAAAACATATTACTGTGATGGTTTCGAGAATGTTGTTTCGGCTTGCCCAGTTCCAGTTGTCATTGCTGGTGGAAAAAAACTTCCAGAGCTTGAAGCTTTAGAACTTTGCTACAAAGCTATTAATGAAGGTGCAGCGGGTGTTGATATGGGACGTAATGTTTTCCAAAGTGAAGATCCTGCTGCTATGATTCAAGCTGTACATGCTGTTGTACACGAATCAATCACACCACAGCAAGGATACGAAATGTTCTTAGACTTAAAGAAAAAATAATAATCTAAGCTACTAAATTTTGAAAAGAATTATATTGCTTATTCTTACAGTATTTAGTATTGGTTTCCACTCTGCTGCCAAAAATAAAATTTTGGTAGCAGGATCGGGAAACACTAACATACTGCTTATTGACAAAGAAACTGGAAATATTGATTGGTCGCATCCCTTAGAAAAAGGTGAAGAATGCAACTCAGTTGCGTTAACTCCTGATGGTAATGTTATATATTCATATAGTAAAGGTGCTAAAATCGTTAATTTCAATCACGATGTCATTTGGAATTTTAATGTTTCAGATAAACAAGAACTTCAATCTGTTTCGGTTTTAAAGAGAGGTGGTTTTTTATTAGGAATATGTGGCACACCTTCTCAATTATTAGAAGTCGATTCAAAAGGAAAGGTAACTAACAAAATAGAGTTCGATCTTAATATTGAGCACCCTCATGCTCAATTTAGACAAATTCGTCAATCTAAAAATAATAACTATTTAGTACCGGTGATGAGCAGCAAGAAGTTAATCGAACTCAATGCACAAGGTCAAACTATTTCTGAATTTAACTTACCGGGAGGACCCTTTTCATCTTTCGAACTTAAAAATGGCAACTTGTTTATACCTTGTGGTGATGCTCACTGCCTTGTTGAAGTAGATCGCATAACGGGGGAAGAAGTCAAACGAATCAGTTCGGATGATTTGGCTAAAGTATCTCTTTATTTTGTAGCTGAGATTTCGCAACTTAAAAATGGAAATTTGATGGTGTCAAATTGGACGGGACATTCGAAGGAAGCAACGAACAATGCACCACAATTATTTGAAATAGATGCGAAAAATAACATTGTTTGGTCACTATCTAATCAATCAAAAGTCGGTATGATATCTGCTTTTTATTGTTTAAATCAAAAAGAAACTTCGCAACTGAAACGTGCTTATAATTTTAAATAATAACACATTATGAAAAAAAATATTTTATTTATATCGGTCTGTTTGGCTTTTGCATCTTTCCATGTAAGTGCTCAAAAAAAGGCCCGTGTAGGTCAATGTAAAGCACCTGCTACTTTCGCCGAAATGGTAGTCGACTTTAAACAGCAAAATAGCAAGCTCGATAGCATTGAAGAATCTATATATAAGCAGCAAATTAATGAGATCGCTAAAGCCTATCCGGCTGAAAGCGCATATTTGTCTCGACAATCCAATAATTTTTATGCTAATATACTTACTAAGTCTGATTTCGAGACCGAGCGTATAGCGGTTGAAAAACTGATTAAGCAACTTAACAATAGCGATTATTATATGAAGTCTGTAGCGCAGGTTGCTGCTAATTCTTCATTTACTCCTACACAGAAAAGTGCCGCATTACTTACTATCGCTCAACAAGTCGTTGCTGTATTAGAATTGCAAACACAATTAGAATGGTTAAATGTTTTAAGTGTTGAAAATGCTTTCTACGATATGTCCAAACAAAAGGGTTTTGACGTAGAAACTAATCGTATCAAGTTAAACGAATTGAAAGCTATTGCAGCAAAAGGTTTTTCAGGAATCTATACTGGCGATAGCGAGGCACGTGATAATGCATTAAAGGCTTTAGAACTGAAGCGTCAAGTACTTTTAGCTAATCCCGTGCTCGATGTTGATAAACTTTTAACGGGTCGTTACCAAATCGGAACAAATGCTCGTAGAGTAGGTGCACCAGCTTTAGGTACACAAGACAACAACTGGTCGGGTCAGACTTCGGCTGCACAAAATCGATTCAATGCAGAAATTATTGAGCTTAGCAATTTGCGAGGTGAAAAATTGCAACAACGTGTAATTTATAAACCTGAAACCAAAACATCTTTACCCGATTTACAACTTCATTGGAATGCAAATAAGTTTCTTTTCTCAATGGTAGAGAAAGATGATCATCACTGGCAGGTATACGAAATAGGCACAGATGGAAACAACCTAAAGCAGTTGACAAATCAAATGGGAGAAGATCTTGACTTCTCAGATGCATGTTATTTGCCGAATGGCAAAATTATGGCTGTTTCTAACATTGGTGTACATGGTGTACCATGTGTGAGTGGAAGTGATCAAGTGGGCAATTTATGTTTAATTGATCCTGATAAAAATGAACTTCGCCGATTGACGTTCGATCAAGATAATAACTGGGGACCGGTAGTAATGCATAATGGACGTGTGATGTTTGTTCGTTGGGAATACACCGACTTAACTCACTATTTCTCACGCATAGTAATGCATATGAATCCTGATGGAACAGAACAACGATCGCTTTATGGAAGTGGATCAGTATTTCCTACCTCTATTTATGATGTGCAACCTTTGCCTGATCATTCAACGCGTTTCGTTGGCATAATATCAGGTCATCATGGTGTAGCTCGTTCGGGACGTTTAATTATTTTCGATCCTGCTATTAGTCGTAAAGAAGAAAAAGGTATGGTACAAGAGATGCCTTTTAGTAAACGTCCTATCGTTCCAATTGTAAAAGATGAAATGGTGAATGGTGTGTGGCCGCAGTTCTTAAAACCTCAACCACTCAACAATGATTATTTTATTACAACAGCTAAGCTTACTCCCGATGGACTTTGGGGATTGTATTTAGTCGATACTTTTGACAATCTAACCCTAATTGCTGAGTATGAAAATGAAGGCTTGATTTATGGTATTCCAATGGTAAAACGTAATATGCCATCTGTAATACCAGATAAAGTAAAAGAAGATACAAAAGAAGCGACTGTGTTTATACAAGATATTTATGAGGGTGAAGGCCTTCAAGGTGTACCACGCGGCGAAGTAAAAGAACTTCGTGTATTTGCGTACGAATACGCCTATCTTAAAACGCAATCTGACCATAACGCACAAGGTATTCAAAGTGGTTGGGATTTGAAACGTCTATTGGGTACGGTTCCTGTCGAAAAAGATGGTTCTGTAATGTTTAAAATTCCTGCTAATACGCCCATCTCATTGCAGCCGATTGACGAAGATGGCGCTGCTATCCAATGGATGCGTAGTTGGCTGACTGGAATGCCTGGCGAAACAGTATCATGTGTGGGTTGTCACGAAGATCAAAACTCTATCCCTGTGCCCAAACGTTCGATGGCATCTTTGAAAAAACCACAAGAATTGAAAGCTCCTAAAGGGGGTGTTCATTCTATAAATTTCGATATGGATGTGCAGCCTATTTTAGATCGCAATTGCGTCTCTTGTCATAACGATAACTCTCCTATTAATTTTGTTGGAGGAAAAAAAGATGAAAGAGGTTATGGCACTAGCTATTTAGCATTTCATCCTTATGTTCATCGTCAAGGTCCTGAGGCAGGCATGAAAGTTCTTTATCCTTATGAATATCATCCATCAACTAGTCGCATTGTTCAGATTTTGAAAAAAGGTCACTATGATGTTAAGCTAACTGATGAAGAGTGGCAAAAATTATTCAATTGGATTGATTTCAATGCCCCTGATAAAGGCTACTTTAATCATAATACACAAGTTGGCGATCATGAATTTGATCAGTATGCTCGCCGCATTCGTTTGAATGATAAATTTGCTAATGGTAGTGGTGCTCGCTGGAGAGAAGAGTTGTCAGATTATGCAAACTTCTTGAAAGAACAAGGCGCACCCGAGCCGGTTAAACCTAACTATAAAGAGCCAAATTTTAAAAGTGTTAAAGCAAAAGGTTTCCCATTTGATTCGCAAGATCAACTAGAGAAAAAAGTTGTTAATCTCGCTCCCGGTATGGATGTTACATTGGTTAGAATTCCGGCAGGTAAATATGTGATGGGTAAGAATATGAAAAATTCTGATGTTTCTCCTGCAATGGTAGTGGAGATTAAAAAACCTTTCTGGATGTCTGAAAAGGAAATTACAAATGCACAGTTTAATGTATTCTTTCCCGAGCATGATAGTCGTTATGTAGATCAACAATGGAAAGATCACGTAAATGAAGGCTATCCGGCTAATCTGCCAGGACAACCGGTAACGCGAATTAGCCATAATGATGCAGCAGCTTTTTGTGATGCACTTGCTAAAACCACAGGTATGTCAGTAATGCTTCCCACAGAGGAACAATGGGAGTGGGCATGTCGTGCAGGAACTGATAGCGATTTCTGGTATGGTGATTTAAATACTGATTTTGGCAAGTTTGAGAATATGTCGGATAGCCAGATGAATAAGATGGCAGTGACAGGTGTCAATCCACAGCCGATTAAAAGCGATCATCCTTGGTATAAATATTATACACATCATCCTAAACAAGAACATGTTGATGATGGAAATATGATTATGACCAATCCTGGATCTTATCAAGCAAATCCATTTGGATTGTATGATATGCACGGAAATGTGGCTGAATGGACACGCTCAGATTATGTTCCTTACAACATGAAGAAGAAGAAAACAGCTTCTTCAGATCGCAAAGTAGTGCGTGGTGGTTCATGGATTGATCATCCCAAGTATGCAACTTCTTACGTGCGACAAGCTTATTTACCCTATCAAAAGGTATATAATGTTGGCTTTAGAATTATTATAGAAGACTAAATCTATTATCCTCTTTGCTTTATATAAAGCAAAGAGGATATCTTTTTTCAACCCACTTATATGAAATTCCGACCTATCATATCTTTTTTCTGTTCGCTAAAAGCAACACTAATTCTGTTGTCTTTATATGCTTTTTTATTGGCCTTTGCTACTTTTGTTGAAAAATACTTTGAGGCAGCTATAGCACGCCAATATATCTATCATAGTGTAGCATTTATTTTTTTTCAAATGTTATTGATCATAAACTGTGTGGGTGTGGCCTATCAACGAAAATGGTGGTCGCGCAAGTTGTGGGGATCAATTATTCTACATTTTTCTTTTATAGTGATTTTTATCGGGGCTTTTTTAACGCACTGTTTAGGTTATGAAGGTGTACTTCATATTCGAGAGGGACAACAGAGTAATACTTTAAGAACTACATCGGGCTCCGAAACATTGCCTTTTAATGTTCGTCTGATCCATTTTAATGTAAGCAGATATCCGGGTTCTCATAGTCCATCGGGTTACCAAAGCGAACTTGTTATTGCTCCATCTGATAAACCTTCTTATCAAACAACTGTGAGTGTAAATAAAACACATCAAATAGGATCGTATCGGTTATTTCAAGCTTCATTTGATAAGGATGAAATGGGAACCATACTATCTGTAAATTATGACCCATGGGGTATGCAAATCACATATATCGGATACGCACTTTTGCTTCTTGGTATTTTAGGCATTATGATTCAGAAAAAATCATATGTGCGTTCATTAGTTCATGCTTTAAGTAAATCAGGCAAAATCTCATTAATATTATTGTCGTTTATTTTTTCAAGCAGTCTTATGGCACAAGACGATGCGGCGTTTACAATTTCTAAAAACCATGCATCATCGTGGAGCGATTTACTAGTACAAGCTCCTTCGGGACGTATTGAGCCGATGAATACATACGCCACCAAATTTTTGCGAAAAGTTTATCGCAAGAGTCATTATAATGGCCTTAGCGCAGAGCAGGTGATGGTAGGGTTTTTACTTTATCCTGGACACTGGAATACCGTTCCCATTATCCGTCAAGATAATAAGGAATTGGGGCAATTAATAAATAATGACTCAAAATATATTACATTTCTCGATGTTTTCAATGAGAATGGTGATTATAAAATAGCTTCACAAGTAGAGCATGCATATGAACTCCAAGCTGGTCAACGAACTTCTTTCGATAAAGATATATTGAAATTAAATGAGCGAATAAACTTATTGTATGGATTACAAAATGGAGCACTTCCTGCTATTTTTCCTTTGCACGATAGCCCAACACATCAGTGGTACTCGTTTAGTGAAGATAATGATAAGTTTTCAGGCAAAGATTCAATGTTTGTATCTAATATCATTCAGTGGTATGCCGAAAGTGCAAACGAGGCTTTAAATAGCAATAACTGGAGTGAACCCGAAGAGATAGTGGATATGATAAAAATATATCAACATAAGCGTGCTAATGTTGATTTACCATCCATTCGTAAGCTTAAAATAGAATTGCTATACAATCGTATAGATCCTTTCTTTATAACTCTTTTTGGTTATTTGGCCATTGGTCTTTTATTGTTTATATTCACATTACTTACTACCTTATATAGTAAGATGTGGAGTAAAACGGCGAGTGCCATTCTTGTGATTTTATTATTTGGTTTTTTTATTTTGCATACGGCCGGTATTGCTTCTCGCTGGTATGTATCTGGACAAGGACCTTGGTCAAACACTTATGAAACGATGATTTATATTTCATGGATGATTGCTCTTTGTGCAATATTTCTTTACAAATATTCTCGTCTAACGACTTCATTGGCTACTTTCTTGGCAGCTGTTATTCTTTTTGCTGCTACCCTTAATGGTATGGATCCAGAAATCACTCCGCTTGTGCCCGTACTTCAATCCTATTGGTTATTAATACATGTGGCTATCATCACTGCTAGTTATAGTTTCTTTGGTATTAGTTCTATGCTTGGCACATTATCGTTAGCATTTCAATGTTGTAAAAAAGATGGCAAATATAAGGCTCTTCATAGTAGTGTAAAAGAGTTGCGCATCATAAATGAATTGTCTTTATATATTGGTGTTTTCTTGTTAACAATTGGTATCTTTATTGGTGCAATATGGGCCAATGAATCATGGGGACGCTATTGGGGATGGGACCCTAAAGAGACATGGGCATTGATTACCATGTTAGTTTATGTCATTATTTTGCATGTACGTTTTACGACCAAAAATTATTCAGATTATCTATTCAGTGTATTGTCTATCTTTGGGTTTGCTTCAGTTCTTATGACCTATTTTGGTGTAAATTATTTTCTGAGTGGATTGCATTCATACGGTACAAGTGAGTTACCTACTGCTATCTATGGAATTATAGCCTATTATATATTTCTTGTCTTGTTTTCTATTTATGTTTACAAAAAACTATATAGATAATTGAATCAAATCTAACGTATCACTTAATTAAAAAAATAGGCTATCGACCATGGATTACTCCAATAGGTTTGATAGTCTTTTTTTATGATTGCTGTCCGATAAAACTTCGCCTATACATAAATTCGGCTAATCAAAAATCACTAAATCCAATAAGTTCACCTGCAATACAATATTAATTGAAATACTGGTAGAGCAACCGTTATCAGTTAAAGTGATACTTTAGAACCTATTTAGTGACTCCGCATAGTCAGCGCGGTAATTAAGGGGAGTTACCAGGTTGACTAAGGAGAGTCACCACCACAAGTCAAGCGCTTTATTAGGTCACTATTATTTATTGATATTTCAATTTCGAAATAGAACAACGGTTCAACCACTCTGAATGAGACTGGGAAGCGAGCCTTAAAGCAATCTCACAAATACCGATTGATCCATCTTTATTTGAAAAAGAGGCTTGAAATATAAAGAAGAACTCGACTACCGTATAATAGTAGTCGAGCTAGATCTTTGAGATCATAAATGAGTTTAATCGGACTACATTATAATTTTTTTATTACTATTCGTTAGTTCTTATCTTTTTAGTTCTATGATTTTATTATATAACTAAGGTAGGTTGTGTCGACTCTTTTTTTCAACACGTGTAATTTTGCTTGTTTAT
>DKPN01000059.1:0-333 GCA_002471195.1 Bacteroides sp. UBA7333
AAAAAGATAAAACAAAATGATGAGCTTAAAAAAAAAGTTCATCGATTTATAATGCATCCCATTAAAACTCGTCCAAATTGGTGGATACGCCTATTCGCATTTCTTTATTTAAAAAAAGGAAAGAAAGCTATTATCTATCGCAGTGTAAGATTAGACTTACCTCCTTTTAATAAATTCTCTTTGGGTGATTACTCTGTGGTTGAGGACTATTCGTGTTTAAACAATGCGGTAGGCGATTTGATGATAGGAAGTCATAGCCGTATTGGTTTAAACAATACGATTATTGGTCCTGTATATATTGGAAGTCATGTTAATATTGGACAATCAGTTACT
>DKPN01000059.1:510-15637 GCA_002471195.1 Bacteroides sp. UBA7333
TTAATATTGGACAATCAGTTACTATTTCAGGGTTGAATCATAATTACAAAGATGTTGATTTAATGATTGATGAACAAGGTGTATCTATGTCGCCTGTAATTATTGATGATGACGTTTGGGTAGGGGCTAATTCTGTAATTTTAGCAGGGAGTAAAATTGGTAAGCATAGCGTTGTAGCTGCAGGTAGTGTTGTTAATACTGTTATACCTCCATATTCAGTATGTGCTGGAGTGCCTGCTAAAGTTATTAAGAGTTATGACTTTAATGATAAAGTTTGGAAATCAGTAACTAATCGCCATTAATGGTGATATTTTTAATAATATATACCTTGTTAAGGGGATTGTGTTACGTATAATATTGCGATATCTTTGCAGTATCAGAATTTAATTAATTAGTCATAATTTTATTACGTAGCCACGTTTAAGTAAAATATCAATATGCTGTCGAAGTGATTTCGGCAGCATATTGTTTTTGTACGATTAAGAATCTAAACATCTAGTTCATTTAGCCTTTCTTTTACTTCTGTAGCTTTAGTTGCAACTTTATCTGCTACTTTGACTCCTGTAACTTTGGCTTTATGCTTTGCTGCTTCAATTGCAGCTTCTGCTGCAACTTCTATATCAGCTATAGCGTCCAAAACATCGGCTTTTGCTTTTTGAGCGCGAGTTGTGCGTGAAAAATAACATGCACATGCTCCCACTAGGGTACCAATGCCAATACCTAACCAGAATTTTCCGTTATTACATGCCATAATTTTAGATTTTTAAATAAATTATTCTTGTTTCTTAGAATGTCCTTTGAATAATGACAGTATCCATAGTAGTATGACAGCTCCAATTACTGAGGTAATTAAACTACCAATAAGACTTGTTGAATTGAATATCCAACCCCCTAGCACACCGCCTAAAACACCTACTATGAGGTCGACGATAATTCCAAATCCACTACCTCGCATGATTCTTCCGGCAATTGCGCCAGCTGCGATACCTATTAAGATAAACCAAATAAAATTCATAACTTCTATTTTTTATTTATTATGAAAACAGTATTGAATTATCAAAAGTTCGCATATTACTTTTAATTAACGTGCTATTTATACTCAACTTAAAAAGGCTTACCTGGAAGTCAGATAAGCCTTTTTAAGTTGATATGTGATATTACTTTTATTCAGCGTACATTTTAGCTCGTAGCTCTTTTATATGATCTGAGGTGATGTACTCATCATATTCCATCATTTTATCAATAATACCATTAGGGGTCAATTCAATAATGCGGTTTGCCACAGTCTGAATAAACTCATGGTCGTGTGATGAAAATAATACATTTCCTTTGTATGTTTTCAAATTATTGTTGAATGCTTGAATAGACTCCAAATCCAAGTGGTTGGTCGGAGTGTCAAGTATTAGGCAATTTGCATTGCGCAACTGCATGCGAGCAATCATGCATCGCATCTTTTCACCTCCTGAAAGGACATTTACTCTCTTAAGAACTTCTTCGCCCGAGAATAACATTCTACCTAAAAAGCCTTTCATGTACACTTCATTGCCCTCACCATATTGTCCTAACCAATCTACTAGGTTTACATCGGTGTCAAAGAAGTCTGTATTGTCAACAGGTAAATAGGCAGTTGTGATTGTTACTCCCCAATTGAAGTGACCACTGTCTGCTTTCATATTGCCATTAATGATTTCAAAGAATGATGTCATAGCGCGTGGATTCTTTGAAATGAATACAATTTTATCTCCCTTTTCTACATTGAAATTTACGTCTTTAAATAAAACAACACCTTCTTCGGTTGATTTACTTAACCCCGAAACTTCAAGAATTTGATTACCCGGTTCGCGTTCTGGGGTGAAAATAATACCTGGATATTTGCGTGATGAAGGTTTAATTTCGTCAACATTTAATTTTTCAAGCATTTTTTTACGGCTAGTTGTTTGCTTACTTTTAGCCACATTTGCACTAAAACGGCGAATAAACTCTTCAAGTTCCTTTTTCTTTTCTTCAGCTTTAGCCTTTTGATTTTGTTGCTGACGCAATGCTAGTTGACTTGACTCATACCAGAAACTATAGTTACCTGCGAACATATTGATTTTGCCATAATCAATATCGACAGTGTGTGTACATACTGAGTCTAAGAAGTGACGGTCATGGCTCACTACCAATACTGTATGCTCAAAGTTTGCTAAATATTCTTCAAGCCAAGTTACTGTCTCCATATCCAAGTCATTAGTTGGCTCATCGAGTAGCAGATTGTCTGGGTTACCATATAGCGCTTGAGCAAGCATAACACGTACTTTTTCTTTTCCGCTTAACTCACCCATTAATGTATAATGCTTATCTTCTTTGATTCCTAAGCCGCTCAATAAAGCTGCTGCATCACTTTCTGCATTCCATCCATCAAGTTCTGCAAACTTCTCTTCGAGTTCAGAAACTTTCATTCCATCTTCGTCTGTGAAGTCTGTTTTTGCATACAGCTCTTCACGTTGCTTCATAATATCCCACAATACGGTGTGCCCCATCATAACGGTATCCATTACAGTAAATGAATCCCATTTAAAGTGGTCCTGACTTAAAACGGACAAGCGTTCTCCAGGCCCTAAGGCTATTGTTCCGGTGGTAGGATCTAAATCTCCATATATTGTGCGTAGAAAGGTAGATTTACCTGCTCCATTCGCACCAATTATACCGTAGATGTTTCCATTTGTAAATTTAAGATTTACATCGTTAAACAATACTCTTTTACCAAACTGTACCGAAAGGTTTGAAACTGTAATCATAAATATAATAGTGTATTAATTTGCTAAATAGATAATATTAAAAATATTATTTTGTTTATTTCAGTTAATCAACTGCTTGTAGTCGTTTTTTCGGGCGCAAAGATACGTATTAAATATGAATAACTCGTCATTAACAATGTGTCATTGTGGCAGAATTATATTACCTTTGCAGCGTTTTAAATATTACAACCAAATTGGCAAAGAATTTGTTATAAGGTCTTGAGATAGTTTTTTGCCCATGTTGGCATATATTAATGAACAAAATATCAAAAGATATGAAATCGAAAAAAAATGAATCGGTTAACGAGCAAGAGTTTGAAGGTACTGAAGTGAATAATACTCAAGATGAGTTACCTCAAGTAGAAATGGGAGCTGAAGAAACAGTTGAAGCACCCACTGCAAAAGGTGAAGCTGCAGTTAAGTTGGAAGCGGTTGCTGCCGAATTGGAAGAACAGCGCGATAAATATCTTCGTTTGGCTGCTGAATTTGATAACTTCCGCAAACGTACACTTAAAGAGAAAAGTGAATTGATTTTGAATGGTGGAGAAAAAACTATTAGTAGTATTCTACCTATAATTGATGATTTTGAGAGAGCAATTAGTACAATGGAAAAGGCTGATGATATTCAGGCTATTAAACAAGGTATTGATTTGATCTATAATAAATTTATTGCTGTTTTATCTCAGAATGGTGTGAAACGTATTGAAACAGAAAATCAAGTGTTAGATACAGATTACCATGAAGCTATTGCTGTGATTCCTGCACCAACAGAAGAGCATAAAGGTAAGATTTTAGACTGTGTACAACCAGGATATACTTTAAATGATAAAGTACTTCGCCACTCCAAAGTGGTAGTTGGAGAATAATAAATAAATATGAGCAAAAGAGACTACTATGAAGTGTTGGAAGTAACGAAGACTTCCACTATTGAAGAAATTAAGAAAGCATATCGTAAAAAAGCAATTCAATTTCACCCGGATAAAAACCCGGGAGACAAAACTGCCGAAGATAAATTTAAAGAAGCTGCTGAAGCTTATAGTGTTTTAAGTGATGCTGATAAACGTGCTCGCTATGATCAATTTGGTCATGCCGGAGTAGGTGGTGCTGCTGGAAACGGTGGACCATTTGGTGGATTTAGTGGGGGGATGTCAATGGACGATATCTTCTCTATGTTTGGTGATGTTTTTGGTGGTCGTGGTGGCGGCTTTGGCGGCGGATTCGGTGGCTTTGGAGGTTTTGGCGGGGAAAGTCAACAGCAACGTCGCTTTAAAGGTTCTGATTTGAGAGTGAAAGTAAAACTGACGCTAAAAGAAATTTCAACTGGTGTTGAAAAGAAATTTAAGCTGAAGAAATATGTTACTTGTTCTCACTGTTCCGGTACTGGTGCCGAAGGTAATAGTGGATCTGAAACCTGCTCTACATGTAAAGGAAGTGGTTCGGTGATACGTAATCAACAGACAATTCTTGGCACAATGCAAACTCGTGCTACTTGTCCTACTTGTAATGGTGAAGGAAAGATCATTAAGGAAAAGTGTAAAGTTTGTAGTGGTGACGGAATTGTATATGGCGAAGAGGTTGTCTCTGTTAATATCCCTGCTGGAGTAGCTGAAGGAATGCAGTTGTCAATGGGAGGCAAAGGAAATGCTGGGAAACATAATGGATATCCTGGAGACTTGTTGATATTGGTTGAAGAGGAGCCACATCCAGAGTTGATTCGTGACGACAATGACTTGATCTATAACTTGTTGTTAGGATTTACAACAGCGGTATTGGGTGATAGTGTCGAAATACCTACAATTGATGGGAAAGCCAAAGTTAAAATCGAACCTGGAACTCAACCGGGAAAGGTTTTGCGTTTGAGGGGTAAGGGACTTCCTAATGTTAATGGATATGGTACAGGCGACTTGTTAGTCAATATTAGCGTGTATGTACCTGAGACGCTTAATAAGGAAGAAAAGGCAATGGTTGAGCAACTTAATCAATCAGATAACTTTAAACCAAATACTTCTGTAAAGGAGAAGATATTCCGCAAATTTAGAAATTTGTTTGACTAAAATATTTTAGTTAAGATAAAAAAGAGCATTCAGTAATGAGTGCTCTTTTTTATTTTAAATCTTATCTATGTTATATGTAAAATATGCAGTATAAATTAACCTGTTCTAGGTATATTTGTGTTATTGGCGAACGTTCTTTAAAAAAAATAGCGGCTAATGAAACTTTCAGACTTAAAACTGCATCTAATGAGGTAAAACAAATTCAATATGGAAAGTCCACCAATAAACGAAAGGGATTTTGCCTCGCTTATTAAGCAGCACTCTCGAATCATCAACAAGGTTAGTTACTTTTACGCTACCGATAAAGTGTCGTTTGATGACATCCGACAAGAAATATATGTTAATATTTGGCTGGGGTTAAGTCAGTTCAGAGGCAAAAGTGAAATGTCGACATGGATTTATCGGATAGCCGTAAACTCCGCGCTAATGACCTTGCGCTCATCAAAAAAACGAATAGAAACGGTGTCGGTAGATTTCGGATTGCTTAATATCTCAACCGAAATTGACGATGCACAGCGAGACAATCTTCAATATCTGCACTCTTTGATTAACAGACTTGAAGATATTGAGAAAGCAATCATTCTTTTATGGCTCGATGAATATTCGTATGATGAAATAGCCGACACTCTTGGACTTAAACGCAATACAGTTGCGACTAAAATTCACCGTATCAAAGATAAACTTTCAAAACAGATATAATATGCAACTTGAAGAACTCAAAAAAAGTATGTCTACTCTTGATCAGATACTGGCCAAGACAGACGCTGAAATAAAGATAAATGTAGCGGCTTCCGAAACTGCACAGACCAAAATACTCAAGAAGTTCCGTCAGGGAAGTCTGTGCTGCTTAATTCTTGCGCTTGTATTCGCAGCAATGACAATCGGTGACATAAATCCGCATTCGTTCCCCACCAGTTTAAAGATATACCTTGTAGTCTATTTATTCCTCGGTGCAATCTGGTATAATTTTATGTACCTCAAACTCCGACACATCAACATTGCAGTTTTATCACCGGCAAAATTATTTTCCAAAACTGCCAAACTAAGACTGCTCATGTTGTCCGGCGAAATTGTATTTGGTATCGGTATAGTAATCCTATTTACGCTGCTTTTCCCAAATGCGTGGGCAAACAACCGAATAGGCTTTTGGGCTATGGTTGGCACACTGTTTATAGCAGTAATTTACAGCATCGTACATTTCTGGCCCCAGTATATCAAACTGTTTCGCGAACTTAATTCCATAAAAGAATAACAAGGCATTTTTCTATTGTCAAAGGAAGCCGTTTCTAATTGGGGCGGCTTCTCTTGTGTTTTTTCGTCGAAGAAAATACAGTACAATAGTAAACTACATAAATATCGACTACCCTTGCCAGTCGGTATAGATAGTCGGTGCTATTGATTAAATGGTACGTAAGTCTCCTTTGGTCACCTCTTTTTTAGGAAAATACAGATACTCCTTGATGTCCTAAAATTTCCATAGTAACTTTTGCATCAAAACATAGTAACTTTTGCACTAAAACTTACTGTGTTTTGTACTAAAACTTACTATGTAATCACTCAAAACTTACTGTGTTATTTTTAGTATATAGTGCCTAATGAGCATAGGTAGCAATCGTTGCTTATCTCGAATTAAGGTATTTGTAAAGTTGTGATATAAAAAAAGCCCTGAGTAAACTACTCAAGGCCTTTTTTATATTATAAAGTATCTTATTTAGCTACTTTTTCTAACCATTTCAACATAAACAACATTGTAAACATTGAAATACAACAAGCAACAACGAAAATTGTCCATGTCAACCAAATTGGAGTTGTTTCGTACAAAATAGCACCAATAAACAATAGTTGATTACCGATGGCAGTTGCACCTAACCATCCACCTTGCATAATACCTTGATATTTAGGAGGAGCTACTTTAGATACAAACGAGATACCCAATGGAGAGATATAAAGTTCGGCTACAGTAAGTACAAAATATGTAATAATCAATAACCATGGTGTAACTTTAATTGGAGATGAACCAATTTCAGCAATTTCACTATGCAAAGGCAAGTGTGCAAAATATGAACCAACAGCCATTACAACAAATCCCAATGCAGCAATACCCATACCAATAGCAATTTTCTTTGGAGTAGATGGTTCAACACCACGGCGACGTTGTGAAGCAAAAATAGCCATCACCAATGGAGTAAGAGCAACCACAAAGAAAGGATTCATCGATTGGAAAATTTCAGCAGTGATAGGCATACCAAATAGGTTCAAATCTGTATATTCTTTAGCAAAAAGAGTCAATGTTAAACCATTTTGGTGGAACGAAAACCAGAAGAAAATTACAACACCGAATACTGCAAATAAAGCAAGAATACGTTGACGTACTTCGTGAACACTCATTTCTGTTACTGCAGCACCAGTAACTGCAGCTTTTACTTTTTGTGCAGGATCTGGGAAATTCTTTTTATTGATAATATAGATTACTAATGATATAACCATTGCAATGATAGCGATACCAAATGCATAATGGAAACCTTCTGTGAATACATTTAAGTATTGATTAGCAAAATCAGTATAATCAGTAATTTGCGCTGCAGATGATTTATCAGCTAAAGTATGAAAATTTGCGATTGCTTGTTCAGACAATGTGCCTTGTAAGTGTCCATGACATAAAGCAGGTAGATCTGCATCATAATAATATCCAAATGTACCTAACCACCAACTACGAACACCAATTGCAGCAAATGGAGCAAAAATAGCACCTACATTGATAAACATATAGAACAATGAGAAACCTGAATCGCGCATTGATGCATATTTTGGATTATCATACATTTGTCCTACAAGTGCTTGTAGATTTCCTTTGAAAAGACCGTTACCAAATGCAATGACTAACAAACCAAAGCAAGATAGAACGAGCATTAATATTTTAGAGTCAACAGGTACCGGTGTTGGTGTTGGAATTGCTAAAATCAAATAGCCAACTGCCATCAAAATAATACCTGTCATGATGGTTCCTTTATAATTGCGTGTTTTATCAGCAATAATACCACCAATCAATGCAAGGATATAAATCGAAAAATAAAAGGTAGAATAGATAATACCGGCATCTTTACCAGTCAATGCAAATTTTGTTTGCAAAAATAATACGAGGATAGCCATCATCGTATAAAATCCGAAACGCTCTCCAAGATTGGCTAAAGCAGCTGCAATAAGTCCCTTAGGATGTTTGCTGAACATAATTAGATAAAATAATTAAATGAATAAATAGTTTGTAAAAATCGTATCAAATTTTGATATTACTGCAAAAATATAATATTTTTTCGATTATTCAGCAATTAAAAGTGATAAAATGGCAGATTTTTCGCGAATTAAATCATTTGGTGATAGTTTAACTTGAAGCCCCCTCTGCCCTGCGCTTATATAAATAAAATTAAAATTTAAACATGTTTTATGTATATATGTCGGAAAGTTTTTTTTCATGCCAATGGGCGAACAGGCTCCACGTATATAGCCTGTTAGTGGCAACAGTTCTTTCATCGGAATAAGATCACACTTTTTATTTCCCGAAACTTTGGCTGCAAGTTTTAAATCAATCTCTTTATCGCCCGGTATAATGCATACAAAATGCTTCGTTTTATCGCCACACAAAACTAAGGTTTTAAATACTTGATCCACATTTTCGCCTAGTACCTCGGCCACATGAATAGCGCTCAAGTCGCTTTCATCAACTTCATAGGGTATAAGTTCATATTGTATTTTAGCCTTATCGAGCAATCGTGCCACGTTGGTTTTGTTGATTTTCATAACATTATTTTGAAATATTAATCGACTGAAATATCCACAATCATAAATATGTGCTGAATATTAAACAAGAACCAATTATTTAATATTCAGTTCTTCGCGAAGAAACTGAGGGGTATATCCTTTATCGCTCAACGCTACTTCTTCGGGAGTGCCATGACTTAAAAGTTCACCACCACCTTTACCGCCAAGAGGTCCCATATCAATAATATAATCCGACATTTTAATGACATCTAAGTTATGTTCGATCACGATCACAGTATTACCTTTTTCGACTAAACGATTGATCACGTTTAACAAAACTCGTATATCTTCAAAGTGAAGGCCGGTAGTAGGCTCATCTAAAATATATAATGTTTTTCCTGTATCACGTTTTGATAATTCGGTAGCCAATTTTACACGTTGACTTTCACCTCCCGACAATGTTGTTGAAGACTGCCCTAACTTGATGTAACCGAGACCTACATCTTGCAACACTTTAATCTTATTAAGAATTTGCGGTACATTTTCAAAAAACTCAACGGCACGATTGATGGTCATATCCAATACATCGGCTATTGACTTACCTTTATAACGAACCTCGAGTGTTTCGCGATTGTATCTTTTGCCATGACATATTTCGCAAGGAACATATACATCGGGAAGAAAATTCATTTCAATGGTTTTATATCCATTACCCGAACAAGCCTCACAACGTCCGCCAGAAACATTGAAGGAGAAACGACCGGG
Organism: Bacteroides sp. UBA7333; assembly: GCA_002471195.1. GTDB lineage: Bacteria > Bacteroidota > Bacteroidia > Bacteroidales > Bacteroidaceae > Bacteroides. The sequence goes on from DKPN01000059.1 coordinate 9,866, forward strand.
TTTATAACCACGTATTTTAGCCTCGGGTAGACCAACAAACAAATTACGGATATCCGAAAACACACCGGTATATGTTGCAGGATTGGAACGTGGTGTACGCCCCAATGGAGATTGATCGACATCAACTATTTTATCAATATGTTCTAAACCTTCAATCGAGTCGTATGCTAATGGATCTTGAAGTGAGCGATAAAACTTTTGTGATAATATAGGTTGCAAAGTTTCATTAATCAAGGTAGATTTTCCACTACCCGATACACCTGTTACACAGATCAGTTTTCCTAAGGGGAACTCAACATCTACATTTTTAAGATTATTGCCACGTGCGCCATGCAATATCAATGATTTTCCATTGCCTTGTCGTCGAGGATTAGGAATATCAAATTGCATTTTACCATTTAGATATTGCGAGGTCAATGTATCTGTTTTCAACATTTCTTGAGGTGTACCGGCAAACACTACCTCTCCCCCTTTACGTCCGGCTTTAGGTCCCATATCAATAATATAATCGGCAGCCATCATCATGTCTTTATCATGCTCTACTACGATCACGGTATTCCCCAAATCGCGAAGTTCTTTTAATGAATTTATTAACCGAACATTATCGCGTTGATGCAGCCCGATACTTGGTTCATCGAGAATATATAAAACATTCACTAACTGCGAACCTATTTGTGTGGCAAGTCTAATACGCTGGCTCTCGCCTCCCGATAGTGTTGCCGAACTTCTGTCGAGACATAAATAATCTAATCCTACATCGAGCAAAAATTTTAATCGAGTACGAATTTCCTTCAATATTTCAGTTGCAATTTTTTTCTGTTTATCCGACAAAAATTTATCTACATCGGCCAACCAATCGTACAACTCATTGATATCCATATGAGCTAGTTCACTTATATTTTTATCGTGAATGCGGAAACTCAATGCCTCTTGATTGAGCTTTGCACCATGACAAAGAGGACAAACAGCTGTTTTAGCAAACTGTTCGGCCCACTTCTGTGCAGTTGCCGATGCATCTTTTTCTTGGAGCATTTGGATATATTTTACTACACCTTCGTATGTCACAAAATAGTCGGAAGAGGTACCAACTACCGAACTCTTTATTTTAATGCGTTCATCCGAACCATTCAATATTTCATCAATAGCATCTTCTGGCAAATCTTTTATTGGAGTTTTGATAGTGACCTCATAACGTTCGAGTAATGCAGCTATTTGCCAAAAAATCATTGTCTGTTTGAATTTACCCAATGGAGCAACTCCTCCTTCGTATATGGATAAATTACGATCGGGAATCACTTTATCAATATCTATCTGATTGACAACTCCCAAACCCTTACACCGTGGACAAGCTCCTTGTGGAGAGTTAAATGAGAAGTTGTGAGGTGCAGGTTCGCGATAAGACAACCCGGTTAGTGGATCCATCAAGCGTTTGCTATAATGTTTCAAACGATCATCGTCGGCATCGAGAATCATAATTAATCCGTCGCCCTGACGCATGGCAGTTGCAACACTTTGTTTTAAACGTTTATCATCATTATCGCTAACCACCATTTTATCAATCACAACTTCAATATCATGATTTTTATAGCGATCGAGTTTCATACCGTGAACGATTTCTCGTATCTCGCCATCTACACGAACATACAAATAACCTTTTTTACGTATCTGCTCAAATAGTTCCTTATAATGTCCTTTTCGGGTACGCACCAATGGTGCTAACAGATATATTCGTTTGCCGTTGTAATCTTTTAAAATAAGATCGAGAATTTGTTCTTCGGTATATTTAATCATCGGTTCGCCCGATTGATATGAATATGCAATACCTGCTCTGGCATATAGCAATCGAAGATAATCGTATATTTCGGTGGTAGTTCCTACGGTAGAACGAGGATTTTTGTTGGTTGTTTTTTGTTCAATAGATATCACGGGGCTCAAACCTGTGATTTTATCTACATCGGGCCGTTCCAAATTGCCCAAAAAGTTGCGGGCATAAGCCGAAAAGGTTTCTATATATCTTCTTTGCCCTTCAGCAAATATGGTATCGAAAGCTAAGGATGACTTACCACTACCGCTTAATCCGGTAATCACAGTCAAACTGTTGCGTGGAATTTCAATATCTATATTCTTTAAATTATGTACACGAGCACCATATACATTTATATATTCTGTTTCCTGCATAACAAACTTAATTCATCATTTGAACACCTATAATTAACTCAACAAAATGTGGTATAAAGAGTTTTTTATAACGTTACATTAAATATTACAGTTTAATATCTTTATTGTCTTAAATCTATGATATCATAGTTGTGATGTTACGATATCACAATTGTGAAACCATACAATCACAGTTGTGAAACCACATCATCACAGTTGCGAAACCACATCATCACAGTTGCGAAACCACATTATCACAGTTGTGATTGGTAAACATCCATCTATCGTTTTATCGCAAAATATTGATATCCCCCTTATGATTGTAAACCACACCATCAGATCCTACCGCCTTCACTACTATAAAATAAACTCCATCGGATACCTGTTTTCCATGGGCTTCGCCATTCCATCCTTCATCTATATTTGAAAGATCCCAATGATATAGTTTTTGTCCCCAACGATTAAATACAGTAGCTTCAAAACGAACGAGCGATTTATGTTTTACTTTAAAAATATCATTTATCCCATCATCATTTGGAGAAAAAGCATTTGGAATTTTTAACTCAGATTCGGCTATTTGAATAGAAAATGGATCAGAGATTTCTGTTGTTTCATTGTCGACATCCGTAACCTGCAACCGAACATAGAATCGTCCCGAACGGTCGAATGTATATGAAGTTTCTTCATCAAAACGTGTCAAGTATATCGTTTTAAAATCAGGAAATTCTGAAAAATTCCATTCATAGCGATAAGAGGGTAAAGGATCGTCGATATTTGCCGAGAAAAGAAACTCCAAAGGAGCAGCACCGATGTATTCATCGCCCGCCTGCATCTGATAAGGTTCGTCGGGAGTCACACCATTTTCACGAATTAAATCGGCAATGGGATTTATCTGCGCATAGCTTTCACTAAATGAAATAAGTAATACTATAAATAGTAAATAATGAAATATTCTCGTCAACATAATGCTTGCAAATTTAATGTTTATACTTGAATTTCGTTATCAAAAGAAACACATTATTATATTCTTAACGCAATAAATGCTAAATATATTATAGAGAAATAGTATCTTTGTTGCTTGATTTCGTAAACTAGAAGACTATATTAAATGAAACAAATCACCAAAAGAATATTTATTTTTCTATTAATAACCGGAATATATTCTGCAATTACTTTTGCACAAGAAAACCAATCGTATTTTATTCATACTGTAGAAAAAGGCCAAGGACTTTATTCAATTGCAGCCATGTATAAAATCAGTCAAGAAGACATCATAAAAGCAAATCCCGGAAGTCAAGATAAAATTTATATCGGCCAAGCTTTACGAATTCCTCAACTAGGCTCTCAAACAGAAAAGCAAGAGACTTTTCATACGATCAAACAAGGGGAAACGCTTTATAAGTTGACTGCCATATATCAATTGTCGGCAAAAGAGATATGTGATGCAAATCCCGGCTTAAGCGCCGAAAATTTTAGAATCGGACAAGTCATTAGAATACCTAGTGCAACCCTACCCGACAACAATGATACAAAAGAGACGATTGTATCGACAATACCCGGCACCGTAAAATCGCGCTGTAAAGACATGCATAAAGTTCAACGTAAAGAAACTTTATTCAGTGTCAGTCGCGAATATGGCATTACCGAACAAGAGTTAATGGCTGCCAATCCCGAATTAAAAAATGGAATGAAAAGAGGGCAACTTTTATGTATCCCCTACTCAACATCCGAACCTTCAACCAACAACAAAGGAAACATTAATACAACACCTATTAGCGACAAGGATTTGTTTAAAGCATCAGAGGAAGCCCCAAAACAATATCACACCGTTAAAGCTGCAGTTTTACTGCCCTTTACACACGACAAACGAATGGTTGAATATTACGAAGGTTTCTTAATTGCTGTTGACAGTTTAAAACGCGCAGGTTTTTCGTATGACATATACGCCTATAACTTAACCGACCAAGAAGCATCTTTGAATGCTATTTTAGCAAAAGAGGAATTAAAAACCATGAATATTATCATTGGTCCCGCACAATCAAAATATAGTAAAAAATTAGCCGATTTTGCCAAGATTAATAATATTTGGCTGGTTATTCCTTTTTCTTCAAAAGAAGATGAAGTGTTCAACAATCCTCATATATTTCAGATAAATACACCTCAATCTTATCTATATTCTGAAGTGTACGACCATTTTGATAAACAATTTACAAATCCTAACATCATATTCTTAGATGCCGGAACTAATGCAACTAAAAATAAAATGGATTTCATCGATGGATTAAAACAAAACTTATCACAAAAAAACATTCCCTATCAAGCTTTACCCGAAACGGCTTCTGTAGAAGGTTTAATTAAGGCAATGAATAGTGAAAAAGAGAATATCTTTATTCCAACATCAAGTAGCGACATCTCACTGATAAAAATCATACCTCAACTCACCATTTTATCAAAAGAGAACCCTGAGTTAAATATGCATTTATTTGGTTATCCTGAATGGCAAACCTATACAAAAGATTATATTGACAACTTCTTTGAACTAGATACCTATTTCTATTCATCGTTTTATACCAACAATCTTTTGCCTGCTGCTATCGATTTTACCAAAACCTATCATAAATGGTATAGCAAAGACATGGACAATAGCTATCCTAAATATGGCATGCTTGGTTTTGATACCGGCTTCTTTTTCTTAAAAGGCTTATCGCAATACGGCACCGATTTTGAAAACAAGTTAGATCAAATGGATATACGTCCTATACAAACCGGATTTAATTTCCAACGTGTCAACAATTGGGGAGGATTCATTAACAAGAAGGCTTTTTTCGTGCATTTCACAAAAGACTTTGAACTGATTAAATTGGATTTTGAATAAAATGAACTATAAATCGATCATTATATCCATTGCCCTACTAGTAGGGATTTGCATAGCTACAAACGCACAAATAGGCGATCAAAAACATAACTTTGCGATCGGTATCAATGGTGGTGCCAACTACAATACGGTTAGTTTCGAAAAACACCGTATTAAACAAAAAGGAATCATCGGTCCTAACATCGGTCTTACTGCTAGATATATATCTGAAAAGTATTTTGCAATGATCTGCGGTGTTCAAGTAGAATTAAACTATTCACAAAAAGGATGGGACAAAAAATTTGAGCTTCCTGATGGATTAGGCACTAAAGATCCATCGCGAGGATACAAACGTACGATGAACTACATAGAACTCCCCTTTTTGGCACATCTCGCCTTTGGAAAAGAAGTGGGTGCTCAGTTTTTTATCAATCTAGGACCACAGATAGCTTACCTTATCAACGATAAAGAAAGCCACTTTGGATTAAGCAAAGAAGAACTTGCAGCTGAAGAATACGGTAAAAAGATACAAAACAAATTTGATTATGGAATAGCCGGCGGACTTGGATTGGAAGTTAGAACTAGGAAAGCCGGAAACTTTTTGATTGAAGGACGTTATTACTTTGGCCTTGCCGATTTTTACAATAGTGCAAAGAAAGACTATTTCTCGCGTTCGGCCAACAATACAATATCAGCAAAAATCACCTATCTTTTTGATATAAAGAAATAAAATAAATTTACTGCTTTAAAAATAAATGAGG
>DKPN01000059.1:15847-17925 GCA_002471195.1 Bacteroides sp. UBA7333
CCTCATTTATTTTTAAAGCAGTATAAAAAATTATCGTAACCGATTTAACGATTGAATTTTAGCCTCATCGGCTCCAATTGCTCTAATGGCAAGATAATTTAAAATTATACCGATTAATGGCAAACACAATGCCCAATGAATTTTATACAAGAAAAGATCGCCTAATAACATAAAATAGAAAGCTAAAAATGTCAAATAATAACCTACCAAAAGGCAAGTCGAAAATATAGCCATTCTTATCTGTAAAATTCTATTTTTAAATAAAAAGATAGCAACAAAATCTATTATTGCAGCAATTAATAGTATACTAAATAAAGCCCATGTTGATTGAAATACATCACCCACCATAAAACCTAAAGGCTTAAATATTTCGATCGTATTAATGCTTAAATTAGTTACAGTACCTAATGGCAAACACATTGCCGCAATTAAAATCCCTGTAACTATCAATAAATATACAGTTTGAATTCTTTGTATCATAGTTATTATAATTTGATTAAAACAATAGTCAAGTAATAAGAAGATTCATATCTATTACTTGACTATATAAATTGTATTGTCTAAATGCAATTACTGCAATCTTTCTTTTTCTTTAGCAGGATTTCTGTAATAAATCTTACCTTCAATATATTCTTGTGTAGCTATCAAAGTTGGTTTAGGCAACTTTTCATAGTAACGAGAAATTTCAATTTGCTCTCTATTTTCAAAAACCTCTTCTAAGTTATCATTATAAGATGCGAATTCTGCCAATTTTTTAGAAAGATCGTTTTTAATTTCAACGCTAATTTGATTAGCACGTTTAGAGATAATTGCAACTGTTTCGTAAATATTACCTGTATCAGTACACAATTCCATCATATCACGAGTGACAGTATTCGATGGAGCATTTGATTTTTTGTAATCCATAAAATATAATATTTTAATCTTTAATTTCTTTTTGTGCAGCTTCAAATATTTTAGAAGCTTCTTTTAAATATTTGCTATTCGGAAATTCATTTTTGAAAGCATAATACTCATCAATTGTATCACGAAAACGCTCTAGCTTCTTCTGTTCAACACTATTGATGGCCATCTCATGTTTTGCACGAAGTATCATTATTGATAAATCTTCACGATGATGTGTATATGGATAATCTTTCAATGCATTTTGAGCAGTAATAACACATGCTTCGTAATTATTGCCTAAATAGTTGCCTAAATTATAATATAATTTAGCAGATAAAAAGTCTTTTAAAACAAGTTTATCTTGCAATTCAAAAATCATTTGTTGCGATTCTTGTTTTTTATCACTTGATGGATAATATTCTAAGAATTTTTGCAATTGTTGTATTGCTGCATATGTACCTGATTGATCAAGACGCGCTTCGGGGGTATCTAAGAATAAAGCCTTACCCGCATAAAAACTAGCTAATTCAGAAAAGACACCTCTTGGATAAGTATTACAATAGGTAATAAAAGTTTGTGCAGCTGTAGAGTAATCTTTTTGATTATAATAACTCATCCCAAGCATATATAATGACTCCTCGGCCTTATCAGTACCTTTCAAGATAGTTATTAATTCATTCAATAAAGTTGCCGATTTACCATATTTACCTTTAGCAAAATAGTTTTTCGCGGCTTCATATTTGTATTCGTAGTTTGTACTCTTTAGTAGTTTATTATACTCTCCGCAAGAAGATAATGAAGCTACCACAAGAAGTGCTAATATGATGTTCTTTTTCATGCTATTTAAAATAATACGCAAAGTTAAATAATCAATTGAAATAAACCAATTAATATTGTTTTTTTAATATAAAAAGAACCATAGAATACAGAAAAATCTTTTTATATGAATAAGAAGTCAACATAGTTTTAGCCAATAGCATAACATGAAAATTATTCTATTGGCTAAACACATTAGAAATAAATTATTATTTTTATAATTTATACAAATCGTTTGCAGCTAGCAGCTCCACCTTTTTTTCTTGTAATATACGAATACAGTTTTCCATATCGTTAGGACGAATTACTACATTAGCTGTTTCGCCATTCGCAAACGAGTACATATACTCAATGAAAACACCTTCGGAAGATAACGA
>DKPN01000024.1 GCA_002471195.1 Bacteroides sp. UBA7333
AGCGTAAAACACTGATAATCAATTCCACGATTTTACAAACTTAGCATTACACTTATTGTATTCCACTGAGGTAAAATCAGTTAATTCGCTTAAAGAAACGCCCCCAATTCAGTTTGCCCGTATATTTATCTTCAGACTTCCAGACCCAAATAGCCTTACCAACAATATACGATCGTATGGATAACCCGAGAATCTCCGGGAAACCCACACATCGCTTTACATAATACATTAAAATATGGATTACTAAAAAGCAAAACAGAATCGTATTATTTGATTCATCTCTAATATTAGATCTTTACTGATGCTAAGTCATATTCTAAAATCTGATCATCTTCCCCTATTGCGTACAACATATTTGTTGTTGGATTTATATGATATCGCACAAACCATTTATCAAAAAATACGGTTCCTTTCAATAAACCCTCCCAATCATAAACGTCAACTATAGGTTTTGAATCTTGATATCCTCGAAGAACCCAGATGTGATCAGCAGAAGCAGAAGCAATATAATGCTCTGTTTTCTTAGCATTCATAATCTTTGTATGATCCGAACCATCCTTCTTTGTCTCTATTTTTTTTGCTTGTTTCGTTTCATAATCAATGATATTAAAACAACCCATATGCAGATAAAAAATTGCTGTCTTTTTTTGCGTTAAATGACAAACCTCTGTAGAGGCTACAATCAATTCATCATGGTCTGTTAAATCAGCAAAATCAAATAATGGTATTGTATCCCCTATTTGCTTCAATTTGTAGTCATACTCAACAAATGTATAATTGGGGTTATTTAAAAAGTCTCCTGTATGCCTAGAGTTACGAGAGAGCCATAGACTGGAATCTTCAAAACAATATGCACAATTACTTTGTGCTAGAATATTAGAACTAGAACCAAAATCTCCAGGAAATTTAAACCTCTTATCAAATACAACTCTATCTTCCTTTACAGATTTATTCACATTAAGTAAACAGAAATAATTAGGGAATGCATTAACCCAGAATTTCACCTCCCCATCCTCAAAAACAAATTGATTGGAACGTTTTATCATCGGAAATTCATCAGGCCCATTGCCTTTTCGTAAAACAGTAGTTAAGTGATTATTTGTATTTAAACTAAAGATTGAAATCATTTTCTCTTCTTTATACTGAATTAATATCAGAAAAGTGTCTATTGCTATAATATTCTGTGGAAATATTAAATCAATAGGTCTAACGCTCGATTCCAAATAGAAACTATCAGTTTTCACTGAACTAAACTCAATATCTGGCTTATTTACCTTGTTCTTACCAACACAAGAAAACAAACATATAAATAACACCAAAATACTACTATATAAAGTATAATTCCTTCCTCTCTTCATTTTATTAGTTTTTTTTTGAGTACAACAATCTGTATATACCTTTAATTCTTTTTTCATTGTCTTAGATTGAAATTTAAACAGGTCTTTTCTTTTATTTGCAACGAAGTAAAAAAAAAAAAAAACATTCCTTGTCAAGTTTAATGTAAAATATTTTCAAATAAAGCACATATTTAACCAACAAAGCTAACATACCTTCGTGTTTTTAACAAAAGCAAATTATTATATCTATTCCCAGTATATAGATAAAACACTTAATACCCTAGTGCAAAAGACATTTAATCAGTATTTACACTAAGCATAATTTTAATAAAAACGTAGAATAGTTTTCACAGGGGCAATTCAGAGTATTTTCGGGTATTTCACACGCTAGATCGGAGAAATGGGTGGATTTTTCGGGTTCAGAAAATAGGGTTTTCGTATTGGGGAGTGGGCGGCTATATCGGTAGCATGGCAGTTCTTTACTGTAAAAATGGGGAATCTGCGTAAAAAGCATGCTTGATTGGGGTAAAAACCTTACTTGGTTTGTAAAAAAAGCTTGTTTGGTTCTTGAAAAAAGGTCATTTGGTTCTCGGAAAGACTAAATTAGGTTTTTGAGGAGACTAAATAGAGTCTTCGGGAAGAGTATTTTCAGTCACCACGAAGAGTGTTTTCATTCATAGTGAAGAGTGCGCGCAATCATAACGAAGAGTGAAAACAGTCTTCATTGAAAACGAAAAACGTTTTCATGCATAACGCAACGGGTATTGGTAAAGACTTTGCGTGTCAACGCCGTGAGGGGCTTGTGCCTGTATGATTAGTCGCCACGGTCTTGCTCCACATTACTGTGGCGGAGTTGAGTTTTGCAGGGTGTTGTTCGAAGCGGAGTGTTGTGATCGATTTGATACGTCGTTTTGAAGTTGTCGGTAAGGCCGCAGGGATTGTGTTACGACAACAGGCGTTTCGGGCGGCAATCTGTCAGATTCTTTTTTGTCGGAAAAAGCGAGCATCCGGAGTAAAAAGGGGCTTCTCGAGGCATCGCAACTGTTTTCACGGTTCACAAGAACGCCAAGCACAAGAAATGGAAATATACAATAAGCAACGGGCTTATAGACTTCCCTTTAAATGAAAACTGTCTATAAACCCGCTGTTATGTTTCCTATAGCCCGCTGCGATGCTGCTTATAAATCCGCTGCTAAAATGCTTAACGCATGTATGAAGTTACTTTTCGGTATCCGGCTTAAAAGCCTAGTGCCGCAAGGATTTTATCATTCAAATGTCTGTTGATTCCTTTGTAGGGATAGCAGTGGATGTGAATGGCAGGATTGAAGTTCATTTCAATGATGGCGTAATTTGTTTCATCTGCCGGTGCGGTAATGTCGGGAATCATCATATCAAGTCCGGTAATGCGCACGTGCATTGCTTTGGCCGCCTCAGCCGCAATTGCTTTGTACGAAGGATGAATCTCGTCGGTAAAGTCGATGCTATCGCCGCCGGTACTGATGTTGGAGTTCTCGCGCAGATAAACCACTTCGTTCATCCCCGGAACGCTATCAAAAGTAAGCCCTTGCTGCTTGAGGAAAAGCTCTTCTTCGCGACCTTTACGAATTTTCTCGAGCGGCGTGCGATAGCCTTTGCCACGCAACGGATCTTCATTCTTGCGATCAATCAATTCGGCGATCGTAAACACACCGTTGCCCACCACGTTTGCCGGAACACGGTGCAAGATACCCACCACTTCGTTATCTATTAAGAAGAATCGGAATTCACGGCCTGCGACAAACGCTTCGATCAAGATGGTATTGTCGTGCTCAAAAGCAATTTGCAAGCCGGTAGCAAAGTCTTCCCGGTCTTCATTCACTTTGAGGATGGAGATGCCCAAACCAAAATTGGTCGACTTCGGTTTGATCACGATTGCTTTGCCTCGGAAGTATTCGAAGTCGAGCAACGCTTCGTCTGCCGAATAATACTCGCGACCACGCGGCGTACGTATGCCCGCTTTGTCGAGTACCTTTTTCGTAACCACCTTGTTCTCCATCATCAACACCGAAACGTAGTTATCGAGCGACGTCTTGGT
>DKPN01000013.1:0-2179 GCA_002471195.1 Bacteroides sp. UBA7333
ATACTCTCTGATAGCACTACCACCGGACGCTTGGAGTCAACCATAGCCTCATCAAAGGGTTTACCCTCAATAAACCGAAAGTCAAATACTTTCCAATAATCAGCATCTGCCTCGCGAACATCTGCCGTATAGATTGGCTGTTCGGGCACAGCTACCGGCATCGGAACTGCAAAAACAACATAAGCAGTTACTGCTTCCGGCGTTTCGAGCGATTTCCATAAGGCATCTGCCGATTGCTTACTCATGGGACCATTGCTTGTAGCATCTCCCCAACTGCTGTTTGAAATAGAAAAAAACTTGGCATGCAAAAAGCGATCTCGGTTAGACTCTGGTGTGAATGGCGCAGTTTTGACCTGCTCCAACATCACCACAAGCATAATGAGGAAAATGCTCAATGCCGTGGCTCCAATGGTAATGGCACTAATCAACTTGTATTGTTTGATTTGCGACCAAGCCGATATAAAATATTGTTTCAACATCGTTTAAGTCGTATTTAAATGATTACTGCACTTGACGACCATCGAAGAAGCGAATGGTACGATCGGTCAATTTGGCTTGTGCTTCGTTGTGAGTTACCATAACAATGGTGCGTCCATCCTCTTTATTCAGTTTATGTAGCAACTCCATCACCTCTGCACCCATCTTAGAATCTAAGTTGCCCGTAGGCTCATCAGCAAGAATGATTTCGGGATTGCCCACAATAGCACGTGCAATAGCTACACGTTGACATTGACCACCCGAAAGTTGAGAAGGCATGTGACGCATCCTATGGCTAAGTCCTACTCTCTCGAGCACCTCTTTAGCCAATCGGGTACGTTCTTTCGCTGCCATGTTTCGGTATAGCAAAGGTAGTTCTACATTATCAATTACATTGAGAGAATTAATCAAATGAAACGATTGAAACACAAATCCCAGATTCTTATTACGAAAAGCAGCCATTTGCTTGTCACTCATCTGCTCCACATTAATACCATTGATAGCGACAGTCCCACTTGTAGGCACATCGAGCATACCGATAATATTGAGTAGTGTAGATTTACCACAGCCCGAAGGCCCCATAATACTAATAAACTCTCCCTTAGCCACTTCAATATTTACATTTTCTAATGCAAGCGTTTCAATCTCGTCGGTACGATAGATTTTGTTTACTTCTGTCAGTTTAATGATTGTCATAATCGTATAGTTATATTGTTATTATTTAAGTTTATTCATCGCGCAATGCTTCAGCCGGAATGGCGCAAGCAGCTTTGTAAATTGGGATATATGTGCCTATCAGCACAGTAATTAGTAGAATGAGATAGATTATTATTGTTACTATTAAGAAATGAGGTATGGGATGGTTGTGTAGATAATCCATATTAGGATTATTAATAGATAGATAAAAACCCATTTCGTGTATAATATGAAATTGTGCAATCAAAGCAGGTATAAATGCCATTGTCAGCAATAACCAAGATTCTACAAAAAACTGTTTGACTATTTGCATAGACGAACACCCCATAGCTTTCATCAATCCTATCTCTTGACGACGGGCATTGCTACGAATCCAAAACGTGCCCACCATACCTAAGAAGATACATAGCAAGGCAAAGCCTGCCAAAGCGAGTTTATACCGAAAAGTGTTATCCACACCACTTTCTATTGCATATTTCTTTCGAACATCTTTCATGCTATTGATTTTACTAAAATAGAAGTTTCCGATTTGCAACGTCGGAGCTACCTCTTTACGAAATCGCTCTTCAAAAGCTTTTTGACTGACACCAGGTTTGACGCGAATATACACTACGGGCGATACCCAATTGGAAATAGAGTACATCTCGGGAGATACACGAATTAAAATAGGGTTGGGTTGTTCGTCGGTACGATCTTTTATATTCTCTATTACTCCTACGATATTAAGCTTAGTACTATCGCGAAACATCATTTCTTTTCCTATAGCATATTCATCCTTAAATAGCTTATCAGCAATATTTTTAGTAATATAAACACTTTTACCATTATGAGTCGCTGAGTCTAAAGACATTAGTTCACCAGTATAAGCATTCCGCAATTGCATGACACTCAAAAGATCGCCACCACTTCTAGTACTAAACCGATACTCTTGCGCACCCATCTTTAAAGAATCTCTAAAAATGGTAGTACCATAATATGAATAACTGTTTGGGTGACAATTAAAACC
>DKPN01000013.1:2613-15892 GCA_002471195.1 Bacteroides sp. UBA7333
AATTCAATAAAGATCCAGCCATTCTGTTTTCGTTGATTCCATATCTGTTTAAATATTAATCGTATCATGGTCTATTTATTTTTGTGTATTAAGAGAATAAACGATAGTATGTCGCATAGCATTTAAAGTAGGTATGAGTGCTGAGATTAAATTCAGCACAATGCATACACCAAAAGCGATGAAAAAGATGGCAGGATTGAAAATCATCTCGGGAGTTATTGACGTACGTACCCCTTCGGTTACAAAATCATTGAATATGGATAATATCCAATTACTGGAGGTTAACACTATAAGGTATGATAATAATAATCCCAATGCACCTCCTATACATGTTAATAAGAGGTTTTCCCACAAAACTTGCTTAATCAGATTGCTACGAGTAGCACCATAAGCTTTGCGAACTCCCAACTCTTCCATTCGTTTGCTCATACGAAAAGAAACCATTCCACTCAAATTGATGGCAGGGATCAATATTAATGCCAATAGAGTCAATCCAATTTCGATAAATATCTCTCCAAAATCGGGAGCCATATTGCTCCATACACGCAACGTGCTGACCCAATAATCATCTGGTTGATTCATTAAATCGTGTTTCCATTCTTCGGTTACGTTATCGATCTCATCAAAAGCGCGAATAATCTCTTGCTTTAATTCCTCTTTCTTTCCGTCTTGAGGAAGCATATAATACTCCACTCCGCCTGTATACCAATCGGGAATTGAATTAGTCAGAGCATCGGGTTGTAACGTAATGGGCAACCATATATCGGCAGCCGTTACCGGTGTTGCAGAACTTACATTAGCAACGACTCCACACACGCGATATTCCTCACCATTCATCTCAAATGTTTTGCCTATAGATTGTGTAGTTGCATAGAGTTGTTCAGAGATGTGTTTTGAGATAACCGCATCTCTTTTTACTGACTGTACATCGGCTTCGTTAAATGGAGAGCCCTCTATAAAATTGAAAGTAAAGACGTTCCAATAATCACTGTTAATAAAAAAGGGAACTACATGAATGCTCTCCTTGCCTATGCCTCGCTCCAATATTTGAGACTCATCAAAGTATGTAACGGCTATATGCTTTAGATGAGTCAACTTAGGTGCAATATTAGTTAAGAATTGATACGATACACTGCCCGAATTATTATTATCACCCGATACAACTGTCATTCGTTTCAATACCACCGTTTCATTACGATTGTACTCAGGATAGATAGGCGCGAACTTAATATAGTGAATGATAAATATTGTCATTACTAAGGCAATAGAAAGCGCCGTACCCAATATATATATAAAGGAGAAAAGTTTATTCTGCTTTATCATGGTGCATGCTTGCTTAAAATAGTATTTCATCATATTTTTTGATTGATCTTTAGTTTGCTTTTACTTTTATATTCGCTCATGTCATTAATAACGACTTCATCGCCCGGTTGGAGTCCGTTAACCACTTCTACAAATTCAAAATTACTGTCGCCTAATTGTATTTTGCGCTTCACTATCTGGTTATTGCTATCAACCACAAAAAGCTCATAATCGCCTCTTCCCACATAATATGAGCTGTTAGCAATGCGCATCACATCTTCTTTTACGGCGTTCATTACATAAACATCGGTTTTCAATCCCGATCTTAATCGTTTGTTTGCATCATCGTTTAATTGTACTGTAAAGGAAATTGTTCCGTTTTTGCTTAGTGGAGTAACACTGCCGATAGATCCTTCTAACTTCTCTTTGCCAATTTTCACCATAGCTCTACCCCCTACTGCTACTTTATCACCATACATATCGGCTATTTCTCCATCTACTTTGAAACGACTCAAATCGGATATTACAGCTATTTGCTGTCCTTGTGATACTTGTACACCTACTTGGTTGTTGATATAAGTAAGAATGGCTTTGCGAGGTGAGCGTATTTGTGCATCATCGAGCGTACGCTTCATCTCTGCCAAGCTTTTAGAGAAGATATTTATTTCGAGCTCTTTCACCTTTAAATCGGCAGCTTTTATTTTCTTTTCATTTTCGTACTGTTGATGCAGCTGCTCCAGTTCGAGCCTACCTGTGTTGTATGCCAACTCCACTTGTCGCACTTTATCAGTAGTGCCCGAACCCAGACTGTCTAAATACTGTTCGTTGCGCAACTCTACTTCCAAACGGTTCAGTTTCATGGCATACACCTTTACTTTCATATCCAAATCACTCAGATACGTATCGTTGTTTACCCGAAGTTGTTCCAACTGATATTGCTTCATCATCAATTCGTCTAATAATTTATTATATGAAGTTTCAGTGCTTTGCAAATCGAGTTTAAGAATTGGTGTACCTATCTCAACACTATCGCCAGCTTTACAATACACCTCAAGTATACGCGAGTGAATAGGAGAATTGATAATCTCTTCGAAAGCAGCCACTACCTTTCCCGATGCACTGACACTTACTTCGATAGTACCGCGATCTACTTTCGATAGAATCAGATTTTTGCGATCGACACTACTCTGTAGCATTGACAACAAAAAAACAATGGCGGTAATACACAAAGTTATCATGATAGAATATTTTATCCATCGGTTGCGCCGTTCTCTATTACGTTGGTCTTTTGGAATCTCTCTGTCCATGTTTACAATCATTTTAAAAGAGCAAAGGCAAGAGTCGTGCCAAAGTTATTAAACACTATATATCAGACTATTATACAAAACAAAAGGTGTTCGTTATTGAACACCTTGTACGATTATAAGCAATCTGTTGTTATTTTAGATACACCATATAGGGTTGCTGAGGAACATGAAATGATTTTGAAAACTTTTTGGATGCCAACCAATAGAGTAAGCCACCAAAATGTTTTGCCTTTTGTGGACAAACCGATATACAATGCGCACAGGCAATACATTTTGATTGATCGGTGTGTTTGGGGTTCCCTTTTTGGATGGCATTAGCAGGACACTGCTTAACGCATATTTCACAATTATTGCACGATGAAGAAGTGCGAGGAATCAATGGAACCGATTTAATCGTGCGATAAGGTCGATTACCCTGAATGGTCAATCGCTGATGATTGGACGGATAGCACTGCATACTTTCTACTGCAAAGCGCTTCACCATTTCCAAATCCTTCTCGTCAGGTCGGTTTATGGCTACTTTGGGAAATATAGAATGTTGGGCAATAAAGGCAGCCGCCGAAATTGCTATAAACCCATTGTTTTCGATATCATCTTGCAATTCGACCAATGCATCTTCGAAAGCTCTATTTCCATAAGTGCATATTAAAATGGTAGGTGTATTATCGCCTTTCAATGTTTTGATTTCATCTTTAATATTCTGAGGTATTCTTCCCGAATATACCGGCATGGCCAAAACCACCAATTCGCTACTCGAAAATATTTGTTGATGAGGCTTTTTAAGTAGCAAGTTACATTTACTATGCAGAGGAATGTCTTTCAAAGCATCTTGCATTGTATTTATAATTCGCTCAGTGGTACCTGTAGCACTAAAGTAGATGAGATGTAGTTTTTCTATATTCATGGGTAAGTATCGATTGATTGTATATTGCAAAAATAGAAAAAAAATGAGGCGAAGCTATAAATATACTTCTATAAAATCACAACTACGAATATTTACGTTCTGGCTATCATCCACTTATGTTAATAGAATTTATCACATTTGTTTATCATTCATATTTAGGCTAACTTTGCATTCAAAATATTTATAAAATACGAATTGACTAATGAACGAAATTCCAAATTGCCCTAAATGTGCAGGCGAAAACACCTACTTCGATGGTTCTTTATATGTATGTCCTGATTGCGCACACGAGTTTAATCCGGACGCTGCTTCTGAGGAGGTGACTGTAGATAATACGCCACGTGATAGCAATGGTGCCGAATTGATGGATGGCGATGCAGTGACTGTAATAAAAGACTTAAAAGTGAAAGGATCGTCTATGGTGATTAAAAGAGGTACAAAAGTAAAAAGTATTCGCTTAACAGATGTTCCCGAAGAAGTGGATTGCAAAATCGATGGAAGTAGTATTGTTCTTAAAACCTGCTTTTTGAAAAAATAAGTCCAAACTCTTTCTCATGATAATAGATAAGTTGCTCATCAACTAATACAGAGGGTCATGTTGTGGATTGCTTTTAATAAATCGACTTGAATAATATTAATGAGTCATTTTATTCGAAACAGTTCAAACAATTTGGAATCTCCGTTTTAAAATGATAAATTTACACTGTGAATCATGAAATAGATTCAAGTAATAATTGAGTGAAAAGGCTATTGCTTTTTCACTCTTTTTTTATGTCACAACACCAATATCTTGTAAAGATTTTATCGTATTTAGAGTTCGTTATAATCGATAGTTTATAAAGATCCGACTCATAAATCTTAGAAAGAACAGATAGATTGTAAGAAAGAACACATCAATCTATAACAGTTAAGAGCTAAAAGTGAAGAATGTGCGGCAAACACAATGATTAAGGCACATTTATGTTATAATTCATTAAATATCGAGCTCCAAGGTATTGACAAAATCGAGTAGATATGACACGATATCAATGGTCTGGATATGCACATATTCAATAAAATTGTGCGAGAGTAATTCAAAAAATACTATCTTTGTTGCGCATTAAACATTAAATAAATTAATAATGAAAGCATTTGTATTTCCCGGTCAAGGTGCTCAATTCGTAGGAATGGGCAAAGACTTGTATGAAAATTCGGCTTTGGCAAAAGAGTTATTTGAAAAAGCAAACGATATCTTAGATTATCGCATTACAGATATTATGTTCAATGGAACAGATGAGGATTTACGTCAAACAAAAGTAACTCAACCTGCCGTGTTTTTACATTCAGTAATATCGGCATTGTGTATGGGTGATGATTTTAAACCTGAAATGACAGCAGGACACTCTTTGGGTGAATTTTCTGCACTTGTAGCAGCAGGTGCTTTAAGCTTCGAAGATGGTTTGAAATTGGTTTATGCACGTGCTATGGCAATGCAAAAGGCATGTGAGGCAACTCCTTCGACCATGGCAGCGATTCTTGCTTTGCCCGATGAGAAAGTGGAAGAAATTTGCGCTCAAATCATGGCCGACGGTGAAGTATGCGTACCTGCAAACTTTAACTGTCCGGGACAAATTGTAATATCAGGATCGGTACCCGGTATTGAAAAAGCATGCGAATTAATGAAAGCTGCCGGCGCAAAACGCGCATTACCTCTAAAAGTGGGTGGAGCTTTCCACTCTCCGCTTATGGATCCGGCGAAAGTTGAATTAGCTGAAGCCATTAATAACACCACTTTCCATGCACCTAAATGTCCTGTATACCAAAATGTGGATGCACTTCCTTATACAGACTCTGAGCAAATCAAGAAAAACTTAATTGCTCAACTTACTGCATCGGTACGTTGGACACAAACTGTAGAAAACATGGTTGCCGATGGTGCAGTTGACTTCACCGAATGTGGTCCGGGTGCTGTGCTTCAAGGATTAATTAAAAAGATTAAACCTGAAGTTTCGGCTCATGGTATTGCTTAAAAAAAGAGCAATCATATCATAAAATAAAGAAAGGGATGAAGATTATTCTTCATCCCTTTCTTTATTTTCAATCGGTTTTTTTTTCTCCATCATATAGGCAAATGTATATACCAACAACACACAAGTAATACCAATTAAGGCTCCGGCTATCACATCGCTCAACCAATGGCGATTGTTTAATATCCGAGTTAACCCGGTAGCTACGGCCGATAAATAGATAAAATAAACACTCCATTTACGTTTATATCCGTACTCCTTATACAATAGCGTAGAAGCTGTAAATGCCGCTGCTGTATGGCCTGAAGGAAATGAAAGATCGTCGGTACCATCGGGACGAATAACATCGGCAGCCGATTTTATAATATTGGTAACAATCAACATTAGTGCAAATGAGAATAGAGAGCAAACAAGCATCTTTTTCCATCCACTGGCACTTTGTTTTCCCGAAAAGGTTAACCCAAACATGACCAAAATTGGCAAATAAATGATATAATCATCATAACGATAAGCAAAATCGGGTACAAATTGATTGCGCACATTTTGTATATCTATATTTAAATCATTTATAATACCCAGAAAAAGTGAAAAGACGATGACTGCACATACAATCAACCAAATTAGTAGTTTGTTTTGATCTCTCATTACACGTTTGTTTTTAAAGCATTTACATGCCTTTTTTAATACCTAGTTTAATTAATAATGCATTCATTGGATAAGCGCAGGCAAAACCAAACAACATGGCTATTTGCATCATAAACCAAAATGTCCAACGACTTTCTACCAATGGATACGAGTCAAAGATAACAAAATAAACAATAGCCATCCAACCATACATACCCACTTGCCATGATGTTAACGAAAAGAAATCGGCTTTAAATGCTTTTGCCAAACCTCTTCCAACCGATATTTTCTCCATTTCGCGAATGGCATAGAATTGAAAATAAACACCAATGATCAGTGCCAATATAAAATCAATAATCCAATTGGTTAGTAGCATACTACCGGCTATTTCAAAATGTATATAATGCGATATCCACTCTCCTATCATATCGGCAAGTGTACAACCGGCTCCACAATGCAATGCTGATAAAGCTACCGATTGCCATTTCGGTAGTTTAGGTCCCATATCCATCGGCATCTTCATATCCATCGACATATCTTTCATATCCATATTGGCCATTGATGATTGCTCGGTCGACGAATGATCCATCGACATGTCCATATCCATAGGCATATCTTCCATGTTCATTTTCATCGGTTCGCTATCTTCCATAGACATCGATTGATCCATTGATCTAACACCGCCCATATCCATCTTATTTTGAACAACTTGCTTGGATCTTCCAAACTTACGGTATGCCCATAATGCCAAATAATTGCCCCATAAACCGGTAAGTATCCATACTATATTCATGATTTTCATGGATTGCTTATGAGATATTAAGTCATATGCGATATGTGCTGCAATGCCAATGCCTGAACACACAAAAAATACAGAAACCAAAGTCAACATACTATTTATTTTAATATTTATTATAAAACAGCACGCATCACAAATGGTTCATTACAAACCAGCAGATAAAAATAAGAAACCGACCTTGCAATGGCATGCAAGATCGGTTTATAAAAGTTGATTATAGATTCAAAATCTTATTCTACAGATTAAAATGGTCTATAACTTTAATAAATCATCGGGAGATATATTTTTTGCAATAATAATACCTTCCTCATTTAATAAATAATTAGAAAATCCTCGATTTAAACGATAATTTCTATACAACTTTGATTCATCACCCTTGTTAACTAAATAACAATTAGACGAGTTTAAACCATCGCGGCGAATGGTTTCATTGAAAATCGATTCATAATCGTCAAACGAAATGGATATCATTTCAATGTTCTTTTCAGATAAGCTCAATGTATTATTAAAATACATATTTTGCATGCGAGAGTTGGCATCATAAGTTGCCCAAAAATTAATTAAAACTAATTTCCCTTTTAGATCATTTAGTCTTAGAATTTTAGATTCTTGCGTCTCATTTTGAGGTAATTCAAATACAGGTGCTTTATCTCCGATATTTAATCCTTCGGTAGCTTTATCTTTGTCTATAAAAGAGACCAATAATAAAACCAATGAAAATACAAAAATCCATCTTACATAATACTTCATGCACTACGAATTTAGTTAATACTAAGAGCAATGATAGCAGTTATTTTATCTCTAAAACCAGCTGTATCATTGTGTAGTAATTCAAAATACATTGATTTACAACACATTTACTCCGATAACGGGTGCAAATTTAAAACATAATTTTCCGATTATCCAAATATTAACAAAAAAACCTACTTCTTGTTTTTGGTTTTTTTTATGTTATTAAGCCTTTTTACCCGAGTTTTTATCTAATTTTGCGAATTAAACCAATGCATTATGCAATTACCCAATAAAGAATTATTTCTTATACGTATCACCGGAGAAGACAGACCGGGACTAACAGCCTCTGTTACAGAAATATTAGCAAAATACGATGCGACAATATTAGATATCGGGCAAGCCGATATTCACAATACGCTATCATTAGGTATTCTTTGTATGTCGGAAGAACAACATGCGGGATTCATTATGAAAGAACTTCTGTTCAAGGCTTCCTCTCTAGGTGTTACTATTCGCTTCTTTCCGATTACAACCGAAGAGTATGAAGATTGGGTAAAGATGCAAGGCAAAAACAGATACATACTTACCCTTTTAGGTAGACAGCTAACTGCACGCCAATTGGCTGCTACAACTCGAATCTTAGCCGAACAAGGGATGAATATCGATGCAATAAAACGATTGACCGGACGTGTGCCTTTACATGAAAATACAACCAATGCCAGAGCTTGTATTGAATTTTCGGTAAGAGGAACTCCTAAAGATCGTATCAAGATGCAAGAACAGTTGATGCAATTGGCTAGTCAACTAGAAATGGACTTCTCATTTCAACTTGACAATATGTACCGCAGAATGAGACGTCTTATCTGCTTTGACATGGATTCTACTCTCATCGAAACAGAGGTTATTGATGAACTTGCCATCAAAGCCGGTGTAGGCGATCAAGTAAAGGAAATTACAGAACGTGCTATGCGCGGTGAAATCGACTTCAACGAAAGCTTTAAAGAGCGTGTAGCTCTTTTAAAAGGGCTAGATGAGAGTGTAATGCGCGAGATTGCTGAAAATCTTCCGATTACTGAAGGTGTTGAAAGATTGATGTATGTATTGAAAAAATATGGATACAAAATAGCGATATTAAGCGGTGGGTTTACCTATTTCGGAAAATATCTTCAACAAAAGTTTGGGATTGATTATGTATATGCCAATGAATTAGAAATAATCGACGGAAAACTAACAGGAAATTATCTTGGGGATATAGTAGACGGAAAACGTAAAGCAGAATTGCTACAATTGATTGCTCAAGTTGAAAAAGTAGACATCGCACAAACAATTGCTGTAGGCGATGGTGCGAACGACCTACCTATGCTTGGCATTGCCGGACTAGGTATCGCTTTTCATGCAAAACCTAAAGTAGTGGCCAATGCAAAACAATCAATCAATACAATTGGTATAGATGGAGTTCTTTATTTCTTAGGATTTAAAGATTCATACTTAAATATATAGTTTTACACTATCAACAATCTTAAAAAACAAAATGAAATTTAGTGAACTCTCATTGAATAACAATGTTCTGGATGCATTAGACGCTATGCGTTTTGATGAATGTACACCCATTCAAGAACAAGCTATCCCACTTATCTTAGAAGGCAAAGATCTAATAGCTGTAGCACAAACCGGTACCGGAAAAACAGCAGCGTTCTTACTTCCCATCATCAACAAATTGTCTGAAGGAAATCACCCAGAGGATGCAATAAACTGTATCATCATGTCGCCTACTCGCGAATTAGCTCAGCAGATAGACCAACAAATGGAAGGATTTTCATACTTTCTACCTGTGTCGAATGTAGCGGTATATGGTGGTAGTGACGGCATTATGTTCGAACAACAAAAGCGTGGGTTAACATTGGGTGCAGACATGGTTATCGCAACTCCGGGCCGATTGTTGGCTCATGTAGCGTTAGGATATGTTGACTTGTCGAAAGTTTCATATTTTGTTTTGGACGAAGCAGATAGAATGCTCGATATGGGATTTTACGAAGATATAATGCAAATTGTTAAGCTAATGCCAAAAGAGCGTCAAACAATTATGTTTTCGGCTACTATGCCTGCAAAAATTCAACAACTGGCAAACAAAATATTAAATGACCCTGCCGAGATAAAACTTGCTGTTTCGAAACCGGCAGAGAAAATCATTCAAGCGGCTTATGTTTGTTACGAAAATCAAAAACTAGGAATCATACGATCTCTATTTTCGCAAGAGACACCCGAAAAAGTTATCATATTTGCTTCATCCAAACTAAAGGTGAAGGAGGTTTCAAAATCGTTGAAACTAATGAAACTAAACGTCGGCGAAATGCATTCGGATTTGGAACAGTCACAACGTGATTTTATTATGCGCGAATTTAAAAATGGCAGAATCAATATTCTCGTTGCAACAGATATTGTATCGCGCGGCATTGATATAGATGATATCCGCTTAGTCATTAACTATGATGTGCCAAATGATAGTGAAGATTATGTACATAGAATTGGCCGTACTGCTAGAGCCAACAATGATGGTGTAGCTATTACATTTGTCAATGAGAAAGAGCAAACACTATTTAAAAACATCGAGAATTTCTTAGATAAAGACATTTACAAAATACCCGTTCCTGCCGAACTGGGGGAATTTCCAACATATAACCCTCAGATGAAAAATTACTCGAAAGGAAAAAAGAGACCATTTAAAAAATACAAGAAAGGAAATAGTAATCCGAAATAATAAAAAAATAGCTGATATAAATTTATATCAGCTATTTTTTTATTATTTCGGGTATCCTCAACACTGTTCCGGATGGTACATTATTAGGATTCTTTATTTTATTGGGATTATGCTTCACGATATATGGCCATAAATTTTTAGTACCATAAAAACGTAAAGCAACACGGGTCAATGTTTCACCAGGCTTAACGGTATAAGTTGTTTTAGTGCCTACTATCTTATAGTTTATAGAGTCGGGCTGCGTACCATCCTCACCAACTTCAGATTTAGTTTGAGGCGTTTCTTTTTGTCGTATCGGCTCAATCGGCATAGTATTTACCACAACAGGGGAATCTTTACCGGATGTAAGTATCAAATTGGAATCGGCTACAACGCTTAGTTGAGAAGCTTTCTCTATCGCTTCCTTGCCAACAATAATCTCTTTTTCCTCTACCATTGCATCAGTAAACTTCAATTGAAATAGCTCTGGAAAATAGAGATATGATATCACTCCCATACAAAAAATAAGAACAAATACTGGGATGAGAACAAGATATTTGTACAAATGATTTTGATGATTATGATGTATCACAACATCTTTTTCAATCTCCTCTTGTTGACATTCACTTTTTGATGGTACAGAATTCAATGCATCGCCCGAATGTGAAACATCTTCTTCGATTGGCAAAACTTCAGCATCTGTTATAGAAACTACAACCGCATCTACAACAGATTCGTGAGAAACGATTGAGGCTTCTCTTTTGTTTTCGAGGATAATCGGTTCAGGCTGTTCAATGTCATTTACACTTTCTTCATCGCAATTATCAGTAGTAGTAGTAGTAGTAGTAGTAGTAGTAGTTATCTCAACTTCATCTATGCTTAATACCGATTCTGAAACCTCTTCATGAACGGTCACAATATCACTAAATTCTATACCATCATTCAGTTCAACAGCTTCAAAGTGCTCAAAGGGTTTATTAATTAACTCTCGAAGAGAAAGATCGGGAGTAAAGGATATTTTATTATAACCATCAATAGTAAATCGTTCACCGGTATTAATGTTAACACTTTCGCGGCTTTCAACACGAACCAATTTAAAAGTACCTAATCCTTTAACTTTTACAATACCATCTTTTTCTATTGCATCTTCAATAAGATGAAAAAACTCTCTAACAAAAATATCAGCGTCCTTTTTTGAGACGCCATCCATTTCTGCAAGTAGCTCAATTAAATGTTGTTGATTTAATCTTTCATCCATGATAACACTATTTGAATTTATCCTTTAATAAAGAACTGGGACGGAAACTTAGAACTAATTTCGGAGGTATAAGCATTCGTTTCTTTGTAGTAGGATTTACACTAATACGTTCAGCCTTTTTTTTAACCTCGAATGTACCAAATGATTGAACCGCTACAATATCATCATCTTGCAAATGCTGGGCAATTTTGCCCAGCAAATAAGATGTCAATTCGCCAGTCTCTTTCGTACTTCGTTCGATACGACGAGATAATTCTATTGTAAATTCTTTGCTATTCAAATTGATACTAGTAATTTTAAAATGCTTTATTATTTTTTCTTACAAAAAACAAATTTGAGACCTATTATTTAATCACTTGCGCATAAAGATCGAAATCATCAGAATCGACTATATTTACAGTATAGAACTCACCAATATTCAATTCACCTTCGGATGCCTTTATTAAAACTTCAGGATCTACTTCGGGCGAATCGAACTCTGTGCGACCAATGTAGTAATTGCCTTCTAAGCGATCAATAACAACTTTAAACTGCTTCCCAATCTTCTCCGATGTCAAATCGGCAGAAATACTTTGTTGAAGTGCCATTAATTCATCCAACCGAGCTTGCTTTGTCTCAAAATCAATTGTATCTTCATAATGCTTAGCAGCATACGTACCTTCCTCTTCAGAGTAGGTAAAGGCACCCATTCGATCAAAACGTACCTTATTTACAAATTCTTTTAATTCTTCAAAATCTTCTTCTGTTTCTCCCGGATGACCAACCATAAGTGTAGTACGCAAATGGATTCCAGGTACTTCTTTACGAAAACGCTCTATTAAATCATAAGTAGCCTGTTTAGTAACCTGACGGCGCATCTTTGTCAACATATTATCGCTAATATGCTGCAATGCAATATCCATATATTTACAAACATTATCGCGCTCACGCATTACTCTAAATAAATCTTCCGGGAAATGAGCCGGATAAGCATAATGCAATCTTATCCATTCAACACCTGGTACATCAGATATACGCTCTATCAATTCTGCAATAGATTGTTTTTTATATAAATCGATACCGTAATATGTAAGTTCTTGTGCGATAACCTGAAATTCTTTCACACCTTGACTAACTAGATATTTAACTTCATCAACGATCTCTTCAATAGGTCGAGAGACATGACGTCCGGTAATAATAGGAATGGCACAGTAGGAACATTTGCGATCACATCCTTCTGAAATTTTAAGATAAGCATAATGCTTTGGAGTCGTCAACGTTCGCTTAACTTTCAGTTCATCCTTATACGTCTTTCCCAAATCTTGCAACAATTCCTTCCAGTTGAACTTTCCATAAAATTTATCTACCTGAGGAATTTCAATAGATAATTCTTTTAGATAACGTTCAGACAAACATCCCATCACGTATATTTTTTCAACATCGCCTTCCTCTTTCATTTGTGCGAATTCAAGAATCATATTAATAGACTCTTCCTTAGCATCACCGATAAAACCACAAGTGTTTATAACTATAATTTCACCTGTAGGATTTTCGGAATCGTGTACTACTTCATAGCCCGCAGATTCAAGTTGGCAAATCAATTGTTCTGAATCAACAAGATTTTTTGAACA
>DKPN01000013.1:16086-24955 GCA_002471195.1 Bacteroides sp. UBA7333
CAACCTAGTGTTATAATATCTATACGTTTCATTTTTCTGCTCCAAATAGTGAATTAACAAATTCATTTTTACGAAATACTTGAAGATCTTCCATACCTTCGCCTAAACCGATATATTTTACCGGTATCTTAAATTGATCGGAAATTCCAATAACGACTCCACCTTTAGCAGTACCATCCAATTTAGTAATTGCCATAGCAGTTACTTCTGTAGCCAATGTAAACTGCTTAGCTTGTTCGAAAGCATTTTGACCGGTAGATCCATCTAACACTAATAAAACTTCATTAGGAGCATCAGGAAGAACCTTTTTCATCACATTTTTGATTTTTGTCAGTTCATTCATTAAACCTACTTTATTGTGCAAACGACCAGCAGTATCAATAATAACAACATCAGCGTTATTAGCTACTGCCGAGCTTAAAGTATCATAAGCAACAGACGCAGGGTCAGCTCCCATTTTTTGATGTATAACAGGTACACCTACCCTTTCGCCCCAAATAATTAATTGTTCTACAGCAGCAGCACGGAATGTATCAGCAGCTCCCAAATAAACAGACTTACCGGCTTTCTTAAATTGATGTGCTAACTTGCCTATTGTGGTAGTCTTTCCTACCCCATTGACACCTACTACCATAATAACATAGGGTTTTTTATCGATTGGAGTATCAAAATCAACAACATCATCCGAATGATTTTCGGTTAGTAGCATTGCTATTTCATCTCTCAAAATGCTATTCAGTTCTTGAGTATTGACATATTTATCTGCAGCAACTCTTTTTTCTATACGCTTAATGATATTAAGAGTAGTTTCTACTCCTACATCCGAAGTGATTAATACTTCTTCTAAATCATCTAATACCTCATCATCTACTTTAGATTTTCCGGCAACAACACGTGCAATTTTACTAAATACACTTTCTTTAGTTTTAGATAATCCCTTATCTAATGTCTCTTTCTTTTCTTTTGAGAAGAAGTTAAAAAATCCCATGTTAATTTTTATTTAATGAATTCATTATGCTACAAAGATATAACAAAGTAACGATATACTAAAAGTTGTAACAAAAAAATCCCTCTATTGTTAAGCTAACAATAGAGGGATTTTTGACAACCGTATTATTTCGGTTATTATTTTTTGAAAAAGTCTTGAACTTTTTCGTTAGGAACCATTTGTTCATCAAATGCGTAAGCTCCAGTTTTAGGAGATTTCACCATTTTGATAACCTTAGTATAAGAACGTCCTTCCTTGGTACCGTCTTGCAAACTTGCTACTGTCTTTTTTGCCATGGGTTATACGTATATTATTTAATTTCTTTGTGAACTGTTACTTTCTTCAAGATTGGGTTGTATTTTTTCAACTCAAGTCTTTCAGTTGTATTTTTTCTATTCTTTGTAGTAATATAACGAGATGTTCCCGGCATACCACTTTCTTTGTGTTCTGTACATTCCAGAATCACTTGTACTCTATTACCTTTTGCTTTTTTTGCCATAATTCTGTTTCTCCTCTACGTTTAACCGATTACTTTAATGGTTTTCCAATCACAAAAACCTTGAGTAACAGCATCAGTCAATGCTGCATCTAAACCTTTTTTATTAATAACACGCAACCCTGCTGCACAAAGGCTCAAACTGATCCAGCAGTCTTGTTCTACATAATAGAACTTTTTAGTAAACAAGTTCAAATCAAAGGTTCTCTTCGTTCTTCTCTTTGAGTGTGAAACATTGTTGCCAATCATGGCTTTTTTTCCGGTAATTTGACAAATCTTCGACATTTCTATCTTATTTTTATAGTTTTTATCTATACTTATTTCAAACAGAGCGCAAAGTAAATACTTTTGCTGATAAAAAACAAGTAAATTTCAAAATATTTCATTTAACAAACTGTTTTCCCAGCTTGTAACATATTTATCAACATTAAAAAGGCCGCATTTACTGCTCTTTCAACGTTTATCTCTCGCCCTCTATTAATTTCTTGCTTAAAGGTGCGTGTTACATCATTATATGACACAGCTATCCAAATTGTCCCTACAGGTTTTTCTAAGGTTCCCCCATCTGGTCCTGCTATTCCTGATGTCGCAATAGCACAATTAGTACCCAATAATTCTTTCACATTCTCGACCATTGCAATAACAGTCTGTTCGCTTACTGCACCATATTT
The DNA here is from genome assembly GCA_002471195.1 of Bacteroides sp. UBA7333. Taxonomy (GTDB): domain Bacteria; phylum Bacteroidota; class Bacteroidia; order Bacteroidales; family Bacteroidaceae; genus Bacteroides. The sequence goes on from DKPN01000013.1 coordinate 18,242, forward strand.
TTCCAATATAACCGGAGCCACTTTGAGCACATTCATTTTAACCTCATTTGAGTAGGCCACTACGCTCCCTTTATAATAATGAGAACACCCCGCCACCGAAGTGATTCGAGAAGCGATATTCCCCCCAGTACAACTTTCAGCTGTAGACAATGTTAATCCCAAATGATTTATACAATTACCAAGATACTCTTCCAGTGACACATCTATATTATCAATAACATTAGATCCAAGCAAATTTTGCAATTCACGACCGTATTGACGAAGCGTCTTATTTAACAAGCCTTCATCCGTACCGTGAGCAGTCAGACGCAGCTTCACATACCCTAAAGAAGGAAGATAGGCTAATTTCAAACATTCAGGCAAAGCACTTTCCCAAGACTCCAACTGTTGAGCAATAAAAGACTCAGGAATATTGGTTACCAAAAAATTCCGATGTATAATATAGTTATTCGAAGACACCTTTACCAATCTAGGCAATATCTCTTCAGACATGATTACTTTCATCTCTTGAGGCACTCCAGGCATCGAAATCAAGTATTTACCATTTCGCTCAAACCAAGTAGCCGGCGCTGTTCCTACTCTATTATTTAGAACTTCACAATCGTTTGGCACCATAGCCTGAGATTGATTCAGAGGATTCAAAGAGATGCGATCTCCTAACACACGTTTTATATTCAACAATACATCTTCACTCAATACCAAATGCGTATCAAAATATTCACACAAAGCGTTTAATGTAATATCATCTTTCGTAGGCCCTAGACCACCCGTAATTAATACGATATCAACACTATCCATTGCATCCGAAATAGTATCTATTATTTGATGATGGTTATCTGATATAGACAGGATTTTAACGACATCAATACCGATTTCATTCAGCCGCATCCCTATCCAAGCAGAATTTGTATCGACAACCTGTCCAATCAACAGTTCGTCACCTATGGTTATTATCTGAGCACGCATCGCTATCGTTTTAAATTGAGATTATAAAGACACTCGAGAATATGCCGGCAAATCAATAGAGCAGAAATCGTTATTTAAATATTTAAAATAACCAGTAATAGCTATCATTGCAGCATTATCTGTTGTATATCCAAATTTAGGAATATAAATATTCCATCCATATTTTGCCGCATGTTCTTTAAATGCATTGCGCAAACCATTGTTGGCCGACACCCCTCCAGCTACTGCAACCTCTTTTATATTATATTGCTTAGCAGCCTTACGAAGCTTATCCATTAAAATATCAACGACGGTAGCCTCTAAAGAAGCAGCCAGATCAACTTTATTATTTTCAATGAAATTAGGATCATCTTTTAACCAATCGCGCAGTGAGTATAAAAACGAAGTCTTTAATCCGCTAAAACTATAATTCAAACCTGGAATATGGGGCTTACTGAATGTAAAGGCCTTTGGGTTTCCTTGACGAGCCAACTTATCAATGATTGGACCACCGGGATATCCCAATCCCATTACCTTACTACATTTATCGATAGCTTCACCTGCAGCATCATCAATTGTTTGACCCAAGATTTCCATATCATCATATGATTTCACAAGGATAATTTGTGAATTTCCACCGGATACCAATAAGCATAAAAATGGAAATTCAGGCTGCTTGTTATCTTCATTCTCTTCTTTAATGAAATGTGCTAAAACATGACCTGTTAAATGATTAACATCCACCAAAGGAATATTCAAAGAGCGAGCAAAGCCTTTCGCAAAAGAGACACCTACCAATAGCGAACCCATTAATCCCGGTCCACGAGTAAAAGCAACCGCACTTAATTCTTCTTTAGTAACTCCTGCTTTTTTGAGCGCTTCATTTACAACAGGAACTATATTTTGTTGGTGCGCACGCGATGCCAATTCAGGCACTACGCCACCATATGATTCATGAACAGATTGATTTGATACGACATTAGATAATAAAAAACCGTCTTTTATTACCGAAGCCGAAGTATCATCACAAGAAGATTCTATTCCTAAAATTATTGTACTCATATATTTTTGCTATTTAACCGTCACAAAAGTAATCATAAAAGACGATTCATTGTGAACTATTTTATATTTTTGTTGGCTCAATAACTATTTCTACCTATTAAAACATTAAAAAACACCATACGTTGGATTGTCGGCATCCTTTTGTCTGTTTATGCCGCAACTATTCTTTTACTGAATATTCCTGCTATTCAGCATCGCATTGCTATCTTAACAAGTCACGAATTATCAAAGTTATTCAACACCGAAGTTAATATTGGTAAAGTAGATATTGGCGTTGTAAATAGAATCATCATTGACAACCTAACCATTGCCGATCAAAAAGAAGACGAGATGATAAAAGTAGCTCGTTTATCTGCTAAATTAGAAATACTCCCGCTATTCAATGGAAAGATTAGAATCAGTAGCGTACAGCTATTTGGTTTTAATGTCAGTTTAAACAAAGAGAACCCCTCTTCGCCTTTAAACCTACAATTCATAATCGATAAATTGTCGTCGGAAAAGAAAGAGCCTTCAAATAAGAGTCTGGACCTACGTATTAATTCGATATTGATCCGAAGAGGTAGAGTTTCATACGATGTATTATCGGCCGACACTACTCCTGGATCGTTCAATCCAAATCATATAGCAATACAAAATATAATAGCAAACATTTCATTAAAAGCGCTGCAAAACGATTCTCTCAATATGACAGTGAAGAGACTGAGCATTGAGGAGGCATCAGGATTTGACTTAGAAAAACTTTCGTTCAAGTTGACCGCAAATAAAAAAAGAGCAACGATAGACGGTTTTACGTTAGAATTACCAAAATCATCCATTCAGATGGATACTATCTATTTTAAATATGATAGCATTGCCGATTTAAAGAACCTTGAAGATAAGGTACACATATCAACTCAACTCAACCATTCATTTGTTGCGTTAGATGATTTATCAATGTTCGTTCCTGCCTTTAGCAAACTCACCGAACAAATGAATATTGATCTACAAGTAGATGGAACTGTCAACAACTTTACTTGTCACCATTTTTCAATAGCGTCCAACAACAAAAACATTGCAGTGCAAGGAAAAGTAGACATCAAAAACTTATGCATACCTCAAAATGAGTTTATCGATGGAGAAGTGTCACTGTTAACGATCAACCAACAAGCAATTGGCCGAATCTTTGAAAATTTAAACAAGCCTACCCCTTCGGTATTACAAGCAATTGATTATGCCAACTTCTTTGGAACAATCAAAGGAGAGTTTAAAAACATAAGTGCATATGGTTTGGTAGAAACAAATTTAGGAACAATAGAGGCCAATCTACACTCTGCTCTTACTCAAAATGACGAGCAAATATATAATGGGCGGATTGAAACCGAAAGTATTAATTTAAAACAATTATTGAACGACAACAAATTAGGTGATTGTGCTTTCGACCTAGACATATACATAAAACAAAAAGCCCACTATCATCCGCACATTAACATAGAAGGATTTATTTCGTCGTTCGAATACAACAATTACCAATATAGAAACATTCAATTAAACGGCGATTATAATAAAAAACATTTCGATGGTACTTTTTTTATCAACGACCCCAATGTAAGACTTAACATTGAGGCAAATGCTAATTTTACATCAAAAACGCCCGAATACAAGCTAACATCGCAAATTATTAATTTCAATCCAAACAAATTAAACCTGACAGATAAGCACAACAATGCAATCTTCTCAGTAAAACTCGATGCCGATTTTAAAGGATCGAACATCGACAATTTAGTAGGAGTGATCGACATTGACAGCCTATATTACACGACCCCTCAAAAAGAGATTTTCATGAAGAATCTCAACATCAATTCATATCACAACGATTCAGAAAAATATTTATCCGTCAACTCTGACTTCCTGAAAGCTTCTATTAAAGGCGATTATCAATATAAGAATATTGCAAAAAGCTTTAATAAAATTATATCGCAATATTTGCCATCGCTATTTCGCGAGAAGAGATCCAACCAAAAAACGAATAATAACTTTTTTGTCGACATACAATTATTAAATACCGATTTGATATCCGAAGTTTTCGATATTCCACTACATATATATACAAAATCATCGATAAAAGCATTTATTGACGACGCATCCAAAAGTGTTCATCTCGAAGGATATTTTCCTCGATTTAAATACAAAAACAACTTTATCGAATCGGCTATGTTTATCTGTTCAAACAACAGTGATAACATAAGTGGAAAAGCACGACTGACTAAAAAAAATAAAGATAACGCAGTAAACATAGCTGTCAATGTAGAAGCTTTCGACGACCATTTATCCACCAATATTGATTGGGGGAATAATTCGAATACCACCTATAGCGGAAGACTCTCGACTTTGGCGCGTTTTTTTAAAGAGGAGACATCGAAAGAGATCAAAAGCACCATTCATATTCAACCAACCGATGTGATACTAAATGACACAATATGGAAAATTCATCCATCGGAGATCAACATCGAATCAAAAACCATACACATCAACAACTTTTCATTCAGCCACGCAGAACGTCATCTAAAAGTGAATGGAACAATATCGAACAATCCAGCCGATACGATTGTGGCCGACTTGAAAAACATTAATCTCGGCTATGTATTCGATATAGCTCAAGTTACCGATGATGTTATCTTTGGAGGCGATGCAACAGGTATTGCCTATGCCAGTGATTTACTAAACAATCCCAAGGCTGAAGCACATTTAAATGTTCGGAACTTCTGCTTAAACCACGGACCATTAGGCAACTTAAATATCACCGGCATTTGGAACAATGAAAATAAAGGAATCTACTTAGATGCGCACATAAAAGATAAAAGTCAGGCAGAAAGCACCGTAAAAGGCTACATCTTCCCCATCAAACCAACATCGGGACTCGACTTACACATTGATGCCAACAACCTGAATATTAAATTCATAGAATTTTACATGCAATCGATTGCCCAAGAGCTAAAAGGAACAGCCACAGGCAAGGTAAGATTATATGGTAAATTCAAAGAACTCACTTTAGACGGAGCAGCCTACACCGATGCCTCAATGAAGTTTGAGTTTCTGAATACCGGATTTTTAGTAAAAGACACCATAAGACTTCAACCAAAAGGGTTAGATTTTATAGATTTAGACATATACGATTTCGAAGGCCACACGGGCAATCTAAACGGATACTTAAGATACGACCACTTTAAAGACATTCAGTATAGATTGGATATTCAAGTAAACAACATGTTGCTGATGAATACTCACGAAACACCGGGAATGCCTTTTTATGGAACGGTATATGGCACGGGAAACGCATCCTTAAGCGGCAATGCCCAAAGCGGGCTCATGGCCAATGTAGCGATGACAACCAACCGAAACACCGTATTCAATTACTCTATCGGAACAGCATCTACGGCCACCAGTACCCAATTTATAAAATTTAATGACAAAAGTCCGCGCCGCATTCAAGATACTCTTCAAATTATTACCGACTTTAATGAAGTCGAAATGGACGAAGAAGCAACACCACCAGCCGACATACGTCTTAATTTACTCATTGATGCTACTCCCGATGCAACCATGAAAATCATTATGGACCCCACAACCGGAGACTACATCAGCTGTAAAGGAAACGGAAATATAAGAACTGATTTTTACAACAAAGGCGATGTAAAACTATTTGGCAATTATACCATCAACCAAGGTATTTATAAGTTTAGCCTACAAGAGGTAATACGCAAAGATTTTATCATTCAAAATGGTAGTTCCATCACCTTTAACGGACCACCATTAGATGCAACTCTCGACATTAATGCCTATTATACTGTAACATCAGCTTCACTAAACGACCTTATTCCAGATGCTTCATCGATGGTTCAACAACCCAACGTAAAGGTAAACTGTATGATGCACCTTTCAGGTATTTTACTACATCCAATGGTAAAACTAGATATAGCATTGCCCAATGAACGCGATGAGGTACAAGCACTCGTACGCAATTACATCAGCACCGAAGAACAAATGAATATGCAAATACTATATTTGCTCGGTATTGGAAAGTTTTATACCGAAAACGCCAACGGTACACGTCAATCCGATATGATGTCATCGGTGCTATCGTCTACCCTATCGGGGCAGTTAAACAATTTATTATCGCAGATTATCGACAACAACAACTGGAATATCGGCACAAATCTAAGCACAGGCGAAAAAGGATGGACCGATGTTGAAGTAGAAGGAATACTATCGGGGCAACTCTTAAATAACAGACTATTGATTAATGGCAATTTCGGATATAAAGACAATCCAATGTCAAATACCAACTTCGTTGGCGATTTTGAAGCCGAATGGCTATTAAACACTTCGGGAGATATACGATTGAAAGCCTACAATGAATCGAACGATCGCTATTACACGAAAACCAACCTCACAACACAAGGAGTAGGTATATTATTTAAAAAGGATTTCAATCATTGGGCCGAGCTTAACTTTTTTAATAAATGGCGATTAAAGAACTTGCAGAAAAAGTTAAAACTAAAATCATCAGACAATGAGCCATCATATGTCACTCCGACTGATAGCGTTAAGAATGAATCCTTTATCATTGTCAATGATAGCATAAAATAGGCATCTCACAATCCGTGAACAATAAGTTCTGACGGTTTTAAATCCTCATACGATATCCTCAACAAACTACCGGCTAATTCA
>DKPN01000013.1:25180-25594 GCA_002471195.1 Bacteroides sp. UBA7333
TGAATTAGCCGGTAGTTTGTTGATATCTATTCCCCCTTACCGTTGCAATCTGCGCAATCCTTCCATTAGTTCAGTAGCAAATTTCGCATAACATCCGAAACGACATATCACATCTCAACGAAGCCATTTTGGCTACAAATATCTATTTCGGCGATAAGCACTAAAAAATGTTCATTTTTTTTCACTTCACAATACACTGTATAACAAACAATTAAAAATAGTTGAAATTATTTTTTTCATTTAGCTATTGCAAATTAAAGAATAGTGCCTATCTTTGCACCGCTTTTGAGAACAAAACATAAGTTATTCGAGGTGTAGCGCAGTCCGGTTAGCGCACCTGCTTTGGGAGCAGGGGGTCCCAGGTTCGAATCCTGGTACCTCGACAATAAAAAACGACAAGACATACAAAAGCAT
>DKPN01000035.1:0-8354 GCA_002471195.1 Bacteroides sp. UBA7333
TTGTTCATCGCAATTACAGTACCGTCAACTACCTCACGGTCGTTAACTTTGTTTAAAGTACCGTCATAAGCTTTCCCAAGTTCTTCTTGGCTTACTGGTGCAAGAGATTCACCTTTTTCATAAGCATCCCAGTTGAAATCTTCAATAGGAGCAATGTTTTTTAAATTTTCCATTAATAAATTTGTTCTTAATACTTTAATTAAGTGAGACATTATATTATCTATAATCGGCCGCAAAGATAGTATTAAATTATGATTACCAAAAGAAAAGAAGAAAAATTATTGATATAATATTGGTTAATATTCAGTCATTTAGACATTTCTTCCTGACCTTGTAGTACAAAACGTTTAATTAGAGATCGAGCTTATCAACGATTAAACAACTCAAAGGTAAATTTACACCCTATTTCATTATATATCCAGTTAGCAAATCCAACAAAAACCCCAAAATCAAAGATATGTGTTCCAATACCATATCCTAACTCAAAATAGGGGTTCAAGTGAGGTACTACTAGTAAATTTAGATATATTCGTTCATTTTGTACATAACGTAAATATTTCATTAAATGTCGCATAAAAAGAAATGGAGCTTCATATGTGACATGTCCTCTCAGATATTTATCAGAGGAATTGTACCATCGACCATCCAATAATTGAAATACACCACCTATATCATCATTCCATCCATGAGGTAAGTTACTACGTGTAAAATTAGAGAAATCAACAAAATACATTTCTTTTTGATTGGTAAAAAAACCAAATCCAACACGATAAAACAAGCTCCGCATCAGATTTAAATTTATTTTATGCTGGAGATCAAACTCAATCTTTTCATACTGACCTCGACTACCAAACACTCCCCTAATAGCACGTTCATATTGAAACGAAGCAGTTGGAAACTTAGAATATAAATTCACTTTACGATTACCATTCATATAATAATATTGATAAGGCGTCCAACTCAACTTTATATTCGGAGCAAAACTAATATATGAATTACGAACTTTTGATATAACATCGGGCGGCAATTCATATGATGGATCTAATATTTCTAAATTTGTCTTTTTAATGGGAGTGCGTCTATGAACATATAATCCAACCTCAACATTTACACCATTCACAACTTCTATACTGTGGCGTATATTAAAAAATAAATCTTTAAAATAATCCAGATGAATTTGATTAAAATCAAAAACGCTATCTGGAATAGCCTTTAAGTCGTCCAAAACATCGCTACTATATATTCTATTGCCATTACCGAAATTCAGATGAACTGTTGCCTGTTTTTGTGGCCAATAATCAAAATTTGAATAGACAGACCAATAAAACTCTTTACGCGTAAAGTTATATCCTATACGAGGTCTGATTCTTAACAGTTTATCACCTACAAAAAGTCTATTAAATCTAAAATCTTGTCGCCATGAAAAACCGTTGCTTTTACTATAACTCAACAACAAAGGATTAATGATGGGCGAGCATCGTACATCACCTATATTATTTAAGTTGATTTTTATATCCGTCAATAAAAAATCACCAACGCTTCCCCATAATGCCTTATTTTTTTTATGTGGAATATATTGAATCGTATCCTTCCCCGAAGCATAATCAATATATAATTGCCTCTCTTTTTCAGAAAGCGGTATAGGTCGTATTGAATCAAAATAAGCACTATCTCCTCTAAATTCATCCTTATTACATTGAAGAATATACGATTCAGATAAATCATAAGAATGTTGAGAAATCTTTTTTTTAGGAATATCAATTATCTCTTCAATATTATCATAATCTAAAGAGGCCAAATAACTACCGTCAACTTTATTTCCAAGAAAAGCAAAATAGGCATTCAATTCATATCGAATGGGGAGCAATTCATCCGCTGCACCGACATCTCCCATAATAATATAGTTTTCGAATTTCACAAAATCAGTCCGACCAAATAGGCGAATTTCGCGAATGCTCCAAGAGTGGGAACTAACAACCATCCACCCACCTACTAATTGATCGCTTTTGGTTTTGGGAATAAAACGAACTTTGTATGATATTGTACTATCTTCAACAAAAGTCGAATCAAGTTTATACTGATAATATCTTCGAGCATTCTTTGCTAAAGGAGAAAGAATCTTATTGTATAATAATGTGGAAGAATATATATTTACATGGAAATATTCAAGCATCGTAGACTGGAATCTATTGCCATAAGTGGTTCCATACGATGCCAGAATCTGTTGATCATAAATATTAGGCGCAGTATAATGAAGCTCATTAAATGATTCAAAGATATAATCGCGTACATTCTTTTTTAAATGAAACATTTTGGGAATATATCTTAATCCAAAATTTTTCTTAGGAATATTCATTTTACCTTTTATATATAGCTTTGCATTGTAACTGCTAATTTTTTTTGCATATATTGGTGAAGAAGATATCACATTATTAATAATAGTATCAACAAGGTTCTTCTTCTCCACCTCAGGTTGAAGAGAAGAAGAATCTGCTTTAAGAATGTGTATATTGAATATAAAAAGCAGAACGAGCCCTATAATCTTGATTAGTTTCAACTAATATGTATTAATATAATAACAAATATAACTAAAAATTGTATCACAAATTTGTTTTTTTATTTCACAGTACAGTTCACTAATACAGAAAAATACACATTTTTCGCAAAACACCCCCATTTTAAACACACAATACATCATTTTTTACACACTTTTCAAAAGATTACCCCCTATTTCTATGGGGTATATCTAAAAATACACTACTTTTGCAGAAAATAAAACTATAGAATAGATATTATTATGTCGAAAATGAGATTTTTTGCTCTTCAAGAATTATCTAACAGAAAAGAAGTTTCTGTTACACCTCCTTCAAACCGATTGACAGATTATTATGGTAGTCATGTATTTGATCGAAAAAAAATGCAAGAATATCTTCCTCGAGAAGCATATAAATCTGTGATTGATGCCATTGAAAAAGGCAGTCCTATCAGCAGAGAAATGGCCGACTTAATTGCCAATGGCATGAAAAACTGGGCTAAATCATTGAACGTAACTCATTATACACACTGGTTTCAACCGCTAACTGATGGAACAGCCGAAAAGCACGATGGTTTCATTGAATTTGGAGAAGATGGCGAAATCATTGAACGTTTTTCAGGAAAATTATTGATACAACAAGAGCCTGATGCTTCTTCATTTCCCAATGGCGGAATTAGAAACACATTTGAAGCTCGCGGTTATACTGCATGGGACGTATCATCACCCGCTTTCGTTGTCGACAATACATTATGTATTCCAACCATCTTCATATCATATACTGGCGATGCTTTAGACTATAAAACTCCTCTATTAAAAGCATTGGCAGCTGTCGATAAAGCTGCAACAGAAGTATGTCAATTGTTCGACAAAAATATCACAAGAGTCTTTGCTAATTTAGGATGGGAACAAGAATACTTTTTGGTAGACGCTTCATTATATAAAGCGCGTCCCGACCTATGTTTAACGGGTCGTACCCTAATGGGACACTCATCAGCAAAAGACCAACAGTTGGAAGATCACTATTTTGGTTCAATTCCTCCACGCGTTACTGCATTCATGAAAGAGTTGGAAATCGAATGCCATAAATTAGGCATACCTGCCAAAACAAGACACAATGAGGTTGCTCCTAATCAATTTGAGTTGGCTCCGATATTTGAAAATGTAAATTTAGCCAACGACCACAATCAACTGGTGATGGATTTAATGAAAAGAATTGCACGCAAGCATCATTTTGAAGTATTGCTACACGAAAAACCATTTAGCGGTGTTAATGGCTCGGGCAAACATAATAACTGGTCGCTCATTACCGATACAGGTATTAATCTGTTTGCACCAGGAAAAAACCCAAAAGGCAATATGCTTTTTCTTACTTTCCTCGTAAATGTATTAATGATGGTTTACAAAAACCAAAACCTACTAAGAGCCTCTATTTCGAGTGCCGGCAATAGTCATCGTCTTGGAGCAAACGAAGCACCTCCTGCTATTTTATCAATTTTCTTAGGTAAGCAATTATCAGCCACACTCGATGAGATTGTTCGCCAGGTTGGCGATTCGAAGATGACTCCAGAAGAAAAAACGACTCTTAAACTAGGAATCGGACGTATACCGGAAATTCTTTTAGACACAACAGATAGAAATCGCACATCACCATTTGCATTTACCGGAAATCGTTTCGAATTCCGCGCAGCGGGTTCTTCATCAAACTGTGCAGCTGCGATGATTGCTATCAATGCAGCCATGGCCAATCAGCTGAATAAGTTCCGTGCCGAAGTTGAAAAACTAATGGATGAAGGTGTTGGAAAAGACGAAGCGATCTTCCGTATTTTAAAAGAAACTATTATTTCATCAGAAGCCATTCGTTTTGAAGGTGATGGATATTCGGAAGAGTGGAAAAACGAAGCAGAAAAAAGAGGCTTAACAAACATTTGTCATGTACCACAAGCTCTAACCCACTACATGGATGAACAATCTAAATCTGTATTAATGGGCGAAAACGTTTTTTCGGAAACAGAATTAGCTTGTCGTCTTGAAGTCGAGTTAGAAAAGTACACAATGAAAGTACAAATAGAAGGCCGCGTATTAGGTGATTTGGCTATCAACCACATCGTACCCACAGCTGTTACATATCAAAATCGTTTAATCGAAAACTTGCGTGGATTAAAAGAAATTTTCTCTGAAGAAGAGTATGAAGAACTAAGCAAAGATCGCAAAGAATTGATCAAAGAAATTTCACACAGAGTATCTTCCATTAAAACTTTAGTTAGAGAAATGATTGATGCTCGTAAAGTAGCCAATCAACTTGATAATTATCATGACAAAGCCTTTGCATACGAAGAAACAGTTCGCCCATATTATGATGAGATCCGCGATCATATCGATCATTTAGAATTAGAGATAGATGATGAAATATGGCCATTGCCGAAATACAGAGAGCTACTCTTCACTAAATAAATAAAATACAATAAATACCATTTGTCAAGCGGCAGATGGTATTTATTATATATAGGTGGTACCGTCTGCTATCATGCGATTACAAATTTGTTACAATTCATTCATTTTTTCATTTTTTCTTTTTACATTTGTGCTTTATAACACAGTTTTGCAGCACTCATGGTAAAAACAAATGTGTCAGATATAGAAATATCTAAACAGATACCCGACATATGGGCATCATTAAATGATGAGCAAAGAGTAATCTTAGCCAACAATTTCACCATTCAAAATTATAAGAAAAACGAAGTTATCTATTGTGAAGGTGAAACCCCAATCCATCTGATGTGTCTCATTAGTGGAAAAGTAAAAATATATAAAGATGGAGTTGGTGGAAGAAGCCAAATCATCCGAATGATTAAACCCAGTGAGTATTTTGCTTATCGGGCTTTTTTTGCTAAAGAAGAATTTGTAACCACTGCTGCCGCTTTCGAACCTTCCGCCGTTGGATTAGTACCAATGGACATTATCACTCGACTCATTACCGAAAATAACAATCTCGCTATATTCTTTATCAAGCAATTATCTATCGATTTAGGTATTGCCGATGAACGAACTGTAAACTTAACTCAAAAGCATATTCGAGGACGTTTAGCCGAATCGCTATTGTTTTTAAAGGAAAGTTATGGTTTAGAAGAAGATGGATCAACGTTGAGCATATATCTTTCGCGAGAAGATTTGGCCAACTTATCCAACATGACCACATCCAACGCTATTCGTACATTATCAAATTTTGCTTCAGAACGTTTGATTACTATCGATGGTCGTAAATTAAGAATTATAGACGAAGACAAATTAAAGAAAATCAGCAAAATTGGCTAATAGTAAATACATCAATAACTTAACACTTCCTACATTCATGAAAAAAGGATTCTATTTATTGCTCTTATCCTTATTGTGTATCACCCCCGGTTGCAAGGATAAAAAAGAGCTGACGAACGAGTATAATATCGTTCCATTGCCCAACCATCTTGTCCCAAAAGATGGAAGATTTATATTAAACAACGATGTTGCGATTGTTGCCGAAAACTGCCCCAGTGGAGTAGATACGATCATCCATAACTTCATTGGTAAAATAGACGAGACATCAGGTATCAAATTAAAGTTTGATAACTCAACATCTACACCTGACAAAGGTACAATTGTTTTTAAATCGGAGCCTACACTAGCCGACGAAGCATATAATCTTTCAATAACCCCAAATCAAATTACCCTAACTGCATCAAAGCCAAATGGTTTTTTCTATGGTGTTCAAACACTATATCAACTATTGCCACCGGCAGTTTATGGCACAAAGTTAGACAAAAGAGCCAATTGGTCGATACCATGCGTTGAAATAGAAGATGCACCCCGATTCACCTATCGTGGTATGATGCTTGATGTTTGTCGTCATTTCTCATCGGTCGAATATGTTAAGAAATTTATCGATATGCTTGCTATGCACAAGATGAATACATTCCATTGGCACTTAACCGATGACCAAGGATGGCGAATTGAAATTAAAAAATATCCGGAATTAACCTCAATTGGTTCAAACCGTAAAGAGACTTTAATTGACTATTATTACACGAACTATCCACAAATTTTCGATGGTAAACCTGTTAGTGGTTATTATACGCAAGAAGAAATTAAAGACATCGTAGCGTATGCTGCACAAAAATACATTACTGTCGTTCCCGAAATAGAAATGCCAGGCCATGCAACAGCTGCATTAGCTGCATATCCACAATTATCATGTAATCCTGACACCACTTATGAAGTGACTGGTACATGGGGAATTTTTGAAGAGGTATATTGTCCTAAAGAAGAAACATTCGAGTTCCTTGAAGGCGTTATCGACGAAGTTGTCGAACTTTTCCCTAGTTCATATATTCATGTAGGTGGCGATGAATGTTTAAAAGTTGCATGGGAAAACTGCGAACACTGTCAAGCATTAATTAACAAATTAGGATTAAAAGACGACACTACCCCCAACCCTGTTGATGGCAAATTGCATACAAAAGAAGAAAAACTTCAAAGTTATGTCATCACGCGCATGGAAAAATACATCAATAGTAAAGGCAAGAACATTATTGGTTGGGACGAAATATTAGAAGGAGGCTTAGCTCCGAATGCTACCGTTATGTCATGGCGCGGAATAGAAGGAGGTGTTACAGCTGCAAAACAAGGACACAATGCCATAATGACTCCTATGCCCTATATGTATTTAGACTTCTATCAAGAAGATCCTGAAACAGCCCCTACTACTATCGGAGGTTATGTTACTCTTAAAAACACATACACCTTCAACCCTTTTGAAGATGACGCAGATGAGTTGGTCAAAAAACATATTATTGGAGTACAAGGCAATATCTGGACCGAATATATGCAAACAGAAGACCGTCGCGATTATCAAGCATTCCCTAAAGTTACAGCTATTGCCGAAACTGCTTGGACCAACAATTCAAACAAAAATTGGAATGACTATTGCAAACGTATGGAAGAAGAGTTTGAGCGTTTAGAAGTTTTGGGTGTTAATGCATGTCGCAACTATTTTGATGTTAATGTTAATACAAAAGTTATCGACAATCAATTATATGTGATGTTAGAATGCTTCAATCCATCAGCAGAAATCCGTTATACTACCGATGGAAATACTCCAACAAGATACTCTACTTTATATACGAAACCTTTTGTATTAGATGGTAATATTGATCTTAAAGCCGCCGCCTTTAAAGATGGAAAAATAATTGGAGAGGTAAGACACAAGCCACTTTACGGTAACTTAATTTCGGGAAAACCATTTACTACCAACATCAATATAGGATGGTCGAAAGGTGATATCTGGGATGAAAACGACAAACTGAATGGAGACACAATAACAATGGGTTTAACCAACGGTAAACGCGGCAACAATGCATCATATATTCCTTGGACATATTTTAAAATGGATGAGAATAATAAAGAGTTGATTTTTACTGTTGAGTTAGATAAAACAACACCGATCAGTAAAATCGTATTCGGCTCATTATATAATCCAGCTTATCGTGCACTTCCTGTCGGTGGCATTACCATCGAAACTTCAGTAAATGGTAACGATTATAATGTTATTACAAAAGAAGTATTCGACCGTCAATATCCTGAAAAAGGAAAGAAGGCGTATACTGATACGATCTCTTTTCAACCTACAGATGCTAAATTTGTAAGATTAACTTTCCCAAGTGGTGGTGTATTGAAAAACGGTGTCGATTTCCATAGCACAACTTTACCTGAAACAGTTCAGGCAAGTGTATATATGGATGGTATTGAAATATACTAATCAAACTTTACTTTATACAACAAAGGCTAT
>DKPN01000035.1:8549-87551 GCA_002471195.1 Bacteroides sp. UBA7333
ATAGCCTTTGTTGTATAAAGTAATACATTTCAACCTAATATTACAACCTATTCAGTATTCCGGAGTCCTTATCCTTATTCTGCATTTTTAACTTCACATTTGAGCTTTTTTTACCAAATGAAAAATTATACACAAAATTGATATATACCATGTTGGCATTATTAAAAATCCGTTCCGACTCGGTACGCTGCAACAAATCAGTACCAGAAACAAAAGATAGCTGTTTCCACGCATCATAGAATGGATATCTTACTCCTCCGGTTAATGTTAAGTTTTTAATGGGTTGATTAGAAATTTCAATATATGCCATACTAGGTCTACTTTTCACAGTTTGCCCCACTAGATATTTACTTTCCGCTTGATACAATAATTGAACACCCCATTTATTATATGAAAACTGTACAGATGGTATAATTGAATACCCTGTATATTGCCAGTTAGATATGCCAAAAGAGTTAAGCTGATGAAAAATCTCAGAATACAACCACAAATGGAATATATTATTTGAAAATGGCGACCAACGTAAAAAAATACTTGCATTCACTTTTTGTGCACTATTCAGATTATCAAATGTCTCTATAAGATACGATTCATTTGATTGAAAGACTGGAGCAATGGCATCCTTTGTGTAAGCATAACCTATTTCGGCATTGATTTCAAATTTCTTAATCGTCTTGTTAAAGGACAACGATAAATCATGATTATTGCTTGGCTTTAAATTAGGATTACCCACAAACAGTAAATTAGAATCTTTATAATAAGGATTGTATGTGAGCGAAGATACTGCAGGGTTTTCAGTGTTAACCTCATAGTTCAAAGCCACGTCGGTACTCTCATCGATCAAATAGCCTAATCTTATTTGTGGTCTAAAATAAAAAAATTTATATTTTTTATCTTCAATAGTCGTAAATATATTTCCATTGAGGCTAGCCGAAATATTGTAGCTAATCTTTTGAGACAAATTACCAGTAATTCCTAAATAAGAATATATTTCATTGGTCGCGATTTGATTATTAGAAGCTAGATTGCTCTGAATGCTATTATTGTATATATATCGATTTCCAATATACAATTGTCCCTTCGGCATTTTATAATTATACATAACTTCACTGATAAGCGAATACTTATCAATATTTATATTCATATCTGTTTCAAAATCTGTAATGCTATTATAAAGTTCGAAGTATTTATAGTCATAATCAGACTTATAATAGGTGCCAACTAAATTTAATATAAGTTCATGTTTTAATTTAAACATTTTACTAAAATAGAGATCGATTACCGGACTAATATATTTATCCTTATCAAAGCTCTTACCAAATTTCTCTAATGTTATCGTATCTACTGTTGATATAATGTTTTGACTCGATGAACGTCGACGATTAAATGTGTTGATTGAAAGCTTCGTACTGAATAGATAATTATCTGGCTTTGAATTATTATAGTTGAGTTCAGCTAATTGTTGTTCGTACGCATATGGGCTATTATTCCCATTCTTTTGTTTTTGAAATACTTTTTCACTTATCGTGTAATCGATGTTCTCATCCAATATCCGTTTATTGTAGTTTCGATAGTTTATATTATAGGAAATCCCAAATTGCGAATGGTTCCAATTATATTTGAGATTCAACATATTATTTCCAAATCCGGTTGTTAGGGCATTCTTCGTATTTATGCCGATAGATCCTCCATGTTGTTGCTCTTTGATAATTACATTGATAACCGCCCCTAAACCCATGTTTGAATATTGTATCGGTGGTTGAGCGTAATAATCTATTTTAAGTATATTTTCGGGAGATATAACCGAAAGATCGGCAGGTGTAGAAGGTATTCCGTTTATTAAAATCTTTACAGATTTACCATTCGCGGTGTTTACTTGATCGTCTATAACTTGAATTTTGGGTAAACATGTCAAAGCTGATAATACACTACTATATTTTTCTTTCTCTTTATTAGTCAGTTTATACACTTTCTTATCAGCAAATCTTTCGATCATATGGGCAGTTACAACTACTTCATCCAGCTGTGTCACATTCTCTTCTAACATCACCTCCCCTATATCGACAGATTCGTTCAAAACCAATTCACGATGATAACTCATATATCCGATGAACGATATTTCAAAATGATACTGACCCGATTTTATTTTCTCAAAAATAAATCGACCGTTTGCGTCAGTGATTGTTCCCTTATAGTCTATAGAATCTTGTACCGATCGTACTATTATAGATGCGCCTATTATAGGCTGGGCATTTATATCTTTCACCACACCTTTTAGGGTAATCTGGCCTAATACCGATATTGAGGAGAAAAGGAAGCATAGTACCAGAAAAAACAAATTAATTACTCTCATTATTTAAAAGCTTAGTTTGAGTGCGAAAGTAGATCAATACCCGTAAACCTAAGCTAAAAAAGAGCTGACAAATGCCTGACACTACACTGACAAAACGCTGTTAATCAGTCTTTTTTTGTAGACAACCCGTAGTGTCCGTTTTTATATGTAATAATTTTCACATTACTATTTCTTTCAACAATAGGTTTTAATCGACGCATCAACGTATATAGCGATTCCCTTGCATTCTCTTTTTTGGGCCAAAGATTTTGACAGATATCATTAATAGATACCTTTTTACTTTCATTTATCATCAACAGTTTCATTAATGACAACTGCATTGGCGTGAAATATATTATTTCATTTTTCTCATTATAGAATTGCTCAGAAGAAGTCGAAAAGAATAAATTACCATACACCACCATTTCATTATCAGATGTCGAAGCTAATAAAGAGTTCTCCTGTTTATAAAAATAAATTAAAGAAGATATTCCCCAGAAAATGCTTATAAAAAATAAGCAGCCTGGTATTGTCTGTTCGGAAACACTAAATATGGTGGCTTTTGAGCAGTTGGGATAAGCTCTGATGTATAATCTTTCATCTTCTATTTTATAACTTATAGTATCGCTACATAGAGAAAGTTTGCTAGGTTCATCCGTACATAAAGAGAGATAGGATGTCTTTTTTAATTGAGCTATTTGCAGATTAGACTTAAAGACTCTTAATGTATCAGGTGTAATTTTGTCAAGTTTCTCGTACAAAAGAGTTTTTGCCAAAGCTTGGTTCATGTCTTCTATGATACTGTCTTTTGCCAACGAATAATTAAAGCAGCCAAACAAGATCGAGGGTATAATTAAAGAGAGAAATACTATAATTGCCGGTGTTTTTTTCATATAAATTCGTCTAATCTAATATAGTAATTGTCTAATTTAGAATTAATGGCAGATATTAATCTGATAATATAGTGTATATATCTACTAGTTAGCCATAATTTTAAATTATGGCTAACTAGATAATTGCTGAAATATTTTTTAAAGTGTTAGGATGTGAATATTACATCAATCCTTTTTCAGCTAAATAGCGTTCTGCCTCGATAGCTGCTTTGCAACCACTTGCGGCTGCCGTAATAGCTTGTTTGTAATGAGGATCAGCTACATCACCTGCTGCAAATACGCCTGGTACTTTAGTGCATGGCGAACTACCTTCGGTTACAATATATCCAGCCTCATCGGTGTCGATATACTCTTTAAAAATGTCTGAGTTTGGATGATGCCCAATTGCTAAGAAGAAGCCATCAATGGCCAATGAGTAACGCTCCTCATCAGGCTGCTCCCAACGTTTAACTAAGTTCACTCCTTCCACACCGTTCTCGCCGAAAAGTCCCACTGTGTTGGTTTCGAATAATACTTCAATCTTTTCGTGTTGCATCACACGCTCTTGCATAATTTTTGATGCGCGCAAATAAGGTTTACGTACAATGAGATATACCTTCGAAGCCAAGCCTGCCAAATAGATAGCTTCTTCGCAAGCAGTATCGCCACCACCTACTACAGCTACTACCTTTTTACGATAGAAAAAGCCATCGCAAGTAGCACATGCACTCACACCCATACCGGCATACTTTTGTTCATCTTGCAATCCTAAATATTTAGCAGTAGCACCTGTTGCAATAATCACGGTTTCGGCCTCAATGACTGTAGAGCCATCGATTGTTATTTTATAAGGAGCCGCCTTCAAATCGGCATGTGTAGCAATTCCAAAACGAATATCCGCACCAAAACGAGCGGCTTGTGCACGCATATCTTCCATCATTTGAGTTCCGCTTACACCTTGAGGATATCCCGGAAAGTTTTCTACATCGGTAGTAGTGGTCAACTGTCCTCCCGGTTGTAAGCCTTCATACATTACGGGAGAAAGATTGGCTCTACTTGCATAGATTGCAGCAGTATAGCCGGCAGGACCTGAACCTATAATCAGACATTTAACTCTTTCTGTTGTCATAGTCATATTTTTTTAATTACTTATTAATATCTAGTCTAGCGAAGATCGATGATCTCGGCTGTTGGAAACTTTTTTTTATCAAAGTTGAACATGGAATCGTTATAATTCAAGCCACTTTGATAATTAGTTATTTTGATCACATTCCGGGTATTATCACGCATTACCACATCAACAAACAAAGGTTGATAAGTTGCTTTTTCAATATATAAAACAATCTTCGACAAATCTTGTTGTTTGTCCATTGTAGATAATATCACCTCATATATATTTTTTCCGTCATATTGTGCAACGTTTCCCAATTGCGATTGGTATCCTTGTTTGTAAAGAGACAAAAGAGCATATGGGTTTACCGTTTGCAGTTCGGCTTCGGTTGGGTTATTAACCGTTACTTCATCACTGGTTGGCAGATACGTCCATTGCGTTTTGCCATTGAACCAAGAAAGATGATCGGCCGTTTGCAACACAAACTTTTCGCCTTTAAGCTCGATTGTACCTTTGGCTGTACCCAATGAGTTGCCTCTCTGAAAAGCCTCGACATTAAATTGCGCCTTTACTCCGCTCGATTTTTCAAACTTATTTGCCGTAGCTTCTAGTATACGCTTGGCATCAACACTGCTTTGTGCACTGAGGGTCAATACCGAACAGATGCACACGATATAAAATAAAATAAATCTTCTCATTTTTTTGTTAGCAACAACTACTATCTTAAATTGTTTAAACGCATTTCCAAATCGGTTTCGTCCAAGCAAAGCACTTCACGAGGTTTACTTCCTTGCACAGGACCTACAATACCCGCCTTTTCCATTTGATCCATGATACGTCCGGCTCTATTGTATCCAATAGAAAATTTACGTTGAATCAATGATGTCGATCCTTGTTGATGAATCACGATTAAACGTGCCGCATCCTCGAACATAGGATCAAGACGCGCCATATCTACATCGCCCAAATCGTTTCCTCCACCATCTTCATTCACATATTCGGGTAGTTCGAATGCCGATGGATAGCCCTGTTGTTTAGCAATAAACTTTGTTATCTGCTCTACTTCTGGAGTATCAATAAATGCACATTGCACACGCACCGGATCGGCTCCTTGCAAAAACAGTAAGTCGCCCTTACCGATCAACTGATTGGCTCCCGGACGGTCGAGAATCGTTCGTGAGTCCATCATGGCCGAAACACGGAAAGCTACACGAGCCGGAAAGTTGGCTTTAATAGTACCGGTAATAATGTTGGTGGTGGGTCGTTGGGTTGCAATAATCATATGTATACCTACAGCACGAGCCAACTGAGCAATACGAGCAATGGGCAATTCCACCTCTTTTCCGGCCGTCATAATCAAATCGCCAAACTCATCAATCACCACCACAATATATGGCATATACTTATGTCCTTTTTCAGGATTAAGTCTGCGATTGATAAATTTCTCATTATACTCTTTTATATTACGAACTTGAGCTGCCTTCAGTAAATCGTATCGAGTGTCCATCTCAACACATACCGAGTTTAAAGTTTGCACCACTTTGGTTACATCGGTGATAATAGCATCGCCATTGCCCGGTAGTTTTGCCAAGAAATGATTTTCGATGACAGAATAAATACTGAACTCTACTTTTTTAGGATCGACAAGAACAAACTTTAGCTCTGCCGGATGCTTTTTATAAAGTAGAGAGGTGATGATTGCATTCAAACCAACCGACTTACCTTGTCCGGTAGCACCTGCTACCAATACGTGTGGCATCTTTGCCAAATCGACCATAAACACTTCGTTGGTAATAGTTTTGCCGAAGGCTATAGGCAGTTCGAATGTAGACTCCTGAAACTTACGGCTACCAATAATGCTTTGTCCCGATACCATTTTAGGGTTCGAGTTGGGTACTTCGATACCGATTGTACCTTTGCCTGGTATAGGTGCAATAATACGTATACCCAATGCCGAAAGACTTAAAGCAATATCATCTTCTAAACCTCGTATTTTCGAAATACGTATGCCTTGTGCCGGAGTAATTTCGTATAGAGTTACGGTAGGTCCAACGGTTGCTTTAATGGTACTAATTTCGATACCAAAGCTACGCAACGTATTTATAATCTTATCTTTATTCGCATTTTGCTCTTCCATATTGATGGTGGGCTCACTATTTTCGTAGTGCTTCATCAAATCGATGGTTGGAAAGCGATAATTTTCTAAATCCAATTTAGGATTGTATGGTTCTGAATTCAGCGGTTTATAGTTTTCGTCTTCATTCTTTACAGCCTCCACCTCAAAGCCGGGTTGTTTTTCTGCTTGCACCGGTTTTGCAGGGGGCATAATATCCTCTACGGGTGTTTCTACCACCATCGAAACATCATTTGTTTCTTCCTCTTCTTGTGTATCATCCATCTCATCGTCTACTTCGTTGAGAGGCATCTCCGGAATTACCGGTACTTCCACCGGAGTGGGTGTATAGGTGCGCTGGATATCGAAATTGACTTCTTGAGGTTGTGGGTTTAAAACCTCCGAATCAATATCGGGTTGGGGTTCAACACTATCGCTGGCAACTTTGGGTTTTCGTTTAAGATATTGAAACTGCAAAGCTTTGCGCAACCAAATAATAGTGGCCGAGCTGATAATAACAAGAAAACATAAAGCTGTAGCCAAGAGCAACAGCCATACACCGGGCGTTCCGATTTGCGAAATAAGCCAAACGGAAACATTATATCCATGGCGTCCTCCCCAATAGAAAAATGAATCTTGATATTGATCGAGAAAAGCAAAACCTAAGAATATTGATCCCCAAATCAATAACAACGAACAGGCAAAAAACCATTTCCAAAGATGCACAATGCGTACCCGCATTAATTTTAATCCGGTGATCGATAAAAATATTAGAATAAAAAATGAGGCGACACCAAAACAGTCGTTTATCAGATAGTTGGCGATTTGCGCTCCACGCGATCCGGCATAGTTTTTCACTTGATTATTGATAACAGCCAAATCTTCGGGGTTGCCACTCTCTACTATACTCTGATCGGCAGCACCGGTAAAGAAAAATGAGGTGAAAGCCAATAATAAATAGACAGCAAATATCACCATTGTCAACCCCACAATAAAATGGAATGTCTCGTTTTTCATAAAGTGTGCCACACGTGACATGGAGACACTGCTTTGCGATGTCTCTTTATCTGATTTTTTTTTAGCCATGTTATTTTCTTGCTCTTACATATTCGTTGATGCAAAAATAGTATAAAACGTTTCTAATTCCTAACAATTGACACGCGAATATAAGGAGCAAAACAAAAGATTTTGTAGGCCATAATGAATCAAGTATTTAGAATTACAATGCGCTACATGGGGATGTTTTGCAGCATTACATGGGCATGTAACGACCCTATACATCCCCATGTAGTGTACCCATACATGCCCATGTAATGCGAATACTATTCAATAACCTATCATGACAACTTCCATAAAAAGAGCGATCAACAGCACCGATCGATATCTTGATTACACACGCAACAAAACCATCATCCACACAAAAACATCAAAGCATATCATCAATCAATAATATTAAAAAACTAAATATAAGAAAGGCAATCACACTTCATTCCATCCTTTTTTAGTAACTTTGCAAATCAATTTCACGAAGTATGAAAAAAGAGAGTCAAGCTATATTCGATAAAAGTGTTATCGAGTTTGTTACGGTATCGGCCGAATATTGTGCATTTTTAGAGCGCCAAGATCTGATAAGCCGACATGAATTTGTTGATAAAACATTAAAGATTTTGCCTCTTCTATATCTGAAAGCAACGTTATTGCCCGAGTTAGATCAAATGGGCGATGAACCCTTAGAGCAATATGTTACAGAAGATCAATACAACTATATTATCAATAGAGTTGCTGCAATAATGGCCGACAAAGATGACTATCTCGATGTCTTTGTAG
Source organism: Bacteroides sp. UBA7333 (assembly GCA_002471195.1). GTDB lineage: Bacteria > Bacteroidota > Bacteroidia > Bacteroidales > Bacteroidaceae > Bacteroides. Next base: position 16,805 of record DKPN01000035.1, read on the forward strand.
AAGATATGGTATATAGCGATCAGCCCATCAAAAAAAATATTTCTGAAGACTTGGCCGATATTTATCAAGATATCCGAGATTTTGTCTTTATTTTTCAACTGGGAATGAACGAAACAATGAACGATGCGTTGTTTATTTGTCAAGAAAACTTCAAGAGCCTTTGGGGACAGAAGTTAGTCAACACGCTTCGCGCCCTTCACGAAGTGAAATATAGCCAAGGTGCTGATGATGACGAAGAAGATGAGTATAACGACGAAGTGAATGGCGACGACAACTTTGTAGACGACTATTCATATTAATCTTTCAATAAGATGATAATAGAGCGAACGATAACAAAAGAACAAATCAAGGAACTTCCAAAAGTGATTTACGAAGGAAGAATGATTTTGATTCAGACCGAAGAAGAAGCCAACAAAGCAGTAGACTTTTTAAAGACTCAATCCACTCTTGGTATTGATAGCGAAACACGTCCCTCTTTTAAGAAAGGACAATCGCACAAAGTAGCTCTACTACAATTGGCATGCAAAGAGTGTTGTTTTCTGTTTCGTCTCAACATGATTGGTTTGCCGCAGTCATTGATCGAACTTCTCGAGAATGAAAAAATTCAGAAAGTGGGATTATCGCTTCGCGACGACTTTATGATGCTACGCAAACGCGCCAATTTAAAAGAAAAAGGATGTATTGAACTACAAGAGTACGTGCGTGCTTTTGGCATTCAAGATAAAAGCTTGCAAAAAATATATGCATTGCTTTTCAAACATCGGATATCCAAATCGCAACAACTTACTAATTGGGAAGCCGATGTACTATCGGACAAACAAAAACTATACGCAGCAACCGATGCATGGGCCTGCCTCGATATTTACAATCTTTTGCGCCAACTCAAAGAGAGCGGCGATTTTGAGATTGCACCTATGCCTGCTATCATTTAATCAATCGATTTATCTAAACATTATATATGCATAAAGTATATCTTAAACCCGGAAAAGAGGAGTCTCTTAAAAGATTTCATCCTTGGATATTCTCAGGAGCTATTGCACGCTTCGATGGCGAACCCGAAGAGGGAGAATTAGTAGAAGTATACACTTCGAAAAAAGAATTTATTGCACAAGGTCATTTCCAAATCGGAAGTATAGCAGTGCGCATTTTATCTTTTAAGCAAGAGCCTATTCATCTTGATTTCTGGAAAAAAAGATTGAGCGTTGCTTTCGATCTACGCAAAAGTATAGGCGTAGCCCAAAACCCGATTAATGATACCTACCGATTGGTACATGGCGAAGGAGATAGCCTACCGGGATTGATTATCGACGTTTATGCTAAAACGGCTGTAATGCAAGCACACTCGGCCGGCATGCACGTAGACCGTATGGAAATAGCCGAAGCATTATCGCAAGTAATGGAAGGCGAAATAGACAATATATATTATAAATCGGAAACTACACTTCCGTATAAAGCCGATTTAGCACCTGAAAACGGATTTCTAAAGGGCGGTAGCACCGACAATGTTGCCACCGAATATGGATTAAAATTCCATGTAGACTGGTTGAAAGGCCAGAAAACCGGCTTCTTTGTTGATCAACGCGAGAACCGTGCACTGCTCGAACGCTACTCTAAAAATCGTAGTGTATTGAATATGTTTTGCTATACGGGTGGATTTTCATTTTATGCTATGCGCGGTGGTGCTAAATTGGTGCACTCGGTAGATAGTTCGGCAAAAGCCATCGACTTAACAAACAAAAACGTAGAATTAAACTTCCCGAATGATGAGCGCCATGCTGCTTATGCCGAAGATGCATTCAAGTATCTTGACCGCATGGGCGATCAATACGACTTAATTATTCTCGACCCTCCTGCGTTTGCAAAACATAGAGATGCCCTACGCAATGCTTTGCAAGGTTACCGAAAACTAAATGCCAAAGCTTTTGAAAAAATTAAACCGGGCGGAATACTCTTTACCTTCTCTTGCTCGCAAGTAGTAAGCAAAGAAAATTTCAGAACAGCTGTTTTTACAGCAGCTGCCATGTCGGGACGCAATGTTCGCATTTTGCACCAACTTACACAACCTGCCGATCATCCGGTAAATATTTATCATCCCGAAGGAGAATACCTGAAAGGGTTGGTATTGTATGTAGAATAAAAGCATATAGAATATTAAAAAGGCGTTTATTGTTAATCATAGTTAACAATAAACGCCTTTTCTTGCACTTAAGCATGTTTTATAACATAAAAACCTTATATTTGCAATGTGTTTTTCATGGTATTAGATTTAAGGTTAATAAAGATTGGGTGTCTGAGATAGATCCCCTTTTTTTTTATCCTTACTCTTCAGTAATCATTCATCACCCGTCCCTACTCTTCTTTTTGTAATGATTTCGCTATTAATTTCTGAAAATCATTATATTTGCACTACTATAAACTTAATATGCAATTATAAAATAAAAAGAAGATGAGTATCAAGTTACGACTAATTATTATGAACTTCCTCCAATTTTTTATTTGGGGTTCATGGTTAATTTCGCTAGGCGGGTATATGGGTAGAGAACTTCATTTTGAAGGAGGTCAAATTGGAGCTATTTTTGCTACTATGGGTATCGCCTCTATCATTATGCCGGGTATTGTAGGTATTATAGCCGACAAATGGATAAATGCTGAAAAATTATACGGGATATTACATATCTTGGGTGGTGGATGTTTGATCTACGCTTCGACAGCAACCGATTATAATCACATGTACTGGGCCATGTTGCTCAACATGTTGTTTTATATGCCAACTCTAGCGCTTGCGAATACGGTATCGTATGGTGCTCTCGAAAAATACAAATGTGATATTGTTAAAGATTTCCCACCGATTCGAATTTGGGGTACAATCGGTTTTATCTGTGCCATGTGGGTAGTCGACTTAACCGGATTTAAATCATCTGACTTGCAATTATGGGTAGCCGGCGCTTCAGCATTCGTTTTGGGAGCTTACTCCTTCTCTTTGCCTCCTTGTCCACCTGCCAAAACAGAGTCAAAATCAATGTTATCAGCATTTGGTTTAGATGCACTTACGCTATTTAAACGCAAAAAAATGATTATCTTCTTTTTATTCTCGATGCTATTGGGTGCTGCACTTCAAATCACCAATACATACGGCGACTTATTCTTGAGCAGCTTTGAAAAGTTTCCCGAATATGCCGATTCATTCGGTGTGAAACACTCAGTAATATTGCTTTCTATATCACAAATGAGTGAAACATTCTTTATTCTTGCCATCCCATTCTTCTTACGTAAGTTTGGTATCAAGCGCGTAATGCTGATCAGTATGTTTGCTTGGGTACTACGCTTCGGTTTGTTTGGTTTAGGAAATCCAGGTCCGGGCGTATGGATGCTGATCTTATCGATGATTATTTATGGTATGGCGTTCGACTTTTTCAACATTTCGGGTTCACTATTTGTTGAAATCGAAGCAAACACCAATATTCGTGCAAGTGCTCAAGGTTTATTCTTCATGATGACAAACGGATTGGGCGCAATTATTGGTGGATATGCAAGTGGTGCTGTGGTAGATGCATTCTCTGTATATTCTGATGGCATGCTGATAAGCAGAAACTGGCCTGACATTTGGTTCATTTTTGCAGCCTATGCCCTAGTTATCGGAGTGTTATTTGCCATTGTATTCCGCTACAAACACCAACCGGGAGATTTAGTAAAGAAATAAAATGAATAAAAAAATAGAATTAAAGGTCTTAGACATATCAGATACTCAAGCACAAGCGGGTGCGTATGTGATTTTGTTGGGCGAAAAAAAAGGCAATCGGAAGCTTCCACTTATTGTAGGAGCTTCCGAAGCTCAATCTACAGCTATCTGTTTGAAAGGAATTAAAACTCAACGCCCTTTAACCCACGACCTTTTTCACACCTGCCTTACCGTATTAAATACTGAATTATTGAGAGTGCTCATTTATAAGGTACACGAAGGTGTGTTCTATTCGTATATATATTTAAAACATCAAGATGAAATTACGCGTGTTGACTCGAGAACATCGGATGCAATTGCTTTAGCCTTGCGATTCGAAGCACCTATTTTTATTTACGATTCTATTTTAGAAAATGAGCAACTCACTGCAGAAAACTTGGAAGAGGAAGAAGAAGAGGAAGAAGTAGATGGGTTGCAAATACCATTAAATGAGCTTGAAAAAGCTTTGAAAATAGCAATAGAAGAAGAAAATTATGAGATAGCTGCCAACTTGCGTGATGAAATTAATAAAAGAAAATTGTAATGCACGTTTTCTATACACCCAATATTGACCAATCGAAAGAGCTTCCTGAGGAGGAAAGCCAACATTGCACACGTGTGCTCCGCCTAAATGCAGGCGATAAAATAATGCTTACCGATGGGAAAGGCCAGTTTTATAAAGCTACAATTACGGCAGCCAATAACAAAAGATGCCTTTTTGAGGTTGACGAAACAATTTATCAGGATCCATTGTGGGAAGGTAAACTTTATATTGCTATGGCACCTACCAAAAACATGGATCGCAACGAGTGGTTCGCCGAAAAAGCAACCGAAATAGGTTTGGATGGATTGACCTTCTTAAACTGTCGTTTTTCAGAAAGAAAAGTGATTAAAAACGAGCGAATTGATAAAATTATCGTATCGGCTGTAAAACAATCATTAAAAGCTCGTGTTCCTCTATTAAGAGAGATGACAAACTTTAAAACATTTGTAAAAGAAGAGTTTAAAGGGCAAAAATTCATTGCACACTGCTATGAAGAAGCCAACAAGCCTTTTTTGAAAGATGTGATTACACCCGGTGAAGAGGTACTAATATTGATTGGCCCGGAAGGAGACTTTAGTGAGGAAGAGGTGAAACTGGCGAATGAGCATGGTTTTAAATCAATTAGCCTAGGCAATTCACGATTGCGTACCGAAACAGCGGCACTGGTAGCTTGTCATACATTTAATCTGACAAATGCACATTAAAAAGTATATCATTATGAAAAAGATATCTGCTTTACTTTCTTCGCTGGTTATATGGATCGTGATACTATCGAGCTGCTCGCAAAAGCACGATTACACACATGTGATTCCTTCGGACGCTACTGTAGTGGCATCTGCCAATCCACTGTCATTGTTTAGAAAATCGGGATTGTTGACAGCAAGCGAAGAGGCCAAACAGAAAGTTATAAATGTTCTGGAATACAGTACCTCACCCGAAACATTCCAACATTTTGCTAAAGTATTCAATTCTCCTTTTGAGTTGGGTATCGATTTCACTTCACGCATATATGCCTTTACTTCTCCTGCTTTTAACAATCCGGTTTGGATATTGAAAGTAAAAGACATGCTGAAAATTACCAAAACATTCGACTTATTGGCAAATGAGCAACTTTGCGAGCCGATCAACAAAAGGGGTGATTTGAGTTATGTTATCATAGGGCAAAGTTATCTTTTGGTATACAATGATTATGCTGCTGCTATAACATCGGGAACATCGGCCATGGATGTATTGAGAATTGAAGATGAGATGAGCAAATTAATGTTGCAAACAAAAAAGAATAGTATTGCCAATACACCTGCATTCGAAAAATTTAGTAAACAGCATGGTGATATTGACTTCATGACATCGCTAGCTACCATCCCCGATATATACTCACAACAGCTGAAAGCAGGTTTTGGACTTTCGATTGACGATTTAACACAAATGAAAGCTTTGGGTAAAGTCAATTTTGAAAGAGGCAAAATAGCAATGCAGCTAAATTATTTTACGGATGATAAAAAGATTGAATCGCTTCTGAAACAACAAACAAATGCTACAAAAGCCATAGAAGAATCGTTTCTAGCATACTATCCTGATTCGACAATTGCACTGGCTTGTGTGGGTGCCAATGGTAAGGCCATGTACAATTTGATTTTAGACAATAAAGATCTAAGAGATATATTGCCATCATCAAACTCCGAAATAGCTAAAACGATGTTCGATGCATTTGATGGTGATATAACAATAGGTATCACTCATATCAATTTAAATGCCACCTCTACTTTTGTGGCTTATGCTGATATTACTAAAAACAGTGATATTCTTAAGATAATATACCAAAACAAGGATTCACTGCTTTCGAACAATCAAGAAATAATACGATATAATGACGATAATTATTTATTAAAAGTCAACAATTTCGATGTATACTACGGAATCAAAGGAGAAACAATGTATGCTACCAATGACAGCACTTACTTGGATAAATTATATAAGGAGGCAAATCCTTCAATAAAACAAGCATCGTATGTAAAAGAAATGCGTAATAAGAATCTATTTGTCATGGTCAACATTGCTGATATTATTAATCCGTCAGTTATGGGTTTATTGGGCAATATCAATACAAAAGAATACAATCTATTCTATGATTTTATTACAAAAATAGAGTACTTTGAAATGAGCAATACCGTAAACAATGTAAGTGAAATTGATTTAGTATTCAAAAATACAGAAACCAATTCACTCAAACAGATTATTGATAGCATCAGACAGTTTATAGGCATGTAGAATTTATAGTTCCATCCTTTAAAGGAGACCGGCACTTATTACTAAAATCACAAATACAATATATCTTATCATGATGAAAAGAATATTATTTCTTTCTTTATTCGTATTTCTTGCAGTAAACAACTTAATGGCTCAAGAAATACCAGCAGAGCGAACATTGGTTTTCGGAATGAATACCGATGGCTCGAAACATTATCGTATTCCATCTTTAATTACCACACAGAATGGCACACTCTTGGCGGTTATCGACAAGCGAGGCAATGATATTGGCGATTTGCCTAATATCATTTCGGTAGTTGCAAAACGTAGCACAGATAACGGAAAGACATGGTCGGAGCCAATTGTCATTGCACAGGGCGATAAAGCCACAAACAAAACTTATGGAGATGCAACTATTGTAATGGATAAATCGACCGGCAAATTAATTACTGTTTTTGCAGGCGACAATGGACTGTGGCACTCAAATAAAAACAATAAAATGGGGATATATACCTCTGAGAGTACAGATGACGGATTAACTTGGTCGGAACCTCGATCTATTACCAGCCAAGTATATAAAGAGGATTGGTATGGTGCATTTCCGGCCTCGGGACGTGCTGCACAATTAAAAGATGGTAGAATATTGTTTGTGCTTGCTGCTCGGCCGACATCCGACTGGGGAGGTGCACTCCATAACTATGCTTGCTACTCGGATGATAGCGGGAAAACATGGAGTATTTCATCCACTCCAGGCGACACTTATGGCGATGAAGCCAAAATTATTGAACTTGAAAATGGAAATCTTTTAATGAGTATACGCAATCGTAATAAAGGTTATCGTAAATTTTCTGTTTCGACAGACCGTGGTGAGTCATGGAGCGCTCCATATGTAAATGAAGATATTTTAGACCCTGCATGCAACGGTGATATTATGCGTTATACTTTTAAAAAGAAGAACAAAAGCATTTTATTACATTCGCTTCCATATAGTTCGTCTATTCGCGAAAACATTGGCATTTACACGAGTGAAGATGAGGGGAAAAGTTGGAAATTCAGAAAGAAAATATGCAATGGTTATTCGGCATATTCATCTTTAACAGTATTGCCCGACGGCTCGATTGGAGCTTTAGTCGAAGAGGGGAAATGGGATAATGACATACCCGGAGAAGATGGTTTTAATATCTATTTTGTGCGTATCCCGATTAAATGGTTATTGACAGATAAAAACTAATACAGAGTCCGATTAACATTCAAAGTTATTCGGACTCTGCGTTTTTTAACTATAATAGTATAAAAACAGATTGATCATTCACTAAAACAGATATATCCACCCTTATCATTAATCATCAAATAATAGATATTGAAAACATAATAAAAAACATAGTTTCATACAATTTTACTATCTTTGTCGATATACTCTAAAAACTTCATGATATGTCGAAATATGATTTAATCGCCATATTAGGTCCTACAGCATCTGGTAAAACACCTTTTGCTGCTGCTTTAGCAAATGAATTAGGAACTGAAATTATAAGTGCCGATTCACGACAAATTTATCGTGGGATGGATTTAGGAACCGGTAAAGACATAGCCGATTATACAATTAATGGGAAACAGGTTCCTTATCATCTTATTGACATTGTCGATCCGGGATATAAATATAATGTCTTCGAGTTTCAACGAGATTTTCTAGACGCTTATCAATCCATTCAGAAAAAAAATAAACTACCCATTTTATGTGGAGGTACAGGAATGTATTTAGAATCTATTCTAAAAGGATATAAATTGATGCCTGTCCCCGAAAATCAAGAACTTCGCGAACGTTTAGCGAACAAATCGTTAGAAGAACTGACACAGATATTAGGACAATATAAAAGTCTTCATAACTCGACTGATGTGGATACAGTAAAAAGAGCCATAAGAGCCATCGAAATAGAAGACTACTATATCAAAAATCCCATTAACGAGAGAGAGTTCCCCAAACTGAATAGCCTTATTATAGGCATTGATATTGAGCGTGAGTTGCGCCGAAATAAAATTAGCCATCGTTTAAAACAACGTCTTGATGAAGGAATGATTGATGAAGTTAAAAATTTGATGAGCCAAGGTGTTTCGGCAGAAGATTTAATATACTATGGACTCGAATATAAATATCTTACACTACATGCGATTGGACAAATGTCATACAATGAAATGTTCGAACAGCTCGAGACTGCTATACACCAATTCGCAAAGCGGCAAATGACATGGTTTAGAGGAATGGAAAGAAGAGGTTTTAAAATTGAATGGGTGGATGCTTCGATGCCGACTGATGATAAAATTTCTTTTGTAAAACAGTTATTATAAATATAAACGTGATATCAAAAGTATTGTATAACGCAAATCTGATAACAGAATATGATTACGAATCCAAATAAATGGGGAGTAATATATAACCCCAAAGCCGGTACCAAAAAAGTAAAAAAACGCTGGAAAGAGATTAAGCAATATATGGATGCAAAAGGTATTGCATACGACTATGTTCAATCTGAAGGTTTTGGATCGGTTGAGCGTTTAGCTAAAATATTGGCCAACAATGGTTATAAAACAATAGTAATTGTTGGTGGTGATGGTGCACTCAATGATGCGATCAATGGTATCATGAATTCGGATGTACCCAAAAAAGAGGATATTGCCATAGGTATTATTCCGAATGGAATTGGCAATAACTTTGCCAAATATTGGGATATAGACATGGATTTCAAGAAGGCGGTAAAATGTATTATCGATCATCGTACGCGTAAAGTAGATGTTGGTTTTTGCACTTATTATGATGGAGAACACCATCATAAGCGCTATTTCCTTAACGGCATAAATATAGGATTTGGAGCACGAATTGCAAAAGTAACCGATGGCACAAAACGCTTTTGGGGAGTTAAATATCTTTCTTATTTGGCGGCTTTCTTCTTACTATTCTTTGAACGTAATCTGTATCGTATGCATATTAAAGTAAATGATGAACACATTAGAGGACGCATCATGATGGTATGTGTAGGCAATGCCCCAGGATACGGACAAACACCAAGTGCAGTACCGTATAATGGTTGGTTGGATGTATCGGTTATTTATAAACCCCAATTGTTACAAACCATGCAAGGTTTATGGATGCTTATCCAAGGTAGATTGCTCAACCACAAATTAGTGAAGAGTTATAGAACGAAGAATGTAAAGGTATTGAGAGCTAAAAATGCAGCTATCGATTTAGATGGTAGATTATTGCCCAAACACTTCCCCATAGAAATAGGTATTCTACCCGAGAAAACATCTATTATTATCCCGAGATAAAAATAAAAACAATTAATATATAATTTGATGGTTGATAACTTGAAAAATAATCCTGCAAACAATTTCTTTCTATTGGCAGGACCTTGTGTTATAGAGAATGAAGAGATGGCAATGAATATTGCAGAAACCATTTCGAAGGTTACATCAAAATTACAAATACCTTATGTATTTAAAGGATCGTACCGCAAAGCAAATCGCTCGCGTTTAGATTCATTTACAGGAATTGGTGACGAAAAAGCATTGCAAATTCTTAAAAAAGTGAACGATACATTTGGTATTCCTACCGTTACCGACATTCATACTGCCGAAGAAGCAGCTATGGCCGCAGAATATGTTGATATACTTCAAATTCCGGCTTTCCTTTGTCGCCAAACCGATTTATTGGTAGCAGCAGCAAAAACCGGAAAAGTAGTCAATATCAAAAAAGGCCAATTCTTATCAGCAGAAGCCATGCAATTTGCAGCAAACAAAATTGTAGAGGCAGGCAACAACGAAGTAATGCTTACCGAACGCGGTACAACCTTCGGCTACCACGATTTAATCGTTGATTATCGTGGAATACCTGAAATGCAGAAGTTTGGTTTTCCGGTAATTCTTGATGTAACCCACTCACTACAACAACCCAATCAGACGAGTGGTGTAACGGGTGGTATGCCTCAACTAATAGAAACCATTGCCAAGGCTGGTATAGCGGTTGGAGTAGACGGACTATTTATTGAAACACATCAAAATCCATCTGTTGCTAAAAGCGATGGTGCAAATATGCTACAATTAGATCTGCTCGAACCTCTTTTAACTAAATTAGTAAGAATTAGAGAGGCGATAGTGTGATTTATTGTATTTTTTATCGACAAACGATAATAAAGATGAATTATATATTGAACAATTATGAGAAAATTTTTAAGCACACTTTCTGTTGTATTGCTATTAATAGGTAGTAGCTTTCAACAAGCATTTGCACAGCAAATGCCTCCTATACCAGTCGATCAAAATGTTCGTATTGGTGTATTGCCTAATGGGTTAACCTATTACATTCGTAAAAACGCACTTCCTGAAAATCGTGCAGATTTCTATATTGCACAAAAAGTGGGTTCTATTCAAGAAGAACAAAACCAATTAGGTTTGGCACACTTCCTTGAGCACATGTGTTTCAATGGAACAACCAACTTTCCGGGTGACGGATTAAAACAATATCTTGAAAAGATAGGTGTTAAGTTCGGCGAAAACTTGAATGCGTATACCTCAGTTGACGAAACGGTTTACAACATTTCAAATGTTCCGGTTACTGTTCCTGGTGCCATTGATTCTTGTTTATTAATTCTTCATGACTGGTCGAACGATCTTGAATTGAAAGAAGCTGAAATAGACAAAGAACGCGGTGTTATCAACGAAGAGTGGCGTACACGTATGAGTGCCGGTCAACGTTTAATGGAACGTTCACTTCCACAAATGTATCCTGGTACGAAGTATGCTACCTGCTTCCCTATCGGCACAATGGATGTGGTCATGAATTTCCCATATCAAACATTGCGCGATTATTATGAAACATGGTATCGTCCTGATTTGCAAGGTATCGTTGTGGTTGGCGACATCAATCCAGATGAAATTGAGCAAAAAATCAAAACCATGTTCTCGGATATACCAGCACAGCCTAATGCTAAAGAGCGTGTATATTATAATGTAGATAATAACAAAGAGCCAATCATCATTATTGAACAAGATAAAGAGCAACAATATATTCAAGCGATGTTCTTCAATAAACATGAAACTACACCAAGAGAAGCTAAAACAAATCTGGGTTATTTAGTTGAAGACTATGCTACATCGGTTATTAGCACCATGATCAATGCTCGATTTAACGAACTTCTTCAAACAGCCAATCCTCCTTATATCTATGCAGGTGCTGAAGATGGAGATTTCTTTGTTGCAAAAACAAAAGCTGCATTTATGGGTGTTGTTATCTGTAAAGAAGACAATATTGAAGGCGGTATCGGTACATTGGTTACAGAGATTGAACGAGCTAAAGAATTCGGTTTCACCGATAGCGAATATACACGTGCACGCGCTGAATATCTACGCAATTTAGAATCAGCTTACAATGAGCGCGACAAACGCAAAAACGATAGCTATGTGAATGAGTATGTTCGCCATTTCTTAGATAATGAGCCAATACCAGGTATTGAAAATGAATATGCTATTATGAACCAAATAGCTCCAAATATTCCTGTTGCAGTCATCAATCAAGTAATGCAAACACTTGTGAGCGATAGCAATCAAGTATTGACTGTCTTTGCTCCTGAAAAAGAAGGTCTTAAACTTCCATCAAAAGCAAGTTTAGCCGACTTAATTATGAATATCAACAAAGAAGAATTAACTCCATATGTTGATAACGTTTCGGATGAACCATTAATGTCGGAAGCTCCTAAAGGCGGCACTATCGTTTCAGAAAAGGCACTTCCTATGTTTGGTGCAACAGAATTGACTTTATCGAATGGCGTAAAAGTAATCGTTAAAGATACCGATTTCAAAGCAGACGAAATTAGAATGAAAGGGGTAAGTATGGGAGGAACATCATTATTCCCAAATAGTGAAATTATCAACATTAACGCATTGGATGCAATTGCTGGTGGTGGTTTAGGAAACTTTAGCGCAGTGGAACTTGAAAAAGTACTTGCAGGTAAAAAAGCATCAGTAAGCTATTTCATTGGTGACAAAACAGAAGGTGTAAGAGGTAACTGTTCGCCAAAAGATTTGGAAACAATGCTTCAATTAACTTATCTTACATTTACAGCACCACGTCGCGATGAAGATGCTTTCTCTTCATATAAAAACAGAAACAAAGCAGCTTTACAAAATTTAGAAATGAACCCACGTTCTGCTCTTAATGACTCATTGAAAGTAGCATTTTATGCAAATCATCCACGTGCTATCACTATGAAAGCCGATATGATAGATCAAATCAGCTACGATAAATTGTTGGAAATGTATACCAATCGTTTTGAAGACGCAAGCGACTTTACATTTATCTTGGTAGGAAATGTAGATCTTGCAACCGATAAAAATATGATTGCAGAATACCTTGGTGCACTTCCTGTAACCAACCGTAAAGAATCATTCAAAGACAACAAGATGAATATTCGCAAAGGTCAATATCAAAATGTTTTTGAACGTAAGCAAGAAACTCCAAAAGCCACTAACCTAATTTTATATTCTGGTAAATGTGCTTATACTGAACGCAACGAAATATTGGCAAACATTACAAAACAAATTCTGGATCTTATCTATACAGAAAAAGTACGCGAAGATGAAGGTGGTACATATGGCGTAGGTGTAGGTGCAAGCCTAAACAGATACCCTAATCCTGAGATTATGATACAAATTTATTTCGACACAGCTCCATCGAAACGTGCTAAATTAATGGATATCATCTTTAAAGAAACAAATGCCTTGGCTAAAAATGGTCCTTCAGAAACCGATTTGAATAAAGTAAAAGAGTTCATGTTGAAAAAGCATGCTGAAAACTTAAAAGAAAACGGTTATTGGTTGAATATGATTGATGAGTATGTAACTACAAATGTTGATATGATGAAAAACTACACCGACATTGTAAATAGCATCACTCCTAAAGATGTTCAAAAGTTCTTACAAAGTATTTTAAAACAAAAGAATGTTATTGAACTTGGTATGATCAGCCCTGAAGAATAATGATACATCTTTTTAACGAACTACGTAAGCACGGCAAATTGGCTGCCAAGAGGCATCCTATGTACGATAAAAATAAGTTCGGAAAATACATGATGTATATCATGACTATTTTTTGGGCAGGTTATTTAATATTCTTCGGTACAACATTTGCCTATGCACTAGACACAGATAATATGGAGGCCTATCATTTATTGAATGGAGCACTTATATTTATCATGGCTATTGACTTTCTATTACGTTTTCCGTTTCAAAAAACACCGACACAAGAGGTAAAACCTTACCTCTTGTTGCCGGTAAAACGAAATAGAATTATTGATTTCTTACTGATTCGTTCAGGTCTAAATGGTTTTAACCTCTTCTGGTTGTTTTTGTTTGTTCCATTTGCTATTATTTCAATCACCAGATACTATGGTGTAACCGGTGTGATAACTTACTGTTTAGGAATATGGCTATTAATGGTTTTCAATAACTATTGGTATTTATTTTGTAGAACATTGATAAGTGAACGCATTTGGTGGGTGGCATTACCTCTTACTGTTTATGGAGCATTGGCAGCCGCTATTTTCATACCTGATAAAAGTCTTGTTACCAATTTCTTCATGAATGTAGGAGAAGGCTATATTGAAGGAAACATATGGATATTTTTCATTACCCTTGTTGCCATCGCATTATTTTGGTTGATCAACCGAATGTTGATGAGCTCGTTAATATATAATGAACTCAATAAAGTAGAAGATACTAAAATCAATGCATCCGAATATAAATTCTTTGAACGATATGGCGAAATAGGCGAATACATGCGCCTTGAGCTTAAAATGTTGTTGCGCAATAAAACGTGTAAGCACTCTTTACGCATGGCCATTATTATAGTCATCGCATTCAGTTGTATTTTGGCCTTTACCGAATTATACGATGGTAAATCCATGAAAAACTTTATTATTGTCTATAATTTTGCCATCTTCGGTATTATGTTTTTACTCAACATCATGGGATATGAAGGCAATTATATGGATGGTTTGATGAGCCGTAAAGAATCTATTTATACTATACTTCGAGCAAAATATACCCTATACAGTGTAGCCATTATCATACCATTTGTATTGACCATCCCAGCAATAGTGATGGGTAAGATACCTTTTCTTACAGCTATTTCGTGGGCTTTCTTTACCATCGGTGTTATCTATTTTGCTCTATTCCAACTGGCGGTATACAATAATAAATCGACGCCACTCAATGCAAAAATAACCGGACGACAAAACTCGGGAACGGGACTTCAAAACATTATTAGTATGGCAACTTTTGGCATCCCCTTGTTCGTATATTTTACACTTCAACTTTGGTTAGGCGAAACAGGTACTTCATGGATACTTTTCATTGTTGGATTAACATTTGTACTAACATCGCGTTGGTGGATTAAAAATGTTTACAATCGATTTATGAAACGCAGATATAAAAACATGGAAGACTTCAGAAGTAGTCGAGAACGTTAAGTTCAACCACCATAGATAAATCAAAATAATATGATAGCAATAAACAATTTACAAAAATATTTCGGCGAAAAAAGGGCTGTCGACATTGACAATTATATCATCAAACAAGGTGATATGTTGGGATTGGTAGGCAATAACGGTGCCGGAAAAACCACCTTATTTCGATTAATATTAGACTTACTAAAAGCCGATCATGGTCAAGTTAGCATCAATGACATAGATGTGAGCAAAAGCGAAGATTGGAAACAGTTTACCGGAGCTTTCATTGACGATGGTTTTTTGATTGATTATCTCACACCCGAAGAGTATTTCTACTTTATAGGCAAAATGTATGGTTTAACCAAAGATGAGATCAATGAAAGACTACGCCCATTCGAAAGATTTATGAATGGAGAAGTCATGAATCAAAAGAAGTTTATCCGTAATTTTTCTGCCGGAAACAAACAGAAAATCGGAATCATCTCAGCGATGTTGCATTATCCTCAACTGCTGATATTGGATGAGCCATTTAATTTTCTCGATCCAAGTTCGCAAGCTATAATCAAACATCTTTTGAAGAAGTATAGCGATGAACACCAAGCCACTGTTATTATTTCGAGCCACAACCTAAATCATACGGTCGATGTATGTTCGCGCATTGCACTTCTTGAACATGGAGTGATTATACGTGATATCATCAATCATAATAATTCGGCAGAACAAGAACTTGAAGATTATTTCAATATTGGTATTGACGAAGCAATGAATGAATCGGCAAACGAAGAAATGATCGTTGAAGAAATCAGAATAGAAGAGCCGTTATCTTAAAAATAGTAGATGAAAAAATATCTTTTTCACATTATACTGGGATTTTTGCTTGCTATCAATCTAAGCTCATGCAAAACGGTAGCTCCCAAACGCGATTACAAAGCATTGGCGCAATCGGCCATAAAGCTAGGCATTGATATCGACTACAATGATAATCCAAAATTATATATTTTAGCTGCCGATTGGGTGGGTACTCCCCACCGTTTGGGAGGCAATTCTAAAAAAGGAATTGACTGCTCCGGATTAACATCACAGCTATATAAAAAGGTATATAATAAAACATTGCCACGTAGCTCGAGCGATCAAAAAAAAGCATGTCAAACAGTTTCGAAACGTTCGCTGAAAGAGGGAGATTTAGTATTTTTCTCTACCGGCAAGTCGAAAAAGAAAGTGTCTCACGTAGGCATATACTTGAAAGATGGGAAATTTATACATGCTTCAACCTCTTCGGGGGTACGCGTTGACAAGCTCATCGATCCTTATTATGTGACAAATTGGATATCGGGTGGCAGACTCAATTAATATTTTTAATTAAAATCGAAATGAAATGAAAAAAATAGCCTTACTATTAATGGTTGCATTGGCCTCGACTATGTTGCAAGCACAGCTGCTGTGGAAAGTATCGGGCAATGGACTAGAAAAACCCTCCTATTTAATCGGAACACATCATCTTGCATCGTTAAGTATCACCGATAGCATTAAAGGGCTAAACACAGCCATCGCATCGACCCATCAAGTGATAGGCGAACTTGTGATGAGCAAAATCAACACGCCCGAAATGATGCAAATGATGCAACAAATGATGATGATTGAAAATGATACAACACTCAAAGATTTGTTCACTCCCGAAGAATATGAGGTGATCAATAAATATAGCAAAGAAAACTTAATGTTGGATTTGGCTATGGCACCCAAGTTGAAACCATCGTTTTTACTAAACAATCTGATTGTAATGCTTTATATGAAAACCATTGGCGGCTTTAATCCTAGCGAACAACTCGATGGCTATTTTCAATCGCAAGCAACAGCAGCAGGGAAGAAAATTTCGGGACTAGAAACACCCGAATACCAATTCAACCTATTATACAACGGAGCTAGTTTGCAGCGACAAGCCGAACTTTTAAACTGTCTTTTGTCGAATATTGACAACAATATGAAAGATACTAAAAGTATAACGGATGCATACATGAGCCAAGATCTTGATAAATTACTAAAGATATCTACAAAAAAATTGGGTACAAACTGTGATAACACCGCTGAAGAAATGGCTCTTTTGCTCGATAAGCGCAATCTCAAATGGGTAGAGATTCTTCCGGGTATGATGCAAGAGTCGCCTGCTCTTATTGTGGTGGGTGCACTTCATCTAACGGGCGAGGTTGGTTTAATAAACTTGTTACGTCAAAAAGGATATCAAGTAGAAGCAATGCAGTAATTGTAAATTGCAGACAGCAATATATTTAGCTCCATATTCAATTATGATTATGGGGCTTTTTTATGATTCATCCCAACAGATATATTTGTGAACCTTTGATATCACAAATGAGATACCAACACTTCACAAATGTGATATCAGGACATCACATTTGTGAAATGGCCCATATCACACTACAAAAAACAATAAAAGCCGCCTATAAATGATAATAGACAGCCTTTATTATAATAATATATTTATCGTTTACAGATAGATACCAAAACCAAGTTTAATACCAAATTTAGATTGGTCGCCATGGTTGAAGCACCAATTATAGTATATAGCAGGCTCGATAGTTACAGTTCGTGAGATAAAAAACGCATAACCTGCATCTACCCCCAAACCAAATTGAGTATTGTGACTTCCACCTTTCCAACGAGTACGATCCAATTGTAAACCGGCACCCAAATAGATACCAATTTTATCAAAATAATATCGTCCGCCTGTCCCTATTAAATAGTTGCTTTGCGGTTTACTCCAGTCGGCACCGGCCTCAACCATCAACGCAATATTATCTGCCAAAAAATTGCCGGCTTTAACTCCTAGTCCAAACTGTACTTTCTCTGCTTTGCTTACAGAAAAACCTAATCCGGTAGTATATGGATTAATAATCCAAGTACCTTTTTCAAATTGAGCTTGTGCACCTATTGATACAATCAATAAGCATACAATAAATACTAGTTTTTTCATTGATTTTACTCATTAAATTATTTAATCATTGTTATTTTTATTCTCTTCATCACGATTTTGTTGTTGTAGTTTCTCTTTTCGTCTTAAAACAAACCAAAGCAGAATAATAACAACATAGGAGGCACTAACCGTTATAATTTTTTCAGTAGTACTAATATCGGTATTTCGTGGAGCCAAATAGACACACATTGCCGTGACATATATAAATAATATAGTCGTGATTAAAATAGACTTTTTTACCTTCTTCATCGGTTCCAACAGTTTATATTTTATGTTATCAATCGTTTTTTATTTCACATTCAAACTTTATATTGCTAATATTAGTTATATAAGCACCATGCAAATGTAGCATAATCAAGCGGAAATTAAAAAATTACAGACACTTTTGCTAACTTTGTATATAATTGTATAACAAACAATTTATCTATGCGTTTATTTATAACATATATATTTATTATATTTTATTTTTTCCCCCTTTGTTCGCAACCCAAACAAGAGGTACGAGCAGTATGGCTTACCACCGTTTACGGTTTAGACTGGCCACGCACTAAAGCAGTAAACGAAACAACGATACGAAAACAAAAAGAGGAATTAATCAACATTCTCGATCAACTCAAAGAGGCCCATTTTAATACTGTTTTATTTCAAACCCGCATGAGGGGTGATGTAGCATATCGTTCAGATATAGAGCCATATAGTTCTATCTTTACAGGAAGTGTAGGCAAATCGCCCGGTTATGATCCATTGGCATTTGCTATTGAAGAGTGTCATAAACGAGGAATGGAGTGCCATGCATGGATCGTTGCCATACCGTTAGGAAGTAAAAAGCAAGTAGCCGGTTTAGGGAAATCGTCGGTTACCCAAAAGAGAAAAGAAATATGCATCCCCTATAAAAATGAATATTTTCTGAATCCGGGGCATCCGGCCACCAAAGAGTATTTAATGAAAATAACTCGTGAGATAATAAACCGCTACGATGTAGACGGTGTGCATTACGACTATTTGCGCTATCCCGAAAGAGCATCCGGATTTCCCGACAGTTATGACTATAAAAGATATGGTAAAGGTAGAACATTAGATCAATGGCGGCGCGATAATATCACCGATATAGTGAGATACATATACAATGAGGTAAAAGAAACCAAACCCTGGGTAAAGGTGAGCACCTCGCCCATTGGGAAATATCGCGATACCAATCGTTACTCTTCGTTGGGCTGGAATGCATTTGATGTAGTATATCAAGACCCGCAAGGATGGATGAGCGAAGGTATACAAGATCAGATATATCCGATGATGTATTTCAAGGGAAATAGTTTTTATCCGTTTGCACTCGACTGGCAAGAACAAAACAATAATCGTCATGTCATTCCGGGACTAGGCATTTATTTTCTGGATCCCAAAGAGGGAAAATGGAAAATAGAAGACATTCAGCGACAAATTAGTTTCATCCGAAATCAAAAGATGGCTGGACAAGGGCATTACAGAGCGCAGTATTTGATGCAAAACACACAAGGATTGCACGATGAATTGGTTGGTCAATACTATACTACCGAGGCATTACAACCGCCTATGCCATGGTTAGACAATATCGCTCCAACTCCACCAACTGGATTGACGGTAAGCGAAGATATTGATGGATATTATCGATTAAGTTGGAAAGCCTCTACAGACAATGATCAGCGCAATGCACCCCGCTATGTAATATATGCTTCCGACAGCTACCCTGTAGACACCAATCAACCCAAATATATCATAGCACAAAACGTTAGAGGCACACAATTTGAATATACGTCCTTATTTCCATGGATGCATACACCCTATTTTGCAGTAACGGCAATAGATAGATATGGAAATGAAAGCGCTCCTATTCAATCAGAATAAATGCGAGGTTTTGCGTATTTTTGGCAATGGGTGTCAAAGGTAGAAAACCACTGACCACTCTTCCATTGTTGGTGACCAACGGATATTGTTGCTTCATTTTCAATTCAGTAGAGCGCAATTCATCTGTAGATGAATGATGTATAATATTAAAGATACCGCGTTTATTCTTATCGACATATTTGCCAAATATCGAATGAGCCACTATACCCATATTGGTGCGTAAATTAATTTCAACACAAGGATGTATTCTATAAAAAGGATCGTCGCTACATTCACATATCATCATATCTACACCCAAATAGCCGATAGATTGATTTTTCAACAGATGCGATAGCTCATCGATGAGATGTTTTCGCAATAAATGCAACTGTTCTATGGGTACATAACGACCAAGAAGTTCTTCAATGGCACAATCCGACATCAAAACATGATGATGGTAGGCACCACTGTGCGATGTTTCGAACAAAGAATAACCGATAAAATCAATCTGATCGGCATGATGATAAAACTCGAAGGCAAAATCTTTTATTTTATGATAAACCGGTTCGGCCACAATACCTCCTTGCGTATTAATCACCCGATTGCACCACCCCGATATATTGTCAGTAAACATACCTTTGCACCAATTTAGCCCTTTGCCACTACCCGAATAGGGTGCCTTCAACAAACAAGAAGAATGATTGGATATATATTGACGACACTCATCCAAAGAAGTGAAATAAAAAGACTCGCCACAAAAATATTTATTAAAAATTAAATGAGGCAATAGTGCAACCGCCTGTGATCTACTAGATAACCCTTTTATCATCTCAAGTTGTTCGGGGGAAGGTACATTATGAATAGGCACACCATAATGTATTAATGATTTGCGCAATGCCTTATTCCATCCCCATGGTCGCATATCTATTGCCGCTGTCTGATTCAATTCATTGGCTGTTATCACGCTCGATTTGATTTGAAAAACACATTTCATCGACTGCATAAACTCGATATTGTGTGCCGATTTTGCTAATACAAAACTATCATCATCGGCATACCACATGGGCAATAAAGATAAATCTTCGGATAGGATACGGATAGCATTTGCTGCAATATAGTTGGCACTATCATCAGCCAATGCCATATCGTTATCAGGATTAAAAAGCCAAACCTTTTTCATTAATAAATACACTTTTAGAAGGTTCAAAGATAACACAACTTAGCGGTAGTAAATTGACGTATTATTAATTTTATATATATATGATATTCAAATGTGATTATTGCTATCTCTACTTTGCAAATATCAGAAAATGTGGTATATTTGCCAATCGAAATTAGAAGCAAAATGGAATCATTTTATCGCACACACGCATATCTTATAGAGCACATCAACAATCTGGTTCGTCGCGACTTGATGGATGAGATTGACTGGAATGACCGACTAATCGGTATTAAAGGTACACGTGGTGTAGGCAAAACTACATTTCTTTTACAATATGCCAAAGAGAAATTTGGCACTGACCGTTCATGTTTATTCATCAACATGAACAACTTCTATTTCTCAGGACATACCATTGTTGATTTCGCCGAACAATTTCATCGCAAAGGAGGAAAAGTATTATTAATCGATCAAGTCTTTAAGTATCCTAATTGGAGCGAAGAGCTAAAGATTTGTTATACTCGTTTCCCCAATTTAAAAATTGTTTTCACAGGTTCATCGGTCATGCGTTTGAAAGAAGAAAATGCTGAACTCAACAATATTGTAAAAAGCTACAACTTAAGAGGCTTCTCGTTCCGCGAATTCTTAAATCTTCAAACCGGTATGAAGTTTCGTTCATATAGCTTAGAAGAAATTTTAAGCAATCATGAGCAAATAGCCAAAGGAATCTTATCGAAAGTACGACCACTCGATCATTTTCAAGATTATCTACACCATGGGTTTTATCCATTCTTTTTAGAGAAACGCAATTTTTCTGAAAATCTTCTTAAAACCATGAACATGATGATAGAAGTAGACATTCTTATTATCAAACAAATTGAGTTGAAATATCTTTCAAAAATTAAGAAACTACTTTACCTATTGGCAGTTGCGGGATCGAAAGCTCCCAATGTAAGCCAATTGGCAATTGATATTCAAACATCACGTGCTACTGTAATGAACTATATTAAATATCTTGCAGACGCACGCCTGATAAATTTAGTGTATCCCGAAGGTGAGGATTTTCCTAAAAAGCCATCGGCTATCATGATGCACAACTCTAACCTTATGTACTCTTTTTATCCGGTCAAGGTAGATGAGCAAGATGTATTGAATACATTCTTTGCCAACTCTCTTTGGAAAGATCATAAAGTAAACAAAGGTGATAAATACATCACCTACATGGTAGATGAAGTAATGCCGTTTAAAATTTGTTGCGAAGGCACCAAAATTAAAAACAATGCCGGTGTTACTTACGCTTTACATAAAGCAGAAATTGGAAGAAACAATCAAATACCTTTATGGTTATTTGGTTTTCTATATTGACATATAAATGAATTATTTACTTAAATATTAATTAGAAATTATGACTAAACAGAAGAAATTCATCACATGTGATGGTAATCAAGCTGCTGCACATATCTCGTATATGTTCTCTGAAGTAGCTGCGATTTATCCTATCACTCCTTCTTCGACTATGGCTGAGTACGTAGACGAGTGGGCTGCTGCTGGACGTAAAAACATCTTCGGCGAAACAGTTTTAGTACAAGAAATGCAATCGGAAGCCGGTGCTGCGGGTGCTCTTCACGGTTCACTTCAAGCAGGTGCATTAACTTCTACTTATACTGCTTCTCAGGGATTACTATTGATGATTCCTAACATGTATAAAATTGCCGGTGAGTTCTTGCCATGCGTATTCCACGTATCAGCTCGTACATTGGCTAGTCACGCATTGTGTATCTTTGGCGACCACCAAGACGTTATGTCAACTCGTCAAACAGGTTTCGCAATGTTAGCAGAAGGTTCTGTACAAGAAGTTATGGACTTATCGGGTGTTGCTCACTTAGCAACTCTTAAGTCTCGCGTTCCTTTCGTAAACTTCTTTGATGGTTTCCGTACTTCACACGAGATTCAAAAAATCGAATCGCTAGAAAATGAAGATTTAGCTCCACTTATCGACCAAGAAGCTTTAGCTGAATTCCGTGCTCGCGCATTGAACCCAATGTCACCTGTAGCACGTGGTATGGCCGAAAACCCTGACCACTTCTTCCAACACCGCGAATCGTGCAATAACTACTACGAAGCAGTACCTGCAATCGTTGAAGAGTACATGAACGAAATTTCTAAAATTACAGGTCGCAAATACGGTTTGTTCGATTATTATGGTGCAGAAGATGCTGAGCGTGTAATCATCGCTATGGGCTCTGTTACTGAAGCTGCTCGCGAAGCAATTGACCACATGATGGCTAATGGCGAGAAAGTAGGTTTGGTATCTGTACATTTGTATCGTCCATTCTCGGCAAAACATTTCTTGGCTGCAGTACCTAAAACAGCTAAAACAATTGCTGTACTTGACCGTACGAAAGAACCAGGTGCAACTGGCGAACCATTGTACTTAGATGTAAAAGATTGTTTCTATGGTAAAGAGAATGCTCCTGTTATCGTAGGTGGCCGTTATGGTTTAGGTTCTAAAGATACTACTCCAGCTCAAATTATCGCTGTATTCGAAAACTTGGCATTGCCTATGCCTAAAAACCAATTCACTCTTGGTATCGAAGATGATGTGACTTTCACGTCTCTTCCTAAAAAAGAAGAAATTGCATTGGGTGGCGACGGCTTATTCGAAGCTAAGTTTTACGGATTGGGTGCTGACGGTACTGTAGGTGCTAACAAGAACTCAGTAAAAATTATCGGTGATAACACAGATAAATATTGTCAAGCATACTTCTCTTACGACTCTAAAAAATCGGGTGGTTTCACTTGTTCTCACCTTCGTTTTGGTGATGCTCCTATCCGTTCTACTTATTTGGTAAACACACCAAACTTCGTAGCATGTCACGTACAAGCATACCTTCAAATGTATGATGTAACTCGTGGTTTACGCGAAAACGGAACATTCCTTTTGAACACTATCTGGGCAGACGATGAGTTGGCTAAAAACTTGCCAAACAAAGTGAAGAGATATTTGGCTCAAAAAAATATTTCAGTTTACTATATCAACGCCACTCAAATTGCACAAGAAATTGGCTTGGGTAACCGTACAAATACGATTCTTCAATCTGCATTCTTCCGTATCACAGGTGTTATTCCAGTTGATCAAGCGGTAGAACAAATGAAGAAGTTCATCCAAAAATCTTATGGCAAGAAGGGTGAAGACATCGTAAACAAAAACTATGCTGCTGTTGATCGTGGTGGTGAATACAAACAACTAACTATCGATCCAACTTGGGCTAATCTTGCTGACGATGCTGCTGCAACAAACAATGATCCTGCATTTATCAACGAAGTAGTTCGTCCTATCAATGCTCAAGATGGTGACTTGTTGCCAGTTTCTGCGTTCAAAGGTATCGAAGATGGTACTTGGTATCAAGGTACATCTAAATACGAAAAACGCGGTGTTGCTGCATTCGTTCCAGAATGGATCGCTGATAACTGTATTCAATGTAACAAATGTGCTTATGTTTGTCCTCACGCTTGTATCCGTCCATTCGTTTTGGATGCTGAAGAGCAAAAAGATGCAAACTTCACTCAATTGAAAGCAGTGGGTAAAGCTTTCGACGGTATGACATTCCGTATGCAAGTTGGTGTACTCGACTGTTTAGGTTGTGGAAACTGTGTTGACGTATGTCCGGGCAATCCTAAAAAAGGTGGAAAAGCTCTTGAAATGAAACACCTAGAAGGTCAATTGGCAGAAGCTGCCAACTGGGATTTCTGTGTTGATAACATCAAAACAAAACAACACTTAATCGATACAAAAGCTAACGTGAAAAATTCACAGTTTGCTACTCCATTGTTTGAGTTCTCGGGTGCTTGTTCGGGTTGTGGTGAAACTCCTTATGTAAAATTGATCACTCAATTGTTTGGTGACCGCGAAATGGTTGCTAATGCTACAGGATGTTCTTCTATTTACTCAGGATCAGTTCCATCAACTCCTTATACTACAAACGAAGAAGGTCACGGACCAGCATGGGCTAACTCATTGTTCGAAGACTTCTGTGAGTTCGGTTTAGGTATGGAATTGGCTAACGAAAAAATGCGTGAGCGTCTTGTTAAAATCATGAACGAAGCAATCGCTTCTGAATGTTGCCCAGCAGAATACAAAGAAGTATTTGCCGACTGGATTAACAGTATGCTAGATGCAGAAAAATCGAAAGAATTGGCTGCGAAAATCATTCCTATGGTTGAAGCTTCTAAAGATAATTGCGCACACTGCAAACAAATCTTCGATTTGAAACAATACTTGGTAAAACGTAGCCAATGGATTATCGGTGGTGACGGTGCTTCTTACGATATCGGTTACGGTGGTCTTGATCACGTAATTGCATCGGGTAAAGATGTAAATATCCTTGTATTGGATACAGAAATCTACTCTAACACAGGTGGTCAGTCGTCTAAAGCAACTCCGGTTGGTGCTATCGCTAAATTTGCTGCTGCAGGTAAACGCGTTCGCAAAAAAGACCTTGGTTTGATGGCTACAACTTATGGTTATGTATATGTTGCTCAAATCGCAATGGGTGCCGACCAAGCTCAAACGTTGAAAGCAATCCGCGAAGCTGAAGCATATCCTGGACCATCATTGATTATTGCTTACTCACCATGTATCAGCCACGGCTTAAAAGCAGGTATGGGTAAAGCTCAAGCTGAACAAGTGAAAGCTGTTGAGTGTGGTTACTGGCACCTATATCGCTACAACCCAGCGTTGGAAGCTGAAGGCAAGAACCCATTCCAATTGGATAGCAAAGAACCTAATTGGGGCGAATTCCAAAACTTCTTGAAAGGTGAAGTTCGTTACGCTTCTGTAATGAAACAATACCCAGAAGAGTGTGCAGAATTGTTCCAAGCTGCTGAAGACAATGCTAAATGGCGTTACAATAGCTACAAACGCTTGTCGCTTTGCAACTGGGGTGCTGAAATAAAAGAATAATCAGATTATTCTATTATATAAATAAAAGCGGAAATCCTTTCGGGTTTCCGCTTTTTGTTTTGACATCATTTAGAATTACAGCTTATTTATTCGCCCCATAAAAAGTATAATTCCAGTGCTTTTTTCTTTTATTAAAAAGATAAATGGGCGATCGGCTATGATTTGTTTATTACCTGCACTTCCAATATTTCCTCCCATAGAAATTACCGCAGCTTCAGTACCCTCTTCATTCACCTCAATGTGCAAATCCTGTTGCAATAAGTTCAATACCAATCCACCATCGGTTATTCCACTAAAATCGGCTGAGGTATCAAAAGCATTTACCATACCCATCTTCTTTAGATAATCAACCATTGAATCACTAAAGTTTAAACGGAATTTAGGTAACCCGATATCTATTTTACCATCTTGCATTTTATCCATAATATTGTTCCAGTAAGTTGGAGTCAGAACATCATTCACTACCTCACTCATGGCATCTTTATCATTAGGTACAATCACAACCATACTAAAAGCCTCATTTCCATAGTTTTTTTCAAACATCTTAAAATGGTCGGTTAC
The DNA here is from genome assembly GCA_002471195.1 of Bacteroides sp. UBA7333. Taxonomy (GTDB): domain Bacteria; phylum Bacteroidota; class Bacteroidia; order Bacteroidales; family Bacteroidaceae; genus Bacteroides. The sequence goes on from DKPN01000035.1 coordinate 43,344, forward strand.
ATAACTTAATACTGTGGCATAATCGTTCATCATGTTTACAGTATTTTTAGAACCATCAACTGCGTAAAAAATTGCACGCTCTGTATTTGACTTTTTAAATTTTTCGCTCCACTCACCTTTAAAGTAAATAGCATTCATCAGCATCAGTTGTGTCTGAGAATCTACTGATTTCAGAGGCTCTTTTATCAAATTATTGGTTTGGCTTGCACACCATTGGTTTATAATAGATGCAGCATTGTTGTCAGCAAAATCTAAAGATGAAACTTCGGCATTATAATTGACTTTATTGACATCAATAAATGAAGGTTTTAAAGAGTAATCTTTATCAATCCAAATACTATTTGCCATAGTTAGTTGAGTAGAAGGATCAACCTCTAAAAGATCGTGTGACATCTTTTTATTATAGTTGTTAATATCTTGAACTGCAAAGTCAGCATATCCCAACATATTATTGATTTGACTTGCGGTTTCTCCATGAGAACCATTGCTGATCATTGAAAGAAGTATTTGGATACTAAATGGAGAAATTGTAAAATTTACATGATCAGTGTTTGCAGCCACATTGCGAAAAAGATTGAAAGCAAATTGATTATTTTGATTCACCATCGATAGTTCAGCAGTTGTTAGCGGTATATCAACACGCTCTTTATATGGATTATACGGAGATACCTGGGTATCATCATTGTTACATGCCATCATTAAAAGGCTAACAATCATTAGTAACACATTTTTTCTCATAAGATTCAAATTTTATGTTAATTCATATATCTAATATTCGTCAATAGGCTTAAGGAAGAATTAAAGTCACCAAATGCACCACTCAAAAAATAACCATTACCACTAGACCAACCCCAATTACAATGTAAATAAGTTCTATCTTGATAAATAGATATATATATTTTTTTTGTATCCAGTGAATAATATGAAATTTTTTGTTGTTGACTATAATATCCATCCAAAACCCACGCATGCCCATTATTAGATTTATCAACACCAGATATATATATAGGTAAAGATTTATTTAAATCATTAATTGCTAATTTATCACTGTAATTATTCAACTGACTACTAGTTTGATAACCAAAGTTTTTTAATACGAGTAATACATCTTTAGCTTTATTAGATGACTTTTCAATACCATATTTTGTATTGGCATTGATGCCAATATCATTTACTAAAAAAGCAACACTTTGAGCAGATGGTGTATAATTAGGAACATAAGAATAGCGTAATATTTCATCCCATTTATATGGATGTTTATTAAATGATGTGGGTTTTTTATGATATCCCATTATCTGAGCTACTGCAATAGGAACACAGCCTGCGACTGCCTGCTCAGCATTATCAGTGAAACAATTATTATTATACGGAGACGATTGATTCCATGATGTACTTAGCAATGTAAATGGAGGTGAGGTAGTTATCCAGTCATGATACTGTGTATAATAGTTCTGTCCACCATATTCTGTTATTATAAACATAGATGGATCATCACCATCAGGCCTAGGAAGTATGGGTAAAATCGAAACGCTTGCTATTTCATTTAACATATAATCAGAAGCCATATCTAAATAATAAGCAACGGAGGGATTATCGTCAATACTAATGGAATTATCCGATGAGAGGGCATAAATTTCAGAAGCACGTGAATCACTTGAAACGATTACAAATCCACCATCCTTAAAATTTAATAAATAAAATAAGGTATCATTAGCAACAATATTACGAGTTTTATCAGACACATAATAAGAAATATTACTAATTTCCAAATCATCACTCCTAAAACTAAATGTTGTTTCAATATCAGAAATATTTCGCAAAGTACTTAATGCCTTAACAGCCTTTAACACTGCTTCTTCTTTTGTAACCTTATAATTTATTTGTTTGGAATCTTTTATATCAGATTCAGTATATAAATCTGGTTCATTACAAGATGTTACAACATATATACACAATAATAATAAAAACGTGATTTTTTTCATAAGATTCAAATTTACTCTACCCTAGGATAGAACTCGATTAATATTTATTTTATTTTAAAGTTAGAAAGTACTCTTATATTTGCTATCTGAAATAAATTTTAATATAATAACAAACATAATATAAAACCATCGTATTAACAACTAAAACAATATTTATTTTTATTTATTATAATAATATTTCACTACTATCCACTAAAAGTTGCTAGTTATTCTTTGAAATAATTGAATTATAGTTTGTTACAAGAGATTTTGCTGCGCAACGATTTGAAATCATATTTTTGCAGTCATAAGAAGGCTGTATATAAACAAAAACAAATACGTTTTCGCTCAGATGGCAGAACTCTTGGATAATTTCAAGCTCCTACGTATCACCAAGAAGTATGATGGTAATCGTTATGTGAAGCATTTCACTTGTTAGAATCAACTTCTTACCTTGATGTTTGGCCAGCTATGCAATCGTGAAAGTCTTCGTGATTTGATTGTTGCATTGAATGCTCATCAAGATAGGTGTTATCATCTTGGGCTGAGCGAACATGTCACTCGAAGCAACCTTGCAAAAGTTAATGAAAATCGTGATTATCGTATCTTCGAGGATTTCGCCTTCGACATGATAGGAGAGGTTAGAAACAAGTGAGAGTGAATGATATCTTCAAGCTTGACGGAAATGTTTATGCTTTTGATTCCACAACTATTGCTTGTGTTTGATCTTGTTCGCTTGGGAAAAGTTCCGAAAACATAAAGGAGGTATTGAAGTTCACATTTTATATGATGCAGAAACTCAAGTACCTGCATTTATTCACATTACTGAGGTAAAGGTCAAAGATGTCAAAGCAATAGATGTAACTTCTTATGAATCTGGCTTCATCTATGTATTTGACCGCGCTTATAACAATTATAAACGACTCGTCAAGATACATATGAATGATTCATTTTTCGTTGTGCGGGCCAAGAAAAACATAAAGTCGAAAGTGACCAAGTGGAAAAAACGTTTGGTCAAAAATATCCTGTCCGATGGTGAAATAGAACTCACTAGTTATTTCTCCCCTAAGGCCTATCCAGAAAGTATCCGGATGATGAAATATTGGGATGAAGAAAGCCAACGAAATTTTTCTATTTGACAAATGCAAAACAGATTTCGGCTCTACAAGTTGCAGAATTGTATAAGAATCACTGGAAAGTGGAGATGTTGTTCATATGGTAAAGAAGCATCTGAAAATCAAGAAATTCTGGAGGACTTCTGAAAATGCAGTGAAGATACAAGTCTATTCTGCTATCATTGCCTAAAGTCTTGTTTCCATCATGCGGTATGATATGAAGCTCCACAGATCGACATATGAGGTATGCAAATTCTCTGAATTTCACTTACAGACAAAACGCCATTGAGAAATCTCTTTAGCAAAATTAAATTCAGTGATGTCAAAGAACGAAGCGGCCATGATGGACCCGTTTTATTTGATAATTTTTAATTTTAACTCGTCTTCTAAGTTATAGTGGACACTAATAATAATATTTACAGTAAAGCTATCCATGCAATAATCTCTATATCAGATATATATATATGATATATATGAAAAACAAGTTTTACTATATTCACAAATAGAGCCAATTAGTTTCTCAATAAACCTCATATCAACACGACAGCTCTCGGTTATTACCACAATCATGTAATTTTTATATCGATATACATTAAAAAAAGCAATGACTCTTTAAAAAGACGAACCTTTGCACATACCGCAGTTACTCTAATCCTCAATCATAACATTGAAGATAAAAAAGAAATTATACCTTTGAGATATAAATTATTAAAATCAATAAAAATGGAACACTATATCCCGGATTGGGCAAAAGAGATGAATTGCGCTGTAACCGTATGCGATAAAGAGGGAAATATCATTTATATGAATGATAAAGCGTGTCAAACGTTTTATACATTTGGCAATTTAATAGGCAAAAACTTATTTGATTGCCACAATAAATATTCACTTGAAAAGATAAATGAGTTATTAAACACTGGTGGGAGCAATTGCTACACGATTGAAAAACAAGGTATAAAAAAAATGATCTACCAAACCGCTTGGAAAGAAGATGGAAAGGTAAGCGGTTTGGTAGAAATTTCGATATTATTGCCCGATGCAATACCGAATCACATCAGATCTTAACTTCTTGAAATCTGCAGTCCGGTATTGGATAAAGACATATCAACAAAACGTGCACGCGAATTGGGAGGACATTCAATTAATATCTTACGTATCATAGCAGCAGCATGCGGATCTTTAGCTACCATATATAAATAGCCACCACCTCCTGCACCCGGAAGTTTATATCCTAACGTATAATCTTTGATCTTATTAATGATTTCTTCTACTTGCCGCGGATTAGTCCCAGTATCTAACAACTTATTTTGATTCCAACTTTTCTCGACCAGATGACCGAACTCGGTGAATTGTCCACGTAATATGGCTTCATTCATATCTAAAGCATGTGATTTCATTTCATTGAGTAATGATAGATGCTTTTGTGAATTAAGAAACATAGATCGCACAATCTCGGCCAATATACCCTTAGCTACTCGTGTAATACCTGTATAATATAAAAGATGGCATTCGCGATATTGAGGTAAAGTAAATAGCTGCTCGGGCAACCACCTTACCAGTGGTGTTTGATTAAAACCCGGGTCGGTTTGAAGCAACTTAATACCCGGGAAAACTCCACCATACTGATCTTGCCAACCACCACCGGTAGTAAGCAATTGTTCCAAAACTAATGTATATCGACAAATATCATTTTTATCCCATGCCAAACCACAAAAATCATTTAATGCCCCTAACACAGTTGAAGCCAGAATCGAACTGGTTCCCAATCCCGACCCGGCAGGAATAGCTGCTAGTAGAGTCACCTCAATACCTGAACCGAAATCTTCTAATTGTTTCTGTAAACTTTGATAAGCATTGTCCGAAAACTCCGGCACAAAACCGGCTAGTGCTAAAGCTGCCTTTGGTATGGAAAAAGGAGAGCCAATCTTATTGTAATGACATAATTGGTCGAAAGTAGTCACTATCTCACGCGCTCCCATGTCGATAGAGCGCAATACAATATGTGGTTCGCTGCATGGTTTCACATATACTTGCAAAGGGGGTTGACCGTTTAACTCGATAGCTAAATTTACAACATTTCCTCCTGCATAAAGTGCATAAGGGGGTGTATCAGTCCAACCGCCCGCTAAATCGATCCGAACAGGACTTCGTCCCCATACAATTTGGTCGGGATAAATATTGAGTTTGGGCAAACTACGCAATTGACATAACTCCTTTTTCAAACCATCACGCAACCATTGAAATGCATTATTTTCTTCATCAAAACCATCGCCATCTCTTGCTTTTAAGATGCGAGCGCGAAGCATATGATTATGCATTTTCAACATATGTTGATCATTGCGATGCAACACTTGAGGTAATGGCAATTCGAGATTCACAAACTCGGTTGCTACATTATCCAAGTCTAATTGATAAAAAACACTACGCTCGTAATTATCGCAAAGCGATACCCAATTCAGTTTTCTAAATTGCTCTCTTTGTTTATATAATCGCTTTAAATTGGCTTTTGCTGATATCTCATCGGCAGATAATTTTGGCAGCGTCAACCATAAATCTTTGCCTATCTGCAACGTTGGTTCCGAAATCATCCAACGCAAAATAATTCCTAATTCATCGATAGAATCGGTCATTGGGAATAAAGAAGCCGATTGTAAATCATCGTGTTGACCATCAATATCATCGAGTGATATGCCTCTTTCTTCCATCCATCTTCTAAATGGCATAGCCATGTAAAGCGTTAACTCATCATTCAAGTTACCTTTAAACACATCATCCATTCCATATGGACGCACAATATAGTTTTTCTCTTCAAAAGGAATGATATCAATACAAACATGATTGGGTATATGCAAAGACCAATTATTAACAGGTACACCCGTTATTATTTGGTGGGTTCCGAGTTTCCATCCCGATGCTATATGGCTATTTTCAATCCAAAGAAACTCATTGTTATTTGCCAGTGTTACCTCGCAGTGGGCATTTTGAACAAATATAGCAGGGTTGGGTTTTATCTTCTTATGCATTATCATACGCTGATCACGTATTTTTTGTTGTACGGATAAAGTTGATGAAATTAATTCTCTACTCGTACCATAATGATAGAACTCGCCTCCAGGCAATGGTAAAACAGCTACCGAAAGTCCATTAACCTCTGCATCGTTAATAATGGGATGCTCACCTAAAGCTAATCCGTAGTCGGAATATAAATCGTAATAACCAATTTCGTTTGATGTCGGATTTTGTGAACGTTTCATCAGTAACTCAATGGCTCTATCGCTCAATATCCATACACCTATATCCATTAAAAACAGATGTGAACTTGCCAGTTCTTCTAATTTTTCTAAAGATGGCTTTTGCATCATAAAATCGAGAACTTCGGGCGTATTTCTATTCGATACAAATACACCATGACGAGTTGCTAAAGATGGGTTTACCCACAATCCATAACAAACCACATCAGCTTGTGGTATCGGTTGAAGTGGTTTTTCACAACGTAAATAAACATCACCACTGGCAATCAATGTATTTAACCCTTTCGGAGCAATACTCATTATTTTCTCATAAAGAGGAAGTTGAAGCGACAATAAGTTTTGGTTCAAGCGTTGTCCGCGTTCCCAACTGAAAACGGGAATAGGTGTCAATATTTTTCCAGATGGAGCATAAGCCGGTAAACGTCTACTCTGACCTCCTGCATGAAGCAATATTTTTTTATCTTCCGATAACCACTCTGAGAATGGCTGTGTAGACGCATCTATTTGATGACAAGCTTGCAATAACCAAGCAGTTCCTCCACCCGAACCCAACTTAGAATTAACGGGATCAGAAGTACAAAACCAATTCGTTTCATCAACTTTTTCTAACGTATGAAAATAATCTACAAGATTGGGCGGCAACGACAGTAATTTCTTCATGTCTGGCGAACTATTTATAATTATTTTGTTTTTATATTTAATGACGTTCAAATATAAGTGTTTTAAGTCAGTGTTTTATCGATATTAATAATATATATATTAGGAAATTAAAAGTAGAATTAAAATGAATATCTCTTTAAAGTATATCGCAATTATATTCTTTTTTATAACTTGCAACATATGTTGTCAAACAAAAACTGATAATAAAATGAAGTATAATGATTTAACGCCTAAAGAGGCACATGTTATATTAAATAAAGGAACAGAAGCACCTTATATAGGAGAGTTTACTGATAATAAAGCCAAAGGTACTTATGTGTGTAGACAATGCAATGCACCACTATATTTATCGAAAGATAAGTTTAACTCAGGATGTGGATGGCCTAGTTTTGATGATGAAATAGATGGTGCCGTACTTAGAATACCCGATGCAGATGGAATGCGAACTGAAATAGTATGTGCCAATTGCAAAGGACACTTAGGACATGTATTTTTAAATGAGGGGTTTACCGATAAACAGACTCGACACTGTGTCAACTCTATTTCAATGGAGTTTGTACCTGAAGAACAACAATTAAAACCAACAATAAAAATGGAGAATAATTTAAAAAAAGCATATTTTGCCTCAGGATGTTTTTGGGGAACCGAGTATTATTTTAGTAAACTAAAAGGAGTGATCGAAACATCTGTAGGATATATGGGTGGCCATATTAAAAACCCAACCTATGAAGATGTATGTACTAAAAAGAGTGGTCATTTAGAAACCGTTGAAATAGTATATGATCCTACAAAAATAAGTTATGATGATTTAGTGAAATTTTTCTTTGAAACCCATGATTTCAGTCAAGAAAATGGGCAAGGTCCTGACATTGGCCCCCAATATAAATCGGTAATATTCTATCAATCGCCTACAGAAAAAGAGGTGGATGAAAAATATATCAAAATATTAAAAGATAAGGGTTATAAAGTTGCCACTACCCTGCAGCCAACTTCAAAGTTTTGGAAAGCAGAAAATTATCATCAGCAATATTATGATCATAAGGGATCGACTCCTTATTGCCATTCATACAAAGCAATATTTTAATTAGCAATAGCAATAAAAGAAGAAGAAGAAGTATATTAGCCATTTAATATACTTCTTCTTCTTTTATAAATATCTATATCTCTGTACTGAAATCTTCATTATCGAACAATAATTTCATCGAGAAATAACCAACCTGTTTTTTCTTCGTTGCGTTTTGCATAAACACTGATATAGCGAGCTTCCGATTCACCTTCCCATTGATATGTTTCGAAAGCCAACAATTCATACTCTGGAGAAGTTTGCGTTTCAATTTTTGTTAACTCTGTAAAATTCTCACCGTCCATCGAAACAGAATAAACAACTTCCGTAGGCATCCACAACCATGGACCGGCCAATTGCATGAACTCGGTTTTAATTGATTTAATAGGAGTCACCTCACCTAAATCGATCACTACATCAACATATTTTTTCACAAAGCCTTGCCAACGATTATCATTATACATCCAGTCGCCACAATAGCCGTCAACTAATGCAGAATCACCTCCTGCAGGATATTGACTTGAATATGCAGAATTATAGATCACTTTTTTTCCACGCGCTAAATGATCGATAGGCGTTTCACTTCCTTCGCGGGCACCCACTTCATTTTTCAAATCAAAAGTATTGTATCCGTTGGCTTGCAACCAGTCTACCTCTTTTAAAGCTTTCTCGTGGAAGCGATCCCATGATTTATTTGAAGGATTTGTCCAAGCGATTTCAGATAGTGCAAGAATACGAGGATATAGCATATATTCAGCATGTTCGGGGGTTGGAATATATTCAGTCCATAAATTGGCTTGAACCCCTTTTATTAAGTGCGCTTTATCTTTTACCTCTTCTGGAACAGGGTTGTATGAGTAAACTTTAGCCAAAGTAGTATAACCTCCAATAGCTTCGGGCTCATTAATGGGTGCATCTTGATAAGAGTCGAAGTAGCAATAACCACCAGGAGTCATAATCACTTCATGCCCCTGTTGCACAGCTTTAATACCGCCCTCTTCGCCTCTCCATGACATAACGATAGAATTAGGAGCCAAACCACCTTCAAGAATTTCATCCCAACCAATCATCTTTTTATTTTGCGATTGTAGAAATTCTTGCATACGATGAATTAAATAGCTTTGTAATTCATCTACATCTTTCAAGCCCTCGTCTTTCATGCGTTTTTGGCAAGCTTTACATGCTTTCCAAGTATTTTTATTAGCCTCATCTCCACCAATATGAATATATTCAGTTGGAAACATATCAATAGTTTCTAAAAGAACATTTTGCAAAAACTCGAAAGTAGCCTCTTTACCAATACAGAATTCGGCGGTAGTATATGGTATACCCGTACATGACAATTCGGGATAAATAGCAGTAACCTCTTCTGAGTGAGCAGGCATTTCAATTTCAGGAATAACTGTGATATGACGTTGACGTGCATATTCTACTATTTCCTTTACATCATCTTTTGTATAATATCCTCCTTCGGCATTTTCATCATTCTCATCACAATAATGACGATCGGCTTTCCACCACTCTTTCCATGTTTTATATGGACGAAAAGCACCTTTTTGGGTTAGCTCAGGATATCGATCTATCTGCAAACGCCATCCTGCTCCATCAGTTAAATGCCAATGAAAATAGTTCAATTTATAACGAGCCATTGCATCCAGCTGCTTTTTAATGAACTCTTTCGAATAAAAATGACGTGATACATCTAAATGCATACCTCTATATTCGAAGCGAGGATAATCGACTACATCAACAGTCGGAAATGTTACTAAACCATTATCTTGTATATTGGCCAATTGAAGTAAACTTTGTACAGCATAAAAAATACCAGCCGACGATGTGGCTTCAACTTTGATATTTTTATTACTTATCGACATAGAGTAGCCCCCATCCACTGTCAAAGTATCGCCAATAGTGGACACAATGTCAAAACTTATTCTAGCCGAAGATGCTGCATCAGTGCTTTGCAAAGCCAAAGGCGATGCTTTTAAATATTCAGAAAGATCATCTTTTTCTTTACCCGATAAATTGGTATAAAACTGGCTACCAACTTTTGTTTCAAAAGTTTTACCTGTATATGAAACCGATTGTGGAAATGGAATGATTGTGTTGGGCTCAATATTGCTTTTACAACCGATAAACAATAATGAGACACAAAAGCATAAAAATAATTTTGGAAGACAACAATAGACTTTGTGTTTTACCATGATTCAATGAATAAATAAATTAGTTATATAAAAATACTCCCTGAGAGCATTATTGATTCTCAGGGAGTAAAATTAATAAATTAATTATATAAATGATTATTTCTTAAATAGTTTAATAGTCTTAATACATTTATTAGCTTCGGTAATACGCATTACATAAGTACCTGGCTCTGCATTTAATGAAATATAAACCACCTCGTTCGAAGTTGCATCCAATGCTTGCGACTCAATAATTCTACCATCTAATGAATAAATTTCGACAGTATAATTCCCTTCTTGTACAAATTTCATATATACACCATCTACAAATGGATTAGGGTAAGTAGTAATATCTTCTACTCTATTATCTTCCACACCTGTACCACCTGTGATCAAAATCATTGGAGTAGCTACTGTGTGTGTGCCCCATTTGTTTTCTAAAGTTACATTTACATTGTACTCGCCATTATGAGGGAATTGCAATTGTGCTCCATTAGCTGTTTCTGTTACATTAGCTCCATTTGCATCCCATTTAGCTTTAGTAATGATATCAAGTGTACCTGTTAAACTTGGATTGCCCAAGACAGTGTTGTCAGCTTCTTGATTTTCCAATACGGCTCCTGCTGTATTTTCTCCACCCGAACCAACAATTTGTACAACCGATCCAATTAAATTGCCGCCTGTTCCTTTATTTGCAAATGATGATTGCACTCCATCTCCATCAGCCATCAATTCTTCAAAATCCCAATATCCAATTAGGTTAGAAGGTACAGAGCGGTTGTAATATCCTTTCATTGCATCTTCCATTTCGGATGGTGTCAACACCTTATTCCAAGCTTGAACATCATCAATAGTACCGGTAAATCCACTATGATAAACGTTAGGACCGCCAATGTATACATAAATCGGATTTTGTCCACAATTATTTTTAGTATTATCTCCTCCAAAAGCTCTAGTTTGTGAAGCCACTTTTTTTCCGTTCAACCACAACTCTTGTTTTCCACCTCCAATTGAAATAGCCACATGTGTCCATACATTAACAGGAACAGTAAAGTCATTATCCATACAGTTCTGATTTGGACTTTCGTGTGGATTACCGCCGAAACCTGGATTAGTTTCTGTGTGTTGTGTAAACGATATCACATCATCATTTAGAGTATTATATGCTGATTTAGGCCATACATGTACCCAGAAAGTACCCCAGTTATTATGAGGCCATCCACCTGTAAAGTCGCGCTTATTAATCAAGTTAGTACCAAATTTGTCATGCGACCATTTATCAGGTTTAAACCAGAATGCAAAAGTGTAATTATCAGTAGAACCGATTTGTTCGGAAACTTTAAACATATCGGGATCTTTAATGACCAATCCGCGAGACACCTTGCCTTCGCCTAAGCGATTAATCGTTAAAGTAGCGTTAATATTTTCATTAACACTTGCTTCCGTCTTGTCCAAAGCAATACCTCCTAATACAGGAACTGCGCCGGTTGCTTCGGGAGTAATTTGTATAAAACCTCTTGTGATGGCTAAATTGCCTTTGCTATTAGTTAAGTATAAATCATATTGACCTTCTTCTGGTAACTGGAATTGAGCAGAAGTACTATTTTCAACAACAGCAGCAGACACACCTGTTAAAGAGTTTTTGAGTTCCCATTTTTGTGCAGGCTCTTGCATTGTATCTTCCATACGAATCACAAATTGTTCATTAGCCTTGATGACAGGTTTATCAACTAAAACTGTCTCAATCGGATCATCATATGCTAAAGCTTGGTAATCTGTCCAAGCAATATCTGAAGTCACGGTTCCATCAGGAGCAACTGCACGTACGCCATATCTTACCTCACGATTTTCGAAACCTGAAACAATTGGAGCACCAATTACATAGGCAGCCCAAGAGGGTGTGGCTGTTACCAAACGAGCTTCTTGACCTTTTTGTTGAATAAAGATTTCAAAAAACCAAGTATCTACTTCATCGTTATATGTTTTAACCGAACCGGCTTCTTCTTTACTGGCATAACGTATTTTAAAATCGGCAGCATTATGACGGCCTCTTAATACCTCCACCTCTTTGATGACCGGTTTTACAGGATTAAATGTTTGGGTTTGATCTAAAACTGCTAATTCACCAATCAACATGGCATAGTCAGCAGGTGCATTTTCTACTGTCAACCCGATCATTGCGATTTCATCTCCATTATTTAAACCTAATGCAGCAGCTGTCGTTGTAAATGTTTTCCATTCACCCATTGCATCGGTAGCAGGCAATGCTATCTCTTTATACTCTGTCAATGCACCCAATTTGCTTACAAATAATTTAGCTTTGGCATCTGTACCATTTAATACTTTATAAGTAATGCTAATCGGATTATTACCGTTAACAACTAATTTCGTTTTAAATAACTTTACACGCGAAAAATCTGTTGCGCCATGAAGTTTTAATGATGATCCTGCATACCAAGCATCTTCGAAAGTTAAGTTTGCCTTTACCAAACCATTGATATTGTCGGTTGTAACTACATCATTGCGATCTGTAATCCAAAATCTCCATGTTGGCATAAAGTCTTGCATACCCAAGTTATACCATTTATTAGGAAATACATCTTTACCATCTACTTTATATGTAAGACCATTTCCTAAGCTAAAGCGAGTTACAAAAGGCAATTGTTGTATGGTCGATTTTGCAGTTAAGAAAGCCGCCAAACCATGAAAAGTTTTCAAATCGGCATTGCTTAATCCACAATTAGTACGAATAGAAGGAAGCAAACCCGGATTGCGATAGCCACCTGAATACATTAATTCTTGTTTTTCCAAATAAGCCTCTTGTATCGCTAAGTCAGATCCACCATTATCGGTTGCCGATTGATGAATTAAACTTTGCGCATGTGCTCCCCAAAAACCGATAGAAATGGGATTATCTTTTAAAGCTTGCCAATAATTATTTTTTAAAGAGCGCCCTTGAATATCAAATCCGGCATAATAATCATAACTATTTCTGCCCATTTGATTGGCTTTAGCAACTGAGTTACTTAAAATACTGCCTGTCCAATTATAGTTAGCGAACATCATATCAGTAACCACTTTATTGCTAGCACCAAACATATTTTGATTGTGCGACCCTAAACCTCTATCAAAGGTAATACCTCCTGATTCATTTGTACCGTCATACCAATGCAGTTGAAAATCCCAATCAATGCTTTTCGCTTCTGTGTGACACTCTGCAAAAAAATCGATAATTTCACTCATAAATGAGCTATTGCTATAAAATTCAGAATTACAACCTAATGCATCAATACCGTAATATTTCATCAATTCAACAATCTTACGCTTATTGACAAAGTTATCATCAAAATCACGCTCAGTCATCATTTGAAAGTTTTTAGAGTGATCATCATATGCATAAGCAGAAATTCTTGCAGCCCATGGAATACTAGCTACACAACCTACTTTCACACCATTTTTATGAGCCACATCACTTAAACCGGCTGTTACACGCATCCATGGCCCCGTCCAGTTGCCATGAATATCAATATACGACCATAAACTAAAGTTATCCGATTCTAAGTTATATCTTGGTAAACCTTTCCATGCAGTCGAAGGGTCGTCGAGTGGAACCCAAAGACACATTTTTCGACCACGATTTACATCTTGGTGAATTTGATAATCTCCTTCGTTTATTCTTTCGAGTGGGCGAACACGAGAGATATAGAATTGATCGTCCATTGTTGATACTCCTTCAGGAGCCACTCCGGGTTCCCAAGCTTCAATAATCGTATGAAGACTTTTATTGACATCCTTTATATCCAAAGGATGCAATGGAGTACGTTGTGCCCAAGTTGCAGAAAGCGCAACTAGCGAAAAAGCAGTTGTTGCTAAAATTCTTTTCATAACATTTGTGTAATTTATAATATCAAAAATAAAGTCAGCATATAAATATAAAAGCTGCCTCATAAAAGCCGAGGTTAAGGCATTATAAGGCAGCTTATGTCAAATAATTATTGTTTCAATAATTTATGACTTCTGATAACATTCTTGTTTTCTATTTTCAAGATATACATACCCGAAGCAAAATCAGATATATTAACTTCAGATGGATTACCATTTACAAATTTCAATAATTCACCTTTCAAAGAATATATCCAAACTTTTTCTGCATTGTTAAGATAGAATACATCTTGAACTGGATTTGGATAGAATGAAGATACTTCATTATTTCCTTGAATTGATTCTACTCCAGTACCATTCATTTGTTCAGGTTCATCAGCGATACCTTTATCATGCAAATCAGGTAAACCTGGACGTTCTGGGTTAGTTCCTGTAATTTCAACTGCATAGTCGATAGAGAAACCTTTTGCAGTTTCGCCGCAAGGGCCAGGATGTGGGAACCAAGCATCTGAGAACACAAAACGAAGACGGCTTTGTCCTGTTACGGCATCATTAGGAACTGTAAACTCAACCGTGTAACCTGTATTAAATTCAGGAGTTCCTTGTCTGATTGTTCCTGCTTCAAAGATCATTTCATCGCCATCAGGTTCAAATGAGTTACTATTATTATAATCGATATAAGCTTTTCCAAAACACCATTTCAAACCATCATCTTTGCTTGCAGCCAAATAAGATTTAAATGTCAAACTTACTTTCTGTCCTTGTTTCACTTTCAATACATGATTAGAAGCATCTACATATTGAGTACCATCAGCTTGAGGAGCATTTGCCGTGTAATTCAAGTTTTGATCAGCACCCGATGTAGTCAATTCTGCGATATAACGACACTCACGTGCGATATCAACTCCTTCAGAAGCAGGATTGATAACAGAAGTACAATAAGGATTATTTGAATATTCCGGAATATTAGCATCAGTAGAGCGTGCTACTTTTACCCATTGTATTGGAGAGTAAGATTTCAAATCAGTTGAAGCAGAACGAACACCGATATATGGTTCATCATCAGCTCCATCAAATAGAATGTTACCAACAAATGCCGAACGAGTACTTGTTCGAGCAACTTCTGAAACTCTACCTTCTGCACCATTCTTATACATTACCTCATAATGACTGATATTCGCTTCATCATTATAAATCATATCCCATTGTGAGCGACTTGCAGTATAACCGGTTGGATTAATCAACCAGTTCAATTTAAGAGACATTGATTTAGTTGTTTCTTCTTTTACTTCAACACGCAAACTGCTAGATTTAATTTCTGCTGGAGTCGCTTTTGTATCATCATTGATTTCTAGCTTACCAACCATCATTCTATAATTTCCGGCATAATCGCCTTTTACGCGAACACCAATATATTCGATAACATCATTTGTATTGAATCCAGAAAGGTCAAATTTCTTTTCTTGCCACTTACTGTCTGTAGCATTACCATAAGGATATTCAATCCAATCATTACTATCAAATTTCTTTACAATGATAGATAAATTCGTAGGTTCCTGACCAGTTAAGGCAGGTTTCACCGCTACTTTAAGGTAAGGGTTAGCACCTGAAACAGTCAATTTTGTACGGTAAAGAATCACATCAGTACCTGCACTACTTACATTTCCCGACAACAATAAAGAAGAACCGCCGATATATGAATCTTCGTGTGTGAAAGAAGGTTGAATATCGGTTGAAACAGTAGTAGTACCAGCATTATAAACCAACCAACGATAAGTAGGAACCAAATCTTGAGCTCCCATATTATACCAGTTTCCGAAAGTTTTTTTACCTTTATAATTGTAACGCTCGCCATTACCCAAAGCAAAATGAGTATTAAATGGAAGATCGCCTTGAATAGCTGTTCTTTCAGGAATAAATGAAGCTAAACCACAATAAGTAGATAATGGTGCTTTGTCTCCTTCAGGCTCTAAATTATTGCCTGAATTCGAAATCGCAGGACGCGACATAGGATTACGATTACCACCTGAGAAAGCTCTTTCAAGCAACTTCTGATAGTTTTCTTGGAATTCCATTGAAGTAGCACCTACGTTGTAGCTCATAAAACGGCTTTGATTGTGCTCTCCCCACAAGCATACGCTTGCACGTTTTGATTCTGCATCCTTTTGAAGATCACTCCAACGACGGTTAAAGTTAACAATCCAAACACCTGTGTACATATCGTCTGCACTACCAAAATTACTTTCAGCTACCTGTACAGAACTCTTAATATTATAAGAGAAATCTCCTCCGGCATAGTTCAACATTACATCAGCAGTCTTACCGGTTTCTGTTGTGCCCAATAAAGCATCTACATAACGTGAGCTCAAACTTGAGTTGAGTGTATAAATCCCAATATGAAATTCATTGAACCCTTTTTCTGCAGCTTTTCTGTATAACTCCTTGTGTAAAGCTACAATATCTTCATTAGAAAAACCTTGATCTTCCCAGTTATAGTTGATACCATCCTTACCAAAATACATTAAACAGTTGATCAATGGCTCAGTATACTTAAATGTACCATCTGGATTTTTTGTAGTAATCATCTTCATGTACTCACCATCTCCTGTACCCCAACTCTCGAAAAATTTGATACCACTATACATATAAGTACCATTTTTATGAGCTGCATCTACCCAAACTGCAGGAGCTTGAAAAAGACTATGATTCCATGCACCAAAAATATTGGTATAATTCCACATTGAATATACATCATCACTAAATTTACCACTTGGATAACCACCAATGCTTGGACCGATACCTGTTGGAAGATTCATCCACAGATTTCTATTTTCATATACATCTTGATTCAACTGCTTTGTTTTATCGCGCATTACAGGTGCATATTTCACATGTGAGCGATAAAAACCAATATCTTGTAATAAGCCAAGACTTTCTAATTCTTCATCTGTAGGATAATTTCTTCCCTGTTGAAGAGCTTGATAAAAAAGTTCCAACATTTGTTGATCTTGAAATCCTGTAAAATCAAAGATTTCAGTCGAAGCTGACGGCGGCAAATTGGTTTGTGCCGAAGTCGGATTACTACACGCCAGCCAGCAAGCTGTTGCAAGACATGCTAAAGTAGTTTTTTTTAACATAATATTATCATTTAACGTTTATAATAACAGGGGTATAACAATCTATACCCCATTATCTGATTGTTTATTTTAGAAATTAGAAGTATCCGTATCCCACCACAATCTTGTAGCTTGAACATCATCACCACCTATTGCCTCTAAACCGGTAGTCAAGATATCTGATATCATAGCATCCGTATCACCCAAAAGTGGCATTCGACGAATAATTTCACCCTCTGTCAAACTATCATCACCATCTTCTACATTTAAAACCGGAAAGATTTTAGGATAACCGGTACGGCGTAATTCGGCCCATGCCTCATGAGAATCGGGGAAAAGAGCAATATATTTTTGCGTAATAATTTTTTCTAATTTAGTTTCTTGACTATCTCCGTCGCTCCATTTCACTCCTATTTTGGTTACACTCTGTATATTGTTGCCAGAATCAAGAGGATCGATATATGTATAATTAACAGGAGTGTCTACTGTCTTATAGTCAGCTAGATATTCGTCATATTTATATGACATGAATCTATCATCCAAATAAGCATTATCAATACCACGATTATAAAAGAATCCTGCTTGTCCTCCCATATTCCAACCACGTAATGCACCTTCAGCACGTAAAAAATCAACTTCAGAAATTTTCATCAGATACAAAGGAGCCATAGCAGTTGACTCTTCATCCATACGCGAGTATGCTATACGTTGATTATTTGCATAACTCTGTCCGGGTATCATACGCGTACCTGCACGTATTCCTACGACGCGACTATCTGCTTCAAGAAATTTTGTCGGATCTTTTAAGTCAATCAATTTGTTTTCATTTTTTAAGAAATAATACTTCATATAAGGATGATCCAAGCTAGACAAAAGACTCTCGAATGAAGCATTCAAACGTGTATCACCCCAAGTTTTAGATATCTCTAACAGAGGATTCGTGAAACCTGTCATCATAGGTGTTAATGCAATTTCTTGATCTAAAGTTTCAACAACACCTGCTGCAACAGCCTCTTCAGCCCACTTCTTAGCTAATTCGGGCTCAACTTTCACCAAACGCATTGCCATGCGTAGTTTTAGTGAGTTGGCAAATCGACACCAAGTATCAATATTTTTATCTACCGTTACAGCATCATAACGTTTTATCAAGTTTTGAAAACGTTTTTTATACCAATCAGGACGCGACGGATAGTTCTTAAAACAAGCTACTATTGTGTCAATATTATTGATTGCCCCTTTATAGATAGTTTCATGCGAATCGTAAGTAAATGGATGGTCTTGTTTATTCGCTTTAAAATCTTTGTAAGGAAATGTACTATATATATCGGCAATATCTTGTGCACCATAATTAAACAATAATAGTGCGATAGCTTTAAATTCAGGAATAGAATCAATCTGTGGATGATTCAAAATTGGAATAAGATTATTTTTAACTATGCCAAACGATCCATTAGGTCCACCGTTAAAATCCTCATTTACATAATAGGTCGAACGAATTCGTCCATCGAAATTATGGGGTAAACAAAAATATCCTGCATAATTATCAACCGTCAAATTAAACTGATATTGATAAGCATGCGCTCCTGGAAGTCCACCTTCTTTACCACCTCGCAACGCATATTGTGCTGTCATTATTTGACCGAAATAATTTTTTAAACCATCGGTAGCAGAAATAAAACCGTCCTCAGTTATCTCTTTATGATAATCTATCACATCCGCTTTCCCAAAATAAGTTTCATAATCACCTTTCTCACTAGAACCGGTAAGTTCATCACCAGGAGTATCATAATCTAACAGACAAGATTGTAACCCAAAGAGTGTGAACAATCCACATGCTGCAAATAATATATATCTTTTCATAATTTAATCAAGTTATTAATATATAATCATTAAAAATTTGCTTTTAGCGAAAGTCCGAATGAACGCGCCGAAGGCATATTAAAAATTTCGAATGCACCCAATGCATTTTGTGTTGATAAAGATACATCTGGATCAACCGGTGCTTTTTTGTAAATAAAGAATAGATTTCTTCCTACGAATGATAAAGAAAGGTTTTTAGAAGGACCAAATAGATTTTGGAAAGTATATCCTAAAGACAGTTCTCTAAGACGGAAGTTTGTGCCATCGTAAACATATTGCGATGCATTAACATCACCACCAATTGTTTTATAGTATGAATCAATAGGTGCTAAGTTTCCATCAGGCATTACAAGAGCCGGACGACCATTCCATACCAAATCAGGATTATTTTCAGCAGCAATACGTGCATCGGCACTACGTTGTGAAACACCTAATTTATCTAATTCAGCTTCTGTAAACGAAACTACTTTTCCACCAATTTTACCATTGATCAAGAAGTATAAAGTAAACCCTTTGTAAGTAAATGTATTACTCCAACCCAATTGATATTTGGCATTCATATTGCCAATATATAAACCGTATTTCTCGCGTGGTTTATTGCTTAAGTTTGGAGCACCATCGCTTGTCAATTTGATATTTCCATCTTTATCGCGTGCAAAATCAGTAGCATACATATCACCATACGAACCACCTTCTACGAATTTAACTTGAATTTTACCACCTGCAATTTTCTGATCCACCAATCGCTCATTACCATTGCTATCGCGACTTGTTTTCAAAATCTTATTATCATTGTAAGAAATATTAGCAGATGTTCTCCATAATAATCCTCTTGCAATATTCAACGAATAACTCACCGTACCTTCAACACCTTGATTTCGTATCTTGCCCGTATTCAAAGGCACTGTTAAACCTGCTGTATTTCCAAAAGCCAAATAAGCGTCTTTACTCACTGCATGATAATAAGTGGCTTCTATTTCTAATGCATTTCTAAACAAAGACATATCAAAACCCGCCTCAAAGGATTTAGTAATTTCAGGTCTACAATTTTCAAATGAGGTATAATTAGAGCTTACAACCCCACCAGTTATATTATTTGATGTAGTAGTCGCGAATAAAATATTAGGAATTGAGTTACCTACCTCACTATAAGAAGAACGAACTTTTAAGTTGGTAATAACTTCGGGAAGTTTCACCATATTGCTAATTAATGCATTTGCACCCAAGCCAAAGTAGCCATAGTTGTCAGGTGTTCCAAATTTTGAAAATTGTTTAAATGGTCGATACCAGTCACGACGATAACTACCATCAACAAAGATCATATCCTTATAACCTACTTGAGCTGTAAATAAAGCTGCACGATCCCAGTTCGAATCTACCCAATGTCTTCTTTCTCCAGGACTACCTCCAGATGCAGAAGGATCAAAGTTATTTACCCAGGTCGACATTTTTTGTCTATTAGGATCGAAAGTCGTTGCTTTTGTCCATAAACTTTGACCATCAGTTTTAATGGTGTGTTCTACCCATCCGGCAGTAGCTTGGAGCGAAAAATCTTTAATTTCTCTATTGAAACTTAATAAGTAATCTAGATAAAATTCATTGGTACGTATATGATCCAAACCATAGATACCATAATCTTCCATAGCCGAAGGATTCCAAGTTGTAGCAAAACGTTTAGTAGAATTTTTGAAGCGTGTACGATCTCCGCTGAAACGAACTTGTGCCTTTAGCCCATCGATGATTTCATATTTTACTTGTGCAGATCCAAAAACACGTTCTTCATCACGTTTGCTATTATTATTATTTACTAACCAATAAGGGTTATTACGACCAGGTGTTTGATATGCCCACATTTGTTGAATACCTTTCAACTCTATTTGAGATGGCACCAATTGGAATGATCCGGTTTTCTCATCTTTAACATAAATATTTTGAGAATTCGACATCCAAGTTCCTTCAGTCATATAATTATTCTTATAATATCTGGTGTCAATATTACGAGGAGTAGTATATAAATCATATAGTGGATTCAGTACAGTACCACCACCTGTACGATTTTTAGTTTGTGCATTGATATAATTGATTGAAACATCAATGTTCAATTTCTTTTTTAATAAGCTATAACTTTGACGAAATGAAAAGTTATTTCTATTGTATGTATTATTCGGCACCATACCTTTTGTATACGAGTTAGCATACGAAAAATAAGAACGAATGAGTTCATTACCTCCACTCAAAGAAACAGAATTATTATAAGTTGCGCCGGTCTTAAAGAAATCAGATACATCATCATTTCCTGTATTTCTTAGTTTGGCACCTTCATAAGCCAACTCCGCAGATGTCATATCCGACAATTTCTTTCCCCAGCTATCTAGGTCAAGTGTATTAGCGTCAAGATTGACATTGGCACCGTAAATATTTTGAATTTTAGGAGTTAACAATGGTTTTTCGAAAGTAACGTTAGATGAAACATTAATATCAATACGTCCTTCTTTCCCTTTCTTTGTAGTAATCATGATAGCTCCATTGGCAGCAACACTACCATATAATGCAGCTGCATTAGCACCTTTCAATACATTAATGCTTTCAATATCATCAGGATTGATAGATGATAATGGGTCAGAACCTTCTGATCTACTTGAATAGGTAATATTGCTTGCATCTTCCTTACTAGTTCCACCATTTGACATCGGTATACCATCAATAATAATCAATGGTGAATTATTACCTAGAATTGATTTGCTTCCGCGAAGTGTTATTGTTGTTTTACCACCTGCTCCACCGGCACTTTGCGTAATGCTCATACCTGCTACACGTCCTTGAAGAGAGTTTACGAAGTTAGCATCTTGCACTTTCATTAAATCATCGCCTGTAACTTTTTGTGTAGCATAAGTCAATGATTTTTCTTTGCGTTCGATACCCATAGCTGTTACAACAACTTCGTTGATAAGTTGCGCATCTTCTTGCATTACCACTTTCAATGAATTGCTTAAACCCACTTTAATTTGCTGTTTTTTATAACCGATGTACGAAAATTCCAAAACAGCCTTATCGTTGGGTACTTCAATCGAGAAGTTCCCATCCATATCAGTAATAGCTCCTGTGCTAGTACCTACAACAATAACGCTAACACCAATTAACGGATCACCATAATTATCGGTCACATTACCAGTAATTGCTCTTTTGCTTTGTTGCATTTTTAGTGTTGCTTCCGGAGTACTTGAAGTATATAACACTAAATATTTGTCGTGAACAGAATAAGAAACTTTTGTATTATTCAAAACTTTCTCCATTACAGAATTTAAATTCTCATCGTTTGCAGTGATTGAAACTGCGTAATTAGGATCTACATCTTTAACATTGTACACTACAGATAAAGATGTTTGTCTACCTATCTCTGTCAAAACAGTACTAATAGCCTCATTTCTGAAGTTCAGATTTAATAATAAATCTTTAGGAGAGGCATTTAAAACAGTAGAAGGAATTAGTAGTAATAATGACAATAAAAAAATCATTTTACTTTTGTTAAATCGTCTCATTTGTTTATAAATTTCGGGTTAACATTGTTATTTGTTAATAATAGTTCGATGTTTATTTTGATAAATATTCTCGATTTCAGTATTAATACAGCCGAAGCAAATGTTGTACTAAATAAAAAATGACTTTTTTTTTATTTTTTTACTCCAATACTAAAAACAAAAACATAAAACACTAACTATCAATAAATTAATCTATAGAAGAAATAATCACTTCTTTATTTCCGTTGTGATTATATTTAAAAACTTTTGTTAGAGATAAAGCAAACAGAATATCATTTAAATCATCATCGGTAGAGAAGTGACAAGTAAACACCTCATCCTTGAGTTTTTCATCTGCATATGTAAAGTTCACATCATAATGCCTTTCCAAACATGTGGTTATATCATATAAGGTTTTTTCTTTAAATTTTAATCTGCCATCTATCCATAAAAGAACTTCATTGGCCGAAGAAGAGGTTATCAAATCCAATTGTCTGGTTTTTGTGTCGTACTCTAAAATTTGATTGGGCACTAATACCACCTTCTCATTGATCGAAAAAATATTAACTCCAATGCTACCCTGCAATAAGGTAGCAACCACTCGATCTTCGGCTTGTCTTGACCGTATATTAAACTTTGTGCCTAAAACTTTCGTTTCAACACCATTAGCATTTACAATGAAAGGCGAACGTTTATTATGGAATACTTCAAAATAAGCTTCACCTACTAAGTCGACCTCTCTTTTCGTTTTCCAAAAAGAGTTTTTATATATCAATTTAGTCGATGAGTTCAGCCATACTTTCGAACCGTCGGGCAATAAGAACTGTGCACGTTGGCCCGATGCAGTAGCAACCATAAAGTCGGTTTGTTGATTAAGTAGTAGTGACGAAAGTCCCATAATAAATACTGCCCCAGCTAAAAAGGCAGCGTATGGGATTAGTTTTCTCCAAGTAAATTTATATTTACGTTTTGATTCAATTTCGCGATTAGGATGAGATATTCTGGCCTGAAACTCTTTCCATTTGGCATCTACATCTACTGAATTGAACACGGTAACACATTTATCAATAAACTTGGTGTAATATAGTTGTTCAAGTACTTGTTTATTTTCGGGGGCACTATTATACCAGATTTCCACCTCTTTACATTCGTCAACAGAGAGATTTCCATCTAAATATTTAAGTAAAATAATTTCGTCCATTTATTTTATTGTATCAGTTTTAAGCATTAGGATTTTATATAATACAGTTAAACTAAAAAGGCTACTAAACGAAATGGAAGTTTTTTAATAAATAATTACAAGAAGATAATGGTAAGATAATCTTTGAGTTCGATTCGCAATATTTTAAGAGCCTGACTAATGCGATAGTTTACTGTTTGAGGAGAAACGTTCAACTTCTTTGCAATATCTTTATGGATCATATATTGATCGCGATTTAACAAATAACACTCTCTAATCTCTTCAGGCAATTTCAGTAATGCTTTTTCATAAATATCAAAGAGTTCATTATCCAAATAAAAATTCGGATCACTAAATTCACTTTCATATTTTCCTATGATTTCGTCGTGCACTTTACGTTTCACCTCAGTGTGTGCGATGCGGTTTAAAGATTTATTTTTTACAATCGTAAAAAGCAGTGATTTTAGATTTAATTCATCCATCAAACTTTCTCGTTTCTCCCAAACCCATATCATGGTATCTTGAACAACCTCTTCCGACTCAGAAAGTGGAATGTATTGAGCAGAAAAAGCACATAGCGCCTTGAAATAAGTGCGGTACAAAACTTCAAAAGCTTTGATATCACCACTTTTTATGGCGCGTATTGTAGTTTTATTGTCTTTATTTAGATCTAGTTGGTTGTTCATAATTAGATGTTTCCGATGCAAACTTAAATAATTATTCTATTTACACAAAAAATAAATCAATTTAGTATTTTCAATCAATCACAATATTTTATTTTTTAAATACAGGGCACCAATATCTTTGATTAATGATATTACTAAGTTTATTTATATATTGCTTCCTTTTATTCACTACAATAAATATTAATATAGTATTTTTTTTACAATTTATAATTAATTTATTTATTACTTTTGCGTAGTTAATAATTTAATACAGATGATCGAATCCCTCCTAATATAGCATTCGTTCATTAAGCAAAAACCATTATAAAGAATCACACAATTCATTTTTTTAAACCCAATAAATTAATACTTATGTTCGCAAAAAAATTTCTTCATTGGTCGGCTTACTGTGCAGTATGTTTATCGTTTTTTCTGACGACATCGTGTTCCGAAAAAAATAGCGATGCAGACTACTCATTGATTCCGGTACCCAATGAAATGAAACAGTTGGATGGAAGATTCAACTTAACAGAAAACACGCCCGTCAACATTACTTCCGAAGTTGATTCGGCTGGCAAATCTATTATTAAAAACTTTGTTAAGGATTTTGAAGTAGTAAGTGGATATCAACTTACAGTAAATGAAAATGTTAACACATCTAATCAAGGTATCGAATTTGTATTCAACAATGCTATCGAAAATTCAGAAGGTTACACACTTGATATCAAATCAAGTTATGTACGTATTGAAGCGGCCAACTCTAAAGGTTTTTTCTATGGCATTCAAACTTTAAAACAGTTGATGCCGGCTGATATCTATAGCAATAAACCGGTCAATTCGGTTCAATGGTCAGTGCCTTGCATTGCTGTAAAAGATGCTCCGCGCTTTGCTTATAGAGGTATGATGATTGATGTTTCGAGACACTTTTTCGATGTGGCCGAAATGAAAAAGATTTTAAATGTAATGGCATTGCATAAATTAAATACACTGCATTGGCATTTAACCGAAGATCAAGGTTGGAGAATTGAAATAAAAAAATATCCTAAACTGACAGAAATCGGTAGCATCCGAAAAAAAACAATGATTCGCAAAGAATGGGATAATTTTGACACGACTCCTTATGGTGGTTTTTATACGCAAGATGAAATTAAAGAAATTGTACAATATGCTGCCGATCGTTGCATCAATGTAATTCCCGAAATTGATCTTCCCGGTCACATGATGGCTGCATTGGCATCTTATCCAAATCTAGGATGTACAGGCGGTCCGTATGAAGTTTCGGGACAATGGGGTGTACGTGATGATGTATTATGCCCGGGCAATGAAGCTACTTTCGAGTTTATTGAAGGTGTATTGGCAGAAGTGATGGAAATGTTTCCTTCTGAATATATTCATATTGGAGGTGATGAGTGCCCTAAAGTGCGTTGGGAAAAATGTGCTAAGTGCCAAGCACGCATCAAAAAAGAGAATATAAAAGGAGACGACAAGCACTCAAAAGAGTTTTTCTTGCAAAGCTACACCATGGCTCGCGTTGAAGATTTCTTAAACAAAAACGGAAGACGTTCTATTGGTTGGGACGAAATTCTGGAAGGCCAATTGGCTCCTGATGCTACAGTTATGTCATGGCGCGGTATGGATGGTGGTATTGAAGCTGCTAAAATGGGTCATGATGTGATTATGACACCTAACTCGCATCTATATTTCGACCATTATCAAACCCTAAATACTGCCGATGAGCCTTTGGCGATTGGTGGATTCAGTTCGGTTGAAAAAGTATATAGCTTAAATCCGATTCCCGATGTATTGACTGCTGAAGAGGCGAAATTTGTAAAAGGGGTACAAGCCAATTTATGGACCGAATATATTCCAACCAATGAGCAATTAGAATACCAACTTCTACCCCGCCTGGCTGCATTGAGCGAAGTGCAATGGACTCAACCTGATAAAAAGAATTGGGAAAGATTTTTGGCGAGTTTAGGACATATCATCAGTATCTATGATGTGATGGGCTTTAACTATGCAAAACATATATATGAAATCATTGCTACGTATGATGTATCACCCGATGGTGACGGCTCTATCTATGTAACGATGACCACTGCCGGCGATGCGCCAATATACTATACACTCGATGGTAGTGAACCTACCGAGCAAAGTAATTTGTATACAACACCGGTTAAAATTGATAAAACATCCACGATCAAAGCCTTTGTGAAAAGAGATAACATGCAAACTCGCCCGTTTAGCAAAACATTTACTTTCAACAAAGCTACCGGCCGTTCTATTGTTCATAACACCAACCCAACATTAAAATATGCATCGAAAGGTCCAAGTATTTTGGTAGACGGATTAAAAGGTGATTTTAACTATAGTACCGGTTATTGGGTAGGTTTTATGGCCGAACCAATGGATGTTACAATTGATCTTGGGCAACTTACTGAGGTATCGTCAGTAACAATAGGTGCTATGGTACAATTTGGCGAGTGGGTATTTCCGCCAACAAAATTGGCTGTATGGACAGCCGATGCTGATGGTAATTTTACAGAAAGATGTATCAAAGATATTCCGGTAGCCGAAGAGAGTGCAACAGATGGTTTATATACATATAGCTGCGATTTTGCTCCTGTTCAAGCTCAAAAAGTGCGTATTGTAGCCGAAACAACTAAAGTAATACCACAATGGCATGGCGCAAGAGGACTAGAAGGCCACATGTTCATTGATGAAATTGTAATCGACTAAAACATATTTTAATTTTAAAAAGCCCGGACATTAAAATTGTTCGGGCTTTTTTTATTGTACAATAATAATCATCGTGTAGAATCTCTTTAGTGAATCCCCTTAGTCAACATGGTAAATAAGCGGAATCAGCACAGTAAATAAGCGGATTCACCATCATAAGTTAAACAATTGTACAGAGGCATTATTATTTGTTGATATTTAGGCTTTATAGTCAGACAAAGAACATTGTAAATTGTTGATATTTATAAGATAAACATCAACAATCGAAAAGCAATATTATCAATGCCATAACAACAAAATTATTTTCTGCCAATAAATTAATCTACCATAACCTTGCTACTGGCTACAATGGCCGAATTTTGTTTGATCGAAATCAAATAGCAATTATTTTCGTAAGGCACTCTTTTTTGCACAGGAACATTAGCATTGAAGTTCATTGATTCCATCGATATTAACCTTCCGTTTAAATCGACTACTTGAACATCAAATAGTCCCTCTTCTGCTCCACTAATACAAACTGTTCGTGGTGCACAACTATAAATTCTCCATTTAGAAGCCTGCAACTGATCAACGATATCGACCGATACGGGTTTTACTTTCAGATTGATGTCATATGCCATACCCTCGAAAATAGCATTTGTACATGCAGTAGCATTAGGCTTCCATGCATTGTTATAGATCACTCTTATTTTGCTATGACCTATTGGTGCGTTTTGTGGAATATCGACCGTATGATTAATATTCATAACCTTTTCATAGTTGCCCAATACATTATGCAGACCTTCAGATGATAATGAGCCATAGGTAGCCAAAGATGCAAATTCGCCATCGCGATCTAAATCATTAAAAAGAAAAGCTTTAGTGTATCGTAAATCTTGATAAACGGTAGTGTTGGATGCCGGCCCTAACTCATTGGCTGTTAGTTGTAATTGAAAACTGGTACCGGGGTATACCTCAACTGTATCGGGCAAATTTATATACACATTATTAGAACCGCTACCAGCTTGATACATTACGTTGGTCAATGCATTGCTCGTCGATATTTCTTTTACATAGCTCAATAAGTTACTATGTACCGTTCCACTGGGAGTGCAATACTCCACTTGTGGTTCGTAATCTTGCAAATCACCCCTCTTCTCGATACGAAGTTTATAACCATATGTTCCGTTTGAAGGAACAAAATATTCATCCAGAGTTTCGGGACCACAACTTCTATTGCCAATTCCTCGTTGCATATAGTCGAGATGTAAAATCACCTCTTTACGAGGTGTCAACTCCCACTCATGTCCCACTCGATTCATCACCAGATCGGCATCGGTGTAATTCAATGCGGAAAAGTTAACGCGACCCTCGGTCGAAATCATAATACCATTATCATTATTATCGGTCAGCAAAAGATAACGAATATCCTCTCTGTTGCCCATTGTTTGGGGTTTCACATAATGCTCTTGCATATTGGCTATAGAGGATTTGTAAACACCCAATAAAGATCCTACTTTGCGGTCAACATAATTCTCCCACGGTCCACGGCCATAGTATTCTACATTCTTAAATATCTCACTCAATGATACCGATAACCCTAAACGGCGGATACCACTTGAAGTTGGATTGAATTCTACATTAACATCTACAATACCATTCGGATAGAAAGTATAAATCATTTTGTATGTACAGAAGCCTTGTGCGTTGCGGTTGGTTGTGACGGTAACTGTTTTATTTGTTTCGGCATATGATATTGTACCATTTTGTAAAGCCGATGATGTGTTGGTATAAGTATCGTTCTCGATATAACGATGATTGTCGAATTTAAATCCATTTTTACCATGGATGAGCTCAGTATTGCCATATCGAAGCGATATGAGTTCACTCGTTTTCTTATCGAATTTGGCGGTCAACTCAGGATTGGAAACAACCAAATAGTCGGCTCCATCATGAACTTCGTTATTGCCCTCAATGATGGATGTATCGATCAACGACAATTGTGGAGCATCATTTAATGAAAATTGTTCAACAGCCATTACATGACCTGCGTCGGCCCACACCTCGCTGTTCTTTAAACGAGCCTTTACGTTGAGCAGATACTCAGAAGCAGGCACAATATTTGTAGTAAATGGAATCATCAACTCCATTGTTTGCGTAGGAGAAAGAGATTGAGTTGGCAATACACCTTGCTCAATAGGTTTCCCATTTTCTAATATCTCCCAATGAATATCGAAACAATCTAAATTTAAAAATGCATATTTGTTTTTAACAGTAAGTTTTTTGTTATTACTATCCCAATTTAAGAAATCAATATATTGGTAAATACGCTTCACTTCGTTGAGTTTTGGTGTTTCTTTTCTATCGGCCGTCAATACACCATTGCTACAGAAATTACCTTGATGTGGGCCAGGGAAGTCATATCCGGTATGAAGTCGTAAGGGGTTGCCCGCCATAATATCTTGCGGATTGTAAATTGCTTGATCCACCCAATCCCAGATACATCCACCAATGATACGCTTGCTATCTTCCATCAAATCCCAATATTCTTTTAAATTGCCAATGGCATTTCCCATGGCATGCGCATATTCGCATACAAAGTGTGGACGATTATCATTTGAATTGTCATTGCCTTGCAATTCAACCAAAGAAGGATACATATTAGAGGTTAGATCGGTATGGTTCCAATTGCCTTGTCCCTCATAATGCACAATGCGATTATCGAGTGCCTTAACAGCTTGATAGGTATCAGTAAAGTTCGATCCGCCACCACTCTCGTTTCCTAATGACCAGAAAATAACGGATGGATGATTTCTATCGCGATATACCATACGCTCAGCTCTATCGACAAAAGCAGGTGCCCACGATCTGAAACTACTGATATTGGTATTGGCATGGCATTCAATATCGGCTTCATCCATTGTATAAACGCCATAATAATCGAGCAGTGCATAAAATTTAGCTTGATTAGGATAGTGACTAGTACGTACCGTATTAATGTTATTTTGTTTGAACATGGTAACATCGCGCATCATCGACTCTAAATCGACTGCACGTCCTAGCAACGGATGTGTATCATGGCGATTTACACCTTTAAAAACAATACGTTTGCCATTCACATATACCAAGCGATCTTTTACTTCGATATGGCGGAAACCGTATTTGGTAGAAAACACCTCTAGTTCGTTATCTTGATTATCTTTTAAACGTACAATCAGTGTATATAAATTGGGAATTTCGGCCGACCATAATTTAAGACCTGACAAAGACTGTGAAAATTGAATTGCTTTTTCTTCGCCACCCTCCAATGATACAACTTGAGGCAACGACTTGAAAACAGTTTGGCCATTATCATCAATGAGTTCTATCTCGGCTTTGGTTTGGCTAGCCACATTATCTTTATTAACTACTTTAAGTTCAGTATTCAACTGCCCTGAAGTATATTGGGGAGCGGTAAGATTGGAGGTGATATAATGATCGCGTATATGAGTTGAAGGAGTAGCAAAAAGATATACATCGCGATATAAACCACTCATACGAAACATATCTTGACACTCCAAATAACTACCATCCGACCAACGGAACACTTGAACAGCTAATGTATTTTTGCCACTGTTTATATAGGGAGTTACATTAAACTCATGATCATTGTTGGCTCCTTGTGTATAGCCTACATACTGACCGTTAACCCAAATGTAGGCAGCACTATATATACCATCGAAATGTAAAAACATTTGTTTCCCATCCCAGTTTTGAGGAATAGTAAACTCTCTTCGATAAGAGCCCACAGGATTGACGCCAAATCCCGATTGTCCCGAACGTCGTTGAATATAAGGCGGACGATTGGCATGAGGATATTCTACATTACAATAAATGGGTTTATCATAACCTTGCATTTCCCAATTCGAAGGAACAGGTATCTCGTCCCAAGCAGAATCATCGAAATTATTTTGAAAAAAGGTAGTAGAACGTTTTGAGGGTTCATCTACAAATTGAAACTTCCACACACCATTCAAGGATTGATATAAGGACGATTGAGGTTGCAACCAAGGTTTATGATAACGTTCGTCGTTCATCATTTCTTGCGTTGATACATAAGGAGTATAAGTAGCATGACCTTCCTCCTTGTTTTCTTTAAAGATAGTTTCATTCTCCCAGTAGTCTCCCGGTTGAGCATTCATTGTATGAATACTTAAGAATAAAAAGGCGGTTAATAAATAAATTGCGTTTTTCATAATATACAAATATAGAACAATTTAGATAAGCATAAAATAGTATTATGAAAATAAAAAGATGTCTGGTTTATTTTTTTAAACCAGACATCTTTATTTATGATATGACTATTTATAAATTAAATAATCAATTCTTTGAATTAATATTATTTCTTCAATAATTTAACCGCTTTCACCAATTTACCATTGCAAGAAATTTGAGCAACATATGCACCTGCTTCAGCATTTACATTGATTTGCATCATCTCGCCTGCAGCGATATCTTGAGTTTTTTCAGCCACTAACATACCGTTGATATTGAAAATACGAATTGTATATTCACCAGCGTTAGAGAATTGAACATTTACATGATCAATAAATGGATTAGGATAAGCTGACAATGATGCTTCAAGATCAAGGTCTTCGATACCTACTTCACCTACTGTAATATATTGGAATGTTTTGCTATCGCTACCCCAACCATTTTGTAGTGTCAATGTTGCGCTGTACACACCAGGTTTAGCAAATTGAACATTCGCTGTACCTGCTACGTCGTTTCCTAATACATTAGTGATATTACCTTTTTCGATTGACCAATAAGGAAGAGTTGTCACTTGATATGAAGAACCTTTAACAAATGGAGAACCTGGTTTGTAAGAGATAGCTTCCAACAATACATCACCTTGACCTTCGCCACCGCCTTCGGCTGCAGCATACGAGTAGTATTGACCAGCAACTGGTTTCACACCTGTACTGATAAATTGATTTTGCTCATTTGCAGCTGTTTCAAAATCCCAATAACCATAAAGATTTTCAGGAATTACGTCGAAACTTTCCATTGTTGCCAATACTTCTTCGTCAGTAAGAGCTGAGTGCCAATATTGGAAGTTATCAAGAATACCGTCAACACCAGTACGTCCAAACGCAGTACCACCAAGAGCCACCATATTAGCTCCACGCATGCCGTAAACATCACCTTGGAAAGGAGCATCGCCCGGAGTAGTTGTAGAGTGTGGAGTACGGCTCCAGCCAGATGGAGTTTGCTTAACACCATTAATATACATTCTGTGGTGCAATTGACCAGATGTGTTGTATTCGTAAACAAACGCAAGGTGTGTCCATGGACCTACTTCTAATTTAGAATTCTCGAATGCATAGCGAAGCTCTTTATTATTAGAAGCATCTGTACCACGGAATGTAGTACCGATAGTACCATCAGGATTTACCATGTTCCATACCCATCCCCAATCGGTTTTAGGCCAGCCTTCGTTCTTATCTCTAATATTTACAAAGTTAGCAGGTTGGTCTGCAGAAAGGCTGTTTAATTTTACCCAGAATGCTAAAGTAAACGATTTGTTTGGTTGCATTTCCATATCTGAAGCTTTGAAACCAAATCCTTTTTCTTGCAAATCAAGACCTTGTGAACCTTGACCATCTGCTGGACGACCTGTATATTTCAATGCGATAGGATCGCCGATGCTAACTTCGATGTTAGCGTCTAAATCGTTTGCTAAGATTGACTCAATACGAGGCAATGCACCTAAGTCAGTAGATGTTACTTGAATATATGATGCATAAGTACGAACTTTATCAACGCGGTTACCGTTTTCATCAGCTACCTTACCAGATAAACGTAATGTATAAGCACCAATTTGACTGATCGCATCGCCATCTTCCAATGTTAAGAATGTAGCATCGTTTACTTCTTTAATAACAGTTCCATTATTGTCTAAGATCTCAAATTTACCTACTTCATGAAGAGGGTCAACATAAGATACTGTAAAACCTTCGTTTGGTTTAATTGTATTTTTATTCAATGCAATCGCATCGTTAATAACGTATTGAGTTACTTCAGTATAGTTACCCCAAGCAATTTCAGATTCGCTCTTCATATCCAATGATACTGCAGATACACCAAAACGGATATTACGTGAATCAGCAAAGAAATCAAATGGTACAGAGAAATACATACCAGCCCATGAAGTAGTTGTAGTCATCAAAATAGGTTCTTTACCTTCTTGTTGCGCATACAATTTAAACATTGAAGTTTTAACATCAATATTATAACAAGTTTCTGTTACAGGCTTGTCATTTGGCATGTTGAAAATAATTTTACCATCAACACCTTGGTAATTTGCAGTTAAAACAGATGTAGAAACAACTTGTGGAGTTGCTGGAGCAGCACTTGTACCACGTACGATAGAAAATTCACCCAAATAAAGGTTTAAGTTTT
This sequence comes from Bacteroides sp. UBA7333, assembly GCA_002471195.1. GTDB lineage: Bacteria > Bacteroidota > Bacteroidia > Bacteroidales > Bacteroidaceae > Bacteroides. The sequence continues at coordinate 76,960 of DKPN01000035.1, forward strand.
CAGCATTTCTAAAGTGCAATGCAACAACTGCTAAAGTTTTTTTATCAAGTGATGACAATCCACCTCTAATTGTAAATTTCTTTTCAATCCACTCACCAATTTGAATAGAAGAAGTTTCAATTACTTTTAGGTTGTTCTCAGCGATTACTGCTGCTTCATTACCTTCAGCTGAAAGAGCTAAATTCAAATCAGTACTACCACCCATTACTTTGTAACGAACAGTAATAACATCATTCGCTGCTAAGGTAAATTGAGTTTTAAATAAATGTAAGTATTCATCTGCATGTGTTCCGAAAATACGTACTAAAGATCCACCTAACCATGCATCATCCCATACAAATTCGGCATCAAGACCTTTAGCCGGAGCATCAACAGCATCACGACCTAAGAATTTTGTAGCAAACCACCATCTCCATGTTGGAAGGTGATCTTGTATACCTATATTGTACCACTCACCATTGTTTTGACGAGTACCATTCCAGTTGAAAAATTTACCATTACCCAAGTTGAAGTTTGTAATAAATGGCTCAACAGATAAGTCCCATGATAAAGCACTACGCGCTGACATCATCTTAGACATACCAAAGAATGAGTAGTTATCAGCATTGTAATTCATTGAGTTACTAAACTCTGGTGTGTTGATAGGATTACGAGAACCACCTGTGAACCAACGTTCTACACGATGCATATACGCACGTTGTTGAACATCAGGCAATGAACCTTTTTCACCACGAGTTTCGAAAAACATATTTTGTGAATGCGCACCCCAAAGACCAATAGAAATTGGATAATCTTTCAAAAGAGGCCATCTTTGACCAGAGCGTGGCTCTGAACCTTGCATATTTAAACCGGCATAAATATCAAGTGGGTCACGTCCCATACTGATTGCCTTATCAACTGAGCGTTGTAATAGTGAAGAGTTATTCCAGTTATAATTAAAAAATAAAGATGTTGTTGCAATATTTTCAGAATCACCAAATGTTTTTTGATTATGTGTACCTAATCCTCTATCGAAAGAGATACCACCCGTATCATTTGTACCGTCATACCACACCATATCATAATGTGTAGCACCACGTTGTTTCATAATGCTATGAAGCTCTTTATGATAATTGATCAGATTTGATGAGAAAGCAGCGTCAGTACTCCACTCAGAGTTGTAGCCGATACCATCCATACCATAATAAGTTAATAAATCTGCCATTACTGATGGACCTTTTTCCATCATCAATAACATATTATTTCTCCAATATTGAGTTAATCCTCCCCAAGGCACACTAGCTGTAACAGATACACCTACACCATTTTTATGGGCAGCATCGGCAAAGTTACCTGGCATACGTACAAAACCTGTAGTCCAGTTACCATAATGTGTAATATAGTTCCACATTGGGAATACTTCGCTATCGAATACTCCGTTAGGAAGTGCATTGGTGCGCTCATTATTGATAGGTACCCAGAAAACCAACTTTTTATCATTTGTTTCGTTGATTGCCTGATTGACTTGTGTATTTAAGTTGCGGAAACGTTGCTTAGGTTTGATACGTGAGATGTAAAAATTATCATCCTCCGTAATTTGTTGACCTAATTGCCAGTTGTTTAGGATTTCTGTAATATCACCTCCAGCATCAATATACGACCCGTCGTTGGGAAGTTGCTGCGAGAAAGAAGGAAGTGATAAACACAAAAATGCCGAAAATAAAAGTGATTTTGTTTTCATGTTTATAAATTTAAAAAGTTATAAATTGTTTTGTTGCCCAATGTTTCGATTGGGCAACAAAAAGTGATTTTTTATAGCCAAGTAGATAGGTTGTTGATTACAACTTTAAAACTGTTTGTGCCGATTGTTAAAGTCAATTCACCATTGATTGTTTTCATATCCGACTCTTCACCATTGGAGATGGTAATAGTACCGGTAACATTATTTACAGCAGACCCGTTTGCTACTGCAACAATAGAACTATTAGAAGATGTATAAGTTGCATTAACGACATCAGAAATAGGTGTATTAGGTGATATTTGAATTTCAAAAAACTCGAACGGAATTCCTGTTGGCGACATACGAATAATCAAAACATCGTTGTCGATATATGAAGCATTACCATCAATATTTGTATTATTGTTGTTATATACAACATCTTGACTAGGAACTGCCATTACGTTGATAGTATCTGGTTTACTTAGTACACCATCTGCTTCTGCAACAATTGGAGCCTTTCCGCTACTTACTCCTAATATAAATCCATCGTTATCAACTGTAGCAATATTTTCATTATAACTTCTCCAGCTTGGTATATAAACCTCGCCTGTAGCTGTTTGCACATCGGCTTGCCATTGAGTTTTTTGACCAACAAAAATATGCGACTGATTTCCGGGTTTTAAGATAATATTTAAGTTTTCTAATACAGATACATGGACTGTAACAGATTTATCGTTTGAAGTAATAATAATATCAGTTTCTCCAACCTCTAAACCTTTAATTGCCATTTCGTTACCATTATATCCTAAGATTTGTACAATAGTAGGATCGACCGGAGTAAACACTGGCACATGCATACCGAAAGACGACATTGGTATTACAGTTGGTGTAATATAAACGGTTTTACCCATACGGAAACTTAAGTCGGTTTTATCAACCTTCAATGTATCAACCGGATATTGATTTGCATAATCTTGTACATCAACTGTAGTAGTCAAAGTAGTACCATTACATTCAAATTTAACAATAGTTTGTCCAGTATATTTGCCCGATCTCAATACTAAGTAGGCACGGTGTCCACGGTCTTTTGCAACCTTTACACCAATATCATACATTTGTGCTGCATTTCCTTCAACATTCCATACATAAGCTTTTTCAGCATTTGCCAAATCGACTTCATAGTTAGGATCTACTTTGGTATTAACCCACACGGTATCGAGTTTATTAATATCCATTGTCATACCTTTCTCTAAAGTTATGAGATTAAAATCATCACCTAATGAAGAAATAATAGATGGACTTATTACCACTTGCGTTTCATCTTTAAATGTACCACCATTATCAAGAGTCAAAGAAACTTTAGCTTTGCCATAAGTATTTTTCGAAGAAAAGGCATATCCTACCATACCGGTTTCTTTGTTGATGTATATAGGATTGTCTGAAGGTATAACTAGTTCTGGATTAGAATTCTCCAATACAGGATCATAGTCATAAAGATATTCTTTAGGTGAAACAACAAACCAAACAGTATCGCATGGCGCATTATATGAATAACGAGTTTCTTGAAGAGCTGTCACACCAGTTGCTACATGTCTAGAGACTGTAACACGTGATAATGCATATTTACCGTTTTGAAGGGTAGCACGAATTAATGTAGTTTTTCCTTGTGCTCCATGTTTTGCAACAAGGCTATCTTTATAAATTTCTACAATTGATTCATCATCAGATGTCCATTTAATAGGCGTTTTAATTGTATCACCACTTAAATTCGATACATGTGCACGAAGAGCGACAGTATCGCCTACCAAGATAAAGGGATCTTTAGGATTAATAGTAATGTATAGTTCTTTTGAACCATTAAGAGTATCATCCTCAGTACAACTTATCAGAATTGATAAGAAAATAAGTGGCATAACTCCACATATAAATAATATATTAATTAATTTCTTCATATGAAAATGTATATTCATTAAAAGTTAACAGGAATAACTACTCTTGAATCGCTATTTGGTTCTATAATCTCACCACGTTGTTCAGTGGGTACATCCCAAAACAAACGTGTTCCACCATTATTAGGGCCACCCATTGCAGGTTCCATAGAGTTCTTGATTTCATCTTTATTGTTTGTAGTTTCAATAATAGGTATTCTACGCAAATGCAACTCCGTGTCAACCTTTGGCATATTATTGAGTTTTACAGGGAAAAGTCTAGGATAACCTGTTCTACGGAATGTAGTCCATGCTTCAGCACTTTGAGGAAAGATCGCAATGTATTTTTGAGTAATGATTTTTTCTAATTTAAGCTCATTGTCATCGCTATCGCTCCATTTCACACCGGCAGTAACTCTACCTTTGATACCATTACCAGCCGAATAAGGATCAATTAAATCTTGTTTTCCAATTGTTTCTTTATTTAAGTAACTTGATATAAGCAATTCATCTGTTATATTATTCTCATTGAATGCCAATCGAATACCTCTTTCGTAGAATTCTTGGGCAGTTCCACCCATGTTCCAACCACGAAGGGCTCCTTCTGCTCTTAAAAACAAAACTTCAGTACGTTTCAAATAATTTCTAGGCATTCTTTCTACGACTTGTGTACAAGTTGAGAATGGACCATAACCATTCTTTTCGTTACTTTTATTAATCATTGCTACACCTTGGCGAATACCAAACCAATCTTGATTAGCAGAAATACCCGAAAAAGATCCAGAAGAAGTATTGATCGCATTAGAATTTCTATTAAACCAAGCACCAAGTAATGGATTGTCATAACGTTTCAAGATATTTTCTAAACTTCCTCCAAGACGTGTATCTAACCATTTAATACAAATAAAATGAGTAGGATGTGTGCCATTGTCAAATTCATGATAATAACCGAAATCATATGCATCACCTCGCTTTTCATCAAAAACTCCGATTTCATCGTTCACTGATTTTTCTGCCATTGTTTGAGCTAATGAAGCATCATACTTGACAATATTTAGAGCCATTCTTAAACGAATAGAGTTAGCAAATTTAACCCATCGACGCCAATCCCCTTGTCCTAAAGAAGTTTTTTCAATTTCAATTAAAACTAATTCATCTTTAGATGGCTGACGCTCCTTCAAGATTGTAATCGCCTCTTCTAAATCTTTGAAAATTTGTTTATAGATATCAATACCTTTTTCATATGTCAAAGGAGGTGTTCTTTTAACTTTTCTCCAATCATTAAATGGTATTGATCCATAAAAGTCTGTCGTTTCATGCCCTACATAAGCCTGAATGATTAAAGCGATTGCTCTCCATTCGGGTTTTCCAAGTTCTGTTGCATAAAATATTGCATTCTTAGCTTTCACAAACACTGCATTACTCATTGGACCACCTAAATAATTATTAGGAAATGTATAAAGAGTTGGAAGAGGTCCACCAAATTCGAAGTTATTTTGGCTTGTTGTCCAATATCCTGCATAATTATCTATGCTATTAGAGCGCTCATATTGATATGGATGAGAAGCATAATCGATCATAAAAGGTATAGCTCCTTTTAATTCGGCTTCAAGAACTTTAATATCAGTTTTTCCTAATCCATCTTCATCTTCTTGATCGATAGATTCAGAATCACCAACCAGCCAAGGATATTCATCCCATTTTTCGGCACATCCGGTTAATGAAGCAGACAATAAAGAACTTAACGTGAAAATCGCTAATAAAGATATATATTTTGTTTTCATTATCTTAGGTTTATTTTAATAGGTTGTTGAATAAAAATTACTACTCATTTAAAAATTGAATTTTAAATTTAAACCATATGAGCGAACTGTTGGCAAAGAGTATGCTTCAATTCCTGAAAAACCATTGGCCGCTGACATAGAAATATCGGGATCAATTGGAGACTTTTTGTACAAGAAGCAAACATTTTTTACAGTAAATGAAGCAGTTAAACCAAATTTATTAGATTTAAATAGTCCAGGGAAAGAATATCCTAAAGACAAATCCCTCAAACGTACATTGGTAGCATCGTATACATAATCTTCCATAGGATTAGCACCTACGGTTTTGTAATAGTTTTCAACTGAAACCTTTTGTCCGTCAGGAAGCTCTTTCAATACATATTCAATACCATTTTGAATTACACGTTCACCATTTAGACGATCGTATGCAGAACGTTCAGATAAACCATTTCGATCACGATCAGCTTCGGTTAAAGACATAACCTTACCACCTATTTTACCATCGATCAATAAATAAAGATTAAAACCTTTATATTTAAATGTGTTATTCCAACCAAAGTTGATTTTTGCTGAAGTATTTCCTACATAAGTTAAATACTCTCCAGATGCCATTTGTGGAATAGCCTCTGCATAATTACCTGCATTATTAACAACTATTGCACCATTATCATCTCTATAGAAACTATTCACATATATATCGCCATAGCGTCCTCCTTCGATATATTTAATTTTAAAATTTGAAGGACCTACTTGAACCTCAAATGGTGCTCCCGACTCTGTTTTATAAGTTTCTAAAATACGGTTATCATTCCATGCCATATTGAAACCTGTTTGCCATGTTAGATTACGATTTATCATCCAGCGATAATTAGCAGTAAACTCTAAACCATAATTTCTAATTTTACCAGTATTAACAGGTTTTGACTCACCAGAAGATGTTGCTACCCATAAAAATTGATTTTTTAAGGTCGCATTATAATAAGTTATATCAAAATCAAGTGTGTTATCAAGCATCCAAACTTCTAAACCTGCTTCATAAGCTGTTGTTCTTTCTGGTTTTGGATCCTTAAAAATTGGAGGACGAGACGAAATAACACCTGTCGAAAGATTCATTTCTTGTCTACCGTACATTCCCGGAGGGATTGGTGTACCTACAACCGACCAGCTACCTCTTAATTTAATTTGATTGAATACCGGCATCTTCCATGGTAAGATTTTGTCAAGTAATAAGTTTGCACCAGCCGAATAATAATCAAAATAAGTATATGAGTTACGCTTTTGCATAAATTGTTGAAAAGATTTTGCCCATTCCATACGGTAACTTCCATCGACATAGAACTTATCGAAAAATCCTAATGATAAGGTAGCAAAATATGCGGCATACCAGTTGGTATTATCATAACTATCGGTTGCGCTCGTAGCACTACCATTCGGGTTACCCGGTCTGCTTTGTGCGGAGTTTTGTGGTAAAAAAGCATTCGGTGTACCTGAAGTATCAATATAGGTAGTAATAGAAGTATTTCTATTATACGTACGAGAGAAACTAAAGCCGGTTGCAGCATTGATATCATATTTATCGGCAAAACGTTCGTTGGCCGAAATCATATGGTCATTAAATATATCAGTACTACGTCCAGAGCCCGACCAATATTGTCCACCCTGACTTTGATCTTGACGCATCACAGTAGCATACTCCGTTACGAGTCCATTATCAATATTTAAATCAATATTAACACGCGATTGATAATAGATATCTCTCCAAAGTTTGAATCGGAAATTTAAGCTTCCTAAAATTCGATCTTTGATTTGTTTTTGATTCATCATATTAACAATCCAATATGGATTATTAAGGTTTTGATCATACCAATCCCAACTTTGAATTTCTTGCCCTACAAGTTTTTTATTACCTTTTACCGGATGATAAACCATAAAGTCATCTGTTGTTCCGACATGTTTATAATGATTTTTAAAATAACGCATATCAACATTAGAAGGCATACGATATAAACCATGAAGAGCACTTAACACACGACCTGCAACCGGACGATTGTGTAATTCTTGATGAATATAATTAAGACCTACAGTAACATCTAAGCGTTTATCAAACAAAGAGAAAGATTCTCTGAAGTTAAAGTTATGGCGCATAAATTTATTATTTGGTACCATCCCCCATTGAGAAGTGTTACCATAAGAAAAATATGTGCGTGCCATTTCATTACCTCCGGTAAGAGTAATACCATTATTTAAAGTGATACCATTCTTGAAAAAATCTTTTACTGGATCGCGAGGAGAAGCTGTAAAATAAGGTTGAGAAGCCACATCATCAGCAGTCATATCAGATATTTTAGGTCCCCATGCTTCTAACGTAGCATTAGGAGTTAATCCATATAACTGTTGCGTTTTAGGATACATAAACATTGTTTCAACAGAAGTGCTACTTGAAACATCAACTCTCAATGTTCCTTTTTCGCCACTTTTGGTTGTGATAATAATTACACCATTATTAGCAGAACTACCATATAATGCCGCAGCATTAGGTCCTTTAAGGATAGTCATCGATTCGATGTCGTCTGGATTAAGAGTAGATAATAAGTCTCCACCATCACGACTGGCACCTTGCATAATTTCTGTAGTTTGGCCTGACATACCATCTTGAAGAGGTACCCCATCTAATACAATCAAAGGTTGATTTGAACCTAATATAGAAGTTTGACCACGCAAAGTAATTTTAGTAGCACCACCACCAGCACCTGAGTTATTGGGTGTAATAACCATACCGGCACTTTTACCTTGCAAAGCATTGATAAAGTTAGGCTCTTTAATACGAGTCAATTCATCTGATTTAACCGTTTGAGTAGCATATGTAAGAGATTTAGCTTCACGTTCAATACCCATTGCAGTTACAACAACTTCGCTTAAAACTTGTGCATCCTCTTTCATTACTATGTTTACAACTGTTTTACTACCAACAGGTACAGTCATTTTTTGGTAACCAATATAACTTATTTCAAGAACCGGATTATTGCCTGAAACTTCAATCGAAAAATTACCATCTAAATCAGTAATTGCACCTGTAGTAGTTCCTTGCAACAAAACACTTACACCGATTAAGGGCTCATTAAGTTCATCTGTTACAGTACCTTTTACATAACGCTTAGTTTGAGAAACCGAATAACTCTCTGATAGTTTTTCATTATTAAACAACATTAAATGATCGTCTAAAATGGCATAAGAAACATCAGTGTCAACTATTATTTTCTTCATAACTTCTTCTATAGTTTCACTCTCGCTTTTGACTGTAATCAGCTGATTTGAGTCAAAATCATTAGAATCATACACTACAGAAAGATAAGATTGTCTCCCTACTTCATTTAAGACCTCACCTAAGGTTGCATTAGAATAATCTAAATTGATTAAGACTGAATTTTCTGCTGCATTAGATACGAAAGGAACAAGGATAAAGAAGAGAAGTGCCAATAAACTGGAAAGGAACCTCGAATTGTTTTTCATCTTGTATTTATTTATGTTTAGTATTAATAGATTTGTTATGGTTGATGATTCTCAATAATTTTATAATTAGCTAAATCAAATCATAAAAATGATTCATCAGTATTAGGTTATTCTATATTTTGTTCATTTTTGTTGAACTCTTTTCCCTTATCTCTTGCTCTTGTCTGTGTCACACTTACTTTTCTTTTTCTTCAAGACTAAATCTTTTTTGTACTTAATTTTTTTTCTCTCACTCTCTCTCATTCTTTCTGTCACCTTTATACCCTCCTTTACTTTCTTCTTTCTGAAATGATCACTTTCTCATTTCTTTCAGCCTCACATTCTTTGTCTTCTCAGTTCTGCCCTTTTTATCTTTATTTTTTTCTCCCCCATGCTGTCCTCTTACCTCCCTTTGTTCTGTCTTGCCTCCTTTCTCATTGCCACAACCCTCCTTTTTTCTACTTTTTTCTATCTTCTTAACTCTTGTAATTCCTTCTTAGATTTCCTTCTATCTCTTGTTCACTGCTCTTGTTCATCCTTGCTTTCAAAGAATAGAGGTTCTTTGAACTTCTTTGAACCTTTTTCACTGTTGCTTCTCATTCAGCTCTGTCTCCATGCCACTTTAATAACTTCTTTTTTCCTTCTTACTGTAGTACCTCTATTATTTATTTTTTATATTTATTTCACATTTTATATAAAAGATGTTTGAAATGCTGTATTCATTCTTTTAAAGGTTACTTATCTGTGCTATTCATCAGTTATTGTCCTTCCTGTTAGTGCTGTGACACTTCAATTTCCCTGTGTGACATCAATATCTTTTTTGATATCCCTGTCTTTCACCCATCCCTCCGTCCAGCTCCCTGGTTCAAGATGAAAATCATCCAGACGGTGCTTTCCAGAGGGAAGGTTTCGGACGGCAGAGCATGTCAGAGAAACGCACCAAACAGTTCGGAGACGCTGCTCAGCTTGAGATCATCAAAACACGCAAGTCTAAGAGCATGGATCTAGGTAAATGCGATGCTAAAGATATATATCCATCCATCCGTTATCTATACGGCTTATCCGTTAAGGGCCCTATCCCAGCTGACATGGCTGAGAGGTGGGGAAGTTCAACATTTAAGCGAATATTTCTATACACTTTCTCACTACTTACTGACTGTTTTTTGGGGGCTTATGTATCAGACTTCCNNGTCTAAGAGCATGGATCTAGGTACAACACTCCTCCAAGAAGTTTTCTCCACTCTGTCAAATTCATATACATTTTCATACATTTACTATGAAAGTGTCTGGTGTTATATCCTCCAGTCTAGAAGCAGAGAATCTAAGTCTCACCAGATTGACTCCACCTAACATTAGTTACACATCAAAAATAGTTACACAACAAAATTCTAGATTAAAGCCTTTTAAAGTTGTTTANNGGGGGCTTATGTATCAGACTTCCCATAGTCTCTACTAGTTGCCTGGTAACTAGTTCTGGCCAAGAAATAGTTTGGCAGATTTTGTTACCTTGCAGGCTAGCTGTTTTCCAATTTCCAGTATTAATGCTACACTAAGCTAGTTGGTTGCTTTATATTTAGTGTAACAAGAGAGTCTTTTTTCTCATATAACTCTCATCAAGAAAGAGAATTGGAAAATATCCCAAAAATAAAGGTTTAATTTGACTTTGGTCTTAATTTCATAGTTTTGGCCATC
>DKPN01000035.1:87842-87962 GCA_002471195.1 Bacteroides sp. UBA7333
CAGACAGGTTGTAAACAAGGAAACAGTTTAGCCAAATTATCTGAGTGATTTTATCTGGAAGAAAAGCCTGAAGTAAATGCAGTTGAAATGTTGGTAGTAATCCCTTACTGCACAGGAAAA
>DKPN01000007.1 GCA_002471195.1 Bacteroides sp. UBA7333
TTATTACGTATAGCTTCGTATTGATCTTCCGATACATAGTTTTCAAGAAACTCATCACTTATTTGTTCGAACTGAGGAAGTAGTGATGCTTTTAAGTATAATAAAGGTAGAATTTTAAGAATTTTATCTACGAACTCGCTACGATCCATTAGTTCGGGGCGCTCTAGAAATGCGCAATATTCTGCGGCTACTGTCACAAACTCAATAACATTTTTATCGAATATAGATTGGCTCTCCTTTTTCATACTTTAAAAATTGATTTGCAAAGGTACTACAAAAGGCTGGATTACAGAAAAATATTTTCTTTTTATTAAGCCTTATCTATACTTAAGTTGATGAAGAAAGTAGGTTATAACTCTTCAATCAAGAGTATATAGTTTCTTAGTTAGGTTATATTATTAACTTTGAATATTAATCATACATCATTTATTATTTTAGTAATTCGAGTTAACAAAACAAATGTTGCTTTGTTTTTTCTTTAGTAAATACTCATCTCTAACTCAATAAATAAAATGATTGATTCTCCTTTCTTAAAACTCAATGACATGAATGGTCCTAGAAACAATCGTCAAGATTTTCCTGAGGCTGTTATTACCAATCAAAAAGCAGTTTTGGTAGTTCAAGAAATTGAACTTTATAAGATAATTTATATTCCTGATATCCCGTATCGTACTGTAGGCGATAAAACATTGCATTTAAATGTTTTGATTCCTGATGCAGAAGAGGAGGAGGTTAAAACATATCCATGTATTGTCTATGTGAAAGGTTCAGCTTGGATGAAGCAAAATTTATCGGGTAATATACCTCAGATTGCACAAATAGCTCGGCGTGGAATGGTTATTATCGAAGTTGAATACCGTGACGTTACTATTCAGCCCTTTCCTGCTCAGCGTGAAGATGTTCTTGCTGCAATTCAATTTTTAAAAACCAATGCTTCCGGATTTTTTATTGACCCTAATAATATGTTTGTTTGGGGAGATTCGTCGGGAGCTCATATCGCTCTATTTACTGGTTTAAAACTGAAAGATGATGAAGAACTTCCAACTATAAATGGTATTATTGCCTATTATCCACCTAGCAATTTGCTTGTGATGAATCAAGATCCTACTGCTGCAACAACTGGAGATGCTCATAGCCCTGAAGGTTTGTTGATGGGAGGAATTGCTGTTGATGATGATCCGCAGAAAGCTATTTGGATCAGCCCCTACTACTACTTTAAACAAGGCATTCACTATCCTCCATTGTTGTTAGCACATGGCACAAAAGATCGAGTCGTTCCATTTTCTCAAACAGATCAACTTGCTGATCGTTTGGTACGCGAGGGGTTTGACTTTGAGTTTTATGCGCTCAAAGATGCTGATCATGGTGGATGGCAGTTTTGGACAGATGATATGAATGATAAATTGCAGCGTTTTATTAAGGCGCATTTAGTTTGAGTTAAATAAAATATAATTCTTTAATAAGATTGTAAGACTATAATAAATAGATATTAATCTTATAGCTTCTATTTATTTTTAGTTAAAATCGTACAGGGTGTTCATTATCGAACACCCTGTGTTTTTGTATAGTTGTTGATTATTAGGTATTTAATGTATTGGCACGCAAGTTGACTCATTAATAGTAAATAGTAATAGTTAATAATAAAAACGAAATATATGGATAGAAAGATTCCCCAAGAAATACGCAATAAAGAACGGCGCAAACAATTAATTAAGTATGCTGCAATTGTAATTATAGGTATAGTAATTATTTTTTTTCTGATAGCCTTGATGCGAAGTAGTATATATCGTAAAGAGCTAATTCTATCGAAAGTCGATACAGGTACTATTGAGGTAAGTGTCAGTGCGTCAGGAAAAGTGGTTCCGGCATTTGAAGAGATTATCAATTCTCCTATCAACACGCGTATTCTCGAAATATATTGTAAGGGAGGTGATAGTGTAGATATAGGCACACCTATTCTTAAACTCGATTTACAAAGCACCGAAACGGAGTATAAGAAGTTTATAGACGAACTGCAAATGAAGCAATATCAATTAGATCAGCTTAAGGTGAATAATGATACTTACCTGAGTGATTTAGCAATGAAAGTAAAAGTCTATGCCATGAAGTTGAATCGCATGGAAGTGGAGTTGCGCAATGAACAGTATTTGGATAGTCTGGGCTCGGGTACTACCGATAAAGTTCGTCAAGCAGAATTGGCTTATCATACAGGTAAACTTGAACTTGAACAACTCCGTCAGCAATATGAAAATGAGAAGAAAGTGAAAGCAGCTGACTTAAAGGTGAAAGAACTTGAATTAAATATTTTCTCTAAGAGTTTGGCAGAGATGAAGCGCACGCTCGATGATGCACAGATTCATTCGCCACGCAAAGCCATTCTTACCTTTATAAACAATCAAGTAGGGGCACAAGTATCACAAGGACAGCAAGTAGCCGTTATCTCCGATTTAAGTCATTTTAAGGTGGAAGGCGAAATTGCCGATATGTATGGTGACCGTATTGCTGCCGGAAGCAGAGTCATTGTAAAAATTGGAAAAGATAAATTAGAAGGGGCGATAAGTAGTGTAACCCCATTGAGTAAAAATGGTGTAATCTCCTTTACCGTACAGTTAAATGATGATGCTAACAAGCGGTTGCGTTCGGGATTGAAAACTGATGTTTATGTAATGAATGCCGTACGCGAGGATGTGATGCGCATAGCTAATGGTTCGTATTATGTAGGTCGTGGCGATTATGAGCTCTTTGTGCTCGATAGTGATAACGAGATTGTGAGACGCAAAGTACAATTAGGCGACAGCAACTTTGAATTTGTCGAAGTGATAAGTGGACTTCAACCTGGTGATGAAGTTGTTATCAATGACATGAGTGAATATAAGAATAAAAACAAGCTAAAGGTTAAATAAAGGCGTATGATAAAATATTATTTAAAACAAGCATGGACAATGATAAAGCAGAATAAGCTCTTCTCCTTTATCTATGTCTTAGGCACGGCACTTTCTATTGCCTTAGTGATGATAATCTTTATCATTCATTATATTAAGTTTGCACCTATCTATCCTGAGTACAATCGTAATGAAACGCTGGTATTGAAACGAATGACAGTGCTATCAGATGATAATAATAATTCCAGTAGTGTCTCTTATCAGTTCTTGACCAATATTGCTCCCAAACTGACTCATCTAAAGCATATAGCTGCTATTTATTTTGGATATGGCGACAATAAGATGATAGAACGGGGTGCAGGCAAGGATGGGTTGAGTGTAAATTCTTGTTGGGTAAACAGTGGGTTTTGGAATGTTTTTACTTTCAATTTTATAGCAGGTTCTCCATTTAGCGAAGCCGATGTACAATCCATAAAAAGAGACGTAGTAATCTCAAAATATACTTCCGAACAACTCTTTGCAACTACACAGTCGATAGGCAAAATGCTTGAAATGAATGGTGAGGAATATCGCGTGTGTGGAGTCGTTGCCAATGTAAGTTCTGCTACACCGGTAACGGCTGCCGATATCTGGTTGCCCATTACATTACAACCCGATGCCGTGACTAATTCAATTCCCGATTGGTATACAGGCGGGGTGGAGTATTATATGCTTCCTCAAGAAGGAAAGAAAGAGTATCTGAAGCTGGAAATTGTTCGCGCTTTTGATGAAATAGATGCAGCTTCAGAAAACTATAAACATGATTTAATGGGACAACCTGATGATTACTGGATTAGCACTTTGCGCGAGTGGAGCAATATAGCTCCCGATTTATGGGAAGTTATTAAAGAAGTAGGATTGACATTGTTGGCATTAATATTGATTCCTGCTATCAATCTTAGTGGAATGATCTCTTCACGAATGAATAAACGAATGTGCGAATTAGGAGTTCGAAAGGCTTATGGTGCTACTCGTGGCAATCTGATTAAGCAAGTTTTGTGGGAAAACCTCTTATTAACATGTATAGGAGGTGCATTGGGGGTATTATTATCATTCCTTATAGTGTTAACCTCCAGTAATTGGATATTATCCATATTCAATGATTTTGTAACCGAAGGGGTACGTACGTCAATAACTCCCGAGATGATTTTCAATCCTGCCATCTTTTTCATCGCTTTTGGTGTATGCATTGTGCTGAATTTAATCTCAGCACTCATACCTACTTTAAATGCTATGCGACATACCATCGTTTATTCTCTTAATACACAAAAATAAATAGACCATGATACGATTAATATTTAAACAGATATGGAATCAACGAAAACAAAATGGCTGGATCTTTATTGAATTAATGATAGCAAGTTTCTTTCTTTGGGCTGTTGTCGACCCCGTATATGTGCTTTATTCAAATATACAAATTCCGCTAGGATATGTAGAAGAAGATAGTTATGTGATTACAATGGGGATGTATCCCTCTACGCATCGTAAATATAGTGAAGCATATGATAATGATTCTCTTAAAAAAATAGACTTCGTGAAAATATATGAACGAATTAAAGTAATATCCGAGGTAGAGAGCTCTGTTATAATGGGTTTTAATTGTCACCCAAACAGCTATTCATATTATGGTACTACCATTTTTAGAGATTCTTTAAAGATGGGTGCGCAAGAGTATCGGTTTAGTACTATAAGTGGTGGCGATCTTTTGAGTGTCATGCAATTGCGGAATGCTTATACTGGTGAATTAATATCTTTGGACTCAGCTGTTTACAATGGTAAAAGTGTTTATATTACTAAAAACATTGCTGATAAGCTATTTAAGGATGAATATGCTATAGGAAAAGAAGTGATGTTTCGCGATAGTACTAAGCTTAATATCGTAGGTGTAATAGAGAATATTAAAAATCGTACCGATAAACAACCCAACCCTATTTTAATATGTGTATCTCCCGAAATGTACTCTATTTCCAATAGAGTATCTCCTATAGTTTATATTCGCACCAAGACTGGTATTAATCAAAAAGCTTTTGAAGAGCGATTTCGTAAAGAGGTAGCTCCAACGTTGCAAATCGGAAACTTCTATTTTAGTAAAATCAGTAGCATGAAAAATATTCGAAAGAAATATGCAATAGAAAGTGGGATAGATAACACTTTTCGATATAAACTCGCTTTGGCAGGCTTTGCCTTGCTATGTATCTTCTTAGGTATGGTGGGCACGTTTTGGATTCGTAGTAATGCCCGTCGTCAAGAGATAGGATTGATGAAGGCTATGGGATGTTCTACTGTACAAATCATCAAGCAATTTTTTGTGGAATCATGGCTGTTATTGACTTTAGCATTTATTCCTGCCATGATAGCTCAACTCCATATTATACATGAAATGGGCTTCTACCTATCTGATTATAATCCTAACATGAATTATCTACATAATCGTCCCGTTCCTCATTTCTTAATAGTAACAGTAGTTATCTACCTCATTCTGCTCATTACCGTGCTGATAGGCACATACATCCCCGTGCGAAAAGCGGCTCATGCCATTCCGGCTGAAGCTTTGCGTGATGAATAAATTTGAATAATAACATTAAAATATATACGATTATGGCAATCATTAAACTTACAGAAGTAAACAAAATCTATCGTACCGACGAAATAGAAACCCTCGCATTGGAAAATGTAAATCTTGAAGTGGCTAAGGGAGAATTTCTAAGCATTATGGGACCTTCGGGCTGTGGTAAGTCTACGCTACTCAACATTATCGGTATGCTGGATGTGCCTACAAGCGGCACCGTAACCATCAACGATATTGATGTGGAGCAGATGAGCGATAAGCAGATGGCTGCCTTCCGCAACAAGAACTTAGGATTTGTATTTCAATCGTTTCATTTGATAAATTCTCTCAACGTGATTGATAATGTGGAGTTGCCTTTACTCTATCGCAACATGGCAGCCAAAGAACGTACCCGATTGGCTAAAGAGGTGCTCGAGAGAGTAGGACTTAGCCATAGGATGCGTCACATGCCTGCGCAACTTTCGGGTGGTCAGTGCCAACGTGTAGCTATTGCACGTGCCATTGTGGGTAACCCCGAAATTATCCTTGCCGATGAGCCTACGGGTAACCTAGATTCTAAGATGGGCGCAGAGGTGATGGAGTTGCTGCATAAACTCAATAAAGAAGATGGGCGCACCATTGTGATGGTAACACACAACGAAGCACAAGCCAAATTGACCGATCGTACCATTCGTTTCTTTGATGGTCGTCAAGTGCAATAATCATTTAATTACGATTTAAACGATGTTTAAACAATATTTTATATCGGCTTGGGCGCAAATCAAACAATATAAGTTGATTAGTGCTATTACCATAGGAGCCACGGCATTGAGCATCTTCCTCATTATGCTTGTGGTGATGTTGGAGCAGGTCAAAACTGCGCCATTCTCGCCAGAGTCTAACCGAGATCGCTT
>DKPN01000003.1:0-80189 GCA_002471195.1 Bacteroides sp. UBA7333
ATTGTTGTGGGTTTTGCTTTAATTGCATACTATCTAAACGCGGATCGTAAATCTTTATTATTGCTTCATCGTAAGAGGAGGCTTTGATCACAGGAAATAGGGGCTGAGGTGGTTCTACTGAATAATGTGCATCGATATTAAAGAAACGGCATAATGAATCTAATGACATACGAGTGGCATTGGCTTTTCCATCGGCCGAATATCCCGCAATGTGCGGAGTGCCTATCATTACCTCTTTTAGTAACTCTAAATTAATATCTGGCTCATACTCCCAAACATCAATGATTGCTTGTGCAATTGTTTTTGATTGAAGTGCATTCAATAATGCCGCATTGTCAATCACTTCGCCTCTCGATGTATTAATAATGTAAGGTTGGCGCTTTAGTGACGCAAGAAAAGTTGCATCGGCCAAATGTAAGGTTTTATATTTGCCTTCTCTTATTAATGGAGTATGAAAAGAGATAATGTCACTTTGTTCTGCTATGGTTTGCAATGAGCAAAACTCACCATTGGCTTCTTTGTCTTGACGTGGAGGGTCGTTTTGCAATACTTTCATGCCTAGCTGTTGTGCCAGTTCTACTATTTTACTACCTACGTTTCCTACTCCTACAACGCCCATTGTGAGATCTTCGAGTTTTTTCCCTTCGGTTAATTTAAGCAATATAAGTACCGACTCAATATATTGAGCTACCGAATTGGCGTTGCAACCCGGTGCATTTGTCCAAGTGATGCCCGCTTTTTTGCAATAATCAATATCAATGTGGTCGAAGCCAATAGTGGCCGTAGCAATAAATTTTACTTTACTACCTTCGAGTAGTTCTTTGCTGCAATAAGTTCGTGTACGTATTATTAGTGCATCAGCATCCTTTATTAACTCCGGAGTAAAGTCTTTACCGTCTGCGTAAACAATATCGTGGGTAATACTTTTTAAAGCATTATCAATATAGGGAATTTTGTTGTCTACAATAACTTTCATGATGAGTCTATTTATATTTCAAACTAACAAAGATCATATACCTTTGGTTACACAAATATATGCGAAAATGAACGATAATTGTAATGATTGTCAATAGGAGTCGATGAAATAGTCGTTTTTTATTTAATGCGGCTATGCATAATGTGAAGAGAGCATGTACTCAAAATGGAATTTGAATACATGCTCTATATTTGATTACCTGTATGTTATAATGCTTTAATTACGTGTTGTGCACCTGAAACTGTTTAATCAATGGAGTGCCCACTGAGGTTGTAATTTTAGCTTTTATTTTTGTAAATTGATTGGGCGCATCAATCGGATCGATTTTTCTTTTGCCCACTGATGTACCGCTAGCTATTGGAATCCATTGATCGAGTTTTGCATCATAGCCCTCAATTTCGTAAGCTCTTATACGTTGGCCATACTCGTAGGCTTCGCTCAAATCTGTATAAGTGATGGTAGAAGGTTGATCCAGTTCAAGAATTACTTCGTAAGCAGGTTTTTTTTCGATACTAGCAATAGGTTGTCCAAAACGACGCTTGATTTCATTGCCAAACTCTTTGTAACGGGTCATATCATCCGGATGAACCGACCCGTCGGGCATTGGCGCACAATTTAGTATTAAGAAACTATTGCGGCCCACCGATTTTATATAACAGTCCATTAGCTCATCAACCGATTTTCTATTATTAAGCGCAGCAGGACGCATGTGCCAACAACCATGGTGTAACTGTGTATCGGCTTGATGAGGTGCCCAAAAATCACCATCAGGATTGTCTGTTCCCTGTTTTTGATGTCCATCTGCCTCGAATTGTGTGGTACATGGAATACTCATCTGCTCTTTTGTGGTAACCGACCAGCATGGATCGCTTACAGTACCGGTTTCCGTTCCTGGCCATCTAATCGATGGGTATGGGTCGTGACAACCTACGGCAGCAATAACGGCACGTGGAGCCCGTTCGCCAATTTCTTTTCCAATTTTAGCTTTGATGGGTTGGTCAATCCATATCTCGGTCACTAGATCCGATCCCATACGGTCCATGATTTCATGGAAGCGAGTTTTCAGCATTTCGTTAGATTCTTCTCGCGTGGTTACATGGTCTAGTTTAGAGTAATCTACTGTATTAGGGGTATCGCCTTCATCTTGTGGATGGGGTGCCCATAAATAAAAACCTGCATTCAAGCCGTGTTCTCTACATGCTTGGGCAAACTCTTTTACTACATCGCCATTGCCACCTTTATAGGGTGTGTTGCCAATATGATAATTGGTTGTCGATGATGGCCACATACAAAATCCACCGCTATGAGCAAGCATGAAAACTATTTCTTTTGCACCAAATGCTTTTGCGGCCTCGCACCATTGGTTTACATCTAAATTTTCGAATGTTAACTCATGCATCGGTGTTGATCCATCATCATATTCCCTTTGTTGGTGGGTTGCAGGATCTAATTGCACAAACATGGCTAGATCTTGTTCTTGCCAGTCGTATTGTGTTTGGGTAGGACGCGCAAGATATGCTGCCGTCGAATCATTAATTGCTTTTTCCCAATTGGCATCATTGTTAACACTACAGGAGGATAAAGTCAATAATAAAGAAGAAATAACAAAGAGGTTTTTCATTTTTCTAGTTTTTTGGAAACAAGGTGTTTGATTTAAATAACGTGTTTATTTGAAAAATAACAAAAACAACCATTTACAGTTCTATGAAAATGGTTTTACAGATAAATCGCTGTAAATATAATAAATAATCACTTTAATCGTGTTTTATAACTCTTTCATCGTATAAAAAGAATGGCATCTGGAATGAAAAAATGACTTAGAGCTTAATGTAACTACTATAAAATGGTCAAAAAATATGGTTGTATAATTATTATTTCATAGCTTTGTCATTTATAATACTTAATAAACCGTTGAATTCATGACATTTAGTACACTAAGCAACGATATTTTTTGGAAATCGACCAACGATTATCATATTACCGACAATGTAGATGCTCCGATGAACAATCCATATGAGCTTAAAACAATTGAGTATTATCTCTATTTGAAAAACTGGATTGATGCTGTGCAATGGCATTTCGAAGATATTATTCGCGATCCTAACATTGATCCTGTCGAAGCTCTGACGTTGAAACGTCGCATTGACAAATCGAATCAAGACCGTACCGATTTGGTAGAACTGATTGATAGCTACTTCTTAGATCAGTATAAAGATGTGCTCCCCAAAAATCATGCAACCATCAATACCGAGAGTCCAGCTTGGGCTATTGATCGCCTTTCGATATTGGCATTGAAAATCTATCACATGGAGCGTGAAGTGGAACGTACCGATGTAACTCCTGCTCATCATGAACAATGTGAAAAGAAATTGGCTATTCTTTTAGAGCAAAAGAAAGATTTATCGACGGCTATCGATCAATTACTTGCCGATATTAAAGACGGGAATAAATATATGAAGGTATATAAGCAGATGAAAATGTATAATGATCCGGCTCTTAACCCGGTGCTTTATGCGAAGAAATAAATAATCATGTCGCGTATTCTTATCATGCGTTTTTCTGCCATGGGCGATGTTGCTATGACTGTTCCTGTCATCACATCGTTTGCCTTGGAGTATCCGCAACTTGAGATCACAATATTGAGTCGTGATATTTTTAAACCTCTTTTTGCACAAATGCCGCCTAATGTAACCTTTATGGGTATCCATTTTAATGGCGAATATAAAGGGCTTGGCGGTTTGAATTCTCTTTTTAATGAACTTAGTGCCATGAAATTTGACTATGTAGCCGACTTTCATGATGTGCTTCGCACCAAATATTTGCGATTAAGATTTAAGATGCAAGGTGTAAAGGTTCAGAAAATAGATAAGGGACGAAAAGGGAAAAAACTACTGACACGCAGAAGTGATAAAAAAAGGGTGATGCAGCCAAGTAGTTTTTGTCGTTATGCCGATGTCATTCAACGATTAGGATTCTCTTTATCGCTCAATTTCAAATCGATTTATGGCGAAAGCCATGGCAATATAGATGCTATTGAATCGGTGGTCGGAAAAAAAACTGTTGGAGAATCATGGATCGGGATTGCTCCTTTTGCTAAACATAAAGGTAAAATATATCCTGCTGAATTAATGGAAATTGTGGTTGCCCATTTTGCTAATCGCCCAAATACAAAAGTGTTTTTATTTGGAGGTGGCAACCATGAAAAGAAGATTATTGATGGCTGGGTCGATAAATATCCTACACTCTATTCAATGATTGGTAAATTGAAATTAAACAGTGAACTTGCGCTAATCAGTAATATCGATGTGATGTTATCAATGGATTCTGCAAATATGCATTTGGCCTCAATTGTAAATACACCGGTTGTTTCTATCTGGGGGGCTACGCATCCTTATGCGGGTTTTATGGGATGGCAACAACCCTTGACTAATGCTGTGCAGATTGATTTAGAGTGTCGTCCATGCTCCATTTATGGTAACAAAGCGTGTTATCGCAATGATTATGCTTGTTTGTGGAATATTAAACCCGATTCTGTGATTAGCAAAATAGAGAGTGTATTGGTTTGATTTTATTGTACCACATAATGAAGAATATTCTAAACAGTCTATTATTTTATATTATCTATGCATTATGGTTTGTTTTTTCATTGCTGCCATTGCGTATATTATATATTTTCTCTGATTTGTTTTATCCACTCGTATATTATGTAGTGGGCTATCGCAAAAAAGTAGTGCGTAAAAATCTTGTTGAATCCTTTCCTGAGAAATCAATGAATGATATTTTGAAAGTTGAACGTGAGTTCTATCGCTACTTTTGTGATAATATTTTCGAAACAATCAAAATGTTTTCGATGAGTGAAAATGAAATGCGACGCCGAATGACAATGAGTGGTATCGATATACTTTTCAATGAAAGCCTCCATAAATCATGCGTGCTCTACTTAGGACATTTTTGCAATTGGGAGTGGATGTCATCTATCCCTTTACATTTAGAAAATAAAAATAGCTTACTGTTGGGGCAGATTTATCACGAATTAGAGAATCCGATATTCGACAGATTGTTTCTGCATTCGCGTAAGCGTTTCTATGGTGAGAATATTGAGATGCATTCTGCTCTGCGAACGTTAGTAAAAAGTATGCGCGAGAATAAACATTTTATTGTGGGTTTTATCTCCGATCAATCACCAAATTGGAATTTTGTTAATATGTGGACAGACTTCTTACATCATAAAACTTCTTTTTTTGTAGGAGCCGAAAACATAGCAAAACTAACTGATGCTGCTGTTTTTTATGTGGATGTGAAACGGGTAAGGCGAGGTTATTATCATGCCGAGTTTATATTGATGACTAACCAACCTAAAGAGTTTCCTAATTATCGTTTGACAGTAGATTATGCCAAGCGAATGGAAGATAGTATTAACAAAAATCCACAATATTGGCTGTGGAGCCATAATCGTTGGAAAAGAACTTTCGAGCAATATCAAGAGTTATACCCCAATGGAAAAGCTATTATTGACAGCTGAGAAACTGCTTTTTGTTAAATGCCTGTGTTTGGATATCTTGTTTACTAAAATTACTTTTTAGTAATCGTTTAAAGACTCAATAAAAATTGATTATTGGACATGAGTTATTAAATTTATATAGTTGAAATTATGATAGATAAAATTTATCTAAAAAAGGAATTCGATAAATATTGGAATAAAATAGAGAACGGCGAAAACTTTACTCTTTTTCGTAGTGGTGATGGCGAACGTGCTATTATGACGGGACGTTCTGTGACAGCGCAAGAGGGATGGGTTTCGCCCGATTATATATCTAAATTGGGAATCGATCTATATGCTTCACATATGATTGATGAGCCCAATGTTCATTATGCCGTTTCATGCCCTTGTTGCGATCAGGAGGCTTATTATTGGTATATCAGCCGTTTGCCAAATAAAAATATCACCTTTGCCAACTTATGGGTAAATATTAATTATCCAACCTTTGTTAAGAAGTTTACCGCTTTAAAAAGAGATGTAGTATTAATAGCAAATTATCGCGCTGAGAATCATCCGATTGCCAATTTAAATATTTTAAAACATTATAAAGTAGGAGATAACTGCATTGCCTTTTGGGAAGAGGAAGCACCGGCACTTATCGAGCAGATTAAAGCCGAATATGGTAATCGTAATGATTTGCTTTATGTCGTTGCAGCTGGTCCGATGGCTGGTCCTATTATAGCCGAGTTATATAAGAATAATCCTAATAACTGTTATATTGACTTTGGGTCTTCTATTGATAGTTACTTCCGTAAAGAATTTACTCGTCCATATATGCAACGTGGAACGATTTATGCAGAACGTAATTGCTGGATGCTTAATCCTAATACAGCTGATATTGATGTATCGGTTGTTTTGAGTCTGTATAAACGTCCTCAAAACTTGATAAGTCAAATTGAGGCAATTAATAAACAGTCACTTCGCCCTCGCGAAATACTATTGTTTCAGGATGGAACATCAGATGGGGAGGTAATTGATATTCCTGAAGAGGTGAAAGAAAAATTGTCAGGATATCAAATAAGTCCCGTCAATGTTGGTGTTTGGGGACGTTTTGAATATGCTAAAAACAATGCTAAGAGTAAGTTTGTATGTCTTTTCGATGATGATACCATACCTGGTAGCCGTTGGCTGGAGAATTGTTGTGTCGAAATGGGCAAGCAGGAAGGTCTATATGGAACTATCGGAGTTGTAATTGGTAAGAAAGGGTTATATCCTTTGGAGTATGATCTTTATAGAGTAGGCTGGGATGCGCCTTTGGATAAATCGGTTGAGGTTGATTTGGTAGGTCATAGTTGGTTTTTTAAGCATGAGTGGCTAGATACTTTATTTCAAGCTCCTGCCGAAATACGTAACTTAAAATATGTAGGTGAGGATATGGCATTCTCGTATATGCTTTGGACTAAAAAGAAAATTAAAACGTTTGTTCCTCCTCATCCTAAAGACCAGTTTGATTTTTATGGTTCAAATCCTCAATTGGCATGGAAATTGGGTCAGAGTAAAGAGGGAATATCAATGAACCCTGATAATATGAAAACGATGAGTTCGGCAACTCAATTGTTAATTAAGAAGGGATGGAAAACGTTAGTAAGACGCTCACCTAAATATGTGAGACATCTCAGAAGACAACTTCCTACAGGAACCTATAAAGAACGAAAACTTATTTGGCGTATTTTACGACCATAAATATATAATTAATCGGCTTCAATCATATTCATTTATAAGGTTGGAGCCGATTTATATTAAATTGCGAAAAACGTTGTAGCTTCTGATTGAGAACGGAAATATTATTCATTTTTTCCATTTATCATGCTTTACCCTCTATGATGTTTTGATATTCTAATTTATAATAGTGCAACGACAAGATTCTATATTGAGCCTTTTATTGTTCTATCAATACGCGTTTATAACATTCCATTAATTGGTGGGTGAGTAAAGCATGATCGAATTTAGAAGCATGTTCTAGTCCTTTCTCTATCATAGTTTCCCGAAGGGATTCATCATTCAATACACGATCGATAGTTTGCGCCAATTCGTCAGGGTCTTTCGGATTTACGTATAGGCTACCTTCTCCTCCGGCTTCTTCTAAGCACGATCCTTTTGCTGCTATAACCGGTACTTTGCTATATAATGCTTCTAGAATAGGAATACCAAAACCTTCGAAGAAGCTAGGATATATAAAAATGGAAGCCATTTGATAGATGGCAGGGAAGTCTTTAAATGAAGCATCATGAAGCATAATGATCCGTTCATTTAAATTGTGTTTATTTATGTATTGTATCACTTCTCGAGTATACGAAGTGAATTTTCCTACTACTACTAGTGGCAATTGACACCGGCTCTTAGTCATCGCCTTAACTATTAACATTAGATTCTTACGGTCTTCTATGCTCCCAACATAGAGCAGATAGTTGCTTGGTAAAGTGTAGTGTTGTCTTACTTCTTCTCTTTTTTCAGATGGTATTTCTGTTTGGAAGCTTTTATCACATCCTTGATAAATAACCTCAATCTTCTCTTGGGGTATACCGAAATAGTCTATTATGTCTTTTTTAGTACATTCACTTACCGCTATCACCTTATCGGCAATAGTAGCAGCTTTCTTAAACTTATATGCGTATATTTTTCTATCAATAGGTTTGTAGAAATGTGGATAGCGTAAAAATATTAAGTCGTGAATCGTAACGATGGTTTTCATTCCTTCAACATGTGCTATGTTGATGGGTAACTCGTTGCTTAATCCGTGAAATAGGTTGGGAGTAAGCCTTTTTAGTTGTGATTTTATACCATAAACACGCCACAACGATGAAGCTTTTTTCCAGATGCAGCTATCCGGATAGGTGATTTGGCAATTAGAGTGGTTCTCTAATTCTCCTAATAGCGAGTTGGAACGCTTCTTCGGGATATATAATAGATAATTGTTATTGGGATAGTATTGGCTTAAACCTTCGATGATAAATCGGCTATAATTGCCTAATCCTGTTTTGTTATTTGCTGCGCGCTTTGCATCAAATCCTATTATCATAGAGTGTATATACTTTTGATTTTGATAAATGAATATAAAAAATATTGCTATCAATAACTTACCATAAACGTTATGATGCAATTAATGGGTTGATATTTAAACGATCCAACGAAGTTGCTTTTATTATTTAAAAGCTAATTATTCAATAATTCCTCGTAAATATCCCAATATTGCTTTGCAGCTGTATCCCATGAAAAGCGAGAAGCATGTTCTCTCATTTTATTTTTGTCTATACCACCTTTTGCAAAATCATCCATACCTTGCTTGAACTCTAGTTGCATCTGTTTTTCGTTGAAGGTAGAGTTAAAGTAATAGGCATAGCTGCTGCCTATTTCGGGCAAACAAGTATGGTCTGAAAGGAATACGGGTTTTTGATAATACATGGCTTCGACAACGGGCAAGCCAAAACCTTCGGCTATTGACGGGAATAGAAATGCTTCGCAATGTTTAAGATACCAATGTTTTTCGCCTTCAGAAACCGTCCCTATAATCTTAACACGATCTTCTACACCTAATCGAATCGCTTCTTGCATGATTTGTTCTTCATATTCAGATCGCATACCGGCTATGATTAGTTCATATTCATTATCAACCAATAGGCAAGGCAACACATGAAAGTTTTTCTTAGGAAGTACTGTTCCAATTGTAAAAAGATATGGACGATTGGGCTTGTTAGCAGGTTCTTCAAAATCACCATCGTATTTATTGCACCCATTATAAATCACCTTTATTGGTTTATCACCCAAATCCATATACTTTATAATGTCTTGTCGCGTAGTCTCGGATATAGTTACAATATATTGTGCCTTGTCAATCAGCCGTTGTAATCGGCGAATATATTTGTGGTGTTTTATTGTATTCTTCTCGTAAAGGAAATTCATATCATGAATAGTAAGCACAAGTTTATTGCTATACGGAACATATGATGATAGCTGAAAAGTAGTATGCCATAACTTATATGCTTTGCTTTTGGGTATGAAAAGACGATGAAATCTATGGAATATTTTATAAATATGATCAATTCCCCAACGTCCTTCAAAGCATTTAGGCACATAAAATGCTATTTGTTGGTTATGGTGCTTTGCCTCTTTCGAAAGACTTTCTGCCAACATATCACAAAAGAAATATAATCCTGTATTAGGATGACGCATTCTCTCACAATCAAAAATGATCATATTATTCATCGTATTTTTTTCTAAATATGTATATAGCTGATAACTGCAAATTTCCAAGTTATTTGAATTGTAGTTGTCGGCGTTTATAAAATTATTGCATCATCTCCTCATATATATCCCAATACTGCTTAGCAGCTTGCTGCCATGAGAAACTGATTGCATGTTTACGCATCTCATTTTTATAAATGCAATTACTTTCAAAATCTTGCATGCCTTGCTTAAATTCAGCTTGCATTTGTTCACGATTGAAGGCATGATTGAAGTAAAATGCATATTTACCACCAATTTCGGGTAGACAGGTATGAGTAGATAAAAATACGGGACGCTCATAATACATCGCTTCGATGACGGGTAATCCAAATCCTTCAGCGATTGATGGAAAAAAAAACGCCTCACAATTTTTATAATACCAATGCTTCTCTGCTTCCGAGATGTTCCCTATAATTTTTACTCTATCAGCTACTCCGTATTTATTAGCCTCACGCATAATCTCATTTTCATAATCACTACGTGTTCCGGCTATTATTAATTCGTAATCATTGTTTTGCAATAGACATGGTAATACATGGAAATTCTTCTTTGCAAGTATCGTTCCCACCGTAAAAAGAAATTTTCCAGTTGGTTTTTCAAGGGGTTGTTGTATACTACCTTCATACTGAGAACATCCATTATAAATTACTGATATCTTATTTCTATCAATATGCAGATTTCTTATAATATCCTCTTTGACAAAATTGGATATGGTAACTACATGATTGGCTCTATCTACGAGTTTCTGTAATTGTTTAAGCTTATGATTTTGTTGTTTAGGAGACAGTTCATAAAGGAAGTTCAAATCGTGTATAGTCAGTAGTAATTTACCATTTAAAGGCACACAACGAGGCAATTGAAAAGGTGTATGCCAAATATTGCTACGTTTCCAGTTTAATAAAAAATATTTATCAAGTAATGCGAATGGTTTTTTATTGGGAATGTCGACTTCCCACTCTTTTAAAGTATATTTTCGAGCATAAGTAGTAAACCTTTTTTTTCGCAAAAAAGATTCTTGGTGTAAGGCTTTAACCAATTCTTTTCCGAAAGTGTAAATGCCGGTGTTGGGATATTTCATCCGTTCACAGTCGAAAATAATAGTTGACAAACTATTCGACATAAAAAAAACTGTTTTGATAAATTAAACAACAAAATTATATAAATTCGCATCTTGAAACAAATATAATCAGATATTTATGCAATCAGGATTAAAAAAAATAGCTTTTGTGCATGACACTTTTCCATTTGGTGGTGCAGAAAGAGTTACTATAGATATAGCGAATTATCTCTCATCTTGTGGTCTCGAAATTTACATATTCACAGGAAAATTTGATAAGGATAAATATCCTAAAAACACTCCACAAAACTTTAAAGTCATTGAACTTGGCGAGCCTACTATTACGAAATCAAAAAAAGATACGCTCGAACTGATAAAATATACAAACGAACTTGACATACAAATTGTGACTTGTGTTGTTAAAGAGATGGAATATATCAATCTGTTGCTCGAAAATACTGCATGCAAATATGTATTTGCGCATCATGGAACACCCTTCTGGGAGGCGCACAATAAAATTGATATGGCAAGCAAGCGTAGGAATAATTCGGTAGGTACTTTTTTAGAGTGGCTATTTATATCATATCCTAAATATCATATTTTTAAAAGTCATAAACGTCGTTTTTATAAGCTTTACTATGATACTTATATAAAAGCCGATCGCTATACTGTTCTTTGCGAAGATTATAAACGTGAATTAGTAAAGAGCCTTAATCTAAGCTCAAACAATAATATTCGCGCTATTCCTAATTTAGAACATGAGGTCGAGAATATCAACTTATCTAAGAAAAAACAGATCTTATTTGTCGGACGATTAAGTCATTCAGATAAGCGTGTTGATAGATTGGTTGACATATGGGAAAAAGCATATCGTGAATTACCGGATTGGGAGTTGATTATAGTTGGCGATGGTGAAGAGCGTAAGAATCTTGAGGAAAGAAGTCGTAACGCCAAATTAGAACGTATCAGTTTCAAAGGTTTTACTTCTAATGTCAAGCCATACTATGACAGTGCATCGATATTATGTTTAACTTCTACATTCGAGGGATGGGGGTTATGTCTTACTGAAGCACAAGCAAATGGGGTAGTACCTATTGCTTTTGATTGTTCGGCAGGAGTACGTTCTATTATTTCTCCTTCTGGGGTAAATGGCATTTTGATAACACCGTTCAACATTACAAAATTTGCATCTGAGTTGATAGCTTTGGCCAAAGACCATGATCGCCTTGAGAAGATGAAATACAATGTAATAGAAAAGTCTAAGGAATATTCAATTACTGTGGTAGGTAAAAAATGGCTAAACCTATTTGAAGAACTGGTTTAAAATAGAGTATGAGGTGTTCTCTTTAACACATTGCCATTTAAAAGTAGGACTTTTGCATAAACGATTGGGTAAAGAGGATACTTAAACAAAGATATATCACTTTTTAAACTATAATATCCACTATCCAAAAGCCGATTTTATGTGTTAAATAGCGGTTTATTCAAGTAATTTTCCGTCACTATTTATGTTATTAAATATTTTTACATATTTTTGTATGCGACATGATAATCATTAACTGCATGATTAAAATATGAACATTATTCAAGTTTTTGCTTCTCCATTTTGGGGAGGTGGCGAGCAATATATATATGACCTTTCCAAAGAACTAATTCATGAAGGAAATAACGTAACCTTTATTTCTAGAAAGAGCAGTGTCATCCGCGGAAAGGTTTCTAAACTTAACAAACTTCACATTGAATTGCCGTTTAAAAGTCTCATCGACTTTTATTCTGTATACCGTTTGGCTCAATATTTAAAAAATAATGAGATTGATGTGATACATGTTCACAATTTTAAATCACTCTTCCCGATTGCTGCTGCTAAAAATATAAGCAAAAGCAATGCAAAAATCGTTATCACCCGTCATCTTATCAAGAAAGGAAAATGTACACATGCTTATCGTTGGGTGTATTCTTATATCGATAAATTAATATTCGTGTCGAATCTTTGCTATAATGCTTTTTTTGAGACTGCTCCTTCTGAGCTAAAGGAAAAAAGTGAGGTGGTTTACAATGCTATACCTAAAGTAGAACATCCTATCGTTGAGGAGGATAGGTTACGTCAAAAATATGGCCTCGCATCAGATGTTCCACTTATTGTTTTTGCAGGTCGAGTGGCTCAAGAAAAAGGAGTGGAAACGTTAATTAATGCACTGAGCATTATAAAGCAACTCACCTTTCACTGCTTCATTATTGGCACAGGTAAAGATGAATATGTAAATCAGTTAAAGAAAGAAGTAAATGACAACGGTTTGAATAGCAAAGTCACTTTTGTGGGCTTTTCAAGCAATATACGTAACGTAATAAAAGATGCGGACTTGGGTGTTGCCCCTTCCATTTGTAAAGAGTCGTTCGGACTTACGGTAGCTGAGTTTATGCAGGCAGGCAAATGTGTTGTTACTACCAACAACGGTGCTCAAATAGAATATATCACTCACAAAGAGAATGGATATCTTATTTCGCCCGATGATGCTACTGACTTGGCCGATGCTCTGGGACAACTTCTTGTTGATAATGCATTGCGTGAGAAGATTGGGAAAAATGCAGTTCTTTACTTCAACAATCATTTTGCTTACGAGATGTTTGTGAGAAATATGAATAACATCTACGATTCGGTGATCAATCAGGTGTGCCACACCGAAAAAGAGCCAATAGCAACGACTTAACCAAAAAGATTTGGTAAAGCGTAAAATACTCTCTTAATCATTTCGTACATTTGCACTTATTAATAAATAATAATTGCAATTGATTATGATAGATCGCTTTAAAACCATTTTCTGGACTCCCATAGCATTATCAATAAACATGCTTTTAGTTTATATATGTTATGGGTTATGTCGTTTGATCTTTGTGTGTGAGAATTTAAGCTACTTCCCCGATTTAACATGGAATGGCTTATTCGAAATGTGGCGTGGTGGAATGGTCTTTGATACTTCGGCCATCATGTATACCAACGTACTTTTTATAGTCTTGTTTTTGTTTCCTCTCCACTATAAAGAGCATCCTGTTTATCAATCTGTTGTAAAATATATTTATTTGGTAGTCAATCTCATTGCGATTGCAATGAATTTGATGGATAGTGTCTATTTCCAATATTCAGGAAGACGTACTACTGCATCTGTATTCGGACAATTTGCGAATGAAGATAATTTAGCAAATATATTTGGAATTGAGATGTTGAGTCATTGGTATTTGGTGCTCGTATTTTTGTTTATGGCTTTTGGGCTATTCAAACTATATCGTAAACCCGATACAGCATTGAAAGGCCAGTTGAATGCTTATTACATAATCAATATCATTAGTTTACTTATAGTAGCACCATTGGTTATTTTTGGAATGCGTGGAGGTATTGGTCGCGATGTTCGTCCTATAACTTTGAGTAATGCCAATCAATATGTTGCAAAGCCTTCAGAAGCTGCAATTGTACTCAATACTCCTTTCTCTATATTGCGTACTATTGGTAAAAAAACATTTGTAGTACCTCATTATTTTGAGAACGAAAATCAGATGGAAGCTATCTATACACCATTACATTTACCTACCGACAGTATTGCATTTCGATCAAAAAATGTTGTTTTACTCATTGTCGAAAGTTTTGGAAAAGAATATATCGGTGCTTTAAACCCTACTCTCGAAGATGGAAATTATAAAGGTTACACTCCCTTTCTCGATTCATTGATAAATCATAGTTTAACCTATGAATATACGTTTGCTAATGGTCAGCAAAGTATTGATGGTTTGCCTTCTGTATTGTCGAGTATCCCTCGTTTTATTGAACCTTTCTTTCTTACTCCCGCAGCGTTAAATCAACTATCGGGTATCGGTAGTGAGTTACAGAAAAAAGGTTATCATACCGCTTTCTTCCATGGTGCGCGCAATGGTTCCATGGGATTTCAAGCTTACGCAAGAGCTGTAGGTTATCCCAACTATTATGGGCGTGAAGATTATAACAATGAAGCCGATTTCGATGGCAATTGGGCTATCTGGGACGAAGAGTTTCTACAATATTACGCCCGTAAAATGAATGAGTTTCCTCAACCCTTTACAACAGGCATATTTACTGCTTCATCGCATCATCCTTTTGCTATTCCCGAGCGTTACAAAGAAGTATATCCCGAAGAGTCATTGCCCATACACAAATGCGTGCGATATACAGATCATGCGTTGCGTTTATTCTTCGAAAGTGTAAAGAATCAACCTTGGTATGACAATACACTTTTTGTTATTACAGCCGATCATCCTAATCAAAGCAACCACCCCGAGTATCATACTGATGCGGGACGCTATGCTGTACCGATTATTTTTTATACTCCTAACGGCGACTTAAAAGGACGCGAACAATCTATTGCACAGCAAGCCGATATTATGCCCACCGTGTTAGGTTATTTAGGATTTGATGAACCTTATATTGCTTTTGGCAATAACTTATTGAATACTCCTATCGAAAAGCGTTTTGCAGTAAACCACAATAATGGCATTTATCAGTTTTTTAAAGGCGACTATATGCTACAATTCGATGGTAACAATGTAGTGGCTGTATATGATTTTAAAAACGATAAATTATTAAAAAACAACTTGATAGGGCAAGTCGACGAACAAGAAGATATGGTGTTGCAATTAAAAGCTATTATCCAACAATATATGCAGCGAATGACCACCGATAATATGACATTTGAAAAAGATCGATCTGAAAAATAAACACGAATGTCGTCTGTTTTTGTCGTGTAAACATCTTTTCTGTATTTATAATATGGATGTTCGCGTTATTTGGCCTATCTTTGTCACACTTAAACAATTATATTTCATATTCACAAAATAATGAAGGAATTTCTACAACTCATGCGTCGTTTCGCGGCGCCATACAAGAAATATATCGTCGGAGCCGTTTTCTTAAACATCTTCTCTGCTGTATTCAATATCTTCTCTTTCACATTATTAATACCGATTCTCCAGATTCTTTTCGAAATGGATAATACTGTGTATGAGTTTATCCCATGGGATACAGCTATGGATTTTAAAGATAAGTTGATTAACAACTTCTACTACTTTGTGACTAATATGATTGATACTTACGGCCCTTCTATGACGTTGCTCTTCTTAGGTCTTTTTCTAGCCATAATGACCTTCTTAAAAACTTCATGTTACTTTGGATCATCGGCTATCATGATTCCATTGCGTACCGGTGTAGTACGCGATATTCGTATTATGGTCTACTCAAAAGTAATGTCTTTACCATTGGGCTTTTTCTCAGAAGAGCGCAAAGGAGATATTATTGCTCGTATGAGTGGTGATGTAGGTGAAGTCGAAAACTCAATTACCAGTTCATTGGATATGTTGATTAAGAATCCAATTCTGATTCTTTTTTATTTTGGAACGTTGATTGCTACCAGTTGGCAACTTACTGTATTTACCTTATTGGTATTGCCTGGCATGGGATGGTTTATGGGAGTTGTAGGTAAAAAGCTGAAACGACAATCTCACGAAGCGCAAAGTAAGTGGAGTGATACTATGTCGCAACTCGAAGAGACATTAGGTGGTTTGCGCATTATCAAAGCATTTACAGCCGAAAAACGTATGGTGGCTCGTTTTACACAATGTAGCAATGAGTTGCGCGACTCTGTAAACAAGGTGGCTATGCGTCAGTCGTTGGCTCATCCGATGAGTGAATTTTTAGGTACGCTACTAATTGTTGTGGTGTTGTGGTTTGGTGGATCATTGATTCTTGGCAACAATTCAAGCATTGATGCACCTACATTTATTTTCTATATGGTGATTCTTTATAGTGTAATCAATCCGTTAAAAGAGTTCTCAAAAGCCGGTTACAACATACCTAGAGGTTTGGCTTCGATGGAACGTGTCGATAAAATATTGAAGGCTGAAAATAAGATTACCGAAATTGCTCATCCAGTTGAACTGAAAGATTTGAAAGATAAAATTGAGTTTAAAGACATTACTTTCAGTTATGATGGAAAACGTGAGATCTTGAAAAATATCAACTTGAGTGTTTACAAAGGAAAAACGATTGCTTTAGTAGGACAATCCGGATCGGGTAAATCGACTTTAGTCGATCTGCTGCCACGTTATCATGATGTACAGGGTGGAGTTATCAGTATTGATGGTATCGACATTAAAGATGCTCGCATTCACGATCTTCGTACGATGATAGGTAATGTAAATCAAGAAGCCATTCTATTTAATGACACTTTCTTCAATAATATTGCTTTCGGTGTAGAAGGTGCTACGATGGAGCAAGTTGTTGAGGCGGCAAAAATAGCCAATGCTCACGATTTTATCATGGAAAAACCCGATGGTTACAATACCAATATTGGTGATAGAGGTGGTAAATTATCGGGTGGACAACGTCAACGTATCAGTATTGCACGTGCTATCTTAAAAAATCCTCCGATATTGATTCTCGATGAGGCAACTTCGGCTCTCGATACCGAATCTGAACGTTTAGTACAAGAAGCATTAGAGCGTTTAATGAAAACACGTACAACAATAGCCATTGCTCACAGACTTTCGACCATTAAAAATGCCGATGAGATATGTGTGCTTTACGAAGGAGAAATCGTGGAGCGTGGTCGCCACGAAGAGCTGCTCGCCTTGAATGGTTATTATAAACGCCTTAACGATATGCAGTCGCTGTAATCAGCACCAACTACTATGAAAACACATCTAATACAATCAAAACAACGCCTTTTAATTTTACTTCTTATCACACTCCTCGGCAATGGTGCTTTTGCTCAAATGACCGATCGTGTATTGCTGACCGATTATCGTATTGATCCGGAAAAAAAAGGAGAGCTATCTTTCGAATTAGATAATACGCTCTTCTTTAAGAACAATGAGTTCGATGGACAATATATCAAAGGATATTCATTGCCCGGACTCTGGACACAACCGAAATTTGTGTTTCATGCTTTTTCGAATATCAAGTTCGAAGTTGGTGCGCATGCACTCATCTATCGAGGAGCTTACAAATATCCCAATTATGCCTACAATGATATAGCCCTTTGGAAAGGCAATCAATATCAGAGAGGGGCTCATGTTGTTCCGTTTGTCCGTGCGCAAGTGGCTTTAAAAAATCTCAATATTGTGTTGGGCAATATCTATGGCGGACAAAATCACGGTTTAATCGATCCGCTTTACAATCCTGAACTTAATCTGACTGCCGACCCTGAAGCCGGTGTTCAGTTGCTTTATGATATCAAGAGATTTCATCTTGACCTATGGCTCAACTGGGAGAGCTTTATTTTTACCAAAGATACCCATCAAGAGGCTTTTACTGTAGGGTTGTCTACCCGTACTTTATTGAATGATGTGTCATCCAAATGGCATTTGTATCTTCCGGTTCAGGTGATCGGGCAACATCGAGGTGGAGAAGGTTTGCAAGGCAACAACCGTCCGGTGTCTACTTTAATAAATGGTGCAGCCGGTATAGGTACTACTCGTGCTTTCAATAAAAAATGGTTCAAAGCATTACATTTTGAAACCGATGTTTTAGGGTATTACCAGCAGTCGGGCAACTTATGGCCACATAGTAAAGGGTTGGCCGGATATATAAGAGCAACAGCCGAACTTCGAGACGACTTTATGATCAATGCCGGTTATTATATCTGTAAGAATTTTATATCGCTTTTTGGTAGTCCTTATTACGGTGCTGTATCGATGACCGATGATCAGTTGACATTTGACAAACCACAAACCTTATCGCTTACAGCCGAGTATTACCGAACATTTGCCAAACATTATGGATTGGGTGCTAAATTGGAAGTGTATCAAGTCTTTCCGGGCAATTTAAAATATGCCAATGGTATGGTAGAAAAAGGCAAAACATCTACCAACTTTACCTTTGGTGTATATTTAAGAGTAGATCCATCCTTTTTGATTAAGAAATTCTAATAGTATTGGTGTACATAGTTAATCTTTACTTGCCATATTATCATTATGACTAAAAACGAATTGAAAAAAACTTGTCTTGCCTATGCCGTGGCTGCCGTAGCGCTATGGATTGTTTTTATACTGCTTTTGGGAGCTATATCGGCTTCTTTAAATGCGATTCCTTATGGTGAGGTTTTCACCCTCGATGGCGAAAATGGTAGACTTTACTTTATGTTGTTTATGATTTTCTGGACATCTTGTTGGTTTGCTATTGGCTACTACTCACGACGTAAATATTTAATTGAGAAAGACTTTTTCAGAAAACAATCACCTTCTCTCACCGACGAAGAATTTTCCAGAGTATTTAAAGCACACTATCTTGCAAGTCGATTTAAAGTTTTGGCTATTGTTGCCTTCACAGCCATACCATGGTACTGTATTGGTTATGTAAGAGATAAATTGACCACGCACGACATGGTGGTTTTATCTCTGATACTGACGAGTGCTGTAATCTGTTTGGGCGTTTATTATAAAAACCGATCTTAACTCTTATGGTGTACTTATCCCCTCGATTCGGAGTTTCAAGTATAATCGAAAGCAGATGAATAGACATGTTATTCATGTCGCATTATCGAAATGATTTATTTCCTTCCAAAGTCGGCGGGAATCTCACCCCATTCTTTGGTTTCCCACTTAATGATTTGTGTAGAATACTTGTTGGTTCGCAACCATTTTTCGGCACGGGCTATCATATCAAACAATTCGTTGGTTTGGGTAGTATGTTCCAATTTTGTTTTACACTTTTTGTCTTTTACCCATTTCATGGCAATTTTACTATCGCTATAGATGGGCATATCCCATCCTTTTTGTTTCAAGAATGCCAGTCCATGAACCAGCGCTAAGAACTCTCCAATATTGTTGGTGCCAAGCACCGGCCCAAAATGAAACAGTTGTTGATTATTGCCCACATATACTCCCCTATATTCCATTTGCCCGGGATTTCCGCTACATGCGGCATCTACCGCCAAGCTGTTTTGTATTACGATGGCAGGCAGTTCACTCGGTGGACGAGATGTTTTAGCTTTGGGTGCATTTTTCCCGATATACTGATAGGCAGAAGAGGCAAACGCGCGTTCGGCTTCGGCCAACGATTCGAACGATTTATATTTAGCGCCTTGATATCCTTTGGTTTGGAGTTGACAATCGGTCCATGTACGATATATACCCGGTACAACCCCTTCCCAAACTACATAATATTTCTCTTTTGCCATATTTTAAAAATACAATTTATTGCCGTAAAGTTACGATATAATTTTAATTATCGTTTCGTTGCCTCTCTATTTAAAGCTCTTATCTGATACTATAATAAGTAGAATTAATTATCTTTGTCGTAACATCAAAGTAAATCTGTTATGATTCGTATCTTCCTGACCGGATATATGGGTGCCGGAAAAACAACACTTGGTAAGCTGCTTGCCCGCAAAATGAATGTTTCGTTTATAGATCTTGATTGGTATATGGAAGAACGCTTCCACAAATCAATAAGTGAGCTGTTTATAGAAAAAGGCGAACAGGGTTTTCGCGAACTAGAAAGAAGCATGTTGCACGAAGTGGCTGCATTCGAGGATGTTGTGGTTTCGACAGGCGGAGGAGCTCCCTGCTTTTTCGATAATATGGAGTTTATGAATGCACATGGCACTACCGTGTTCTTAGATGTTAGTCCCGATGTTCTTTTCGCACGATTGCGCATTGCCAAGCAACAACGTCCTATTTTACAAAACAAAACCGATGAAGAGCTAAAACAGTATATCGTCGAGATGCTTCAACGTCGTTTGCCTTTTTATTCGAAAGCATTATATATATTCAATGCCGACGAATTAGACAGCCGTTGGCAAATCGATCAATCGGCCGATCAATTGTATGCTCTCTTAACTTCCAGAAAATAAGCAATTTGTAGTTTGTTGATGTTTATCGCATAAAAACGAACACTTAACCCCGTTGAGTGTAATACTTTATGCCATAAAATGTGATAAACTTTAAGTCACTTCGTTTTTAAGACTCCCGCTTGCAATTACGATTTAAATATCCCATTTTTCTATCATAATAAATATAAATAATAGAATCTATTTTCATTGACCAATCATTGTCTTATATTGAATAAATATACGCTGTTTATGCATTTTACTCTCTTTTATCTGCTCATTCATTGAATGTTTTAAGCGGTTTGGTTAAAAAAGGTGTCATTTTGTAGTATCGACAATATTTATATCTATTTTTGTTGTTTAATATAATATTTAATATAGAACCGAATACTGAAAATGAGAAAATGGCGTATTGAAGATTCTGAGGAGCTATACAACATCAATGGTTGGGGCACTTCGTACTTTAGTATTAACGACAAGGGTCATGTTGTAGTTACACCTCGTAAAAATAGCGTGGCAGTCGATTTGAAAAACTTGGTTGACGAGTTACAGCTGCGTGATGTAGCGTCTCCGATGCTACTTCGCTTTCCCGATATTTTGGATAATCGTATCGAGAAAATATCTTCATGCTTTAAGCAAGCTGCCGAAGAGTATGATTATAAGGCTCAGAATTTTATAATTTACCCTATCAAGGTAAATCAAATGCGTCCGGTAGTCGAAGAGATTATCAGCCATGGTAAGAAGTTCAATCTAGGTTTGGAGGCAGGCTCTAAACCTGAACTCCATGCTGTAATAGCCGTGAATACAGATTCGGATTCGTTGATTATATGCAATGGATACAAAGACGAAAGCTACATTGAGTTGGCACTTTTGGCACAAAAGATGGGTAAACGCATCTTCTTGGTTGTTGAAAAGCTAAATGAGCTGAAACTGATTGCAAAGATGGCCAAACAACTGGGTGTACGTCCGAATATAGGTATCCGTATTAAGTTAGCTTCATCGGGTAGCGGCAAATGGGAAGACTCGGGTGGCGATGCAAGTAAGTTCGGTTTATCATCGAGCGAGCTTCTTGAAGCCTTAGACTTTATGGAAAGCAAAGGCATGAAGGATTGCTTAAAATTAATCCATTTCCACATCGGAAGCCAAGTGACTAAGATTCGTCGTATTAAAACGGCTCTTCGCGAAGCATCACAATTTTATGTTCAGCTACACTCTATGGGCTTCAATGTTGAGTTTGTCGATATTGGTGGTGGTCTAGGTGTTGATTATGATGGTACACGCTCGTCGAATAGCGAAAGTAGTGTTAACTACTCTATTCAAGAATATGTAAACGACTCCATCTCTACATTGGTTGATGCCAGCGATAAGAACAATATTCCTCATCCTAATATTATTACAGAAAGTGGACGTGCCTTGACGGCGCATCACTCGGTATTGGTGTTCGAAGTACTCGAAACAACCACTCTGCCATTGTGGGAGGATGATGAAGAACCGGCTGAAGGTTCGCACGAGTTGGTGATTGAACTGTATAAGATTTGGGATTCGTTGAATCAAAATAAAATGCTGGAAGCATGGCACGATGCACAACAAATACGCGAAGAGGCATTAGATTTGTTTAGTCACGGTATAGTCGATTTGAAAACACGCGCACAAATTGAGCGATTGTATTGGTCGATCACACGCGAAATCAATCAAATTGCCAATGGCTTAAAACATTGTCCCGACGAGTTTAGAGGTTTGTCTAAACTGTTGGCTGATAAGTATTTTTGCAACTTCTCGTTGTTTCAGTCATTGCCCGACTCATGGGCAATTGATCAAATCTTCCCCATCATGCCTATTCAGCGTTTGGACGAACGTCCCGATCGTTCGGCAACATTGCAAGACATTACTTGTGACTCGGATGGAAAGATTGCCAACTTTATATCGACACGCAATGTATCGCATTATATGCCGGTGCATAGCTTGAAAGGAAAAGAGCCTTATTATTTGGCTGTGTTTATCGTAGGGGCTTATCAAGAAATATTGGGCGATATGCACAATCTATTTGGCGATACCAATGCCGTACACGTATCGGTGACCGATAAAGGGTATAGTATCGATCAAATTATTGATGGTGAGACTGTGGCTGAGGTATTAGACTACGTTCAATACAATCCGAAGAAATTGGTGCGTACACTAGAAACATGGGTTACCAAATCGGTGAAAGAGGGAAAAATATCTCTGGAAGAGGGAAAAGAGTTCCTGTCAAACTATCGTTCGGGCCTTTATGGATATACTTACTTAGAGTAATATACGCAGATTCGTCTGTGGTATAGGTACTGGGGTAAATGGTACAATAGAGTGATAGGTTGAATGTTTGTATTTGGCCTATCACTTTTTTATTATAAAGCATTACGTTTTTACACTAAATATATATAAAGCAAATGAAAGAAAAATTGACAGTCATCAAGGTAGGAGGAAAGATTGTGGAAGAAGAACAATCGCTCAAACAACTACTCGATGACTTTGCTGCTATCGAAGGATTCAAAGTATTGGTGCATGGAGGAGGACGCTCGGCCACCAAGATCGCATCGCAACTCGGCATTGAGAGTCAAATGGTAAATGGACGTCGCATCACCGACGGCGAAACATTAAAAGTAGTTACCATGGTGTATGGAGGATTGGTAAACAAGAGTATTGTTGCCGGTTTGCAAGCTCGTGGTGTCAATGCTTTAGGATTGACAGGAGCCGATATGGATGTGATACGCTCAGTGAAACGCCCCGTCAAAGAGGTAGACTATGGCTATGTAGGCGATGTTAAGAAGGTAGAATCCGACTGTTTGTCTACTTTGATTCAAGCCAATATTGTGCCTATCATGGCACCCCTTACACACGATGGAGCAGGCAATATTCTAAACACAAATGCCGATACCATTGCCGGCGAAACAGCCAAAGCATTGGCAAAGCATTTTGATGTAACTCTTGTATATTGTTTCGAAAAGAAAGGAGTATTGCGCGATGCCGATGATGATGACAGTGTGATTGCTCATATTAATGCCGAAGATTTCAAACAGTATGTGGCCGATGGTACCATTCAAGGAGGAATGATCCCTAAATTAGAAAACTCTTTTGAGGCTCTTTCTGCCGGTGTTTCAGAGGTGGTTATTACCTCATCTACCGATGTTTCTGCTACAGCGGGTACACATATTCGAAAATAATTTCAAAAAAAATCGAGAACCACTGTAACTTTTATTCAACTCACCCGTCATTATAATATAGAGATGCAACAAATCAGCTTCCGTGAAGATATATTACCGCTGAAAGATAAACTCTTTCGGTTGGCAATGCGCATCACACTCAATAGAGCCGAAGCCGAGGATATTGTACAAGATGCCCTACTCAAAGTTTGGGATAAACGGGATGAATGGCAGAGGTGGGATTCGATAGAGGCATATTGCATTACCGTAACACGCCATCTTTCGATCGATCGAATTCAGAAGATGGAGAATCAAACCACTCAATTGCCCGATGGTGTTGAACAGTTGCCCGATAGCACCAATCCTTTTCAAGAGATGGTGTACAGCGAGCAGCAGAGCTTGATTCATCAATTAATGAATCGATTGCCGATAAATCAAAGAGTGATAATACAACTCCGCGATATAGAAGGAAAGAGTTATAAAGAGATAGCATCGCTTACAACAATGACCGAAGAGCAAGTTAAGGTTAATTTGTTTAGAGCCAGACAAAAAATTAAACAATGGTTCACAGAGATCGACAGTTATGGATTATAAATATATAAAACAGCTTTTAGAACGTTATTGGCTTGCCCAAACAACGCTTTCCGAAGAGAATCAATTACGCGATTTCTTTAATAACGAAGAAGTG
Source organism: Bacteroides sp. UBA7333 (assembly GCA_002471195.1). Lineage (GTDB taxonomy): Bacteria > Bacteroidota > Bacteroidia > Bacteroidales > Bacteroidaceae > Bacteroides. The sequence continues at coordinate 24,510 of DKPN01000003.1, forward strand.
CCTCTTGATTTGCTTCCCTATAAATCGCTTTTTGTATATCAGTCGTCACAAAAAACAGAAGGCCTAAGCGATGATTTTGATCAACGGATACTTGCCAAGCTCGATGTTACCGAGGTGAAAGCTCGCAAAATATCATTGATAGCTCGTATGCGTCCTCTTTTTAAAGCAGCGGCAATGGTAGCTGTTTTTATAATGATAGGCGGTGCTATACAACAAGCCGTTATGCAAAACGATGTGATCGAATACGATTATGATAGCTATGTCGATACGTACGATAATCCTGAAGTGGCTTATCAACAAGTGTCATCGGCATTACTAATGATATCCGAAAGTATTAACAAGTCGAAAAGCATGTTGTTGAATGATAGCTTGCAGCCCGAAACAACAGAAAGGATGACCGAATGACAAGAGTCTTTATGTTGCATCTGTTTTTGCTCATGACATGGATGGTCAATGGTCAAGATTTTGCTTCTCGTTTTAAAGGTAAATTCGAGAATGATTCCAACTTAATCTGTGTCACCATCAGTCCTAAAATGATGCAGGATATTGTTGAGAATACTTCTCAGAAGGATAATAATATAATGGGGGTTATTGCCAATTTAAAAAGTATGCAGATGTGTGTGTGTCAAAATGATGGTGCAACGTATTATGATACTGCATTGACCCTATTCGAAGAAGATAAACATTCGTTTGAACCCTATATCTCGTACGACGAGGTGGATGGCGATTGCACTATCATGATACGAAAGAAAAAAAGCGATATAACCGAGTTGGTCATGCTGTTGAAGAAGAATGAAGGTTTTGCTCTCATTAATTTCACAGGAAACATGAATACCGATTTTATTGCGAAACTTTCGGAAACGCTCAAAAAAGAGCGTGCATTTTAATAGATTTTCATTTGCTTAATATATATAGTTAGTGGCTTATTAAAACAACTTAGAGATTTTTTGATTTTTCAATTCTCTCTCTATTCTATACTAACTAAACGGATTGACTACTGCGCGAGCAGTAGTCTTTTTGTTTTAATACAACAAAGGAGGTTCTCTAGATGTGTACCTCCTTTGTTGTTTGTTATAGTAATGTTGTTAGAGAGAAAGAATCTTATTTGTTTTTTATACTTCCTATGCCGTTTCGACTTAGGTTTTTGATAGTTGGATTTCCTTTATAGTTGATACTACCCACACCATTTGATGTAGCGGTGACCTGCTCAAGTGCATAGCAAGTGATGTTGCCTATACCGTTCGATTGGGCTATTACCTCTTTTGCTTTTAAATCTTCGGCTTTTATGCTTCCTACGCCGTCAAGCTTAAAAACGGCAAGATTGGTGTTGCCATTTATCGATACGCTTCCCACACCTTCTGAACTAATGTTCACCTCATTGCAATTGATATTATTTATATTGATGTTTCCCACTCCTTTAGAGCTTAGATTGAGTATATCAGTTTTGAAAGCATCGATGATGGTAAATCCTCCTACACCTTCAATGGTTACTAACTTTAAGTGGGGTGCTGATATGGTGATGGTTATTTTATCGTTTATTTTGTTATTCTTCATTCTCATATTTTGCTTGATGCACAACAATCCTTTATCTACCTCTACTTTTATGAGCGATACATACTCTTCGGGGCCTACAATTTTAAGAGACGATTTATCGTCGGTAGATTGTGTAAAGACAATATTGCCTACTACATCCGATACGATACCGTCAAACCCATATACATTATAATTGCGGGTTATATTTTTACTACTGTTTTCTATATCTCTCGTATTTGCACTCTCTTTTGCTTCAGCGTTGGCCCACGATGATAATCCTATTAATGCCATTACTAAAAAGTGGATTGCTTGTTTCATATTTTAAGTATTAATTGGTTTCTTGTTAATTAGACGTATCAATGTTTTAAAAAGTTGCAATGGCTTTTTCTTTTTTTTATTTATTTGTTTCTTTGTGCCACAATAACACCTCACCATATGCAGCGCATCATTAAAGATAAGTATTTAGGCGACATTATAGTAAAGATGAGTCCACGTGCTCGAAAACTTACTTTTCGAGGTAAGCCCAATGCAATACATGTTACTATTCCGCATGATACAAAAGAGGGTGAGTTGCTTGATGCTATCGAAAAGCTACGTCCTAAGCTTGTGGTGATGAAAGATAAGGTGACCCGTAAAATGATCGATTTAAACTTTCGTGTTGAGGCCGAATATTTTAAATTGTCGCTCATTCAAGGCAAGCGCGATAAGTTTTTAGCCCATTCAGAATTGGGCGAAACTACTATTGTGTGTCCCGAACATGTGAACTTCGATGATGACAATCTGCAAGAATGGTTGCTGAAAGTGGTGGAAGAGGCACTTCGAAGAAATGCAAAAATTATATTACCCCAACGTTTATATATGCTTTCGCAAATGCATGGTTTGTCATATAAGTCGGTAAAAATAAACAATAGCAAAGGGCGGTGGGGAAGTTGTTCGTCGAGCAAAGCCATTAATCTGTCTTACTACTTGATGTTGTTGCCTAAACACCTTATTGACTATGTGTTGTTGCACGAACTATGCCATACTAAAGAGATGAATCATGGCGAAAACTTTTGGAAGCTTCTTAATGGTTGTACATCGCATCGGGCTTTAGTTTTGCGCGATGAGCTCAAAAAATATAAAACCGACCTATAAAGGCCGGTTTTACTGTATCTATAGGGTTGTAATATACTATTGCGCTAGCAACTTAATGCCATCGGTATCGCGTTCTAATTTATAATCACCTCCTTTTGAACTTAAGTCGAAGCTCGACACAATTTCGGTGTTTTTGTCTACAATGAGCAATGCACTCTCTTCGGCAAATCTATTTACTTTGAGGCTAAATGGTTCATTAGCTACTTTACCATCAAATAGTAGGCTGTCATTGATGTGTATTTCTATTGGATTGCCCATAAAACCTTTCATAAGAGTAATATTGTATGTTTCTTGATAGTTGCGTTCAGTTTGTTTGCTAGCTCCTGCTCTTAAGCTCATGTATACAAAAACCACCACTACTGCAATTACTGCAAAAGCTAATATGCCATTGCCAATCATAAATTGTTTGTTCGTGTTTAAACGATGTGCCATAATAATATAGATGTTTTTATTGACATCAAAGATAAGCTATTTGGTTGAAACAATGGAGTTTTGGCTTTTGCTATTTCGTGATGAAATAATTCTTGTTATAGAATCTTAACAAACTTAACAAATCCTATCAAAATGTAGGGCCATATCATATTGTTGACTACATTTGTAATTGTGAAGAAATTAATGCAAATATCATCTCTGTTGTTGGTACTCATCATTGCCATTGGCTCTATGGGGATTAACATTATGAGTTATTGTTGCAATCATAAAGAGGTAAAGCTATTTGCTTCGATGGATTATGGTTGTAATAGTATTTCGCATAGTCATCACTCGCACACCATTAACCATGACGAATGTTGTGGAGCAGTGGTTAGTAGCACTTCAAGTTGCTGCGAAACACATACTCATTCGCACGATATCGAATACGATGCCGAACATTTGCATACGCAAGATCACTGCACAACCAGCGATTTAGTGCTGTTGAAACCGGTGAAAAATACCGATTACAATATTGTGCTTTGCGCGATAGAGCCTATTGTAATGCAGATTTTTGGTTACGATCCACATGTGTGTTTAGATAAAACGTTTCCTTACATTGACAATGATTATCCTCCTATTGATACCGGACGCGATATTCTTGCCAAAAATGCTACCCTCCTGATTTAAATTATTCCGATTAATCGCTTTTATAGGACTTAGAATGCTCTAAGCCCTCATAAACATTTGTATTAATTAATCTGGAATAATTGAAAAATGAAATCATATAAAATTTTATTGACCGCACTATTTGTAGCGGTATCTTTAGCTGCATTCGCACAAAATCGTGTGAAAGGCAATGTTGTTGACGCACAAAACGAGCCCATTGTAGGGGCCAATCTTCGTTGGATGAACACTTCGACTGGAGGTGTGACCGATATTGATGGCAACTTCGATATTGAAGCCTCAGGAGTGTCGAATCGTTTAATAGCGAGCTATATCGGGTGTACCCCCGACACTATAACCGTCACCCATCCTTCGGGTTTTTTAAATATTGCATTGAAAGGTCAAGTAGAACTTGATGAGGTAGTAGTGAGTGCTCGTCGTCAGGGTACTTTAAACTCCCGTGTAGAGGCTATGCAGATGCAGACCATTACCTACGATGAACTTTGCAGAGCGGCTTGCTGTAACTTGGCCGAAAGTTTCGAAACCAACGCTTCGGTCGATGTAGCCTATAGTGACGCTGCAACAGGTGCTCGCCAAATTAAGTTGTTAGGCCTTTCGGGCACGTATGTACAAATGCTAACCGAACAGATTCCTAATCTACAAGGGGCCGCATCACCTTATGGTTTAAGTTATGTGCCCGGACCTTGGATGAATGGCATACAAGTATCAAAAGGCACAGCTTCTGTAAAAAACGGTTACGAGTCGCTCACCGGACAAATCAATATAGATTATAAAAAGCCTCAAACTGCCGATCCGTTATTTGTCAATCTATTTGCTGCGCATACCGGGCGTTTGGAAGCCAATGCCGATGCTAATATCAACTTAAATAAAAAGTTGGCAACCGGTTTGTTGATGCACTACTCGCGCGAAAAGATGTCGCACGACTCGGACGATGACGGTTTCTTGGATATGCCCAAAACGGAGCAGTATAACATTATGAACCGTTGGTATTATAAATCGGATAACTATATTTTCCAGGCAGGAGCCAACTTTGTGCACGAGAAGCGCGAGAGTGGACAGATAACCCATGGCGATCATATGACCAATCCTTACAAAATCGATATCAACACCAATCGAGGAGTGCTGTTTACTAAAAACGGATATATCTTCGATCACGATAAAAATACAAATATTGCTTTAATCCTATCGGGTACGTTCCACGATCAGAAATCGAACTTCGGAAAGAATCTATTCGATGTTCAGCAACAAAACGTATATGCCAATTTGATGTTCGAAACAGAGTTCAGCTCATTGCACAAAATCAGTACAGGTGCTAGTATGAACTACGACCATTATAAAGAGAAACTTATAGACGAAAGAGTAGAGGGCTTAGATAATATTAAGTTGCGACGTACCGATCCGATTACTGGTATTTACGGGCAATATACTTTCAATTATTACGACCGCGTCACTGTTTTGGCTGGTCTACGCGGTGATTATAGCAAAGAGCATGGATTCTTTGTTACTCCTCGCTTACATGTGAAGTATGCGCCATGGGGCGACTTGTTGAGCTTGCGAGCATCGGTGGGACGCGGTTATCGAGTAGCTAATGTTTTGGTAGAAAATAGCTATCTACTGGCAAGTAGCCGTAAGATGGTATTTCAAAATGGGTTAGACAACTTCGAATCGGCATGGAACTATGGTGCCAGTGCCCATCTTACACTGCCGTTGTTCGATAAAAACCTGTCGGTAATGTTAGAATACTACTATACCGACTTCGATAAGCAGGTGGTGGCCAACCTAGAAGATCCTACCCGTGTGACGTTTGGCAATCTTGACGGACGCTCTTATGCACAGAATGCACAAATAGAGGTTTCGTACCCTTTTTTCAAAGGCTTTTTATTGACAGGAGCCTATCGCTGGACAGATGCAAAAACAACCTACAACGGCGAGTTGATGACCAAACCGTTGACCAATCGTTTTAAAGGACTGCTCACCGCTTCGTATCAAACACCCGGCGGTATGTGGCAGTTTGATGCAACATCACAGTTCAACGGGGGTGGACGCATGCCCAATCCGGGTAAAGTAGATCCGCTGTGGAATCCTGAATTCCCATCGTTTGTATCGTTGAGCGCACAAGCCACCTTCAACTACAAAGAGCTGAGTGTGTATGTAGGCGGCGAAAACTTAACCGGCTATCGTCAGAAAAATCCGATTATTGATGCAGCCAACCCTTGGGGCGATCGTTTTGATGCTTCGATGGTGTGGGGCCCGGTACACGGACCTAAGTTTTACATCGGTATGCGTTGGTCGTTGCCACGTATCTGATGAATCGATAGATAGAGGTAGAACGTTTGTTTGGTGCGCATCAAGCCGCCGGCATTTGGTGCGAAACGAATGAGCGAACCGGACGATTGAAAAGAATAACATCCCCATGTTGCAGTGAACTACATGGGGGTGTAACACACTCGGACATCCCCATGTGTGATATCACAACATCCCCATGTTGTGGCAGTGGTTGGCCATGGATATTAAGCTAAACCTCACTCAATAGGGCTATACGCGTGTGGCATGGATACGATAAATTTGTAAACACTGAAATAAATGATTGTATAACTAAAATTAAATGTAACCATTATGAAAACAATGATGAACTTAAAAGCCATTATGTTGTTGGCTATGATCTCTTTTTTTGCACTCAACCTATCGGCGCAACACGCCGACGAAGCACAAGTTTTGTTTAGCGTAAAGATCGATTGCAAATCGTGTGTAAAGAAAATCGAAAACCATTTCGGGCCGATGCGCGGTGTTAAAAAAGTGAAGGTAAACATGCCCGATCAAACGGTTAATATTGTGTACTCAACCAAGCGATTAGACGAAGCCAAACTGATAGCAGAATTCAAGAAATTAGACCTTGAAGCTACGCCCATCGTCGAAAAGCCCTGTGGCGCTAAAAAGACTTGCTGTCCGGGACATTGAGATTCTTTAAAATAAAGAAACAAAAAAGCTATAAGGCTGTTATTTAGTAACCTATGATGTTTTCATCCGGTGTTGCAAGGCAATATCATTTGGCAAATTATCATTCTTACTGATAAGCAACTTATCGCTTTTTTGCTTTTATAAAGTTAAAAATCTGTATAGTTTATCAAAAGCATTGGTTTTTGAGCCTTAATCTGTTTCTTTTTTCTTTAATATTTTGTAGACGAACAGATTATTTATATCTTTGCAACCGAAATGGATGAAAGGGGAGGGGCGATTAAGCTCCTTTTTTTGTTCTTATAACGCTAACAATGATAGAAAAAAAGACAGTTTGTGAGATCGTAAATGAGTGGTTAGAAGATAAAGACTACTTCTTGGTAGAAGTAAGCGTTAGCCCTGACGATCGTATTGTGGTAGAGATAGACCACGCAGAAGGTGTTTGGATTGAAGATTGCGTAGAGCTAAGCCGCTTTATCGAATCGAAACTAAACCGTGAGGAAGAAGATTATGAACTGGAAGTTGGCTCTGCCGGCATCGGACAACCATTTAAAGTGTTGCAGCAATACATCAACCACATTGGCATGGAGGTTGAAGTGCTAACCAAAGCAGGCCGCAAATTTACCGGCATCATGAAAGATGCCAACGACGAACAGTTTGTAGTAAGCGTTGAAAAGAAAGTGAAAGAAGAAGGTTCGAAACGACCAAAGAAGGTAGTAGAGGACGACGCTTTCCGTTATGATGAAATAAAATATACGAAATACTTAATTAGTTTTAAATAATTATGGCCAAAAAAGAAGAAACAATCAGCTTGATTGATACCTTTTCGGAATTTAAAGAACTGAAAAATATCGATAGAACAACGATGGTAAGTGTTCTCGAAGAGGCTTTTCGCAGTGTTATTACAAAAACATTTGGCACTGACGAGAACTATGACGTGATTGTGAACCCTGATAAAGGTGATTTTGAAATATGGCGTAACCGCGAAGTTGTAGCCGATGCGGATTTTGAAAATCCACATATGGAGATATCGCTTAGCGACGCTCAAAAAATAGATGCATCCTATGAAGTAGGTGAAGAGGTGACCGACTCGTTCGAATTCGCAAAATTAGGACGTCGTGCTATCTTGAACTTACGTCAGGCTTTGGCTTCAAAAATATTAGAACTAGAAAAAGATAGCCTATACAATAAATATATTGACAAAGTAGGCACTGTAATAGCAGCCGAAGTTTACCAAATTTGGAAAAAAGAGATGCTATTGCTCGACGATGAAGGAAACGAATTACTATTACCTAAAACAGAGCAAATACCTGCCGATTTCTATCGTAAAGGCGAAACCGCTCGCGCAGTAGTAGCACGCGTTGACAACAAGAATAATAATCCTAAAATTATTCTTTCGCGCACATCGCCCGTTTTCTTGCAACGTCTATTTGAAATGGAAGTTCCCGAAATTAACGATGGATTGATTACTATCCGCAAAATTGCTCGTATCCCTGGTGAACGTGCTAAGATTGCCGTAGAATCGTATGATGATCGTATCGACCCTGTTGGTGCTTGTGTGGGTGTGAAAGGTAGCCGTATCCATGGTATCGTTCGCGAACTTCGTAACGAAAATATCGATGTGATCAACTATACATCGAATACTTCGTTGTTTATACAACGTGCACTTAGTCCTGCCAAAGTTTCTTCTATCCGTTTGAACGAAGAAGAGAAAAAAGCAGAGGTGTTTTTACGTCCGGAAGAAGTGTCGTTGGCTATCGGTAAAGGCGGTTTGAATATCAAACTAGCTAGTATGTTGACAGAATACACCATCGATGTATTCCGCGAGTTAGAAGAAGGAACAGAAGACGAAGACATCTACTTGGATGAATTTAGAGATGAAATTGACGGATGGGTAATCGATGCCATTAAAGCAATTGGTATTGATACAGCTAAGTCGGCTCTCAACGCTTCTCGTGAAATGCTAATCGAGAAAACCGATCTTGAAGAGGAAACGGTGGATGAAGTGTTACGTATTTTGAAAGCAGAATTCGAATAAGCATCATCTATTAATGTAGCATTACTCCTCAATAGATTTGGGGAGATGCTGATAGGATTGAATAGGCGTTTGTGTTCTAAATTCTGCAAAGTCGATGAATGAAAATCGGCTCTATTAAATTTATTATTTAAAAGTATGAAGATAAGGTTAAATAAAGTAACAAGAGATTTGAATGTAGGCATCTCGACGGTAGTCGAGTTCTTACAAAAGAAAGGATTTACCGTTGAGGCGAATCCTAATACTACAATTACGCAAGAGCAATTAGATATTCTGAAAAAAGAATTTAGTACAGACCACAACAATAAAAAAGAGTCTGAGAAGTTTATGCAAGAGCGTCAAAACAAAGACCGCAATAAAGCTTCTGTTGCTATTGATGGTTACGATAAAACCGAAACTGCAGAAAAGACAGAAAAAAAGAACGAAGAGATTAAAACTGTCGTTCCTGAAGATGCACGTCCTAAATTTAAACCTGTTGGCAAAATTGATTTAGATCAATTAAACCGTAAAAAAACATCGGGCGATAAACCTAAACATGATGCGGAAGCTAAAGCTAAACCTCAACCAAAAGCTGAGGTAAAAGAGGTAGCTACACCAGTTGTTGAGGCTAAAAAAGAAGAACCTGCTGCTGTTCAACCAAAAGAAGATGTTAAACCCATTGTAGAAAAATCAGTTGAACCTGCTGCTCCTGTAGTTCAACCCGAAGTAGTGAAAGAAAAAGTAGTGAAAGAAGAGAAAAAGCCTCAAACTGAAATCAAACCAGAAGTAGTGACGCCGGTAGTAAAACAAGAAACTCCAGCCAACGAACCTGCTGTATCAACTGAATCGACCGACGCAGCCAATGCAGATGGTGTATACACCATTCGTAAACCTGAGTTCGTTTCGAAAATCAATGTCATAGGTCAAATCGACCTTGCTGCATTGAATCAATCTACTCGTCCTAAGAAAAAATCGAAGGAAGAGAAGCGTAAAGAACGCGAAGAGAAAGACAAAGTTCGCTCTGACCAACGCAAGCAAATGAAGGATGCTATCATCAAGGAAATTCGTAAAGATGATCCTAATAAACCTGCACATCATAGAGGTGGCGCAGCCGATAACGATCCTAATAAAAAGAAACGTAACCGCATTAATAAAGAAAAAGTTGATGTAAACAACGCTTCTAACTTTGCACGTCCTGCCGGAGCAAATCAAAATAATGGTGGCCCACGCCAAAACAACAATCAAGGAGGTGGCCCACGTCCTAACAATCATCCGGGTGGAGGTCAAAACCAAAACCGTGGACGCAACAACAACAATGCCGGCAATAATCGTTTCAAAAAACCGATTATCAAGCAAGAAGTGAGCGAAGAAGATGTAGCAAAACAAGTAAAGGAAACTTTGGCTCGTTTAACATCGAAAGGCAAAAACAAAACATCTAAATATCGTAAAGATAAACGCGAATTGGCCTCTAACCGTATGCAAGAGTTAGAAAACAAAGAATTGGCCGAAAGCAAAGTGTTGAAACTGACTGAATTCGTTACGGCCAATGAGTTGGCAAACATGATGGATGTTTCTGTTAATCAAATTATCGCTACTTGTATGAGTATCGGTATGATGGTGTCAATCAACCAACGTTTAGATGCTGAAACTATCAATCTTGTGGCCGAAGAATTTGGTTACAAAACAGAATATGTAAGTGCTGATGTGGCACAAGCTATCGTCGAAGAAGAGGATGCTGAAGAGGATTTGAGACACCGCGCTCCTATCGTTACAGTAATGGGTCATGTCGACCACGGTAAAACATCGCTTCTTGACTATATCCGTAAAGCAAACGTTATTGCGGGTGAAGCAGGTGGTATCACACAGCATATCGGTGCATATCACGTCACATTGGAAGATGGACGCGATATCACATTCTTAGATACTCCGGGTCATGAGGCCTTTACAGCGATGCGTGCTCGTGGTGCGAAAGTTACCGATATCGCTATCATTATTGTAGCTGCCGACGACAACGTAATGCCTCAAACAAAAGAGGCTATCAACCATGCAATGGCTGCCGGTGTACCGATTGTATTTGCTATCAATAAAGTTGATAAACCACACGCTAACCCCGAAAAGATTAAAGAAGAGCTTGCTCAAATGAATTATCTTGTTGAGGAGTGGGGTGGTAAATACCAATCTCAAGATATCTCTGCTAAACAAGGTACAGGGGTGAAAGAGTTGATGGAAAAAGTATTGCTCGAAGCCGAAATGCTTGACTTGAAAGCGAACCCAGATCGTAACGCAACTGGTTCTATCATCGAATCTACATTGGATAAAGGTCGTGGGTATGTAGCTACTGTACTTGTATCGAACGGTACATTGAAAGTGGGCGATATCGTATTGGCAGGTACTCACTACGGTCGTGTAAAAGCGATGTTCAACGAACGTAATCAACGTATCAAAGAAGCCGGACCTTCAGAACCTGCTTTGATCTTAGGATTGAATGGTGCTCCTGCAGCGGGTGATACATTCCACGTTGTAGCAACCGATCAAGAAGCTCGCGAAATCACCAATAAACGTGAACAATTGCAACGCGAACAAGGTCTTCGTACTCAGAAATTGCTTACTCTTGATGAGGTGGGTCGTCGTATTGCATTGGGTAACTTCCAAGAGTTGAATATCATCGTGAAGGGTGACGTAGATGGATCGGTAGAAGCGTTGAGCGACTCGTTGATCAAATTGTCTACTCCACAAATTCAAGTGAACGTAATCCATAAAGGTGTGGGTCAAATCTCTGAGTCTGACGTTTCGTTGGCTGCAGCTTCCGATGCTATTATCGTAGGATTCCAAGTACGTCCTTCGGGTGCTGCCGAAAGAATGGCAGAGAAAGAGGGTGTTGATATTCGCAAATACTCTGTCATCTACGATGCTATCGAAGAGGTGAAAGCAGCAATGGAAGGTATGTTGGCACCAGTAGTGAAAGAGGTTGTAACATCTACAATCGAAGTTCGCGAAGTGTTCAATATTACAAAAGTTGGTTTGGTTGCAGGTGCCTTGGTACGTACTGGTAAAGCCAAGAGAAGCGACAAAGCGCGTTTAATTCGCGACGGTATCGTTATCTTCACAGGTGCAATCAATGCTTTGAAACGTTTCAAAGACGATGTTAAAGAGGTAGGAACTAACTTTGAATGTGGTATCAGTTTATCTGGTTGCAACGACATCAAAGTAGGTGACATCATCGAGACATTCGAAGAAATTGAAGTAAAACAAACGCTGTAAATTTCTTAACTGCAGCGTCTGATTAAATAACTTGAGGTGGTAAAGTGGTAACGTTGTTAACACCTTACCACCTTATTTGCTTTTTTAATATGGCAGTAATCGATATAATACTATTAGTGATATTGGGAGCCGGTGTAATAATGGGCTTTACCAAAGGATTTTTAAAACAATTGGCCTCTATACTGGGCTTAATTGTCGGACTGTTTGCGGCAAAGGCTTTGTATGCTACAGTCGCTGTCAAAATCTCTCCTTTGGTCGATGGATCTATGTCGGCGGCACATATCATTTCGTTTATCGCTATATGGATCATTGTTCCCCTTATATTCGTATTAATAGCATCGCTCATTACAAAAGCGATGGATGCGATCCATCTGGGGTGGATTAACCGCCTATTGGGAGCTATATTGGGAGGTTTAAAGTATCTTTTATTGGGAAGCATACTCATTGTGTTACTCGAATATATTGATCATGATAACCAACTGATTGATAAAACAAAGAAGGAAAATTCTGTGTTATATTATCCTATGCAGAAAGTGGCCGAACTATTTCTGCCTGCTGCAAAGAAAATAACGCAACAATATATAAATGAATTTCAAATTTAGATAATGCAAAAAGAAGAATTCAATCATAAAGAAGTATCGTCTACTTTTAAGCAGCCTAAAGCAAATGATGCCAAAGCGTCGAATGAATTGGTGCGAAAAATAGCCGATGAAAAATATAAATATGGCTTTACCAGTGACATCCATACCGATATCATTGAAAAGGGCTTAAACGAAGATGTTATCCGATTGATATCTGCTAAAAAGGAAGAACCTGAATGGTTATTGGAGTTCCGATTGCAAGCATATCAATATTGGTTGACTCTCGAAATGCCTACATGGGCTCATCTACGTATCCCTGCTATCGACTATCAAGCCATTTCTTATTATGCCGATCCGACTAAAAAGAAAGATGGCCCTAAAAGTATGGATGAGGTAGACCCTGAGTTAATAAAAACGTTCGATAAGTTGGGGATTCCATTGGAAGAGCGTATGGCGTTAAGCGGTATTGCAGTCGATGCTGTATTAGACTCTGTATCGGTAAAAACCACTTTCAAAGAGACGCTAATGGAGAAAGGAATCATCTTCTGTTCATTCAGTGAAGCGGTAAAAGAACATCCCGATTTGGTAAAAAAATATATGGGATCGGTTGTGAGTTATCGTGATAACTTCTTCGCTGCTCTTAATTCGGCTGTTTTCTCGGATGGCTCTTTTGTATATATTCCTAAAGGGGTGCGTTGTCCAATGGAGTTATCTACTTACTTCCGTATCAATGCAGCCAATACAGGTCAGTTTGAACGTACATTGATTGTGGCCGATGATGACTCTTATGTTTCATATCTCGAAGGATGTACAGCTCCAATGCGTGATGAAAATCAGCTTCATGCTGCTATCGTAGAGATTATAGTTCACGACCGCGCAGAGGTAAAATACTCAACCGTACAAAACTGGTATCCGGGCGATGCTGAAGGTAAAGGTGGGGTATACAACTTTGTAACCAAACGTGGCAATTGTAAAGGAGTAGATAGCAAACTATCATGGACTCAGGTAGAAACCGGTTCGGCAATTACTTGGAAATATCCATCGTGTATTTTGACGGGCGATAACTCTACGGCAGAGTTCTATTCGGTTGCCGTGACCAACAATTATCAACAGGCCGATACGGGTACTAAAATGATACATTTGGGTAAAAATACTCGCAGCACAATTGTAAGCAAAGGTATTTCGGCAGGAAAGAGCGAAAATTCTTATCGCGGATTGGTACGTGTAGCATCAAAAGCCGAAAACGCTCGTAACTATAGCCAATGCGACTCGCTACTGTTGGGCGATAAGTGTGGTGCACATACTTTCCCTTATATGGATATTCGCAATGAAACGGCTCAAGTAGAACATGAAGCCACTACCAGTAAAATTAGCGAAGATCAAATATTCTACTGCAATCAACGTGGTATTCCTACCGAAGATGCCATTGGTTTGATCGTGAACGGTTATGCCAAAGAGGTATTAAATAAACTACCAATGGAGTTTGCTGTAGAAGCACAAAAACTACTTGCCGTATCTCTTGAAGGCAGTGTAGGATAACTATTTAATGACGAAAAAAAGAAAAAACAATATGGAAATTAAACCAATGTTAGAGATAAAAGATCTTCATGCCAATATCAATGGTAAGGAGATATTGAAAGGTATCAACTTGACTGTAAATCCTGGAGAAGTACATGCTATCATGGGTCCTAATGGCTCAGGAAAGAGTACTTTATCTTCTGTTTTGGTGGGAAATCCTGCTTTCGAAGTAACAAAGGGATCGGTAACATTCCGTGGCAAAAACCTGTTGGAACTATCTCCGGAAGATCGTAGCCACGAAGGATTGTTCCTAAGCTTTCAATATCCGGTAGAAATTCCTGGTGTAAGCATGGTAAACTTTATGCGTGCTGCTGTAAATGAGCAACGCAAATATAAAGGACTTCAAGCATTAACAGCAAGCGAATTCTTAAAGTTGATGCGCGAGAAACGTGAGATTGTAGAATTGGATAATAAGTTGGCCAACCGTTCGGTGAATGAAGGTTTCTCGGGTGGTGAAAAGAAACGCAACGAGATCTTCCAAATGGCTATGTTAGAGCCTACTTTGAGCATTCTTGACGAAACTGACTCTGGCTTGGATATTGATGCTTTGAGAGTGGTTGCCGAAGGTGTAAATAAGCTTAAAACACCTGATAATAGCTGTATTGTAATCACTCACTATCAACGTTTGCTCGATTATATTAAGCCCGATATCATTCATGTTCTTTACAAAGGCCGCATTGTAAAAACTGCCGGCCCTGAATTGGCTCTTGAATTAGAGGAAAAAGGATACGACTGGATTAAAAAAGAGTTGGGCGAATAATAAGGTATCTTTAGTTTCGATAACATGTGCGAGTTGTAACTATGTAGTGTTCGACAAATATCGAATAAAACAACGCAACACATGCTAACGTGCTAAATCATCAGTAATAAAGAATTTTATGAGTGTAGAACAACAATATATCGATCTTTATCAGCAATATACTGAAATGATAAACAAACATTCTTCGCCTATTTTAAATAATAAGCGTGCGGATGCTTTCAATCATTTCTGTTCGTTGGGATTCCCAACGAAGAAGCTCGAAGATTATAAATATACAGATGTAAGCAAGTTTTTTGCTCCCGATTACGGCTTAAATATCAATCGTCTTGGCATTCCGGTCAATCCTTATGAGGTATTTAAGTGCGATGTACCCAATATGAGTACATCATTGTTCTTTGTGGTGAACGATGTGTTTTATAACAAAGAGCTACCTAAACCCAACCTTCCGGAAGGTGTTGTTGTATCGAGTTTAAAAGATGCCGCTGTGCAATATCCCGATTTAGTTGAAACGTATTATGCTAAATTGGCCGATTGCTCGAAAGATGGCATCACTGCCTTTAATACAACGTTTGCTCAAGATGGAGTGTTTGTTTATGTGTCTAAGAATGTAGTGTTAGATCGTCCTATCCAACTTGTCAATATCCTTCGAAGCGATGTAGATACGATGTCAAATCGTCGGATACTGATTGTTCTTGAAGATGGCGCAGAAGCTAAAATGCTGGTTTGCGATCATGCAATGGATGAAGTCAGCTTTTTATCGACTCAAGTGGTCGAAGTATTTGTTGGCAATAATGCTACCTTCGATCTGTATGAACTAGAAGAAACCCACACCAAAAGTGTTCGTGTCAGCAATATGTATGTTGAACAGAAGGCCAACAGCAATGTTTTGCTCAATGGAATGACTCTACACAATGGTGTAACCCGCAATATGACCAAAGTGTCGTTGGTGGGCGAAGGTGCCGAAATTAACCTTTGTGGGATGGCCATTGCCGATAAAACTCAACAAGTAGACAATCACACTACTATTGATCATATGGTGCCCCATTGCAATAGCAACGAACTTTTCAAATATGTACTCGATGATTCGGCTATCGGTGCTTTTACAGGTATGGTACTTGTTCAGCCCGATGCACAACACACCGCTTCACAAATGACCAATCGTAACCTATTGGCCACACGTGAATCTCGTATGTATACACAACCTCAATTAGAGATTTATGCCGATGATGTGAAATGTTCGCATGGTGCTACAGTAGGTCAGTTAGACGAAAAAGCACTGTTCTATATGCGTGCTCGTGGTATTGCCGAAAGAGAGGCACGTTTACTACTTATGTTTGCATTTGTAAACGAAGTAATAGACAAGATACGTATGGAGCCTTTAAAAGATCGTTTACATATATTGGTAGAGAAACGTTTCCGCGGCGAACTAAACAAGTGCCAAGGTTGTGCTCTCTGTAAATAAACCCCTATAATTATGTTTGATGTAAATGTCATTCGTAAAGATTTTCCAATACTCGATCGTACAGTATATGGAAAACCTTTGATATACTTAGACAATGGCGCTACCACACAAAAACCACGTATGGTAGTCGAAGCTATTACCGATGAATATTATTCGGTCAATGCCAATGTGCATCGTGGTGTACACTATTTATCGCAACAAGCTACCGAGTTGCACGAAGGCTCTCGCGAAACTGTACGTCGATATATCAATGCCAAAAACGTAAATGAGATTATATTTACGCGTGGCACCACCGAAGGCCTTAACCTATTGGTAGCCACATATGGCGAAGAGTTTATGAACGAAGGAGATGAAGTGATTATCTCTGTTATGGAGCATCACAGCAATATTGTGCCTTGGCAAATACTCGCTGCACGCAAAGGCATTACCATCAAAGTTGTTCCTATGAACGATAAAGGTGAGCTATTACTCGATGAATACGAAAAGCTATTTACTGAGCGTACTAAGATGGTAAGTATTATGCAAGTCTCAAATGTATTGGGTACCATCAATCCTATCAAGGAAATGATTGCCACAGCCCATAAATATGGTGTACCTTTTATGGTCGATGCTGCGCAGTCAATTCCACACATGAAAGTGGATGTTCAAGATCTTGATGCCGATTTTATTGTTTTCTCAGCGCATAAAGTATATGGCCCAACGGGCATTGGAGTGGTGTACGGAAAAGAAGAGTGGTTAGATCGTCTTCCACCTTATCAAGGTGGTGGGGAGATGATAAAGCATGTATCCTTCGAAAAAACGACCTTCAATGACTTGCCCTTCAAGTTCGAAGCCGGTACGCCCGATTATATTGGTACTACTGCTTTTGCTAAAGCGCTCGAATATGTGAACAATGTAGGCATTGGTAATATAGCTGCACACGAACATTTCCTGACCGAGTATGCAACACAAAAAATGAAAGAGATTCCTGGGATGAGAATTTTTGGAGAAGCTCCACAAAAAGGCGGAGTTATATCATTTTTGGTTGGCGATATTCATCATTTCGATATGGGAACACTACTCGATCGTTTAGGCATTGCTGTTCGTACCGGTCATCATTGCGCACAACCATTGATGCAACGTTTGGGTATTGAAGGTACGGTTCGCGCATCATTCGGGATGTATAACACCCGCGAAGAGGTTGATGCTTTAGTAGAAGGCATCAAGCGTGTCAGTCAGATGTTTTAGAGTAGATACATACACCTTTTTATATAAAAACCGTTTTAACTTCATGATGTAGTTAAAACGGTTTTCTTCGTTATATAGTTATGGCTGCAAATTGTAGCTAATCGGCAATAGTATCATGAATGAATATTTCTAAGCTATCCTGATTAATTGAGTCTATCAAATGATACTCTGGGGTTGATTTAGGCAAATGTATTTTGGGATTTCTAGAATCAATAATGAAATATGCGCTAATAAGAAGCACAATAATAACAGCTGCCACAGAACTCGAAACCTTAAAAAAAAACGACTTTCTATTATTTGAATCTTTGATGTTATTCAATGACCTTAATCGCTTCACTCTGTTTCTGCACATTTTGCAATGCATCAGGTGATATTGGAAAACACTTTCCTTATCTCTCGTCATTTCATTGTATATATAACAATGTAAGTCGGCTTTCTTATATCTACAATCTTTATTCATATTGCACTGATTAAACATAAGTTCTCTTTTGATAACACGATATTAACCCATACATTCGTTGTTCTAATGTAGTGCGCGTTCGACTAACAATTTTGCGTAGATTAACTTCGCTATAGGCATTATTATACTGTTTTGCAATTTCTTTATAACTCAGACCTTCAAAATAAAACATCTTAAATATTTCAACGTAAACTTCGTTACCCCTAATCAGATCACAATAAACTTCACCTTGACTCTCCGACAATGTTTTAGCTATGCTATGCCATAGATGTGTCTTATTATTAGGATTAATATCAAGTAGGTATAAGAATGAACTATTTTTATCAAGATAATCTAAGTTTGAGGCATCATAATCTTCTCCATTAACAATCCAATCTTCATTTTCCATTGCATCATCAAACTTCAATGTTTTATCATATTCTAATCGTTTATATCGAATTATTTTTTTTATCGAGTAGTAGAGATGGCTGGCATCCATTATGTGATTCAAACGATGAGTCGATAATAACCTTTTAAAGGTGATCAGGGCTTCCGAACTTAACTCTTCCACTACATAATCCTTGTCAATATAAGTCGAACGCGACAATTCTGCTCTAGCAATGTAACGTATCAAACGGGCCATTCCTTCCCAGAATTCGTTATCATTCTTTTCCAATCGTTCTATCAGTGTGATATAATTGATTGGATAATACTGTTTAAGAAAACTACTACAATATCCTTCGAATACAATGGGCGAAGCCCAAATAGATGTTTGTAGTTTCATATCAGGCAATATAACTTTAAAATATTCGCTCGACAGTTTGTATGCTAATGTATATTTATTGCCCAATCGTAATTGATGGTCAATGGTACTATCTTTCTGCTTAATATTCATAATTTTAAGAACACGCCTCATCAATCCTCTTATTTGTATTATCAAAGATTGCTGTTGTAGGTTCTTCGAAAAATAGCCAGCAAAGTTATGATTCACATAAAACAATTGTAGCAAATTCTCTTTCCAAGTATTAAACTCCTTCGAAGTGAGTTGTTCTATCAATGTGTTATCGTGTTTCATTAACCATTCGGTCATTATATCTCTATTAACAGGGAATCTCATTTGTTCTAAGCCATAACGCTCAAACTCACGTTCAACAATCTCTTTTAATATAATAGTTTTTATATGGCTCATATCAATTTAGTTTTACCACTTTTGGCTTAATGTCTTTGAACTTAGGTATGCACACACCAATATCTGCTCCCACATAAGTAGGATCACATATTAAGTACTGTTTATGTTTATCTGTTATATAATCGCCGCCTTTGGGTTTCTCTATTTCTACAGCCGTAGCCAAATGATTAGGATATTCCAGCAATACAATATTTAAGTTGAGTAAGCTACGTACTAAATAGGCGAATAAAATAGCTCTATCCTCGCAATCACTATACGGATAGTAAAATATCTCTTCCATAAAAAAGGGCTTTTCATATCCAAATTGTGCATGATCATTTTTATATTCGAATCCTTTTTGTACCCATGTTAGCAGTAGTTTCAGTTGATCAATCGTGTTTTGAGTACTTAATATCTTTTCAAATTCTTTTTTCAGTTGCGTTTCCAACACTATATCGGGTACAGCTTTTGCATGAATTGTATATTCACACGAAGGGTAGGATTGATAAAAGTTTATTTTATTCTTATTAATCGTTCCATTGATCCTCAAGTCGGCAAATCCAATACAAAAAGAATACTCCTCCATAGCCAATAACAGAGGAGATCTCATCTGTAAACTAAGCTCTTCTCCTCTATATTTACTGGGAACTTTATAAGTTTGTATGTTACTAATGCCGCTAATGCTGTATTGTGTTATGATGTAATAACAGCGATTATCAATATACATATACGGCTTTTCATAAACCGATTCATTAAAGGGTAACAACAATACCAGCAACTCTTTCACACGTGCCATTCGTGCGTCATAGCCTAGTTGTGTCAGTAGGTATTGTTGTAGAATAAGTTGAGTGTCAGCATTTTTGAATAGTTGCTCCGATACTTTATTAATCATCATATATGTTGCCCAATCATTCATTTGTAGCTCTTTTCTATATTTAATGATATCTTCCAGCACAATTATATAATCATGTTTTGAAAATTTACTCCATACACTTGCTATGTCCGATTCGCGTATCGATGTCGGTGCAACGGTCAATGGCACATACCTAAAATTCAATGGAGTGCCATAATAGTCGATTGTCACTAAATGATAATCTGTAGTACTACTTTTATCCAGTCTCATATTAGGAACAAACGGTTCTTTCATAATAACAGGATGCACCGCTACTGCTTCCATGCATGTTGCTGCCGACGTAGTTATCGAATAGGTATGTTGTATTGTATCCGGTTTAGGCTCCTTATAAAAGGCATTTGCTTTGAAGAGTTTAAACTCTTCCCACTCCTTTGATAAAAATCCTATATACTCCCTGTTGGCTTCTTCTCTAAAATGCTCATACTCATTTAGCAGCTCTTGCTTGAACTGTTCAAATTCAGTAAGGGTAGGTTGTTGAGCAAAAAGAGATATCGATGCCATCAGACAAACCGAATACAATACAGCTTTCTTCATAGGTATATATTTTAATAGATGGGTATATTTTTAAAGAAAATGCGATTATCCATTAATTTAAATCCATTGAGATTGTATACGTATACACCCAGCATAACATTAAGTTTATTGGCATCTGTAGGAACATCATTTATTACCACAGTGCCTTGCGAAGCTACATTCTCAGGAAAATTGGTAGATATGATTTGCGATATGGCTGTCGATGCATTTCTAAATGTCATGGTAGGATATAAATACTCGGTTCCTATATTGTCTGATACCACCGAGCGATAAGCTCCCGAAATGAGTGATGGTGATGATGGTGGATATATTCTAAAATCGTTAACTTGCATTCCTAAACCATGATTCGTTAAGGTATAGGTGAATTTTACACTATTGCCTGTTCGGATGCAACTTACAATTTTAGCTTCTACCTTTGCATCACATTGAATAATTGTAGCCGATGAGTAGTCTCCATTGTCACCTCCTCCGCCACCTCCGCTCGATGGTTGAACATTTACTATTACACTTTTGGATTGCATACTTCCATTCACAATAATGGTAGCAGTAGATGATGTTGTTACTTTAGTACGATCTACCGTGATTGTTACCTTAGTACTTTCTCCCGATTCTGTATTTCCAATAGTTGGAGTAGCCCCCAACCAAGCTTCATCTATGCTCGACAAATACCATGACAATGTGCCTGTGCCAATATTCATTACATTAAACTCCAGGATCGAGGTCGATGTTCCGAAATCGAGTGTGGTTGCACTTAAGTGTAATTCGGGCGAAGCATCACTGCCATAACCATTGATAATAATATCTAGTTCGCACGATCCTACGTTTGTAACCACTGCTAGTTTTGTTTGTCTGTTTTCGGTAAGTTTAGTTCTATCAATTGCCACTTCAATGGTTTTCACTCCATTTGCAGTTATCGTTCCGTTGTTGGGAGTAATTTTCATCCACTCTTCATTGTTAGGAATGTTGAATGTAAGATTTGTTTTGCCTTTGTTTGTTATATCAAATGTAAGCGACGAAATAGATTCATTAAACTCTAGCACACTTTTCGAAAGTTTTACTACAGCAGTGTTGGCGTTTGTTACTTTAATGATAATTTCTGCCGAACCTGCATTCGATGATATGGGTATTTTTACCTCTTTGTCCTCGATTATTTTGGTGCGATCTATTGTCACTACAATTGGTGTGATGCGTGTCGATTCTATAGTTCCGTTTGTTGGACTGATGGTGAGCCAGTCATAGTTGTTTGCGATTTCATAATTGAGTTTATTCTTTCCGATATT
Organism: Bacteroides sp. UBA7333; assembly: GCA_002471195.1. GTDB lineage: Bacteria > Bacteroidota > Bacteroidia > Bacteroidales > Bacteroidaceae > Bacteroides. The sequence continues at coordinate 46,444 of DKPN01000003.1, forward strand.
CTTAATATCAAATCCTAAACTGGTATTTTCTGAGCCGAAATCGAGCAAAGGTTTTGATATCTCTATCGATCCATTTGCAGTTCGGATATTAAAATCGGCAATAGAAGTATTTCCCGGAGTTACTGCAATGCTTTTAGAGTCGGTAGCATAATTTGTTTTGGTTACCATCACAGTGTATTGTCCTGCTTCAAGACCCACAAATTCATATTGCCCATTACTTCCGGTTGTGGTGCTTTTGCCCGATGGCGATAGTGTAACCAAAGCTCCCGATACAGGCTCTTGATGTGCTCCATCGATGATGGTTCCGTGTACCGATCCAAACATGTCTATTTCATCTTTTGTACAACCCGATAAGATGGTCAATAGTGGTATGATGATATATAAAATCTTTTTCATTGTTGATATATTTAAAAGTTATAGGATAGAGCAATACCGCTCATCTCGTGCGAAACTGTAGGCATCACCAGTGTGTAATGTTTGTTCTTTTTGTTTTTTACTACAGAAGTCCTTTTGGCACCTGGTGCTACAGCTGCGTCAATTAGGTTGTAAACATACAGAGCCACCAATCCTCCAATGCAAACATTGCGAGCTGTCTCTAAATTGTCGGCTTTACTATTGTAGGTTCGTATTGAGCTGCTATTCGTTGTCTCTTTCATCTTTTTGGTATAGCTGGCTCTCATGTTTTCGGTAGCTATAATTCCACCGGCCAATCCTACTGTTCCACTTAGTATGAGTGCTCCTTTCGTTTTACTGTGTTTATAAAACTGCCCCCATCCCGGAACGATCATTGAACGGCAAAATCCTCTCATTCCGTATTTATACGAGAAATTCAACTCATCGAATCGTACATTACCTGTCTTGGCATATCCGTATAGCGTATATAATCTATATTTTCTTTTGCCATCAGGAAATTCAATATACTCCCAGTATTCATCATATTTATTCGATATGAAGCTCACCTTTTTCCCGTCAATCTTATAATCAAAAAGATAACTTTCTGTTTCGGAGGCATTACCATCTTTTTGACTGAACTCAATCAATCCATCGCCTTGGGCTGTAATGTTAAAGTTTTGATCTTTAATAAAAGTAGAAAGCTGTATTATGCTACTGGCACGAGCATCATCCATCGACTCGTGAGTAGTTTCTGTAATTTGATATATGAAAGTAGGATTAGAGGGTTTAGGTACAGCGTTCGAAAGCCATAACGGTCTTTTCTTCTCTGATCTATTCACCACTTTTTGTGCATTTATATTGATGCAGGGGTATAGTACCCCTGTCATCAATAAAACACAGTATATGAAAAACACTAAAAGCCTATTGTTTACTTTCGTATCCATTGTTGTTGTATTATTCATTGATAAACTTCTCAATAGAACGAACATATTCCTGTCTCAATTGACTTGCCTCTAAATCTTGTTTAATGGCTTGATGCGCTTTGCGTTCTGCCTCTGCCTCATCTAGAATAAAGTACATCTGATAATTATTCCCACCATTGGGATTCGGCTGTATCACCGAGAAACTCTCTATGATGCCCCCTTTGATAGCTGCCTCATAGCGTGCTATACTTGCATCCATAAATTTATTATATTCATCGTCAGTCGATGTAGTGCCCTCATCCATGCCCGAATCTTGCATGGCTTTACCCTTAAGTTCCTGACCTTTTGTTTTGGCTAATTGAGTAGCAGCTGCTGTAAGTGCTGCCGAGCGACAAACCGTAATCGAAACACAACCGGTAGATTGGCCAAACAACTCCACTAACTTCGGATTTTCCTTTAATCGGTCATAATGCGTAGTTAACGCACCACGTAGTGTTCGAGTCGATCCGTTTATTTTCCATCCTTCATTTTGAAGTTCGGTAAGTTTTTCAGTCAATTCATCTATCCCCATGGGTGTTTGTTGCACAGTGCTTTTACTGCTTCCACAACTGCTCATCATTATAATTAGAATCAGTGATAAAGCGTAGGTAAATTTAGTTTTCATCATTTCTATTTTTAAGTGGGTTCTTTTTTCTACAGTTATACCCCAAATTCAGAACAAGAACCCCTTATGTTCTAAACCGAAGTCTTTATTTGTTTTTAAAATCAGAATTATACTCGTTTAAATGTCTTTCCTAAATCGTAAGAAACCCATTCTCTACCTTCTTTGTCGGTATAATATTGTGTACCCATAAACCCATGGCTTTTCTTCAGTTTTTCGCCGTTACTTAAACGTACGTTTTCTTTACTGCCGCCTCCCGTTAGCATTGCAGCAATCACGAACAATACGATTGCTACAGTCAATATCATTAATAATACGACCGAAGTGACAAGGCCCAAAACAAATAATAGTACTGCAAATAGCACAAATAATAGCGAACGAGCTATTCCGGCGAAAACGGTACGCGATCCAATAATACTTTCTATGACATTAAGTCCGCATATCAAAATCATGACACTGCCCACAGCTATCGGATCTAAAGCAATGTCCCAGTCGAACCACGAAGACAATGCATTTGTACTGCCATATATTGCCCCCGATAAAGCACAAAACCAGATTGAACAACTGGCGAAGTATTGATTACTCTCTATATTATCTTTCCAAAGTTTTTTCTCGATACTTCGGAATAAAAAAAACTTGTTTTCCATAATTCTATATTATTATATCAGCCAATAATAGCAAGCTAATGAACCGATCGTGATGACCGCACCTCCTAAGCTTCCTAAGAAATATTTATTAATAGGGGTATAGATATCGTTATTCGAAACCAATGTCTCTTTTTTACCCGAGAATGCGTCACATTGAACAAATTTGAAAAATGCATTTATCTGAAAGATTGTGAGTAGATATACGTAGTAGTTTTTTAACGGAGAAATTATAATGATGTCAAACCCTGCCATAGTTGCGGCGAATAGGCTTAAATCAATCAATAAAAAGGCATTCACAATCAGCAATATGCCAATCCAGCTTCTTGCGTTAGAATCTAATGAGTTGTTCTTTAAAATGACAGCAAACATATACAATTGCAGCAATGTTGATATTGCCATTAATATGTTATGTACGAAAGATACCCATTCGGCTTCATTCATTATTAAACTCCAACCGGCATAAACTCCTGATCCTATAGCAGCCCATATTAATGCTTTAGAGCTGGCCTTGTTGTTAGCTATCTGCGACAACAATAGATAGGCAATCGCCATTGAAGCCTGTTTAAAAATGTTTAGATAAGGAGTAATGATACTCGCTGTTTCACTATTAAGAACTTGGAATAAAATAAAAAAGAAAAGAGGAATTGCCAATAACCAATAGGCTATTTTTTGCCGCATACGAACGGGTTTAGGCAGATCTGAATTTTTAAAAACTGCTTGCATAAATATATATAGTTAGATTTATTTAAAGAAGGGGTTCTCGCAGATGGAACATCTTTTTTATTTATGAGGTTCTCGCTTCGAGCAGCCCTGTTCCTAATTTGTTTTTATAATTTTCTTAATGACACTTCTATCTTTGCTATAGATTCTCAGAATATAGGTACCAGACATACAATCACTCAGGTTTATGGTTATTGCATATGCCCGGTTAGCATTTAACTCTTTTAGTAGCATTCCATTCAGGTCATATAGCTGTATTTTGTCTATTTGATAACCTGATGATTGAATTTTTAATTCATTACTTACCGGATTTGGTCCAACCACAAACCCATCGAATTTGTTGTTTTCAATACTTGAAAGAACAAATCGATATAAGTCGGATGCCTCATATTCATTACATGAGTTTGTTATCTGTACTGAATAGTCACCGTTAGTAACCGGAGTAAAGTAATAGTCGGTAGCACCATCAATATAAATATTCTCTTTGTACCATTGATAAATACAACCTTCCACTGCATCGGTTTCAAGTGTATTGCCGTTTTGACGGATAACAGGTTTCTCCAGAGGATCGCATACTGAGAATCCGGATATAGTGATATCTTTTTCAACTGCAATATTTGACCCGTCAATAGTTACTGCTTTGACCCTTATTGTTCCATTTCCTGTACCAAGGACTTTTACGTTTCCGGACTGAGTAATTTCAGCAAGCTCGTTTCCGCTGATAATGCTCCAGTTTACGATCCTGTATGTCGCTGTGACAGGCAGAATTTCAGTGTACAGATTCAGGATTGTTTTTTCAGGGGTCATAGTCCATGTGTCATCTTTTGAACGTAGGATAATACTTGTAGCCAGAGAGATATCCATACCTTCGCTTGTTGAAAGACTGTTAGACATTCCTGTCAATTTATTGCTATTTATCCGACTTTGCTTTTTGTGGCTTTCGCTTTGTGACCAATCGTTAGCATATCTTTCATAAGCAATTGCATAGAATAGATTTTCTTCCGGAGCATTGCGATCAGTGTAAGAGAAAATATTCCCGCTTACTTTTGCAATTTCTGTCATATTGTCGGTGGATGTACCACGCATTACAAGATAGTAATCAATGATAGCGCCCCTATATTCATTCCATGATAAGTTCCAGCTGTTCTCTCCAAATTTATTAAGCATTAGTTTCGCAGGAACATGTGTTGCTCCCGGTGTGCCTTTGATTCCTAAAGTTGTATTCAGAGCAATTCTATAAGATGATGTCATCAGTCCAGGTGCAGAGTTAGGATCAATGAAACTTTTGTCATTAACAGTAGCTCTTCCCACTTCACTATAGTCATTATAGCCCAGTCCCTGACGGTATATGATTACTTCATTCACATAGTCAGGAATGACTCCGTTTTTGAAATTCCAGTATTTTGCATCCCAAGTGATCTTGTATTTCCCAGTTTCACTATCTACACTTACTAAGCTGATATTTGGTACCGGAAGTTCTTCTTTTACTATAATGGTTCTTTCGACCATATATGGATTGCATGTTTTATTGTCAACGCTTAGACGTACAAGGTACGTTCCTGGCTGGCGTATTACTGTTCGGGCTTCCAGCGTTGATCCTCTTCGGATGACTTCAAGTGGACTAAAATAAGTATCAGACTCCGCTTTATAGCTCCATTCGGCTGTCACCTCAGGATGATTAAACGTGGAAGGGAGCTTAAACAGTATATCACTATTCGCAAAAGCATATTCAGGGAGATTGAGTTCAAACTGCAAAGGCTGATTGACGTACACCGGAATGGTTGAAGTTTTATCACCTAGCGTAACGGTTACATTTTTTGTGCCTGGTGTGTTCCAGAGAATCTGATAGCTATTTCCTTCCTGGCTAATAACTTCGCCACCGTCCCAGTTCCATACCGGGGTCCATGTACCGTTGTTTCCGTTGTTTTTAATGATGGTGGCAACATGTGCACAAATTTTATCTTCCAGTTCAATCAGTGGAGTTTGCTCTACCGTGAATGTAAGTGGATTACTCATTGGCGATGTATATTTCCACAAATCGATAGCCTGTATCTGAAGCTCATATTCTCCTTCGGGTACAGCAGAAAGCGGCACTTCCATTCGGTTTGTTTTCAGATACGGATAATCCGGAACAATGCATGCATTGTTCATAAGCCCGTTCATTGGCGAAAGAATAAAGCTTCCAGGACCCATTGCTCCTTTTTTTCGCAGACTGACATTATAGCGCATCTGAACGAACGGAGTGGCATCATCTGTGGCATGATCCCATTCTAGTACAATGTAAGATTGGGTTTGCGATACACGTAAATTCAAAGGTACAGCAGGAGCCTCATTAGCGATTCCGGTCCTTAATATGGAGTAATTTATATCGGGTTTGCCGTCGCCATTTTGATCGTGAAAAATATCTGTATAGTATCTGTAAGAATTATCATCTGACTTTTGAACATTAAATTTCCATTCCGGATAGGTGTATATAATATAACCTATCCCTATTATATCCAGATAGCCATTGTTATCAATATCAGCCAGATCCCAAAATTTGAAATCTGAAGGAAAATCTATCTTAGCTGCTTCATGAAGATACTCGTCTTTTATATTTTCCAGAATAATGCCGTTACTGAGGAGTAGATCGGTATAACCATCATTGTTAAAGTCATTAAATGCTCGTATACCATGCGATGAAAGTCTCTCATGCTGATATTCAATTTTTTGAAATTGTATTTCTTTTCCGGTATTTATTAAAATAGTCAAGGTTTCTCCCCATGTTTTATACAGATCGGTTAATCCATCATTATTCCAATTTATAGGGTAGTACTTACCATCTATTATTGTACTCGAATAATTAATGTTGTCTCCCTGATTGATCTCTATAAAAGTTTGGTATGGAGTACTAGGATTTCCTTGCTGATGTACATTGTCCGCATATCCATCATTATTGAAATTTTCATTACCTGTAAAGATACTTCTTGTTGTTATTTTGAAATTACCATTTCCCGTGTTTTCCATATAATTCCCTTTGTTGGTACTAGCACATATATCGGGACGACCATCCATATTGATATCTGCAAAAGTAGTCCCGCTAATTTTTAAATCAGCATTGTATATTTTAGGAATCTTCGTAAAATTTCCTTTCCCGTCGTTTTCAATTACGCCAAGCTTTGAGTCAAATCCATCTAGGTCTCCATCGCCATCAATATCCAGTTCTCCATAATAATTAGTGTTTCTGTCTCTGTATGTGAAATCACAAGGACGGATAGAAATTTTTTTCTCAACTCGCCGGATATAATCTCCGTTAGTGATGGACATGCTGATAGTGCGCTCACCCGGAGCGTTCCAGTAAGCATATATATTTGTGCTGTCAGTATTAGACGCAATAACTATTGCTCCGTTAAGTTCCCAGTGTATTTCATAAGGCAAATGAAGCGGGAAGTCTGTAAGCAGACGTATGGTATCGCCTGTAGCGAATTGAGTAGACGACATTTCGAATCCTGGATTGGGCTGTTCAATATGTACGACTGTTTCTTCCGACCAGTGTGATCCACTTAAATTTGCGTCTATAGCCTGAACCGCAATATAAAATTTTCCTGTTCCCCAGTTGTTTGTTCTGAATGTTTTATCGAGATTGAAGCCCATGTTTCCTTCAAAGAAGTTGCGGCGTAGTCCGTTGGGAGTAGCATGGCCGTTGAGTATTTCGCATCCTCCAGGCGTTTTTCCAATCCGAAGTGCATAAGAGAGTTCAGCTTCTGACGATTCTGCATCGCTGCTTGCCTCCCAGCTTAATTTAAGCATTCCCGTCGATTTTTCGAAGATCGCTTTGGGTGCTTTGGGTGCACTGGGGCGCTGATTGGGTTTGGTGAATTCGAATTTGAATATTTTAGCTGAACCATGATTATATATAAGTTCATATAAATTATCATTGTCAATATCAAGTAGATATAACTCAGGACTAGAAAGAGAGCTAGAAGATATACGATCATCCGTTAATACTTTATCAGGCTCGGTGAAGCTAAAGCCTGCCCCACCTATGAATAAGCAGGGTTGTTTATTGGCATTAAGAGCCACCACATCATAAAAACCATCGTTATTGACATCGGCACATGCCGCAAATGTATATTTATTTTCATATACATTTTCGTGGAGTGATCGACCGTTTGTGAGAAATTTACCCGTACCGTCATTTTCGGCAATTGCTAAAAAGGCATAAGGTCCGCCATTAGACTTATCATTGCTAAATGGAAGAAGAATATCAATATCGCCGTCTTTGTCGAAATCGTAGCAGTAAACCTTATTATCGAGAGCAAGGTTGCTAATAAGTAATTCCTCGTCGTAAACTCCGGTCTCTGGATTGTAAATCATGGATTTAACACTGTTTCCAGATGAGAAGATAAAATCAGAAACAAAATCATTATTCAGGTCGCATGTCTTAAATGCACCTGATGCATCTGTTATCATAAACGAATTATTGCCAAGCCCCAGTAATAAGTTTTTATTCTTGCCGTGTATTAAATCAGGAATCCCGTCTTTATTGAAATCTATATTTTGAACCCGATCAGGTAGCATATCAGGTGATGATGTGGCTGGCATGATACACCAGTTATTTTTAAATCCATTAATCACCGTGTTTATATCATGTGCGATAACACTCTGACCTCCAGTATGACCGCCTGCTTCTCCTACAGAACTATTATCGAGCATATTTGAAGTGAATACATATGACCATTGAGGAATATATTCTTTATTGTAGTTTTGTGTGAGCGTATGCATACGATTGTTCTCAATTGTGTTTGCAGAATTTGTATAAATGGGGTGAAAATCTATGAAATCAATCAATCCATCGTTATTCAAATCTGCTGCTAAAGAAGGAACTTCTCCTATTAAATTGAATTCGTTGTTGTGACCGTGATAAAGGAGAGACGGATCTGTGTCATTCGGATCTCTATGCTTTATTAATGCGTCTATGACTCCATCGGAGTTAAAATCTTCAAGTATAAAGAATGTATAATGGTTTCTTAGTTCTGGAAGGTTTGAAATTTCAGCCTGAACAGGAACTCCTTGAAGAATGATATTCTTACGAAGATATTTTACTTCTAGTGTATAATACTCTTTTACACCATCGTTGTTTGTATCGTAAAAATGCGATAGACTCGTTGGAAACTTAGCAGGAACAACAGGCGTGATAGCGTTTATTTTTGAAGCTGGAATGGACTGATTGATTAACCCTTCATTGTTTGAAAAAGGAGGAAAGTCATTTTGATGAAAAGAATAGGTTATTGCATTCCATCTACTCTGGGATAATTCTTGCTCATGCAGTGCATAAGAACCAGATGAAAGCGCAAGAGATAGAAATAGTAATATACTTTTTTTCATACTGTTATTTTTTTAGTGCTGAATTCAACTTGCAAATGCTGCTGAATTCTGGTTAATAATTTGTTTGAATTTTTCATTTGGCATGAGCTATCCGAGTTTTTTAAGAAGTCTGTTATTTAGTTTGTTTTTAATCCATTAAATCTACTTGCCGATTATCTGCCAAATCCATTGCATTTATTTATCTAATTTTCTAAAGCAATGAATCAAAGTTTAAATACTGATTCGTATTAATATTAAATGGTATCTCTTGATTTGTTTTTTAAAACCTGTTTGAACGCTTCATTTGAACAACATCGTATATAGGCTCAATAATAATTTTTCCTGTTTTATCGATGAAACCAAACTTATGATTGACCATTACAGGAGCTACTCCATTGTAAAAATCGCCTACCATTTCATATTGAGGAGCTACCACCAACTTTCCTGTTTTATCTATAAATCCCCATCCTTCGCCAAAATTGTATACAGCCGCCATTCCTTCTTTATAATCTCTCACATCATTGTAGGCACATTCAAATTGTAGTGCTCCTTTGGTGTCTACAGTCCAAAAGATTTTGGCATCATGTGGCCATACCAATGCTAATCCATCATTAAATGGTCGTGCATCTCTAAATTGAGGTGCTATCACCATATTGCCATTATTGTCGATATATCCATACTCTTTGCCGGTTGTACTTACAGCTGCTAGCCCTTCGCTAAATGGTCCGGCCGAAAAAAACTGTGCTTTGATTTTGATCTTTAAATCTTTATCAATGTATCCCCAATGAGTCGATTTAATTGCTGCCATGTTGTCTGAAAAATCTTTTACCTGCGACGCATTCGAAAACGAAGAGAACTCACCCTTTTTGTTCATATAGCCACGTTGCTTATACCCGCGCACAGGCGTATAGCCATCGTTAAACGGCTTATTCCAGTCGGTTTTAATAACAATTTCTCCTGTCTTGTCGATATAGCCGCCAGTTACCGCTGCCATTCCGTCGCTAAACGACTCGGCATTATCAAACGTTGGGGGTATAATATATTCGCCATTGGTGCCGATATAACCACATTTACTGTTATTGTCGCGTACCAATGCCATACCATCAACAAACTCTTCAGCCCATAGAAACTCAAAAGGAATTATCTCTTTCCCTTTTTTGTCGATAAAGCCCCATTTATCTTCTTTCGCTACCGGAATCAGATTACTACTATCATTGCTACAACTGCTGAGCATACCTATTAGCAATAGAGAAAAAATAGTGAATGATTTCATATCTTTTATTTTTTAAATTATTAATCGTTTTTTATCAAGATATCGTTCTTAAAAATCAATGCGTTTCTAATTATAATATGAGAGCGATGTATTATTTGTGACACATAAATTGATTTATTTTTCAAAAAAGATTGAAAAACCATGTGGTAGCACAAATATCTCTGTTAATAGTTTATCTTATATCCCCTTTTATGGTATAAAGCAAATACGATTTATGGTACATCAAATAGAGCTATTCTTAACGTTATTTTCTCATCATCGATCTGCCTTTGCTAATGTGTTGAGTTCAGTCGTTGCTTTTCATTACATGGGGATGTACTGGCCGATTACACCCCCATGTAATATACCTCTACACCCCCATGTAATGGTAATATCCATCCCCATGTAGTGCGATGCGGTGGGCATAGTCTGCACACAATACCGAGATGGAATAAATCCCAATATGGGTAAATGAAACTGTCGATCTGTTAGGATAACTACGCGGAATGTATCTGTTGTTTTTAACATTATATCAATTAAAATAAATAGTGTATAATTTGCTTAAATCATTTGTAATCAATATTTTTATGATAACAATAACCTTTAAATTAAACACACTATGGATGGATGGCTTTTCTGGCTCATACCCGGAGCCTCGTTGCTTGCTTTGTGCTTTGCGTGGTATTTTCATAAAGAGTTGATGAAAACAAGTGAGGGCACACCTCAGATGATAAAGATTGCTTCGGCCGTGCGTCGTGGGGCTATGTCATATCTTCAGCAACAATACAAGGTAGTAGGATGGGTGTTTCTTGGTCTTGTAATTCTTTTTTCAATTATGGCTTATGGGTTCGAAGTTCAAAACGGATGGGTGCCTATTGCTTTTCTTACCGGTGGTTTCTTTTCCGGTTTATCAGGTTTTTTAGGAATGAAAACAGCGACTTATGCCTCTGCTCGTACGGCTAATGCTGCACGCCAGTCGCTCAATGGTGGATTGCGTATTGCGTTTCGCAGTGGTGCTGTCATGGGCTTAGTGGTGGTAGGCTTAGGTTTGTTCGATATCTCTTTTTGGTATTTGTTGCTCAACTGGGCCATCCCCGAAGATGTAATTACTCCCACCCATAAACTTTGTATTATCACCACCACAATGCTAACTTTTGGTATGGGGGCTTCTACACAAGCTTTGTTTGCAAGAGTAGGTGGTGGTATCTATACCAAAGCAGCCGATGTGGGAGCCGACTTGGTAGGTAAGGTGGAAGCAGGTATTCCTGAAGACGATCCTCGCAATCCGGCTACCATTGCCGACAATGTGGGTGATAATGTAGGCGATGTGGCCGGTATGGGAGCCGATCTTTATGAATCGTATTGCGGATCGATCTTGGCAACCGCTGCCTTAGGAGCCGCTGCCTATATCTATACCGGCGATACGGTTATGCAGTTTCGGGCTGTGATAGCACCCATGCTCATTGCTGCCGTAGGCATTATTTTATCGATTATCGGCATTTTCTCGGTGCGTACGCGCGAGGATGCAAAGATGAAGGATTTGCTTCATGCACTATCGTTTGGTACCAATCTGAGTTCTATATTGATAGTCGGTGCATCGTTCTTTATTTTATGGCTATTGCAACTCGAAAACTGGGCACTGATAGGTTGTTCGGTAGTGGTAGGCTTAATTGTAGGTATCGTAATAGGGCGTGCTACCGAATATTATACTTCGCAATCGTATAAACCGACAAAAAAGCTGAGTGAAAGCGGTCATACGGGTCCGGCAACCGTTATTATATCAGGCATTGGTTTGGGCATGGTGTCTACGGCTATCCCCGTACTGGCTGTAGTAGTGGGCATCATCCTTTCGTTCTTGTTTGCATCGGGCTTTAGCTTCGACAATGTAGGCATGGGGCTTTATGGCATTGGAATTGCTGCTGTGGGCATGTTGTCAACACTTGGCATCACACTTGCCACCGATGCTTACGGGCCTATTGCCGATAATGCCGGAGGGAATGCAGAGATGGCCGGACTAGGTAGCGAAGTACGCAAACGTACCGATGCACTCGACTCGTTGGGCAATACAACTGCTGCAACAGGTAAGGGGTTTGCTATCGGATCGGCGGCATTAACCGGTTTAGCTCTACTGGCTTCATATATAGAAGAAATCCGTATTGGCCTAACACGTATCAATGTGTTGGAGTTGGTTATGCCAAGTGGCGACATCATTCTGACCTCTGAGGCTAGTTTTGTCGACTTTATGACTTATTACGATGTCACCTTAATGAACCCAAAGGTGTTATCGGGTATTTTTATCGGCTCAATGATGGCATTCCTTTTTTGTGGACTGACGATGAATGCCGTAGGACGGGCTGCTGCACATATGGTAGATGAGGTTCGTCGTCAGTTTCGCGAGATAAAGGGTATTTTAACCGGTGAGGTAGAACCCGATTATGCACGATGCGTAGAGATATCGACCAAAGGGGCACAGCGTGAAATGGTACTCCCATCGCTTATCGCTATTGCCGCACCTATAGTTACCGGATTGATATTTGGTGTGACAGGGGTGGTAGGGCTGCTCATTGGAGGTTTAAGCAGCGGTTTTGTATTGGCTGTATTTATGGCCAATGCCGGTGGTGCTTGGGATAATGCAAAGAAATATGTGGAAGAAGGCAACTTTGGCGGTAAAGGTGGTCATGTGCATAAAGCTACTGTAGTGGGCGATACGGTGGGCGATCCTTTTAAAGATACATCGGGTCCGAGCTTAAATATTTTGATAAAACTGATGAGCATGGTTGCCATTGTTATGGCCGGATTGACAGTGGCGTGGAGTTTGCTTTAACACGATATTTAATCTTACTGTCTAAATACTCCGAAAAATAGGAGAGGGAATTGCCTTTTTAAAGCAACCCCCTCTCTTTATATGATGCTGTACGGATAAGATCTATCTCGATTTATTGACCATACTCAACCACCACTGCAACAGGGAAGTGGTCGGACGGCACGCGCGCACGATAGTTATAGATATCAATTTCGTCGGGGCATGCTTTCCCCTCCATTAAGCTGTCTACTTCTTTGGGCGAACGATAAGTATCGGTCAATACTCCATATTTTTTAATCTTCAACTCAGGGCTTACAAAAATATGATCGATGCGGCTATTCGAATAAGAATCGGGACTGAAATTATTAAAAGTCCCATTGGTAATGTAGCGTAGATCGGCTACTTCGTAGGCATCTTTTAATACACCACTCTCGGTTAGGGCACTATACGATGAGTGAGTCTGATCTACATTAAAATCGCCGGTAAGTATTGTGGGTAGCGTACTGCCCAGTTCTTTCATCTTTTGTTGAACAAGGTAGGCACTTTCTACCCGTGCCTGTTTGCCAACGTGATCCATATGTAGATTGAAAAACAAGAATTCGAAACCGGTATTCTTTTCTTTAAAATGTCCCCAACTACAAATACGTGGCAATACCGCATCCCAACCTTTGCTTGGCACATCGGGTGTTTCGGATAACCAGAAGTCTCCGCTTTCTATCACATCAAATTTATGGGTGTCATAGAATATTGCCGAATGTTCACCTTCATCCACTCCATTGTCGCGGCCCACGCCAATATATTCGTAACCGGGAAGCGTGGCTTTTAATGCATCTAGCTGATGTTTTAGTCCCTCTTGTGTGCCAAATATTTCGAAGTCGTGATATTTAATGATATTCGATATCACCGGCAAACGGGTTTCCCATCCGTCACCCCTTTTTTTATCATCGTCGCTATCGTAGCGTAGATTGTATGAAGCGACTTTGATTTCGCCGCTTTTTGAATGGTTGCAGCTTGATATAATAGCAACAAGCACAAACATTAGTACATAATGCAATTTTATTTTCATGGTTGATGATTAATAAGTGTTTACACTACAAAGATAAACATTGTACTGTTTTTGTGGTTATATTTGCACAGTTTTAAATGATAAAGGAGGTTGTATGTTGTTGCCATATTTAAACAAAGGAGTGATTGAAGCGGGTTGTGATGAGGCTGGGCGTGGCTGTTTGGCAGGAGCAGTTTATGCTGCTGCTGTAATATTGCCTCCCGATTTTAAGAATGAGCTATTAAACGACTCAAAGAAACTAAACGAAAAACAACGCTATGAGTTGCGTGATGTGATAGAGAAGTCGGCTTTGGCATGGGCTGTCGGCATTGTTTCTCCGCAAGAGATCGATGAAATTAATATTTTGAATGCATCGTTTTTGGCTATGCATCGTGCCGTCGACCAATTGAAAGTGCGCCCCGAACATTTATTGATTGATGGCAATCGGTTTAAAAAATATCAAGATATACCTCACACTACCGTAGTGAAAGGCGATGGTAAGTACATGGCCATTGCTGCGGCATCTATTTTAGCCAAGACCTATCGCGACGATTATATGCAGCAACTTCATGCAGAGTTCTCGGTATACGATTGGAATTCTAACAAAGGGTATCCAACAAAAAAACACCGTGCAGCGATTGCTGAACACGGTGCTACTAAATATCATCGTATGACCTTCAATCTTTTGGGGACTGATGGGCAACTGTCTTTCTCATTCTAAGAAATACTCTTGAGTAACTACAGTTTGCTTTTTATCTTTTTTATTCTTTCCCCATACTACATTGAACCCTACACTCACATTGGCATTGGCATTGCCTACGGGCACAAATTGTGGGGTTACTTTTGTTATCATGTGGTCGGTACCGATAAAGAAGTTAAAGCCATTGGGATGAAAGTTTAAAACCCATCCTAATGATGAACCGAAGTTGTTGATGGCATAGTTTACACTTGCCTCAAACCAACTGATGGGGGCTACATTGGCCGATACACGAGCTTCGGTCCATGTAAATGGTTTGTTGAAGTGTGTGGTTGATAGTAAACCGAATTTCAGTTTTTTGTACATAGGCAGTGTATATTCGGCACCTATATTCATCGTTGCTGCCAGTGATGTAGTGCGTCCGCCGGTAACTTCATCGTCATAAAACTTAATGAAGTCTTTTAGCTCATCTCCAATTTTATCGAGCTGATCATTGATATCACCCGGATCCCCTTCTTCAGGATCGATTACAATAGGGTGTTCAAATCCTTCGAATGTATAGTTATGGGCCATTGATGCTCTTAATGAACTCTTCCAACGTATAAATCCTAAATCGAGTAGTGCAGCCGAAAGAGTTAATCCTTCCACAAATTCATCCATTTTGTAGGTTGCTCCCAAATCGATAGCTAAACCAAAACCTCCTACACCCGGATTTTTTACATTGAAGCCATCTAGCTCTTTTTGTCCGAACTCATTGGGAGCTTTGGTTTTGAATTGAGCTCCTTTCATTGAACCATGCAACTGTCCTTCGGCTTGTATATCCCATTTATCGCCCGACATATATATATCCATGTTCTTGATATGTGCGTCGGCATTGGCTCCCCCTACTAGGAACTTAACTTTAGCTCCTACCGAAAGATATTCGTCAATGTTTCTTGAATGTCCCAAAGCTAATTCGACATAGTTGTTAGAGCGGGCCGTGATGTCTTTTACATTATAATGAGTACCTCCCTCATCGGTCATACCGGTTTTCATGAAGTCGAACAAGCTATAAGGTAGGTTGATAGAGGTATGCGAACGCACACCAATATCGAATGTGTTGAATCCGCCCCATGCTTTAAAACCAAAAGCAATGACCGGCATAGATACGTTTACATTCAAGTGATTATTGGTATGAAGCCGATTTAAAAACTCAGCACTATTTACCGAGGCATTCATAAAGGTAGTAAGGTGATAACCGTTTTGATTGTATTTATAAAGGAAATCATTCACACCCATATTACCCTGTAATCCTACATTGAAGTTGCCCAGCACAAAGAAAGGCAGATTGATGTAATTACTCTCGGGAGTATAAGCCGGATTGAGTTGATGACGATAGTTCATGCCATCCATAAAATAACTCGATCGGAGGCTTTGAGCAGATGTTAGAACCGAAATACTGCTCAATATAATGATAGCCAAAAGGCTTTTAATTAGACCGTTTTTCATTGTTTTTCGTATTGAGTGTTATTCGTTCAAATCGATGGTTAAACCTCCGGGAACTTTTAATTTAACATTGGTGAGTTGGAAGGTTTGGTTTTCATTCAAAACTCCTTCAGTTACATTTTGTGAGTTGGCCGAAGCATCAAGAATCAAACCGTCCAATTGTTTAATCGCATTGGGGGTAACCTCTAAAATTTCGATCATGATGGGAGTTTTAGAACCTTCGGTAATATTGCCGAATGGTATGATTCCATTTTCTTTATCGTTAACAAAAACGGTTACTTTGACTCCCTCTAATGGCACACGTTCGTTTTTTTCGTTGAGCTTAACAGCAATAGCGGTTAAATCGATGTTTAACGGAATTTTATTAATGGCATATCCGGTGGCATGTATCTTTTTGATGCTATACTTTTTTATATCATTGTGCCATCCATCCATTGTGTCGGTGTAAACTATATTGAGTTGATCGCCAAACACAAACGGAACCTGTATTTTATATTCTGTTTCGAGCGTGTAGTTCTTGTTCAGCTCTACTGATACCTCATTGTCGGTAGCTTCCGAGTTTAAATCGAGTGAGATAGATTGAGGTATGCGTGTTATTAACGATGGCAGCTCAGATACTTCAATCCATTGGGTATTAACAATGTTGGGATTGATGGGCGAAAGACAAAACTGTTGATCGGCATTCCCAGTAATATTGGGTATATTGAAGTTTACAGAAACATCATCGACACTCGCTGTATAATTTGATGTAATTGTTCCATTGATAGTAGCTCCCACGGGAGTTTGGTTGTTGGCTTTGATGAAAATCATCGGATTTTTCATATCCAAACGCACTTTGTCGCTGGTCAAATAATCAGGCAAATCATTGAGTACAATGGGTTCGGCTGTTACATCTATGTTGGGTTTAACCACACCTCTTATGCCCGTTACAACAATGTTGCTAAGTGCTGGCGATGAAATAAGTTCGGCAGTAATGTTGCCGCCGCTTATGATATCGCTTTTATTGGCTGTTACCGTTCCTATTGATCTGATTTCGCCCATTAATTGTAGCATCAGTGATCCATCGGGCTGAGGTGTTAAATTGGAAGGGTCTATATTGATAGCATCAATATTGAAATTGATGGTATAGTTGCCTTGGTTATTAATCTCTATGTTTCTAATGGGATATACACCTTTGGTAAGGGAAGGAGAAACTAAAAAAGATGGGAATACGATGTCGACTTCTTGTAGATTTATTTTTTTAAGAATATTGCTTTTGAATGACATTGTAAGACTGCCATCGATACTAACGTCTATCAGAGAAAGTGACTTGATATCTTGGGGAAGGGTAGTGGTTAGCTCGAATGTTGTTTTCGAATCTTCGGGTAGCTGAGCAGAATAGGTATTGTTAGCTCTTGTATTAGGGTGAAAGACTAACGATTCTTTTAAAGGTGCGATATGTGGATTGTCAATTGTAAAACCATCGACCCATATATTGGTGGAACTTGGAGCATCTTCGCGCCATAAGTAGTAGTCGCCTGTTTCGGGATCAATTCGGATCAACTCTCCCTCTTCTACTTTTAATATCTTACTCAGTTTGATCTCTTCGGTCATACCACCGGGTATAGCAAACTCGTTACCTCCGATGGTAATGGTCATGTCAATGTTTTTGGTAAGATCGTAATCGTGGTCGATACATGATATGACCATAAATGCGGAACCTAACAAAAGTGGGGATTTAAATAGCCAATTGTTTAGTTTCATACAATAATATCTAAATGTGATTGAGTACTGTTTGCTCTGCAACAGTGAAAATTAACTGGTTTTCTAATAGATGAATATGAAACGATATTTATCTATTTGTATGCAAAAGTAATATTATTTTTATAAAATAATATTAATATAAGGTGCAAATTTAGATATGATTTAAGATGTTATTGGCTGATATAAAATGAGATATAGGAAAGAAATGAAGAGTGGCTATAAAAAGATAAAGTGGTTGTTAAAACCACTTTATCTTTTTGAATATTGTAAATGCTAATGCCGAAAGTATGATAGAGAAAATGACGATATACACAAAGGCATTTGGTATTTCGGCCAAATGTATATCGACGTTCATACCATAGAAACTTGCTATCAATGTGGGCAGCATCAGTACAATGGATAAGCTCGTCATTCGTTTCATGATGGTGTTTACATTGTTCGAAATAATCGAAGCAAAAGCATCCATCGTTCCGGTAAGGATATCGCTGTAGATGTTTACGGTGCTAAAGGCTTGTTTAAGTTCAATCACTACATCTTCGGCCAGTTCATGATCCCAGAAATTGGTATCTTGAAAGATGGTTTTTAGTTTTCCCACCATCATTTCATTTCCACGAATCGAGGTATTGAAGTAAACGAGTGATTTTTGCAAGCGCATCAAACGCAGCAAATCTTCGTTTCGAATACTTCTTTCTAATTCTTTTTCGGCGGCAGTGATATCGATATTAATCTGTTTTAGATATTTCAAAAACCATACAGCCGATGAATAAATGAGACGAATAATTAAGTCGAGTTTATTGCGTACCGCTACATTCTTTCTGCGTGTATGTTCTATAAAGTCGGGAATCAACTCTGTGTGATGATAACATACTGAAACAACAATATCATTGTTAGTGATGATTCCTATGGGTACGGTGCTATAAGGGATATCGGTTTTTTGATCTTTATTGAACACCGGAATACGAAGTATACTCAATAGCCAATTGCCTTCGGTTTCGGTGCGTGGACGTTCATCGGCATCGGCAATATCTTTTAAGAATGATTCGGGGACATTCAACTCTTTGGTAAGGAAGTCGAAATCGTTTTGATTGGGGCAAGTTACATTTACCCAGCAATTGGGAAGCCATTGTGATTTTTCCACAAAGCCAGCCTCACAAAAAAGATACTTTCTCATCTTTATTGTCTCCTTTCAATGTTTAAGTAGGCGAATGGAGACACAAGAATGTAATAGGCTTGGCTCTATTCGCTTTTAGTGAATATTATAGTACGTTCGCGGGTTGGGATCGTCCATGATTATATTGTTTTATAAAAAGCGCCGCAAAAGTAAACATTCTATATTTAATTAACTAACATTCTATAAATAGCTTAACATAGATTAAAGGTGTGTTTCTTTAACTTTTTGTACCTTTGTGCTCTGAATTAGAATGTAATTAACTAACAATAAATATTATGAGCAAGAAAGCCCTTTTAATGATTCTTGATGGTTGGGGTATTGGCGACCAAAAGAAAGATGATGTAATCTTTAGTACAGCTACTCCCTACTGGGATTATTTGTTGAAAACATATCCTCACTCACAACTCGAAGCTAGTGGCGAAAATGTAGGATTGCCTAACGGACAAATGGGTAATTCGGAAGTAGGTCACTTGAATATTGGTGCAGGCCGTGTATTGTATCAAGATTTGGTAAAGATCAATCGTGCTTGTGCCGACGATAGTATTATGGAAATGCCTGTTATCAAAGAAGCATTTACTTATGCGAAAGAAAACGGAAAAAGTGTTCACTTCATGGGATTAACATCCGGTGGTGGTGTACATAGCTCATTGAATCACTTATATAAATTGTGCGATATCTCAAATGCATATGGCATCAATAATACTTTCATTCACTGTTTTATGGATGGTCGCGACACCGATCCTAAAAGTGGTAAGGGCTTTATCGAAGAGGTAGAAGCACATTGCGCTAAATCGACCGGTAAAATAGCTTCTATCATTGGCCGCTATTATGCAATGGACCGCGACAAACGTTGGGAACGTGTGAAAGAGGCTTACGATCTTTTGGTAAACGGTGTAGGCGAAAAAGCAATCGATATGGTAGCTGCCATGCAAGCTTCGTATGACAATGGTATCACCGATGAGTTTGTGAAACCAATTGTTAACGCTGATGTGGACGGACGTATTAAAGAAGGCGACGTAGTTATTTTCTATAACTACCGCAATGACCGCGCAAAAGAGTTGACTGTTGTATTGACACAAGAAGACATGCCTGCTGAAGGTATGCATACGATACCGGGCATTCAGTTTTACTGTATGACTCCTTACGACTCATCGTTTAAAGGTGTACATATCTTGTTCGACAAAAATAATGTTGAAAATACTTTAGGCGAATATATTGCTTCTAAAGGTTTGAAACAACTTCATATTGCCGAAACTGAAAAATATGCTCACGTTACATTCTTCTTCAACGGCGGACGCGAAACTCCATACGATAAAGAAGATCGTATTTTGGTGCCTTCGCCTAAAGTAGCGACTTACGACTTAAAGCCCGAAATGAGTGCTTACGAGGTAAAAGATAAATTGGTTGAGGCTATCAATGAAGATAAATACGACTTTATTGTTGTGAACTATGCTAATGGCGATATGGTAGGCCATACAGGTATCTATGATGCTATCGAAAAGGCGGTAGTAGCTGTTGATAACTGTGTGAACGATACTGTTGAAGCTGCTAAAGCTCATGGATATGAGGTGATAATTATTGCCGATCATGGCAATGCCGATCGTGCTTTGAACGAAGATGGTTCGGTAAACACGGCACACTCATTAAATCCTGTACCATGTGTATATGTAACTGAAAACAAAGATGCAGTGGTTGAAAACGGTCGTTTGGCCGATGTTGCACCTACTATCTTGAGCATTATGGGATTGCCTGTGCCGGTAGAGATGGATGGTAAGGTTTTGATTAAATAATAAAACCAAACATCAATAACTCTCTTTTTGATAAATGTTGAAATCTATCGGATAGAGTATAAACAATCTATTTATAGAATGTGGAGTTCTATCACATAGAATGTTACTATTTAAACCGTAGAGCAATTCAATACTTTTATTAAACAGTAGAATCGATAAATAAAACTCTATAAAAGGGCGGAGCTTGTTTCCGCCCTTTTTAACATAAACTCCAAACTAGATGATACAAATTGATGATGTAGTAGTGAGCCTTGATGTGCTCCGCGAAAAGTTTATATGCAACTTGGATGCTTGTAAAGGCGAATGTTGTATCGAAGGTGATGCAGGTGCGCCTGTAGAACCCGAAGAGGTAGCAAAACTGGAAGAGGCACTTCCTATTGTATGGAATGAACTATCGCCCGAGGCTCAAGCTGTAATCAATAAGCAAGGCGTGGTTTATACCGATTGCGATGGCGACTTGGTGACTTCTATTGTGAATGGTAAGGATTGTGTTTTTACCTGCTACGACGATAAAGGATACTGTTATTGTGCTATCGAAAAAGCCTTTCGCGAAGGCAAAGTCGATTTTTATAAACCGGTTTCGTGTCATCTATATCCTATTCGTGTAGGCAATTATGGCCCTTATAAAGCCATCAATTATCACCGTTGGAGTGTATGCCACGCTGCTACGTTGCTTGGCAAAAAAGAGAATGTAGCGGTGTATCAGTTTTTAAAAGAGCCGCTGATTCGCAAGTTTGGCCAAGCATGGTATAAAGAACTAGAAATTGCAGTAGACGAATTGAAGGAGCAAAATATCATTTGATTGACCTCTTTTTAAAATACGAAAGGGTAAGGCCGACGATTGTGTAGCCTTACCCTTTCGTATTTTATAATATGTAAAATAGGGCCAACAATATAGCATTTGCGCCTAGAATAGTGCCGAATCCACCCAATATCCATGGGCGTAAACTGCTTTTATGACCCGAAAAGAAAAGGGCATAGCAGAGATTCATGGCCACATTGCTGATGATAGCTTGTAGGCAACATATCGTAATGACTCCGGCAGTGATAGCTCCGGGGTTTTGTAATAGGTTTAATATAAATGGTGTAATATCGCTAAAACCGGCAATAAATGAAAGAGTTTTTAAACCACCGACACCGGTATATACTAATACAAAATGTGTGATCAGTGTAAACACGACAAAGAGAGTGGCAAATATTAATGCTACTTTAAACTCCAATGGATTGCTACTATCATCCTCTTCGTTTGAAATGGTAACTTCGCCCCGCTTTTTGGCTTTTCTGTAAATAAACCATGCTACACATCCTGCAATAAAAGCCATAATGAGTAGATATGGATAAATCATGATAAATATTTTGCGGCTAAAAATAAATACCAATATCAAGAAGCGGATAAACATCATACAAATTGACATGATCATAGCCGCTGTATATTGTGCAGCATGACCTTCGCCTGCTTTTTTGCTTTGACGAGCCAATACCGAAATGGTGGCTGTGCTACTATACATACCTCCGATAATGCCCGATACCAATACGCCCGATTCTCTGAATACATATCGTTTTAAAAGATAGGATAGATATGAAATGCCCGATACTACCACTGTGGCCAGCCATATAGAGTAGGGGGTAAGGTTGATTCCTTCGATAATGTTATTGTGGGGAAGCATTGGAAGTATGATGAAACTTATGGCAAGAAATTTGGCCAAGGTTATCATGTCATCGTTTTTCATACGTTGCACCAACTCGGTAAAGGTGTGTTTTAACTCAGTGAGAGTAAGCACTACAACCACTATCGTAACGTAAAACCATGAGGGTTGAGTAGCTATAATAGGGGCAAGACAATAGGTGATTAGAGCTATGATGATGGTGGTTAAACCAAAGAAATGAAAATGTGCCTGCTTCACATAATAATTAATGGCAAGCAATCCGCCCAATATTAGTCCGCCTCCCATAAACAGACGCATGCTCGTTGGATCGAGTATATAGAGTAAATATCCTAATATCCCTATAAATGTAAAAGTACGGTCGGTTCCAAAGTGTGTGCGTTCGCCACCACTTTTTAAACTTAATCTTCGTTGAGAAAGTCCAATCAGTAGCGAAAAAATAGTAGTAAGTAGAAAGAATGTAAGATCTTTCGGAAAGTCTTTTAATATTTCGTCCATATAATAACTGTTTTACTATATAAACAAAATAATAGCCAAAAAGTCTAAACTACCAGGTAGAAAATGGATGTTTCATTAATTGAGAGTTATAATAACGAATATCGCCTGTCACCTCTTCACCCAAAAAATCGGGATGGACAAAGCTCTCCTCATCTGATGATAATTCGACCTCTGCCATGATTAAGCCTTCATTCTCTCCAAAAAACTCATCTACTTCGAAGATGTGATTGCCCGCTTTTACAAGATAGCGCATTTTATCGATGACACCGGGTTGACACAAAAGCAGAAGCTCTTGTGCCTCTTTTAAACTAATCTCTTTTTCCCATTCGTAGCGGCTTAATCCCGATTGACTGGATATACCTTTGATAGTAAGATAACCTTGCTCACCTCTGATGCGAATACGAACAGTGCGCTCTTTTTCGCTACATATATATCCTTGTGTGATACGACTATAGGAATATGCCTTTGACTTGAATTCTCCGGTGACGAGAAACTTTCTTTCTATTTCTTGTGCCATATTCACAAATATACTCTTTTAAATTAGAATCGGGTCATAAATTCAATGACTATTTTATCTTGTTCGGACGCTTTGGGTGTGCCTCCTTGATAAAAATATTTCTCATAATTTAAACGTATATCGGCTGTAAAGAGTTTGGTAAAACTGAAGGTTATTCCGCCCGTAATACGATGTCGTGCAAAATCGGTGGTGGGTAAAAGGGATGTTTCTTTGTCGAAGTTGCGCCCATCACTATGATCGGTCATCATATCATATCGGGCACCAAGCGACATTTGATGGAAGATTTTTTTTAAGGGAATGTAGTAACTGGCAAATGTATTGAAAGCATGTACCGCCTCATGTGCCCCATTGCTATAGGTTTTATAAAGATATTCGGCTTCGAGATGCATTTTTTTATTGTTGAAGTTGATACCGATGTCATACATTTGTATGGTAATATCTTCGGGTTTGATCATCTGGTTACTTAATACCAGATTAAAACCTTTGGCAAACCCTAACTGTCCTTTTAAAGAGTAATTTAATGTTTTGCGCCACTCCTTTTGGTTGATCAGTCCTGCGCCACTGAAAACACCACCTTCTAATACGAAGGGTAGAGCAAAGTCTTTGCGGCTATAGGCCAATGTGGCTCCTACATCGCGTACATCGCCTACTTGCTTGGCAATAAAAGAGCGGTTGGCAAAAAATAATAGGTGTGGAGAACGATGTGCATCTATGGTAAAGGGTACACGCATTTGCCCTATGGTGAAATCGATATGTTTAACAGGGAATATACGTGTATAGGCATCAAGCATTCTAATTGTACCTTGATCAGAAAGATCTATTTCGGCCTTATATGCAACAATGGGAAGTACATTTCCGGTAATGCTAAATCTTGCATTTCTAACTTGAAAACGATTTTCATTTGTCGCAATTTGATATTCGTACTTTGCTCGTATCGTACCATGGATAGCCGGAATATAATCGGTCTTTTCCATCTTTTCTTTTTCGAGCTTTTTACCATCGACAGTAGTTTCGCATACCTGACTGCTAAGATTTGCTGCCACCAACAACATTAGAGCAATCAATACAGTTTTGTTCATTGTATTGTTATATAAAATTAATTGTACTGCAAAATTAGTGTAGTCGATATACACATCTGTGTCATTAATGTTACAATCAAATTACATCTAAATAATAAAAAACGCCATAGTGTTTAGTGGCAGATCTAAACGCTATGGCGACAATACAACTTTAATAAAATTTCTAATAGAATGAATATCCTACTATCATAATTATGGCCAGAATGAGCAATGCGATGAAAACGATTTTAATAACTTGCTCTGCTTGCTTTTCTTCTTTTTTTCTTTGTGCTACATGTTTACTCTTTCCCATAAATAGAAGATTTTTAAGTTATTGTAACTCAAAGTTAAAACAAAAAAGAAATAAAACAAACAAATGTTTACTTAAAATAAAAAAAGAAGCATATCATAACCCTTGATTGGGGGTATGATATGCTTCTATATCATAGATAGCATACGGCGCTATCAATGGATATTATTTCTCTGAATTTATGAGTTGCTTTCGTCTGAAAATTCCATGAGGTAGGCTTTTACAAATCCCTCAATTTTTCCATCCATCACACCATTCACATCCGATGTTTGATAATTGGTACGATGATCTTTCACACGACGGTCATCGAATACATACGAACGAATTTGTGATCCCCATTCGATTTTCTTCTTACCCGCTTCTACTTTTGCCTGTTCGGCCATGCGATGTTGCAACTCTTTATCATAAAGAATAGAACGAAGTTGACGCATTGCATTTTCTTTGTTCTTGGGTTGGTCGCGTGTCTCGGTGTTTTCAATTAAGATTTCTTCTTCTTCGCCCGTGTAAGGATCTTTGAATTGGTAACGAAGACGTACTCCCGATTCTACTTTATTTACGTTCTGTCCGCCGGCACCACCACTTCGGAATGTATCCCAAGAGATGCAAGCAGGGAGAATATTTACTTCGATCGTATCGTCAACCAAGGGTGTAACAAATACTGACGCAAACGATGTCATTCGTTTTCCTTGTGCATTGTATGGAGATACACGAACCAAACGGTGTACTCCGTTTTCGCCTTTCAAATAGCCATATGCATAATCGCCTTCAATCTGAATTGTACAAGTTTTTATTCCGGCTTCATCGCCTTCTTGCAATATAGAAATAGTGGCTTTATAACCATTTGTTTCGGCATAACGTAAATACATACGCATCAACATTGAAGCCCAATCCTGACTTTCTGTTCCACCGGCTCCTGAGTTTATTTTCAATATACAACTCATTTGATCGGCTTCACCGCGAAGCATGTTTTTCAGTTCAAGATCTTCGAGTGCCTCGAAAGCTTTTTTGTATGCTTCGTCTACCTCTTGCTCTGTAACCAGCTCGTCCTTGCAGAAGTCAAAAGCCAACTCAGTTTCATCGGTCAGTGTTTTTACGTGATTGTATCCTTCAATCCATTTTTGCAGACCTTTTACTTTTTTCATCTGAGCTTCGGCTGTTTTTTGGTCATCCCAAAAACCCGGAGCTTGTGTGCGAAGTTGTTCTTCTTCAACTTGAATAATTTTCGCATCTATATCGAGATAACGGTGTAAAGCTTCCGTACGCTCTTTAATGTTCTTTAGTTGCTCTATAGTTATCATATTCTTAAAAAATTAGGTCGCAAAGATACATCAAATATGCTCATATTCAAAGAAAAAGAATAATGAAGTAAGGGTGTTACTAATGGCTTAAAATGAATTTATTGTGTTTTTAGAAACAACAACATTTCTGTACAATTGGTTGATGCTTACGAAATAAGTGTGTTTTATCCATGTATGAATATTAATAATGAAGCGGTTGATATGTATAAGATATCAACCGCTATCACATAGAAACTCTATCTTAACTATCGAGATTGAATGTTTTTGTGTATGAAATAAAATACTACTTCACCATCAGTTTTATAACTTGATTTTGTGCTTTCAATAAATATACGCCCTCTGTCAGCGATGAGATATCTATTTTTACTTTTTCTTTTCCTTCCGAATTCTCATTAATCATTAACTGACCGGACAGGTTATAAATTGAAATTGAGGTTTGTTCTCCATTCAGGCCTTTTAGTGTAATTGCATCTTTGGCTGGATTAGGATAGATAGAAAGATGATCTATATTCATGTCTTGTTTAACACCAGTGCCTTCGCCGGTACTTTTCTTTAAGCTGATATCATCCATTGTTAAATAAAAGGGTGTACTATTAATATATCCTTTGATGGTTAAATTATATAATCCTGTTTCATTAACAGTGAATATTTTTTTGAATTGTTGATAATCACCATTTGTCACTCCAGTAGCTTCAATTAAACCAATCGACTGGGTGATGAATTCGGGAAGTCCTTTATTTAATTTAACTTCAATGTTGGCATGATTTCTATTCTCATGATCTTGTCTTGCATACATTTCAAACTCATAACTTTGTCCTTCTTTAAGTAATATAGGTGTGCTTAAGGTATTCGTATTGCCATAATACAAACAAAGGCTGTTATTTCCTGTTCGTGGATAGCGGTTATAATCAATATTATTCATGTATACTTGCCATTGTTTTGTTCCGATAATATTAAGATCCATCCAGTTCTGAACATTTAAAGGCCCTTGTGCATAGTCTTCAAAACCTTCAAAAAAATCAGACTCCTCTAAGTTATGGTAAATCCACAATTCACCATCTATCGTAACATTGCTTAAAGGCATTATAAATGTAAGATTTTCATTTATTGGTATTAAATGATTCTCGCTATCTTTTACTCTCAGTTTTTTAATGCTGTAGTTTTCATCATGTATCACATTGATTTGAACTACATCACCGGCATTGGCTATGGGTTTATCAACATTTATTGTACCATTCTCAATTTCCTCACAAACAATATTCAGCCCTTCGCTTTTTGCAAAAGATGCAGTTATTATAATATCATAACGCGCCGGCATAATGAAAGTGTTATCGGCCGATGCGTTAATCAATGTTCCTTGTTCATCGGTAGCTATTATTTGTTTTAAACCATATCCGGCGTTCGGTGATGCGATAACATGTACTGTTTCGCCAGGGCCGGCAGATGTCTTATCGACAGAAATTGTTCCGTTGGTTATATTTTCATTATTACAAATAATCGATTTTTGGCTGAATGATTCATTCTCTGTTTGAGATATACTCATCCATGTGTTGTTAAATCGCGGTCCATATTGGCCACTCCATCCTTTTGAATCTACTCCTTTCATCTCATATTTAATAGAATGTACAGAACTAGGTAGCTGTATTTTCTTCGTAATATTTGTCCATGGAACATCGCTCGATTGGTACTCTATATCAAATAATGTAGTACTTGATAATACATGACCGTTTATATCATAAAAATAAATAGTTGTCGATGCCTTGCCTATATTATCGCCTGCCCAAGGGCACATATAATTACCTCCAAAAGTAAGGTAAGGCTGCAATTCAATTTGTTCTTTAGTAAATCCTACATCTTCTAAGAGGATAGTTTGCGACATAACACAGGTTTGATGCGAACTAGCCCAGCATGCTATTTCATCTTCACCATTTTTTATGCCCCAACCTCTGTTTGGGTCTAAACTGTTAGTTGTCCAATTGTTGAATCCATCTTCTACATTAGAGTTAATAAGTAAATTCGTATTCCACGGGGTCGATTCTTGTGCGTAGATAAGGTTCAAAGATGATATTATCATCATCATCACGAATGATAGAGTTTTAGAAATGTAATTTAGTTTCATAACTTAGTTTTTAAAAATTAATACATTAAACATTTATTATTCCTTTTTCCTTTTGTTGCTATTATTTCGGAAACAAATATCGCATGTGATAAAAATAAAGTTATGTCATACGTGCAATTTATAGTGTCATATACGCAAAGTGTTTAATGTCAATTGTTTGTGTGGGGTTTTGATGTTCGTTTTTCAAATAAATATGGGTCAACCGGTGTCTCTGAAACTGCTTTAAGGCTCGCTTCCCAATCTTGTTCAGGATGGTTTGACCTTTGTTTTATTTCTAATACTAGATATCAATAAATAATAGTGTTGTAATAAAGCGCTTGACTTGTGATGGTGACTCTCCTTAGTCAGCGTGATAAATCCCCTTATTTACCGCGCTGACTAAGCGGAGTCACTAAACAGGCTTAAATTGATGACAACAAGAATTGTTATCATCGATTTATGAGTGTGATATTTTTCTATACTCTGTGGGGGTAAGGAAGTATTTAGCTTTAAATTGTCGGAAGAATGTACGAGAGGATGAGAACCCCGAATCAATGGCAATATTATCAATGGTAAGTTCATCGCATGTTTCGAGCAACGAACAAGCAAACCTGAGGCGCTGCTCGTTGATATATTCCATAACACTTAATCCATCTTCCGAGTAGGTACGAATAGAATCTGCAATATATGTACGATTGCTCCTAACCAATGAGGATAGTTCATCTCTACCGAATTCAGGATCAGTAAAAACTTTTGTTTCCCACATCTTTTTGTGAATCTCATTAAATAAAAGCTCTTCTTTTGTAAGTTGATTTTTAGGTAGTGTTTCTCGAAGAACTATAACTTTTTCGTTCGTGCTCTCTTGTTCTCTAATTTTTTGATATAAGATTTTATTCCGTTTTTTTAAACGTTGCGAATATATAATATATGTAGCTAATAAAATCAATAATAAAAATCCGAAAAGTATTGAGAATGATAAACGATTACGGTGTAAAATAGTCTCTTGCTGAAGCTTATCTACTTCATATTGTGTTTGCAATTCCAACATTTTTGTTTCATTGCTCGCGTTGATTAACGAATCTTTGATGTGAAAATATAAATTGGCTGTTTTATATCCCTCTTCCCATCTTTCGAGCGACCCTAACAAACGCATCTTATCACCAATATAATAACAAGATGTCATCTCATTTTTAGGTGAATAGGCAATAAGTGAGTCACACCATCGTAATGCTGTGTTTTTATTATCAATTGCTAAATTGTAACGGAAATGTATTTTGGCATTAAAGTAGGCAGGAATACCAACTACATCTTGAGGATATTGTTCTATTAAATTGCATATTGATGTGTAATAGTCATCCAACTCTTGCCTAGACAATTCTTTTCCATTTGTAATCATCTTGTCGTAAGCTGATATCAATGTGCGGCGCGAATAGAAGGGTCTATTCTTCATTTCGGGTTCGTTGAAAAAGAGTTTGGCAAAATCAACATATTCTCGTGCATATTGTATATCGGCACTTCCCAAGCCCAACAATATTTGCCGTTGAAAGCGAAGACTCTCTCGGAAAGGTTGTTTTCTTGCAATATCCAATGCTTCTATCATGTAATCGTTTGACGATTTCATGCTACGCAACTTATTGGCCATCCTCTCAAAACTAGAAATGATACCTAATGTATAAAGTATTCGCATTGCTTTATATGGTGCATTAATTCGATCAATATTGACTTGTTCTATTAATATTCTATCTGCCACCGATTCATAGTTTTTCCAATCTTTAATATCTTTCATTAATTGAAGATACTCTGCGTTACATTGGGCACGTGCTCCACCGATATATTCATTATTATATCTAAGCCAATTATTAACTGAGTCATTCAACTCCTTTCGTTGAAACCGCATAATGATGGGTACTATCAAATCGTCCATCGTATTAATATCTTTCTGAGACACTGCTTCGTTCCAACATGCATACAAATATTCAGATTTTCCTAATGAAAAATCAATATCACATAAATGATTGAGTAACTCTAATCTTCTCTCTTTTTCATTTTGGGGCAAACAATCAAGAATCGTGATAAGACTATCACGAGATGAAATCAGATTGGTGGCTGATAATGATGATGTTTGAAAGATATAAAATGCTAAAAATAATACGATAATAAATGGTTTTCGTTGGAAGATCATAGTATTCTGGCTTTATAATATAGAGATTGGTATGTTGTAATTCTTAGCAAATGTAATTGAATCCTTTATATTAAAAAAATATTGATAAAATATAAGCCAAACAATCCACATATAAAGCTCGTTTTTTGCTGGCTTTATATATGGATTGTTTGGCTTTGGACGCACTGTTTTTTTACTCTGCGTACATTTTGTCTATAATTTCTTTATAGTTTTTGGCAATTGCACTACGTTTAATTTTTAATGTATTCGTAAGTTCTCCTCTTTCCATACTGAATGGTTCAGTAAGTAGTGTAAAACGTTTAATTTGTTCGTAATTTGCAAATTGTTGTTGAAGAGTACCAATACGATTTTTAAATAGTTCCATTATTTTCGGATTCTGCAATAAATCATCCATATCTTTAAATTCGATATGTTTTTCTTTTGCATAATTCTTAACATTAGCATATACAGGAACGATAAGAGCTGAAACAAATTTACGTTCGTCGGCAATTATTGCGATTTGATCAATATAACGGTCGATGGCAATCTTTGTTTCGAGGGCTTGAGGCGAGATATACTTGCCATTAGATGTTTTAAAAAGGTCTTTAATACGCTCTGTTAGATATAAAGTATCACCTTTTATATATCCCGCATCACCTGTTTTAAACCATCCATCTTCGGTAAATACAGCTGCCGTTTCTGCTGGTTTATTATAATATCCTTTGGTAATTGTTTTTCCTTTTAATAAGATTTCATTCTCCTTACCAATTTTCACTTGTACATCTGGCATAATTTTACCCACTGATCCTATTTCGAATCCTGTATATGGGTAGCACGATACTGTAGCTGTTGATTCTGTCAAGCCATACCCAACTAGCATGTTGATACCTACTGAATGCACAAATTGACAAATCTCATCGGGAACAGCTGCTCCGGCAGTTGGGAAGAAGTTGCCCTTTTCAATACCAATAGTTTTCTTTAATAATGAAAAAATATTCTTTTCGTAGAAATTATATTTCATTTTAAGAAGCGTTGGAGGTGTTTTACCAGCACGAATATAATCGATGTTGTATTTCCTTCCCACTCTAAGAGCATCTAGCATCATTATCTTTTTGATACCTTTTGTTTCAGCAATCTTTTCTTGTACTCCCGCATAAACTTTTTCCCAGAAACGAGGAACGCTACACATGATGGTCGGGCGTATCTCTTTAATGGTGGTTTGAATGTCGATTGGTTTCAAGTTGATACAGATTTCGGTACCCATATACAAACAGAAGTAACACCATGCCTTTTCAAATACATGTGTTAATGGCAAGAAATTCATTGATACATCTTGATCACTCATGCTTGTTAAGCGAAGCTCATGAATGCGAAATGCTTCTAAATAGTTAGAGTGATGTAACATTACACCTTTGGGTTCGCCAGTTGTTCCCGATGTATAAAGAATGTTAGCTAAATCATCTTCAGAAGCTTTCGAAGTTCGCTCTGCAACTATAGCCTCTTCTGATAAGTCTTCGCCCATTGCAATGAATTCATCAAAATAGATAGACGAAACATCACGAGGATCTTTTACTACATTGCGATCGAAAATAATGAGCTTTTCGAGTGAGTCGCAAA
The DNA here is from genome assembly GCA_002471195.1 of Bacteroides sp. UBA7333. Classification (GTDB taxonomy): domain Bacteria; phylum Bacteroidota; class Bacteroidia; order Bacteroidales; family Bacteroidaceae; genus Bacteroides. Next base: position 78,341 of record DKPN01000003.1, read on the forward strand.
AACCAAAAATGCTGAATGCTGCATCATATTGATATTGTTCGCCTACAAATAAAAAGCGAATCTTTGCATCATGAATTATATATTGAGCTTGTGCACCAGAACTGGTAGCATAAAATGGAATAGGTACGGCTCTATTAGCGAATGCACCGAAGTCAACGTAAAACCACTCTGGCATGTTTTGTGCAAATATACCGATGTTTTCTTGCTCCAGAACACCTAATTTAACAAAGGCATTAGCTGCTTTTCGTGTAGTAGTCGATAGCTGATTCCATGTAATTGGAATCCATTTCGAAGTCTGATAATCACGATATCTTAAAGCTACTTTTTCGCCATACTTCTCTGCTTGGTTATGTACCAAAACAGATAAATGAAAGTTATTCATATTCTTTGTTTTTAGTGAATACGTGCGCAAAGGTATTAGTTTTATTTGAAACTAAAAAGTTTGTACTCTTTTCTTATTGAAGTATCCACTCTATCCTTGCGCAATGACAATGTAGAAACCTCTAAATCAGTGTTATTTACTCTATTATAACATTAATGCTAAACAACGCAAATTGTTTACCTTCTTTTAGCTATTTAATACTTGCATAGCTAATATTTATAATATGATATTTATATCTGGTTAATGGGTGTATCATGAAGGTATAATTTGTGTCCGATTTGTTTATTAATGTTTCATTGAGCTAACAATGAAGAGCAATATCAACAATCTAATAAATTAATCATTATTTTTGCAATATGAATTATGATATCCCATATATAGCAACCGAGGCGGCTACTCTTTTAAAAGATTTAATCGCCATTCCATCTATAAGCCGCGAAGAGCAACAAGCGGCCGATTTTTTGCAAAATTATATCGAAGCAGCAGGTATGGCTACTTGTCGTGAGGGCAATAATGTGTGGTGTTTAAGCCCCATGTTCGATGTTTATAGACCTACCATACTTTTAAATTCTCATATCGATACAGTAAAACCGGTATCGGGTTGGCGCAAAGATCCTTTTACACCGGTTATAGACAATGGCAAACTCTACGGATTAGGAAGCAATGATGCCGGTGCTAGTTTATGTACCCTATTGCAAGTGTTTTTGCAATTGTGCCGAAATCCTCAAGCTTACAACTTAATATTTTTAGCATCATGCGAAGAAGAAATATCGGGTGCCAATGGAATTGAACTTGTGCTCAAACAGCTTCCTCCCATAACTTTGGCTATTGTTGGAGAGCCTACCGAGATGCATCCTGCTATAGCCGAAAAAGGATTGATGGTGCTCGATGTCACTTCACAAGGTAGAGCCGGACATGCAGCTCGCGAAGAGGGTATAAATGCAATATATAAAGCGCTCGATGATCTAATATGGTTTCGCGATTATAAATTCAAAAAAGTATCTCCCATGTTAGGCCCTGTCAAAATGTGTGTGACTGTAATTAATGCTGGCACGCAACATAATGTAGTGCCCGATCGTTGCAACTTTGTGGTCGATGTTCGTAGCAACGAAATGTATAGCAATGAAGAATTATATCAAGAAATAAAAAAACAGGTTAAGAGCGATGTTCGTGCCCGTTCTTTCCGTTTAAATTCTTCGCATATTGATGAGAAGAATGCATTTGTGCAGCGTTGTATTCAGTTGGGTCGCAAACCTTTCGGATCGCCTACATTATCCGACCAAGCATTAATGCCATTTCCTTCAGTCAAGTTAGGTCCCGGACGTTCTTCGCGTTCGCATACGGCCGATGAGTATATTATGATAAAGGAGATAGAAGAGGCGGTCAATATTTACCTGAGCTTACTCGAAGATTTGGTTGTTTAACCTTAATTGTTTCGATTGCAATAAACTAACATCTCCACGTAAA
>DKPN01000003.1:80392-126462 GCA_002471195.1 Bacteroides sp. UBA7333
TTTACGTGGAGATGTTAGTTTATATAGATTTTTTATTTTTATCTCTCCAGCCAAGGTTCTGGATTTAGCTTGTCTTTCTCCTTACGCAGTTGAAAATGTAATACGGTGCGGTTATTATCTGCCGAGTTCGAGAATACTTTCCCGATGCTTTGACGTGTTTTAACCGTGTCGCCCGACTTTACTGATGCCGATGATAGATTGCAATAAACCGATATATAACTACCGTGTCGAATCAGTACATTAAATAAACCATTGAGTTGGAACACTGCTGCCACTTTGCCATCGAATATGGCTCTGGCTTGTGCTCCCGGTTTACCTTGAATGTCAATACCTTTATTATCGAGTTTTACATTTTTCAATCCTTCAACGGCATATTGTCCATATTTACTTGTAATCATATATGCACCTGTTATCGGCATAGGAAGTTTTCCTTTGTTGTTGGTAAAGCTACCCGATAGTTCTCGATCGGCTTTGCTCATGGTGTAAGCATCAACCGGAGCAGGCTTTTTAGTGCTACCTGTCGATCCGCTTCCACTTGATTTGTTTGCTTTATTTTTTGCCGCCTCTTTTTTGGCTTCGGCAAGCGCTTGCTTACGCGCTTTTTCTATCTCTTCAGCAATCAATTTATCAATGCGAGCATTGAGCTGATTGGCCTCTCTCTTCTTTTTACTGATTTCAGCCTGTAATCCTTTCTGCTTCTTTTTCAGACTGTCCAATATCGCTTTTTTCTCTTTTTCCTGCTTCTCTAGCTTAAGCTTTTCATTTTCGCGTTCTTTCAAAAGCGATTGTTTTGCTTCACGTGTTTTTTTCAATTCAGCCTGCTTCTTTTTAATCTGTTCCTGTTTTTTCAGAATTTCTTCACCTTGCAGGCGTTGATATGTGGCATACTCGCGTGCATATAGCATCCTGCGATAGGTTTGACTTAAATTGTCAGCCGATAATATAAAGAGGAGTTTCTCTTGTATGGAGCGATTTTTATATAAATATTGAACAGAGGCTTCGTATTTTTTCTTTTTTTCCTTGAGATCTTTTTGTAACCCACGAAGTTGGTTATCTAAGTTGTTGATTTCACGGTTCAACTTCTCTACATCATTATTTATAGTGGTGATATACTGTTTTCGTTGGTTGATTTGGCTATTGAGTGATGTTAAACTATTGAGCTGGCTGCTAACATCCTTCTTGGTATTTTTCAATAACGACTCAGTAGCAGCAATGGCTTTTTGAAGCGCATTGTGCTTTCCTTCTAACTCTTTAATCAGTTTGTTTTCTTGAGCATACAAACCGTGAGTAAAAACTATAATAACGAAGAGTGTTATAAATCGTTTCATCAATCTTCAAGCATATCAATAAAATCGTTTAACGTAACTTGTTGGTATTTGTCCGAAATCGTGGTTGGTTCAATTGCGAACTCTTTGTCAGTAAAGTCATATAGACGCACTTTCGCACCTTTAATATAGGGTAGACCCAGGTCAGAGGTTGTCAACTCTTTCTTTCCATCAGGTTTCGAGGCCTCAAGCAAAAGCTTTTGCACTGTCTCAAAACTAATCTTAGTCGATACCAACGAAGACAATTCTGTGAAACTGGTTTTGATATATTGTTTATTTCCTCTGTCAATCACAATCACTTCATTGGGCGTGAATTCTATTCTATACATTTCGGTGCGAAGAATAGGCATTAATACATTGAGCTGAATACGATCATTCGTTTTCATCTTCATTGTTCCATTTACTGTCATTGATGTATTAGGAATGCTAATTTGCAGCTTAGAAGCAATATATTGTGTTGTCTTTTTGGTTTCTACCAATGTTTTCGATGTACTCTGTTTGCTGGTTTTGCAACCTGTTACTAAAATAATCATTAGTAGAAAATAGATAATTCTTTTCATTCTGCTATATATTTTTTCTTTTTAATTTTCTCTTTCAGTAGTTTCGATTCATTTCCCAATGTTACAGCCTGTTCCCAGTATTTCAAAGCATCTGCTTTATCTCCGTTCATATAGTAAATATCGCCACAATGTTCAACTATCACATCACTTTGGTCACCTCCGTTTTTCATGGCATTGTCGATGTAAATTTTAGCTTCAGCATATTTCCCTTTCTCAAAAAGAATCCACGCATACGTATCTAGATAAGTTGAATTGTTTGGTTCTGCCTTTACTGTTTTATAACTCATCTCCTCGGCTCTATCCAAATCTTTTCTCTCTACCGATAAATAGTACGCATAATTGTTAAGCGATCCTATATTATTAGGATTATACACCAATGCCGAATCGTAAGCCGCATAGCAATCTGTATATCTTTTTTGTGAATGATATATGTCACCCATAATCGAATAAAAATCCGATATCATCGGTTTAGGGCTTTCGGGAGTCACTTGTTCGAGTGCTTTATGACACACTTTTAATGCATCATCCAGTCTGTCTTCTTGGTGATAAGCCAGCGCCAAATAAAAATAAAAGTCCAACGATTCGGGGGTAGCATCGATACCTGCCTCGCAAATCTTTTTTACCAATTGATAGTCATTGTTTTGTAAAGCTACGCGTAGAAGCATTAACCGGGCAGCTTTGTTGGTGGGGTCAACTCTTACCACCTGCTTTAAAACCGGAATCGATTCATTAAACATGTTTTTGGCCCATAGATATTGTGAATACAACATCGGAATTTGATCATCCTCTGTATCCATGGCCATAATTTCGTTAAAAAGTGAGATGATTTTTGTACTATCTTCTTGCGCCTGTTCATTTTGTGCTATCAATTGTTGCATTACCCCTAACTTGGTTTGTGCCGGAACCTGTTTGTCTAAAAGTAATTTATCAATTTGCTGTTTGTATAGTTCAGGTTGATTGGTATCATCATAATAGGCTGCAAGCGAAAGGAGCGCCATTGCATTATCGGGCTCCTCTTTCAACACCTTTTGATAGGTGTTGAAAGCTTCTTCTTTCTTCTCATTTTGCATGTACAAATCGCCCAATATTACCTGATAGCGATAGTCCATAGGATATTCAGCCACTAAACCCTCAATTTCATCGAAAGCCTTTTGAGTTTTACTCATTTGAATATAAAGACGAAACTTTTCTAGCGAGAGTTGTTCGCTTTTACCGATAAGACTTTCTATTTTATCGAGTGTGTTGATGGTTTTATCATATTCTCCCGATTGACTATATAAGTCGACTAACATAAATAAAGATTCGCGTCTGTCGGGAAAACGGCGTGTCATATCCTCTAATGCCGAAATCATTTTAGTCTTATCGGCCTGTTGCTGATATAGATTTACCAAAGCTTGCGCATACCAATAATTGTCGGGCTCGTTTGCAACAGCAGCCTCCAAAGCTGCTTGTGCTTTATCGGGCATTTTCAAGAACATATAATATTGCGAAATCTCGAATAGTGCCGATGATGCATTGGGATCAATCACAAGACAATGCTGAAGAAGGTCGAAAGCCGAACTATACTCTTCTTGTGCTTTCAAACGAATGGCCTCTAAGAAATAGTAATTAAATCTACGCTGATCTTCATCCGAAAGCGATGGTTGCAGTTTGACTTGTGTTTTAGATTGTTGTACTTTTTTAGCTGCCCCACACGATACGCATAAAGTAGCCATTACAAAACCTAATATGATATATAGAAGCCTCATGATTCAATTATTCTGTTTATTTTTTTCCGGTATGTCCAAATCCTCCTTCGCCACGTTCGGTTTCATCTAAACTCTCAACAACTTGCCATGCCGCTTGTTCATGGCGTGCTATTACCATTTGTGCAATGCGTTCGCCATCTTCGATAATAAATGGTTCGTTGGATAAGTTGACCAAGATAACACAAACCTCTCCACGATAATCAGCATCGATAGTGCCCGGTGAATTTAACACTGTGATTCCTTTTTTTATAGCCAAACCGCTTCTGGGGCGTACTTGTGCTTCGTATCCTTTTGGAATTGCAAGGTACAAACCGGTTGGAATCAAACATCTTTCCATGGGTTTCAAAGTAACGGGTTCAGATAGATTGGCGCGTATATCCATGCCTGCCGATAGCTCTGTGGCATAAGTAGGCAACTCGTGTTTTGATTTATTTATGACTTTGATTTCCATATTGCGTTCATTAATAGTTTCATGGGCGAAAATACATAATTTGTATTGAATTTAACTACATTTGCAGTTAAATAATGTCGCAACACACGGGTGCTGAGTCATTTTATTTCGCTAATTATCCATAGGGGTATCAATAATCTATCAATTATGTCAATGAACTGGAGACAACTATTATCGGCAAAGCGTTTTGGTTTAGAAGAGCTACATGCCGAGCGAGAAGAAAATCGTTCGGAGTTTCAACGCGATTATGATCGTCTTATCTTCTCGGCTCCCTTCCGCCGTTTACAAAATAAGACGCAAGTTTTTCCATTACCGGGCAGTATCTTTGTTCATAATCGGCTGACTCATAGTTTAGAGGTGTCGTGTGTAGGACGTTCGTTGGGAAATGATGTAGCTAAAGTGTTGTTGCAAAATGATCCTTCATTAAAAGATACTTACCTTTCTGAAATCGGTTCAATCGTTTCGGCTGCCTGTTTGGCTCACGATTTAGGGAATCCTCCTTTCGGACATTCGGGCGAGAAAGCGATCTCTACTTTTTTCTCCGAGGGCAAAGGTATGCCTCTGAAAAATGAGTTGTCATCCGAAGAGTGGGATGATTTGACTCATTTTGAAGGAAATGCCAATGCTTTTCGCCTGCTTACTCATCAGTTTGAAGGACGACGAAAAGGAGGATTTGCGATGACCTATTCTACATTGGCTTCTATTGTGAAATATCCTTTCTCGTCAGGATTGGCAGGAAAAAAGTCGAAGTTTGGTTTTTTTATTTCTGAGGAATCGACCTTTCGAACCATCGCCGATGATTTAGGATTGATAAAGCTCAATGACTCTCCTCTGCGATATGCTCGGCATCCATTGGTGTATTTGGTCGAAGCTGCCGATGATATCTGTTATCAAATGATGGATATTGAAGATGCGCATAAGTTGAAGATCTTGACAACCGAAGAGACCATTGCACTTTTAATGGAATATTTTTCTGAAGAGAAGAAGATACGTATAAAAGATACTTTTAAGCGTGTGAGCGATATCAATGAACAGATAGCCTATTTGCGTTCTACTGTGATTGGTTTGCTTATTCGCGAGTGTACCCAGGTGTTTATCGATCACCAACAAGATATCTTGGATGGTACGTTCGATGGACCGTTAATTCAACGTATCTCTCAGCGACCCGCTTGTGCCTATGAGCATTGTACCAAAGTTTCATTCGAAAAGATATATCGTTCGCGCGATGTGTTAGATATTGAACTAGCCGGTTTTCAAATTATTTCAACCCTACTCGAATTGATGATTGAAGCCGTATGTACTCCCGATAAAGCATATTCTAAATTATTGATCAATCGTGTATCGGGACAGTACAATATAAAAGCGCCTGCACTCTATGATAGAATACAGGCGGTTTTAGATTATGTTTCGGGTATGACCGATGTCTTTGCACTCGATTTGTATCGTAAAATTAATGGCAACAGTCTACCGGCTCTTTGATCGGTGTGAATATTTTGTTAGCACCCGATGTAAGACAACATGCATCGGGATGATTGTCGACAAACGATTGGATGTGACGCACGTATTTATCTTCTAAAATCTCGTCGACAGCAATCAAGATACCTGTCTCTTCCACTTGTCCGAATTCATGATTGATAGCTGTTCCAAACATTCGCATAGTGGGGCTTAATCCCATATAGGCATTTACCAATGGAGGAATGTTATAGCCCAATTTGCGTATTTCAGTATTTAATATCTTGTAGTCTTCTTTGAAGGTATCTTTATTAAATAGATTTGCCAACTCAGTTTCGTCGCTTTCAATTAATAAAGGATGTGTCGGAATAATCAAATTATCTTTATCGCCGAAATGTTTTTTCAAGAAATAAAGAATCATATCTCTGCCTTGGCGGTGATAACTAGGATACATCGTAACCTTGCCGAAGAAGTATTTTACATTTGGCATAATTACTGTCAGTGCTCCTAGTCCGTCCCATAAATTGTCTAATGCAAACAATCCTTTACTTCCTGCTCTCGATGATTGATATTCGAGTGTAACAAATGAACGGCCTAGTTCTATGGTAGTAGGAAGATATTCTTTGATAAATGAATCGGAGAAGTTAAACATATGCGAAGTAGCCAATATGGGTGCACCGTTCTCATCGTAATTCACATCTGTTCCGAGTATATATCTGTATCCACCTAAAATTTCTTCTGCTTCAGGATTCCAAACGATAAGTTGTTTGTAAGCGTTCTCCATCGTATCAAACTCATCAATATCAAGAGACATACCTGTTCCACCGCCGGCAGCACGAAATGCTATTTCACGCAAACGACCAACTTCTCGCATTACATTTGGAGAGTCGTGATGAGTAATAATGTAGATTTGATTATTGCTCTTGTTGGTCATTCTCAACCGTTTATCTTCAGTAAGCTCTGCTAATAGAAGATCTTTACTTACCGGTTCAATAATTTGTTCCATTTTTATATATGTGGTTTTTATTATCCAGATTAATTAAAGCTTGTATACTATATCTTTTACGTATTCGGCCCATTGTGCAGGCGTTTTCGATTTGTCGAACGTTTGCCATGGTATTGGTTTACCAATGGTTACGGTAAATGTTTTATGTTTGTTTTTATACATTTCATTTACCAAGTATAGCATTGCAATATTGAATTTAATACCCAGTGTTTTGCAGGTATTGGCCAAGTTGTAGAAGAAGTTAGAGTTGCATCCGCCAAAATGTATCGGCACAACATCACGTTGTGTTTGAATGCTTTTTACAATAAATGTTTTCTTCCATTCTAAATCGCGAATTTCTCCGTTTTGACGACGCGAACATAGACCGGCCGGAAACATAATTAAATGATTGTCCGACTGAAATCCTGCCTCCACCATTCTGGGGAAGTCTTTCGATTGTTTTCCTGTTTTATTGATGGGGATGCAGAGTGGAGCTAAACCATGAAGGTTCATTAATAGGTCGTTGACCAAATACTTTACGCGCCCTTTGTAGTGTTTGCCTAATACATAGCCTAATGCTACACCGTCTTGTCCGCCAAGAGGGTGGTTCGAAACAAAGGTGCATAGTCCGTCTTTGGGTAGATTTTCTTCACCTTTTACAATAATATTCGCATCTAAAAACTCTAAACAAGCTTCCAAAAACTCTACTCCAACCTTATCTTTCGATTCTATTAAGAATATATTAAGATCATCTTGATGAATAATCTTCTTCAAATAAGAAATAAAGAATTTTGGAATATACTTATATTTCTTTGGAGCTTTCTCCTTGAGTATTTTGTCAATGTCGATAGTAAATAATGAATCTTCAGCCATTTATCCTAAGAATAAAATGAATGTACAAAATTAATCGTTCTTTTTTATAATTTGCAATAAAACCAGAAAAAATACTACTACATTTTAATCATTGTGTCTGTATATGCCCCGAAATATACCAAATAAGGGCTGTTTTCTGTTTAAATGATAGATTTCCCCCCTTTAAATGATAGATTTCCCCCCTTCGATTTACCGCAAATTGAATACTATTGTAATATTGAGGTGACGATGACTACTGTGAGGGAATATATAAGAACAACAACAACACTTAATATTGACTTTATGAAAAATGTAACATTCAAAGATGATTTGGTAAGAGTACAAGGCGATCTCTTCCGTTATGCCTTTAAACTGACGTCTGATCAGGAAGATGCCCACGATTTATTGCAAGATACTACATTGAAAGCCCTTGATAATGAGCTGAAGTTTGTGAATAATACCAATTTCAAAGGTTGGATGTATACAATTATGTATAACTTATTTATAAATAACTACCGAAAAACCATTCGAGAGAATACATTTGTCGATCACTCTGAAAATCAGTATCAATTGCATGCGGCTTTGGTAGAAGGATGTGATAACACTGAGTATTCGTATGATTTGAAAGAGGTGAGGCGTATTGTCAATAACTTAGCTGTAGATTATCGTCGTCCATTTACTATGTTTGTTGCCGGTTTTAAGTATCGCGAAATAGCCGATAAGTTGAATTTGCCTATCGGAACCGTAAAGAGTCGTATCTATTTTACCCGCCAAAAGCTGCAAACTGAGCTAAAAGATTATTGCGATTAATATATATATGTAGAATCAGAACGTTTTATTGGAGAATGTATTTCAATAATATTACTATATAAGATGTGTAAAACCGCTTATTTTGATGGTAAAGTTGGTCTTTTATAGCAATGATTGACGAGAAATAAAATATATGAGCAGATAAATATATAGATGAGAGGCGCCTATGCTTCTCATCTTTTTTTGTTTTCGATGGTTTTTGCCTGCATGCTACACTATTTTTATCGATAATTCTATTAATATTATTATAAAAAATGAGCGTAACGGCTGTTTTGTCTCTTTAAATTAATCCTTTTTCACCTCCCTGTTTTATTAAAATAATCTTTATACAAATATATTTTCGAATGATTCGATTATAAAACGATGCAATACGGTATAAAACCACCTAAAAACTATTTTTAGGTGTACCGAAATCTCTCAAATGTTAGATTTTGAGCGATTAAAAGAGAATATTTGGTCTGTAAGGCTTTGAAGTAAGCAGTATGTTTGCTACCGTAAACGAATGTAAAAAACAGATAAAAATAATAGTAACAATTTAAAGCAGCAGCTCTTATGAAAAGTTTAAGTTTCCGTAAAGATTTAGTTAGCCTACAAGATGAATTATTGAGATTTGCTTATAAGCTTACCACAGACAAAGAAGAAGCAAATGATTTATTGCAAGAAACGACATTAAAGGCTTTAGATAATGAGGACAAGTATATGCCCGACACCAATTTTAAAGGCTGGATGTATACAATAATGCGTAATATATTTATTAATAATTATAGAAAAGTGATGCGCGATCAAACTTTTGTTGATCAAACAGAAAACTTATATCATCTTAACGCACCTCAAAATTCGGGGTTCGAAAATACGGAAGGCAATTACGATCTTAAAGAAATCAGAAGAGTAGTTAATGCATTGCCTAAAGAATATAGAGTGCCATTTTCAATGCACGTTTCAGGTTTCAAATATCGTGAGATAGCTGATAAACTTGGATTACCTCTAGGTACTGTAAAGAGTAGAATATTCTTTACCCGTCAGAAGCTGCAAGAAGAATTAAAAGATTTTAGATAAAATATAGTTGGAAGGATAATAACCTAAATATAGTTTTTAATTATTCAGATAAAATAGATTTGTGAATAGTGTGTTTTGATAGGTATTTGTGAAAAATTGAAGTGTAACTTTCAGAAGCGGGTCGCAGTGATTGCGGCTCGTTTTTTTTATATTATTTTATCCACTTGATGAATTTTGTGATCAAGAACGGGCGTTTTCATTTGTTCAACTCAAAGAGCTGCTTTATCTTTACTAGCGATTCAGGGTGAATGCATGCCCATGTTGTTGATCGATAGATGCCCGTGTGTGGCATCAAAGCATGGGGATGTAGCCCTTCATAACATGCCCATGCTGACTGATTATATTCTCTGTTTTTAATTATTGATAGAGCGATGTGGGTGTTCAAAATCGTATGATTCCGGTTAATTATTTACTTCTAATATCTTTGAAAATATGGCGATAAATTATGTAGTTACCAAAAAAGTAGACACCTCAAAGGGTGCACCCAAAGAGTTGTATTATGCCACAGCTAAGGCATTGCAAAAGAGTCCGGTATGTAGTGTTGATATTGCCGATGAGTTGGCACAAAGAAGTTCGCTGCAAAATGGCGATGCTATATCGGTATTAACTCAGTTGTCGGCGATTATTGCCGAGCATCTGCGGCAAGGTCGTACGGTGGGTATCGATGGTTTGGGTAGTTTCTATCCCTCCATTTGTAGCGAAGGGGTCGATACCCCCGAAAATTGTACGGCCGATAAAGTAAAACTGTCGCGCATTTGCTTCAAATCTGCGCCTGCCTTTATGAAGCGGGTGCGTAGTGCACGCTTTGTAAGTTTGCAGCTTCGGCAAATGAAAAAGAGTTCGAAAAAGTTTATCGAGTGATGCTATTATTAAGCTTAATAGCAGATATATAAGCATCTTGCAATTCTTTTAACAATCTGTTGATAACTTACCGCTATCTTTTGGGGTAGAAATGAATATTTTAAAGTAGAAATTGTGTATTTTTGCCAAAGAGAGTGTCGTTGTTAAAAGAAAAGAAAAATGGAAGATAAAAGTCAATCTACATATCACATACCGGTGTTGTTGAAAGAGAGTGTTGATGCAATGGATATTGTACCCAACGGAACGTATGTGGATGTAACTTTCGGTGGAGGAGGACATACCCGCGAAATCTTATCAAGATTGGGCGAAGGAGGTATGCTTTATAGTTTTGATCAAGATGCCGATGCCGAACGTAATATACCCGATAATCCGCATTTTACTTTTGTAAGAAGCAATTTCCGATATATTCAAAACTTCTTGCGTTATCATGGCGTAGAGGAGGTTGATGCTATCTTGGCCGATTTAGGTGTATCGTCGCATCACTTCGATGATAGCGAACGTGGATTCTCTTTCCGCTTTGATGGCGATTTGGATATGCGTATGAATAAACGCTCGGGAAAAACTGCTGCCGATATTCTGAATACATACGATGAAGAACGATTGGCCGATCTTTTTTATCTGTATGGCGAACTGAAAAACAGTCGTAAGTTGGCATCGGTTATTGTTAAGCGTAGAGCAACAGAGCCGATCAAAACAATAAACGATTTTATCGATTTGATTAAAGTCCTTTTCAGTCGCGAACGCGAGAAGAAAGAACTGGCCAAAGTGTTTCAAGCACTGCGAATCGAAGTGAACCAAGAAATGGAGGCTTTGAAAGAGATGCTGGAGGCTTCGATAAAAGTTTTAAAACCCGGTGGTCGATTGGTTGTAATTACTTATCATTCGCTCGAAGATAGAATGGTGAAAAATATTATGAAGTCGGGCAATGTAGAGGGGAAAATAAAACAAGACTTCTACGGTAGAGTGGAAACCCCTTTCAAGCTGGTCAATAATAAAGTGATTGTTCCAAACGATGAGGAGATAGAACGAAACCCTCGCTCGCGAAGTGCGAAACTCAGAATTGCCGAACGACGCACCGACTAATTGCTATGGCTCAAGCTGTGACATACTAAAATGAAATAAACGTGGATAGAGATAAAGACAACGATAAGGACGGAACTACAAAAAGAAAGTCACTAAAATCTTCTTTTAAAAGTATACTTGGAGGTGATATCCTTGCGGGCGACTTCTTTCGTCGACAATCTAAACTATTGGTTCTACTGATGGTTTTGATTGTTTTTTATATTCATAACCGTTATGCCAGTCAGCGTCAGCAAATAGAAATTGATAAGTTGCGAAAAGAGCTGATTGATATTAAATACGATGCACTGACACGCAGTTCGGAGCTGATGGAGAAGAGTCGTCAATCGCGTATCGAACAGTATATATCGAGCAAAGGGAGTGAATTGCGTACCTCAACCAGTCCTCCATATGTGATTAAGAAATAATAAATTAATAGCAATATAATAAGCAAAAAATAAGACTGTGGCTGCTGATAAAAAAAATATAATGATTCGTTTTTCCTTTGTAGTACTGTTTATGGTGCTCATAGGGATTGCTGTCGTTATTAAAGCTTCAGTCGTGATGTTTGCCGAACGACAATATTGGCAAGATGTGGCCGATCGTTTTAAACGCGAAAACGTAGTGGTAAAACCCAATAGAGGCAATATCTTATCATCGGATGGAAAACTGATGGCAAGTTCGCTTCCTGAGTATCGCATTTATATGGACTTCAAAGCCGGGGGCATTCGAAAAGATACGATGTTTATCAACCACATCAACGAGATATGCGAAGGCTTAAGCCGTATATTGCCCGATAAAACTCCGGCTCAGTTTAAAGCGCACCTATTAAAGGGGCGCAAAAAGATGAGTCAAAGTTATCTGATATACCCCAAACGCATATCGTACATTCAGTACAAAGAGATAAAACGTTTGCCGGTATTCAATATGAGCAAGTATCGAGGTGGTTTTCATGAAGTAGCCTTCAATCGTCGCAAAAAACCATTCGGTTCATTGGCAGCTCGAACGTTGGGAGATGTATATGCCGATGCCGAACAAGGAGCGAAAAATGGTATTGAGTTGGCTTTCGATACTGTATTAAAAGGGAAAGACGGTATTACACACCGCCAAAAAGTACGCGACAAATATTTGAATCTTGTCGATATAGCCCCTGTTGACGGTTGCGATATTATCACTACGCTCGATGTAGATATGCAAGATATTTGCGAGAAAGCGTTGGTGGATAAGTTGCACGAGATAAATGCATACGTAGGTGTGGCCGTTTTGATGGAGGTAGCCACCGGCGACGTGAAAGCCATTGTCAATATGACAAAAGGCAATGATGGCAACTATTACGAAATGCGAAACAATGCCATCAGCGATATGCTCGAACCGGGGTCAACCTTCAAAACAGCCTCGATGATGGTGGCACTCGAAGATGGTAAAATAACCCCCGAAACGGTGGTGCATACCGGAAACGGACAAATGCCCATGCATGGTAGGGTAATGAAAGATCATAATTGGCATAAAGGTGGATACGGATCGATCAATGCCACTAAAATATTGGGGTACTCGTCGAATATTGGAGTTTCATACATCATCGACAAGAGTTATGGCAACAACCCGCAAAAATTTGTAGATGGTTTAAAGCGTATGAGCTTAGATCAAACGCTCAATTTGCAAATAGCAGGAGAGGGAAAACCCAATGTGAAAGGACCAAAAGAGAAATATTTCTCTAAAACCACTTTGCCTTGGATGAGTATTGGTTACGAAACGCAATTGCCGCCCATCAACACGCTTACATTTTATAATGCCATTGCCAATAATGGAAAAATGGTTAAGCCACGTTTTGTGAAATGTGCTTTGCGCGATGGAAAAGTGGTTGAAGAATATCCCGTAGAGGTGATTAACCCTAAGATATGTTCGGATAGAACGTTGGAGCAAATTCGCGAAATGCTTCGCAATGTTGTAGAGGATGGAACCGCCAAACAAGCTGGTAGTACGCAGTTTTCTGTAGCCGGAAAAACGGGTACCGCACAGATATCAAAAGGTGCAGCCGGATATAAAGCCGGTGCCATGCATTATTTAGTGAGCTTCTGTGGTTTCTTTCCAACCGAAGCGCCTAAGTATAGTTGTATTGTCGCTATACAGTGGTCGGGAGCTTATCCTTCGGGTGGTGGTATGGCCGGTTCGGTATTTGGCAAAATAGCCGAACGTGTATATGCCAAAGATTTACGATTGTCGTATAAAGATGCTATTCCTGAAGTAAGAGAAGAAATCCCTCATATCAAACCCGGTGAGGTTTCGCAAACCAGAAAGGTGTTGAGAGAGCTAGATATTGATCATAAAGTGGCATTCGACTACAATAAGAAAAAAGAAGATTGGTGTGTCATACAGCATTCTGACGATAATGTGGTGTTGAACCAGACTGAGTTGACGGCTGGATTGGTGCCTTCGGTGATCGGTATGGGAGCAAAAGATGCTGTCTTTTTGCTCGAAAGTAAAGGATTGAGGGTACGCATTAACGGAAAAGGAAAGGTAAAGAGCCAATCTATTTTGCAAGGGTCGCGCATTGTTCGTGGTCAAACCGTATCGCTCACATTGAATTAAAAGAATTGTAACGACTATAAAGAAAGTAAGTTATGAAATTGAATGAATTATTAAAATCGATCCAACCACTACAAGTGATTGGTGATATCAATAAAGAGATTGAGGCTATCAATATCGACTCGCGTCAAATTGAGAAGAATCATCTTTTCTTGGCTATGCGCGGTACACAAACCGATGGACATAGTTATATTGTTTCGGCTATTGAAAAGGGGGCATCGGCTATATTGTGCGAAGATTTGCCAACCGATATAAACCAAGATGTAACTTATATTCAGGTAAAAGATAGTGAAGATGCTACCGGAAAGGTGGCTACTACATTTTATGGTAATCCTACTAGCAAGCTGTCGTTGGTAGGGGTAACCGGGACTAATGGTAAAACGACAGTTGCTACATTATTATATGATACATTCCGCTATTTTGGATATAAAACGGGTTTGATCTCTACCGTATGCAACTATATTGATGGTGAGCCTATTCCGACCGAACATACCACTCCCGATCCGGTAACTTTGAATAAACTATTGGGCAGAATGGCCGATGAAGGCTGTAAGTATGCATTTATGGAGGTTAGTTCGCATGCTATCGATCAGAAGCGTATTGCCGGTTTAACCTTTGCAGGAGGTATTTTTACCAATCTTACTCGCGATCATTTAGATTATCATAAAACAGTAGATAACTATCTTAAGGCTAAAAAGAAGTTTTTTGATGATATGCCAAAGGATGCTTTTAGCCTTGTTAACCTCGATGATAAGAACGGACTGGTAATGACTCAAAATACGAAATCGAAAGTTTACACCTATTCGTTGCGTAGTTTGGCCGACTTTAAAGGTCGTGTACTCGAATCGCACTTCGAAGGAATGTTGCTCGATTTTAATAATCAAGAGTTGGCAGTACAGTTTATCGGGAAGTTTAATGCTTACAATTTGTTGGCTGTATTTGGAGCTTCCGTACTATTGGGCAAATCGCAAGAAGAGGTGTTGATTGCTTTAAGTACATTACGACCGGTAGCAGGTCGTTTCGATGCAATTCGTTCGCCCGAAGGATATACTGCAATTGTTGATTATGCGCATACCCCCGATGCTTTGATTAACGTATTAAATGCTATTCATGGCGTTCTCGAAGGAAAAGGTAAAGTGATAACGGTGGTGGGTGCCGGTGGTAATCGTGATAAAGGCAAACGTCCCGTAATGGCACAAGAGGCAGCCAAGCAGAGCGATCGTGTTATTATTACATCCGATAATCCACGTTTTGAAGAGCCGCAAGATATTATTAACGATATGTTGGCCGGCTTAACAAAAGACGATTTACGAAAAACCATCAGTATGACCGACCGTAAAGAGGCTATTAAAACAGCATGTATGTTGGCCGAAAAAGGAGATGTGATATTGGTAGCCGGTAAAGGCCATGAGAACTACCAAGACGTGAAAGGGGTAAAACACCATTTCGACGATAAAGAGATTATAAAAGAAATATTTATATTAAATAGCTAAGCTGCGATATGTTATATTATCTATTTGAATGGTTACAAAGATTAGATGTTCCGGGTGCAGGAGTATTTAGCTATACTTCGTTTAGGGCCTTGATAACTGTTATCTTGGCATTATTGATATCCTCAATATTTGGTTCGCGCTTTATTGCTTTACTGAAGAGAAAGCAAATTACCGAAACGCAACGAGATGCAAAAATCGATCCGTTTGGTGTTGATAAGGTAGGAGTGCCTAGTATGGGAGGTGTGATTATCATTGTGGCCATACTGATTCCTTGTTTGTTGCTAGGTAAGTTGCACAATGTATATATGATTTTAATGCTTATAACTACGGTTTGGTTAGGAGTATTGGGTTTTGCCGACGACTATATTAAGATATTTAAGAAAGATAAAGAAGGACTACATGGCAAGTTTAAAGTGATTGGTCAGGTAGGATTGGGGCTTATTGTGGGGCTTACGCTCTATTTAAGTCCAAGTGTAGTGATTCGCGAAAACATTGAGGTAAATAAACCCGGACAAGAAATGGAAGTGGTTCATGCCAACGAGAATGTGAAGTCGACAAAAACCACGATTCCATTTTTTAAAAGTAATAACTTAGATTATGCCGATTTTGTATCGTTCTTGAATGAACGGGCACAAACTGTTGGATGGATCCTATTTGTAATTATCACCATATTTGTGATAACCGCAGTATCGAATGGGGCTAACTTGAATGATGGTATGGATGGTATGGCGGCAGGAAACTCGGCCATTATTGGTGTAACACTCGGCATACTGGCCTATGTATCGAGCCATTTGGAATTGGCTCAGTATTTAAATATCATGTATATACCGGGTTCGGAAGAGCTGGTGGTGTTTATCTGTGCGTTTATCGGTGCATTGGTTGGTTTCTTGTGGTACAACGCCTATCCGGCACAAGTGTTTATGGGCGATACAGGTAGCTTAACAATTGGGGGAATTATTGCTGTATTTGCTATTGCAATTCATAAAGAATTGTTGATTCCTATTTTATGCGGAGTGTTCTTGGTCGAAAATCTGTCGGTTATTATACAGAGAGTTTATTATAAAATGGGCAAACGAAAAGGAGTGAAACAGCGTATGTTTAAGCGTGCACCCATTCACGACCATTTCAGAACTTCGATGAATCAAATAGAAAAAGGATGCACGGTAGTTATCACCGATCCTAAAATGTTATTTCATGAATCTAAAATAACTGTGCGCTTTTGGATCATCACCATTTTACTGGCAGTGATCACAATTATTACATTAAAAATAAGGTAAGTTTAAACAATAGGCAAAATAGGTACAACTAAAAATCATCTATTCAATGGAAAAAAAGATTGTCATATTAGGAGCTGGTGAAAGCGGTGCTGGAGCTGCGATATTAGCTAAAACGAAAGGATATAATACTTTCGTTTCGGATATGTCTATGATACAGGATAAATATAAACAACAACTCGATAAGTATGATGTTGCCTGGGAAGAGGGAAAACATACTGAGGCATTGATTTTGGATGCCGATGAGGTGGTGAAAAGTCCCGGTATACCTAATGAAGCACCCATCATTCAGAAATTAATAGCAAAAGGAACACCTATTATTTCGGAGATTGAATTTGCAGGACGCTATACAAATGCTAAAATGATTTGTATCACCGGCTCGAATGGCAAGACTACGACTACAAGCTTAATTTATCATATTTTCGAAAGTGCTGGTCTTAATGTGGGGTTGGCTGGAAATATAGGGAAGAGCTTGGCTTTGCAAGTAGCATTAGAAGATCATGATTATTATGTCATTGAACTAAGCTCTTTTCAGCTCGACAATATGTATCAATTTAGAGCTAATATTGCCATATTAATGAATATTACTCCCGATCATTTAGATCGCTATGCGGATAGTATGCAAAATTATATAGATGCTAAGTTTCGTATTACTCAGAATCAAACTCCCGAAGATGCTTTTATTTTCTGGAATGATGACCCTATTATAAAGAAAGAGCTTGAAAAGTATGGTTTGAAGGCACATCTTTATCCGTTTTCGGCTCTGAAAGAGAATAATTCTATTGCTTATGTTGAGAATCACGAGGTGACAATCACCGAACCGATTGCTTTCAATATGGAGCAAGAGAAATTGGCTTTAACTGGTCAACATAACTTATATAACTCTCTTGCAGCTGGTATTTCGGCCAATGTTGCAGGCATTACAAGAGATGATATACGTCAGGCTTTATCCGACTTTAAAGGGGTGGAACACCGTTTAGAGCATGTGACACGTGTAAAAGGTGTTGATTTTATAAACGACTCGAAAGCTACTAATGTGAACTCGTGTTGGTATGCTTTGCAAAGCATGAAGACAAAGACAGTTTTGATTATTGGTGGTAAAGATAAAGGTAATGACTATACTGAAATAGAAGATTTAGTGAAACGTAAATGTTCGGGATTAGTATATCTGGGGCTTCATAATGAAAAACTGCATGAGTTTTTTGATAGATTGGGATTACCTGTTGTTGATATACAAACCGGAATGAAAGATGCTGTTGATGCTGCTTTCAAAATGGCAAAGAAAGGTGAGACTGTGCTTTTGAGTCCTTGTTGTGCTTCTTTCGACTTGTTTAATAGCTATGAAGATAGAGGCGACCAATTTAAGAAGTATGTAAGAGAATTATAAATTTATATCTATCGTGGATTTATTAAGAAACATATTTAAAGGGGATAAAGTAATATGGATAATATTCTTATTTCTCTGTTTGATTTCGATTGTAGAAGTGTTTTCTGCTGCAAGTACTTTAACGTATAAGTCGGGAGATCACTGGGGACCAATTACTCAACATTCGGTGATACTGATGATAGGGGTAGTAATTGTGGTGCTGATGCATAATATCTCATACAAATGGTTTCAAATGTTTCCGGTGTTTCTGTATCCACTCTCACTGGGGCTACTCATCTTTATATCGATAATGGGTATAGCTTCGGGCGATAGAATCAATGGAGCTGCTCGTTGGACCTCATTTATGGGGATTCAGTTTCAGCCCTCCGAATTGGCTAAAATGGCTGTTGTCATATTGGTGGCTTATTGGTTGTCGAAGAAAAAAGATGATGCCGAGAGCAATCGAAAGACGTTTAAACTGATCATGATTTTTGCCGGTATAATATGTGCTATCATTGGTTTCGAAAACTTTTCTACCGGTTTATTGCTTTTTTCGGTGGTTTATGCCATGATGTTTATTGGGCAGATATCATGGAAGTATCTGGTGGGATTGCTAGGCATTGGAGCTTTGCTGGCTACCATAGCGGTAACGATAGTCTTGAATGTGAATATTTCTGATGCAACGTCAATTCCTTTATTGCACCGCTTTCCTACATGGAAAGCTCGTATTCTTGAATTTTCGAAAGATGAATATATACCGCCTGCTAAATTTGATATTGACAAAAATGGACAAATAGCTCATGCTAAGATTGCTATTGCAACGAGCAATGTTTTTGGCAAAGCACCTGGAAACTCTGTACAGCGTGACTTTTTAAGTCAGGCTTTTTCCGATTTTATCTATGCTATCATTATTGAGGAACTAGGGCTAATAGGAGGGATATTTGTTTTAGTATTATATATCTGGTTGCTCATCAGAGCTGGTAAAATAGCAAATAAGTGCGATCGAACTTTTCCTGCCTATTTGGTAATGGGGATTGCTATGCTATTGGTGTTACAGGCACTGGTCAATATGTCTGTGGCAGTAGGTTTAGGCCCGGTTACCGGTCAGCCATTGCCACTGATTAGTAAAGGAGGAACGTCAACCTTTATCAATTGTGCGTTTATCGGAATGATACTTAGTGTAAGTCGCTATACCGCTTATATCGAAGAGAAGAAACGATTGGAGGAGTTGGAAATGCAAAAGCAATCGACTCTCGATATTGAACTGCCTCAACTGCCTAATGGTGAACCTACATCCGAAATACTCAATAGTGATGTTGTCTTTGAAGAAGATACTTTAAACAAAACAAATCATGAAAGAACAGCTTAGAATTATAATAAGTGGTGGTGGCACCGGAGGGCATATTTTTCCCGCAGTATCGATAGCTAATGCCATAAAGAAATTACAACCCGATGCCGAAATTCTTTTTGTCGGTGCTGAGGGTAGAATGGAAATGCAACGTGTGCCTGAGGCCGGTTATCAAATAATAGGGCTTCCGGTGGCAGGATTCGATAGAAAACACCTTTGGAAAAACTTTGCGGTAATTTTAAAATTATTGCGTAGTCAGATGAAGGCAAGAGGTATTATCAAAAACTTTAAACCGAATGTAGCTGTGGGAGTAGGGGGATATGCTAGTGGACCTACTTTAAAAACTGCTGGCATGATGGGGATTCCTACAATTATACAAGAGCAGAATTCATATGCCGGTGTTACCAATAAATTGTTGGCTCAAAAAGCCAACCGAATTTGTGTGGCTTACGATGGCATGGAAAAATTCTTTCCAGCAGATAAGATAATGATGACAGGAAATCCGGTAAGGCAGGATTTGCTAGAAACTCCAATTGATAGAGAAGAGGCGTTAAAGGCCTTTGGTTTTACCACCGATAAAAAAACTGTATTGATTGTAGGAGGTAGCTTAGGGGCACGTAGCATTAATAACGCACTTTTGTCAAATTTAGATTTTATCATGGCACATGCTGAAGTTCAGTTTATATGGCAAACCGGTAAGATCTATTATAATGAAGTGAAGGATGCAATCAAAAAGAAAGGTGATATTGCCAATTTATACACTACCGACTTTATAAAAGATATGAAAGTAGCGTATGGAGCTGCCGACTTAATCGTATCGCGTGCAGGAGCAGGGTCTATATCCGAATTCTGCTTGTTGGGTAAACCGGTAATATTAGTTCCTTCTCCTAACGTGGCAGAAGATCATCAAACTAAAAATGCAATGGCTCTAGTCGAAAAAGGAGCTGCTATATATATAAAAGATAGTGACGCAGGACAAGAGTTATTGCCTGCTGCAGTTCATTTATTATTAAATGAAGACAAACTGCAACAATTGAGTGAAGAAATTACTAAATTAGCACACCATGACTCTGCTGCGATTATTGCCGAAGAGGTTATAAAATTAGCTAAACAATGAATTTAGAAGAAGTTAAATCGATATATTTTATAGGAGCCGGCGGTATTGGAATGAGCGCATTGGTTCGCTACTTCCTGTCGAAAGGAAAAATTGTTGCCGGCTACGATCGTGTTGCAACAGAACTAACGGATGCTTTAGTGGCCGAAGGGGCAGAGATTCATTATGAAGATAATGTAAATGCTATACCTCTGGCCTGTAAAGATAAAACTAGCACGTTGGTCGTTCTAACTCCAGCCATCCCTCACGATCATTCTGAGCTTTGCTTTTTTCAGCAACAAGGCTTTGAGATACAAAAGCGAGCACAGGTATTAGGAACGATTACCAATCATAGTAAAGGATTGTGTGTAGCAGGTACACACGGTAAAACAACCACTTCAACCATGATTGCTCATCTATTTGATCAGTCGCATATCGGATGTAATGCTTTTCTTGGTGGTATATCGAAAAATAGCGGAACGAACTTATTATTGTCCGAAACAAGTCCTTTTACCGTTATCGAAGCCGACGAGTTTGATCGCTCATTTCATTGGTTATCACCCTATATGAGTGTTATTACTTCGACCGATCCCGATCATTTGGATATATATGGTACGGCTGAAGCCTATATGGAGAGTTTCGAGCATTATACATCTTTGATACAACCCGGTGGTGTGTTGTTAATGCGTAAAGGTATAACACTACGACCAAAAACAAATGCAGAAGTAAAAACATATACCTATTCGCGCAATGAAGGAGACTTTCACGCCGAGAATATCCGTATTGGAAATGGTGAAATCGTTATCGACTTCGTGGGTCCTGATGTTCGTATCAATGATATCCAATTAGGAGTGCCTATCAGTATAAATATTGAGAATGGCGTTGCTTCAATGGCAATAGCACATCTCAATGGAATGGCCGATGCTGAAATAAAGCAGGGTATGGAGAGTTTTAGAGGTGTAGATAGACGTTTTGATTTTAAACTTAAAACCGATAAAATTGTTTTCTTAAGTGATTACGCTCATCATCCTTGTGAAATTAAACAAAGTATATCTTCTATTCGCGAATTATATCCAAATAAGAAGATCTCGGTTATATTTCAGCCACATCTTTATACTCGCACACGCGATTTTTATAAAGAATTTGCTCAGTCATTATCATTGGCCGATGAGGTGATGTTGGTCGAAATCTATCCGGCTCGCGAACTTCCTATTGAAGGAATCACAAGTCAATTGATTTTTGATAATATTGATGCTACGGTCGAAAAGAGTTTATTCCAGAAAGATGATTTACTGAATGAACTTGAAAATAAACAAATTGAGGTTTTAATGGTGTTGGGAGCGGGAGATATTGATCGATTGATTCCGGCTATCACAAGCGAGCTTAAAAGACGATATGATTTATAATTGCTACTATACATCTATAATCTAAAATCGGATGCTGAAACGTATTTTTTTATATATTGCATTGTTTGTGGTTGTGGCCTATTTAGTATTGGCTACCACCTATCTGAATGCGAAACCCGAAAAACAGATATGCCGTAATATCGATTTACTGATAAGCGATTCTGTGTACTCAGGGTTTATTGATAAAAAAGAGGTTAGTAGTATTTTAAAAAAGAAGAAGATTGATCCTATAGGTAAGAACAAAATAGATGTATCTATTAAGTTGCTCGAAGAAGAGTTGAATAAACATGCTTTGATAGATAACGTAGAATGCTATTGGACACCCGAAAATCATATTAGCATAAGAGCCTCACAACGTATCCCATTGTTGCGTGTGATGTGCAATAATAATGGCAATTACTATATAGACAATAAAGGTGCAATAATGCCATCGGATATTAAATGTGTTGCTCACCGCACAATTGTTAGTGGATATGTAGAAAAGTCGTTTGCAACAACCGATTTATATAACTTTGGTGTATTTTTGCAAAATGATCCGTTTTGGAATGCTCAAATAGAGCAGATAAATGTCTTGCCTAGACATAACGTTGAACTTATTCCCAGAGTAGGCGACCATATTATATATATGGGGAGTTTAAAGAATTACGAAAGTAAACTTGAACGCTTAAAGATATTCTACCAAAAGGCCTTAGGCCAAATAGGATGGGATAAGTATTCGCGGATTAACATAGAATTTGATAATCAGATTATTTGTACGAAACGTCACGAATAATATTTGATTTTAATAAGATATTATAATTGTATCATACGTTGAATGCATATAAAAGTGTTCGACACATTACGAAAAAATATGGCTACAACAGAAATTATTGCTGCAATAGAACTGGGATCTTCCAAGTTGATTGGTATTGCCGGGCGACGTAATAGTGATAGCAGTATGCAGATATTAGCTTATGCTGCAGAAGAGTCATCATCCTTTATACGAAAAGGTATTATATACAATTTAGATAAAACAGCTCAAGCGCTCACTACAACAATAAAAAATCTAGAGCAACAACTTGATAAAACAATTGCTAAAGTTTATGTTGGCATGAACGGGCAATCATTGCATTCTATCAAACACTCCGTTGTTCGTAATCTCGATGAAGAGATTATTATTACACAAGAGTTGATAGATTCAATTTGCGATGAAAACTTGGAATCGGCACTTCCTAATATGGAGATATTAGATGTGGTGCCTCAAGAATATAAACTGGGCAACAATTTTCAATTCGACCCTGTTGGAGTTGCCTCAAGTCAAGTCATTGGAAACTTCTTGAATATTGTAGCACGCAACGCAATAAAAAAGAAAATTGAAAATACTTTTGCGCAAGCTAATATCGAAATAGCCGATTGCCTTATTGCTCCTCTTGTTACTGCTAATGCTGCATTAACCGAGAATGAGTGTAAACTGGGTTGTGCTTTAATCGATTTTGGTGCCGATACAACAACTGTTTCAATATATAAAAATAATGTATTACGTTTTATTACTGTAATACCATTAGGTGGTAGTAACATTACTCGCGATATTCTCTCTTTAAAAGTTGAAGAAGATGAAGCCGAGCACTTAAAACTGGCTTATGGCAATGTGATGTATGTCGAAGAAACAACTGATACTCCTGCTATGCATCAGCTTGATGATGGTACTCGCAGCATCGAAATCAATTTATTAAATAATGTGATCGAAGCTAGAGCCGATGAAATTATACTAAATGTTTGGAATCAGATTCAGCTCTCGGGTTATGATGATAAACTCCTTGCAGGGATGGTAATCACCGGTGGTGGTGCCAATTTAAAGAATATTGATTCGTTATTGCGCAAAAAGAGTAAAATAGAAAAGGTGCGTTTTGCAAAAACTGTACAAACTCCAATTCAAGCCGATGGTACAGGTTTGGTTTTAGATGGTTCGCAAAATAGTATCTTAGGATTATTGCTTGCCGGTCAAGAACCATGTTGTGCAATAAAACCGATTGTTGTTGAGAAACCCCAACCTGCACCTTCTACGTTGGATGTAGGAACTCTCTTTGCTGATGACGAAGAATATAAGCGTCAAGAAGAAGCAGCCCGCGTGGCAGCTCAAGCCACCAAGAAGGTTGAGACTAAGCCTAAGACAAAAGCCGAAAAAACAAAATCGAATGGTCCTACTTGGCTTGAAAAAACAATTGGTAAGATAACTAAGGAAATATTCTCTGATGAGGATATGAATTAATAGAATAACAATAACTCAATATAACTATGGATCAGATTGTACCTTTTGATTTGCCTAGCGAATCGCTCAAAATTATTAAAGTTATTGGTGTTGGTGGTGGTGGTGGAAATGCCGTTAATCACATGTATAAACAGGGCATTCACGATGTAAGTTTTGTGGTGTGTAATACCGACAATCAAGCATTAGCCGAATCTCCTGTGCCTATTAAAATACAGTTAGGACGCCTTGTGACCAATGGTCTTGGTGCAGGAAATAAACCCGAACGTGCCCGCGAAGCCGCTGAAGAGAGTTTGGAAGACATCAGACAGCAACTAAACGATGGCACTAAAATGGTATTCATCACAGCAGGTATGGGTGGTGGCACCGGAACAGGTGCAGGTCCTGTTATTGCTCGAATAGCTAAAGAAATGGGCATTCTTACTGTAGGTATCGTAACCATACCCTTTTTATTCGAAGGTGAAAAAAAAATCATACAAGCATTGGATGGGGTAGAGCGTATTGCACAAAATGTTGATGCTCTTCTTGTGATCAACAATGAACGTTTGCGCGAGATATATTCCGACCTAACATTTATGAATGCATTCGGTAAGGCCGATGATACTTTATCGATCGCTGCTAAAAGTATTGCCGAAATTATCACACTGAAGGGGCGGGTAAATCTCGACTTTGCTGATGTACATACCATTTTGAAAGATGGTGGAGTAGCCATAATGGGTACAGGTTATGGAGTAGGCGATAATCGATTGACTAAAGCCATCGAGGATTCACTAAACTCACCGCTTCTGAATAATAATGATATATTCAATGCTCATAAAGTGATGCTAAATGTATCGTTTAGCCCCGAACATGCTTTGATGGTAGAGGAGATGAGTGAAGTGCATAACTTTATGAGTCGATTTAAAGAGAGTGTAGAGGTGATATGGGGAGTTGCCGAAGAACATGAGCTCGGCGAAAAAGTAAAGATCACTATTCTTGCTACCGGATTTGGTGTAGAAGACGTTCCGGGAATGGAAAGTGCCCTTTCGCGAAAACGACTCGAAGACGAAGAGGGTAAAGCAAAATCGGAAGAAGAGATAGAGAAAAGAAAGAAGCGCATTGCTATGGCTTATGGCGAAAGTGCCAGCAACTTTGGTGCTCGCAATAAGATTAAGCATAATAACATCTATATATTTAGCAACGACGATTTGGATAATGATGATATTATAGCTGCCGTAGAAAATACAGCCACCTACTATCGTAACAAAACAACTTTAAATGAAATAAAACACAAATCTGTTGAAGATGTAGTGATGAACGATTCATCGATCGACAATCAAGGTGTAATTAGTTTTAATTAATAATAACTGTCATGGTATATTGTACAATCAATTTATGCCAGACAACAAATAAAAATATTATGGATTTATTTGATCGCGTGAGTGAAGATATTAAGAACGCAATGAGAGCAAAAGATAAAGTGGCTCTTGAAACATTGCGCAACATTAAGAAGTTTTTCATTGAAGCTAAAACTGCTGCCGGTGCTAACGATACATTGACTGATGAGGCTGCTTTGAAAATCATTCAAAAATTGGTGAAACAAGGCAAAGACGCTGCCGAAATATACAAAGGACAAGGCCGCGAAGATTTAGCCGAAAGCGAATTGGCACAAGTCAAAGTAATGGAAGCTTACCTTCCAAAACAAATGAGTGCAGAAGAGTTGGAAGCTGCCTTGAAAACTATCATTGCTGAAGTTGGTGCAACTGGTGCACAAGATATGGGTAAAGTAATGGGTGTTGCCACTAAGCAATTATCAGGACTTGCCGAAGGTCGTGCAATCTCTGCAAAAGTGAAAGAACTGTTAGGATAAAAACAATTCTTATATCATAATATTATAATGATCTCAATAGAAAGAGATCTGAATCGAGTCCCATCGTTCGAAAGAACTTTGGGACTTTTTTTATCTGCAAATACGCTCTGGTCAATCATATATCGACTGTATGCAATGCATGCTGGCCACAAAATAGGTTGATGTGTTAGTTGCAAAGAGTAATCGATAATGTCTATATAGTGTGTTTTGTGCATGTTTAAATGATCATTTTGATACAAAAGTAAATAACATTTCGGTTTATGATATTAATATGTTGATAATTTGTTGTGTATGTTATTTTTATCATTATATTTGTTGTAATCTAAACTCTATCAGGTGCGTGTTTGTAATTTAAATTAACATGTGCAGTTTCTTTTTCTATTAATAGGCGTCCTTTTGTTGAATAATATGTAGATGTTGTTTATTGTAAGGTCCAACCAATTTCGTTTGAATGAGAAATCATACGGTTGTGGCGATTCAAAGAAGAGGACTAATTCGAATAAATGAGATAATGTCTATCCTCGCCGAAACATTTTGAAAGTGTGAGGTGCTTGGTTTAGACGAATATTAATATTTAATTTTAAATAGCCTTATGAAAAAAACGATTACTCTATTTTCTATGCTTGTTATGCTAGTTCTTACAGCATCGGCACAACTCTCAGAAGTTACCCCAACCACAACGGGTAAATTAAAGCAAGCTGAAATACTATTTAGCGATCTATCGATGGTTATGCCAATGCGCCCTATGGCAGCTGGTGTAACACTACCTTGGCTCGAAACCTTTGAGCAGGAAAGCCCTACTGCTGCCAATTGGACTTACAAACAAACTGCTGGTACCTCTTTTGAAATGAATATTGGAAAAATAAGAGATCTCGATGCGGTATCTGGTGTAGCATATATGATATCAGGATATAACGGTATAAGGGCGATGAATTCATGGGCATTCTCTCCCGGGGTAACTTTAACTGCCGGTACAACCTACTATATCGGTGTCTTTGTTTATACTCCAGGTTTTCAACCCTATTTAGATGAAGTTAGAGTTACTGTGGGAACAGCTTCTAATGAAGTTGCACAAACGACTGTAATAATCGATAAGTCGGGTGCCAATGCTGAAGCATTAGATGCATGGAAACTTGAAAAGGGTACATTCACACCTGCAACAACCGGAACCTATTATTTTGCATTAAGCCATTGTACTTCTGCAATAGACGTTAATGCGGTTGCGTTCGATGATTTTTCTGTTCAAACCGAGCCGATCAAAGATGTGCCGGTTATTAAATATCTTGATTTATCTAAAACGTTGTGGAGTGTTACCAATGAATCTCCTATAGCATATGTATCAGAAAAGGTCGGAATCACTCACTCTACTGAAGTAGTGAAAGCTAATTCTATCAGTTGGAGTGTAAACAATGGAGCTACAGTCTTATCACCTCAGGCTTCATCTACGGTTGTAAAATACCCTGCTGATGGCGAATATCAGTCTACTATAACTGCTACAAACCAAGAAGGTAATATTAGTCAATCCTATGCATACAATGTGAAGAAGATTTCGGCCATTCACGAAGACTTTGTGACATCAATTGCTCCATGGGCAAAACTAACAGCATCCTTAGCATGGACTTCTGATCAACTCCCCGTATTTGGACTTAATAATAACTATCGAGAGTTTGGCGAAATATTTACTTTCCCTACCAACGCAAAAATTAAATCATTGGCTTTCTCTGCAAATGAATACACCATGAGTGGTAGCGACTTGGATAGTCCATTAAAATTCATATTCTATCCAATAAAAGATGGATATATTTTGATTTCAGATGTTGCCGAGTATCAAACCACCATTAAAGGTGCTTTTGGTGATCCATCAAGTCCAGGCCAAGAAGTTCCTCAAATGCTCGTGGTAGATATTCCCAACCCCGTTGAGGTAGCAACTGATAGTGTTCTTGTAACGGTGGTCTTTGATGCTTCGTTAAAAACGAGTGCAACATGTAAGCTTGTTTTGCATGGGGCATATGGTGCAACAGGATTACAAACAAATACTTTCTGGGTGTATGTAACACCTGAAAGCGGAGAGGGTAGTTTCGTTCCTATGTCTTCGTATGCCGGTACTCCTTGTGGTATGGCTATGTATCCGGGTGTTGAGTTTAATGTTACACCATCTAATATTAATAATGTATCAGCTGTAAATATTACAATATCTCCTAACCCTACAAAAGATGTATTAAAGATCAATGGTTTTGAAGGGAATGCGAAAATAACGATAAGCAATGCCTCTGGTGTAGCTATTCTATCAACAGAAGCCAATAATTCAGCCGTATTAAATGTTGAGTCATTAAATAGAGGTATCTATTTTGTAACGGTAAGAACAGCAAACGAAACTATAACAATGAAGTTTATGAAAGAGTAATTCTCTAATTACATTAATCCAAAAAAAGGCTATCCAAAAATGGGTAGCCTTTTTTTTGATTGAGTTTCCATATAAAGCGAGGTTATTCTATCTTTATTTTAGTGTAAAAATAGTATGTCGCAGCTCGTTGTTTGTAACAATTATTATTGTGAAACCACGATATCACACTTGTGATACGATACATTCGCTGTTGTGATATCGTGGTTTCACAAATGTGATATGCCTTATTTCACAAATATAAACGGGTGTTTTTATCTGTGGAGTCGTATTAATCGAACAACTCTTTTAGCACTTCCAACGATTGAATAGTGGTGAACTCATGAATGTGTAGCCGATAATAATCGATAATTAGCGTGAGTAGTCGGTTTCTTTCCTCCCGATTCATTTGAAATAGATGCATATTGTCATAATTCATGCGCATTAAAGTCACAAAGGTCTTCGAATCGGCCTTATTTAAATAAGAGTTGTGCGATTGTGGCTGTTGCGAGGTAAATCCTCCATTCAGTAAATCGAAATAATGACCTTCATTATAATCGTCTGTATTTGGAAAGATACCAATAAAGCGTGTTAAACGAATAAGAAATACAAGATGGAAATTGGCATAACCCTTTTTACACTCATCAAACCACTGCATTGAATGGGTAATATAAGTAAATAAAGGGGTGTTTTCAGATTCTTCGCGTATAATACGATATAAAAACTCTGCCAAAAACATGGCGATCGACGATTTTATAGGATCGTATGGGATAGAAACGAAGGGTAAAATGTTTTTTGCCTCCTTAATTTTGTAGATATTTCCCTTCGGGCGATAGTCGGCATCGAACTCAATTATCGATAAAGGCTGAAAAATTGTCGATTTTAATGCGGTTTTTTTCGATCGGGATATCGGAATGATATAAGAAGTTCGGCCCAAAAGAGAAGTATACATGTGAATAATGAGAGAATTCTCATTATATTTTAAACTATGAAGTACGATTCCTGTATTTTTTTGTAGCATAATCACCCATTTTTTGTCTTTACAAAGCTACAAAAATATCCCTCTAAAAATAGCTATTTTCAGCTTTTCTCAAAAAAAGATGATTTTTCTTCGATTTTTTAGAATTTTGTAATGTGCTGATTGTTAGATGTTAATGCTGTATGGGTCTGTATTTAACATTTTATTAACACTAAAAAAAGATGGAATAATTTGGTAGTCTGAAAAAAGTCCCTACCTTTGCAACCGCAATCGAGAAACAAACAACGCTTGCAAAAACAAACAGGCAGCAATGCTTGAAACGAGCAGAAATGCTCAAATGCCTTCAAGGCCCATTCGTCTATCGGTTAGGACGCCAGATTTTCATTCTGGAAAGAGGGGTTCGATTCCCCTATGGGCTACTCAAATAAAAAATAACGAATTAAAATAGATTAGTCGAGATGGCAAATCATAAATCATCACTTAAGAGAATTAGACAAGAAGAAAAAAGAAGACTTCACAACAGATATTATGGAAAAACCATGAGAAACGCTGTTAGAAAGCTTCGCGCAACAACTGAAAAGTCAGAAGCTGCTTCTTTATTACCTAAAGTTGTAAAAATGTTGGATAAACTTGCTAAAACAAATATTATCCATAAAAACAAAGCTAGCAACTTGAAGTCTAAGTTAACTGTTTATGTTAACAAACTTGCTTAATAAAGATATATAGCTAAAATAATAATACAAAAAGCTGATTCATTAAGAGTCGGCTTTTCGTGTATATGTACGTTTGCGGCGCCAAAAAAGAATCCTATCACTATTTTCGTTTGTGTTAACGAAGAGAGTAGTGATAGGATTTGTTGTAACTTCTAGTTGTTGATTGTGTTTAAATCTTATTATTTAGACTTAACCACCTTATCAAATTTTCCGTCATTAAAGAAGTAGAGGGTTTGATTATCGTTTAGATCGATTTCGTAACCTTCGCTGCAATGTTTCACCTCAGTGACTATCTTTTTGTCTAATTGATTTTTTTTCATGTAATCAGAAACAAAAGTAGGGATAAGTTTAGCTGGAACAGCTTTTTTGTTCATGTCGATTTTTGTCCATTTACCATCGGCGTCAAATTCTACCTCTACGTCATTGGCGTACTCTACCGAATATTTAACGGTATTATTTTCTTTATCCATTTTAATCATCTTCGGTACTTGTTTGGCAAAATATTCGCCCAAGAAGGTGCGAGCTTGCGCTGGAAGTTGATTGATGTTTTTTATTACAACATCGTCCGCATACATGTATTGTAAACTAAGTAGTGCGGCAAATAAGAAAAATGCTAGCTTTTTCATCATCGTTATTTTTTTAGTTTATTTATTACAATATATATAACAAATATAGTTGAGTAAAAGATTTTGAACTTAGGTATGTTGCCCGGTCTATTTTGTGATATTTAACGATAATCATCCGGCTCTTGCTGTAGCTATTCTTTTCAATTCCTTTCTTGTTGTGTACAAGCTATTTGATTTGTGTAATGTATGATTTTTATAGGATGTAATCTGAAAGACAATAAAACGAAAATGGCAGTGTTTTTCACCCTTTATTTAGGTCGTTACTCGTATTTTTTTGCTATTTTTGCTTAGTTATTCTAATAATAGAAAAGTAATTATGATCGAAGACTTATTTTCACAAGCTGAAGAGGAAGTGACCCCTCAATCAAACGGGTCATACTCGGCTGATAGTATCCAGGTACTCGAAGGGTTGGAGGCTGTTCGTAAGCGTCCTGCTATGTATATTGGAGATATCAGTATCAAAGGGCTTCACCACTTAGTATACGAAATTGTCGATAACTCAATCGACGAAGCATTGGCAGGCTACTGTACACAAATTGATGTAATCATCAACGAGGACAATTCAATCACTGTAAAAGACAACGGACGCGGTATCCCTGTAGACTATCACGAAAAAGAGAAAAAGTCTGCATTGGAAGTTGCTATGACTGTGCTTCATGCCGGTGGTAAATTCGATAAAGGATCTTATAAGGTTTCGGGTGGTTTGCATGGCGTAGGTATGTCGTGTGTAAATGCACTTTCTACTCACATGATCACTCAAGTTTTCCGTAACGGAAAGATTTATCAACAAGAATATAAAATTGGTAAACCATTATATAATGTAAAAGAGGTAGGTGTGTCCGATCATACCGGTACCCATCAGCAATTCTGGCCCGATGCGTCAATCTTTACAGAAACGGTTTATAAATACGAAATATTGGCTGGTCGCTTACGCGAATTAGCTTACTTAAATGCCGGAATTCGCATCACATTGGCCGACAAGCGTGTGGTGAATGAAGAAGGTGAAGTAAAGCACGAAGAGTTTTACTCGGAAGATGGCTTAAAAGAGTTCGTTCGCTATTTGGAGTCGTCTCGCGAGCACTTAATCAACGATGTTATCTATTTGAACACTGAGAAGCAAAACATTCCTATCGAGGTGGCTATCATGTACAATACAGGTTTCTCTGAGAATATACACTCTTACGTAAACAATATCAATACCATTGAAGGAGGTACGCACTTAGCCGGTTTCCGTCGTGCGTTGACGCGTACTTTAAAGAAGTATGCCGAAGAAAGCAAGATGTTGGACAAAGTAAAAGTCGAAATATCGGGCGATGATTTCCGCGAAGGTTTAACTGCTGTGATCTCGGTAAAAGTAGCCGAACCACAATTTGAAGGTCAAACTAAAACCAAATTGGGTAATAGCGAGATTAGTGGAGCGGTAGATCAAGCTGTGGGAGAAGCTTTGAATTATTATCTTGAAGAGCATCCCAAAGAGGCGAAAATGATTGTAGACAAAGTTATTCTTGCAGCAACAGCACGTCATGCAGCTCGTAAAGCACGCGAAATGGTTCAACGCAAATCGCCAATGTCAGGTGGAGGTCTTCCTGGAAAATTGGCCGACTGTTCAGATCGCGATCCATTGAGATGTGAGTTGTTCCTTGTCGAAGGTGACTCAGCGGGTGGTACTGCAAAACAAGGTCGTAACCGTGCTTTCCAAGCTATTCTTCCATTACGTGGTAAGATTCTCAATGTAGAAAAAGCGATGTATCATAAAGCCCTCGAAAGCGACGAAATACGCAATATATATACGGCTCTTGGTGTAACAATCGGTACCGAAGAAGATAGCAAAGAGGCGAATATTACAAAGCTACGCTATAACAAAATTATTATCATGACCGATGCCGATGTCGATGGATCGCATATCGACACACTTATCATGACATTCTTCTTCCGTTATATGCCGCAAATTATTCAAAACGGATATCTGTATATCGCTACTCCTCCGTTGTATTTATGTAAAAAAGGTAAAGTAGAAGAATATTGTTGGACCGATGCACAACGCCAGCAGTTTATCGATACCTATGGTGGTGGTTCTGAAAATGCCATCCATACACAACGATACAAAGGTTTGGGAGAGATGAACGCTCAGCAGCTATGGGAAACAACGATGGACCCAGAAAACCGTATTTTGAAGCAAGTAAATATTGAAAATGCAGCCGAGGCTGATTTCATATTCTCGATGTTAATGGGTGAAGAAGTAGGCCCACGTCGTGAGTTTATAGAAGAGAACGCAACTTATGCAAATATTGATGCGTAATTTAAATAAACGTTTTTAAAACCTTACTCACATCTTACAACGAAGAAGCCCCGATTAAGAATTCTTAATCGGGGCTTTTCTTTATTTAGTATCTGTCTTATTGTTCTAAAACAGTATCTTCTTCGTCTAATTCTGCTTGAATAGCAAGGTTTTTAATCTTGTATACTTGCATGTCGAATATCAATGTTGAATATCCTAAAATGCCATTGTTGCCGTTTGAACCATATCCAAATTCCCAAGGAATATATACTTCCCAACGTTCTCCAAGACCCATGCGTTGCAAAACTTCCCACCATCCTACTATGACCGAACCGTAAGCTACAGTAAAGGTAATCGGTGAGTCGAATACGGTAGGATTATCGCCTTTAAAACCATCGAAACGCTCTTTAAGAATATTTGTTCCTTTGTAATACATTTCTACAGCAGAACTTTGGTCAAATGGTAGTTCGGATGGATTGTATACATATCCCGGAAGATCGCTAACCGGAGTTAACTTCTTGTAGAATATATAGTTGTAAGGTGCCGTCAACAAATGAATACTATCCAAGCCGCCTCTGTCGGGTTGGGTAGTATATACATTGTATAATGAATCGATAAACTGCTCGTTTCGTGCACGCCAGTTGTCATATTTGCTCGCCTCTTTTGTCTCTTCGCACGAAGTCAAAAGAAGTAATAATAGAAGCAGTGGGGCGAAAAAGATTTTCTTATTCATTCTTAAGTGTTTTATTGTAATGTTTTCAACAATGTTGTGATGCTTACTCTCTCAGCAATGATATTGCTTAATTCAGAAATGGCTACACGCTCTTGTTGCATTGTATCACGATTACGTAGTGTTACACAATTGTCTTCCAATGTTTGGTGGTCAACTGTTACACAGAATGGAGTACCAATAGCATCTTGACGACGATATCTCTTACCGATACTGTCTTTTTCGTCGTATTGGCAATGGAATTGGAATTTTAAGCCGTCAATGATTTCGCGTGCTTTTTCAGGAAGACCATCTTTCTTGATCAATGGCATTACTGCCAATTTAACAGGAGCAAGCGCAGCAGGAAGTCTTAGTACAACGCGAGTTTCACCGTTCTCTAGTTTTTCTTCACAATAAGATGCACTTAGAATACTCAAGAACATACGGTCTACGCCAATTGATGTTTCGATAACATATGGTACATACGACTCGTTGATTTCAGGATCGAAGTATTTAATGTTTTTTCCTGAGAATTTTTCGTGTTGACTCAAGTCGAAATCGGTGCGTGAGTGGATGCCTTCAACTTCTTTAAATCCAAAAGGCATTAAGAATTCGATATCGGTAGCTGCATTAGCATAATGAGCCAATTTATCATGGTCGTGATAACGATAGTGATCATCGCCAAAGCCAAGTGCTTTGTGCCATTTCAAACGCATCTCTTTCCAGTTTTTGAACCAGTCTAGTTCTGTTCCTGGTTTTACAAAGAATTGCATTTCCATTTGTTCGAATTCGCGCATACGGAAGATAAACTGACGTGCTACGATTTCGTTGCGGAAAGCTTTACCGATTTGAGCGATACCAAAAGGAATCTTCATACGGCCTGTTTTTTGTACGTTCAAGTAGTTTACAAAGATACCTTGAGCCGTTTCAGGACGTAGATATATTTTCATTGCACCATCGGCAGTCGATCCCATGTCAGTGCTAAACATCAAGTTGAATTGACGAACCTCTGTCCAGTTTTTAGTACCCGAAATAGGACAAGCTATCTCTTCGTCGATAATGATTTGGCGAAGATCTTCAAGATTGCTATCGTTTAGTGCTTTTGCAAAACGAGCGTGCAATGCATCGCGCTTCGCTTGATTGTCTAAAACTCTTTGATTTGTATTGCGGAATTGAGCCTCATCAAACGATTCTCCGAAACGTTTAGCAGCTTTTGCTACCTCTTTGTTCATTTTATCGTCATATTTAGCCAGCTGATCTTCTATCAGCACGTCTGCACGATAACGTTTTTTAGAGTCTTTGTTGTCGATCAATGGGTCATTGAATGCGTCAACGTGCCCTGAAGCTTTCCAGATAGTAGGATGCATAAAGATTGCAGAATCAATACCTACAATGTTTTCGTGCAATAATACCATGCTATCCCACCAGTATTTTTTTATATTGTTTTTGAGTTCAACACCCATTTGACCATAGTCGTAAACTGCTCCCAGACCATCATAAATATCACTCGAAGGGAATACAAAACCATACTCTTTACAGTGTGATACTAACTTCTTAAAAACATCTTCTTGTGCCATTTCAATAATTGTGATTAAATGTGCTCTTTTATAATTGCATGATACTATAAGTATATTAGCATGTTAGCACTTCATAAATAATATGCAAAGTAAATGATTTTTTTGCATATTATTTGTATTTTTGCCTTCACATCATACATTATTTGATGTAAAAAAGATAATTTGTTGTTAAAACAAAAGGAATATTGACCACCATGAGCGACGAAATCAACGAAATACCCGAAGAACACTCTGATTATAAACCGGCTGACACTCATAACGAAAGTATAAAACATCAACTTACAGGCATGTATCAAAGTTGGTTTTTAGATTATGCTTCGTATGTAATTCTTGAACGTGCCGTGCCACATATGATGGATGGCTTAAAGCCGGTTCAACGACGTATATTACACTCCATGAAACGACTTGATGATGGGCGCTACAATAAAGTTGCGAACATTGTTGGGCATACCATGCAGTTCCACCCTCATGGTGATGCTTCGATTGGCGATGCATTGGTACAGTTGGGACAAAAAGATTTATTGGTCGATTGTCAGGGTAACTGGGGTAATATTTTGACGGGGGATGGTGCTGCTGCTTCTCGTTATATTGAAGCACGTCTTTCTAAATTTGCGCTCGATGTGGTTTTTAATCCAAAAACTACTGATTGGAAGCTTTCGTATGATGGGCGTAATAAAGAGCCCATTACTCTTCCGGTTAAATTTCCATTGCTGCTAGCTCAGGGTGTCGAAGGTATTGCGGTGGGTCTTTCTTCAAAGATACTACCTCACAACTTTAACGAACTTTGCGATGCTTCTATGCAGTATTTAAATGGTCAACCTTTTCAGATCTATCCCGACTTTTTAACGGGAGGATCAATCGATGTTGCCAAATATAATGATGGCGAACGTGGTGGTAGCGTAAAGATCCGTGCAAAAATAAATAAGATTGATAATAAGACACTTGCTATTACCGAAATTCCTTATGGTAAAACAACGTCGTCGGTGATTGATTCAATTCTTAAGGCGGTTGATAAAGGTAAAATCAAAATACGCAAGGTAGATGATAACACATCCGCCAACGTTGAAATCTTAATTCATTTGGCTCCGGGTGTTTCTTCTGACAAAACGATTGATGCGCTTTATGCTTTTACTGATTGCGAAGTAAGCATATCGCCCAACTGCTGTGTGATTGATGATAATAAGCCTCACTTCTTGAATGTGAGTAATGTTTTAACAAAATCGGCCGATCATACGCTCGAACTTCTTAAATTAGAACTGGAAATTCGCAAAGCAGAACTTCTCGAATCGTTACATTTCTCATCGCTCGAAAAAATCTTTATCGAAGAGCGTATCTATAAAGACAAGCAGTTTGAACAAGCTAAAAGTATGGATGATGCTTGTGCCCATATTGATGATCGGCTAACGCCTTTCTATTCAACATTGATACGCGAAGTTACGAAAGATGATATTCTTCGATTGATGGAGATCAAGATGGGCCGTATTTTGAAATTTAATTCGGATAAAGCCGAAGAGTTGATTGCTAAAATCAAAGAAGAGGTGGCCGAAATTGATAATAATTTGGCTCATATTGTAGATTATACAACTCGCTGGTTTAAGATGTTGAAAGAAAAATATGGTAAAAACTTTCCACGATTAACTGAGTTGCGCAACTTCGATACCATTGAAGCAACTAAAGTAGTTGAAGCCAATGAAAAATTATATATCAATCGCGAAGAAGGGTTTATTGGTACTTCGCTCAAGAAAGATGAGTTTGTTGCCAATTGCTCCGATTTGGATGATGTTATTGTATTCTTCCGTGATGGTAAATATATGATTACACCGGTTGCTGATAAGAAGTTTATTGGTAAAAATGTAATTTACATCAATGTGTTTAAGAAAAACGATAAACGTACTATTTATAATGTTTGTTATCGCGATGGTAAAGAGGGGACTACTTATATTAAACGTTTTGCCGTTACCTCCATTGTCCGCGATCGTGAGTATGATGTTACACAAGGCACTCCCGATTCGCGTATTACCTATTTCTCGGCCAATCCTAATGGAGAAGCCGAAGTCATTAAGGTTACATTGAAGCCTAACCCTAGAGTTCGACGAATTATATTTGAACGCGATTTCAGTGAAATCAGTATTAAAGGGCGACAAGCATTAGGCGTTATCTTAACACGTCTTCCGGTTCATAAAATATCACTTAAGCAAAAAGGAGGCTCTACCTTAGGTGGACGTAAAGTTTGGTTCGATCGCGATGTGTTACGTCTTAACTACGATGGACGCGGTGAGTATCTAGGTGAATTCCAAAGTGAGGATACAATATTGGTTGTTCTTAGCAATGGCGATTTTTATACCACAAATTTTGATGTGAGCAATCACTATGATAATAATATTAATATTATCGAAAAATTCGACTCTAATAAAGTATGGACGGCTGCTCTTTATGATGCCGATCAACAAAATTACCCTTATATCAAGCGTTTTAGTTTCGAAAATACAGCTCGCAAATTCAACTATATTGGCGAAAACAAAAATAACCAGTTAATATTGTTGACCGACGAATATTATCCTCGTTTTGAGGTGATATTTGGGGGGCATGATAGCTTTAGAGATCCTCTGATAATTGATGCCGATGAATTTATAGCGGTGAAAGGTTTTAAAGCTAAAGGCAAGCGTATTACTACTTTCAATATTGATACTATTAATGAATTAGAACCGATT
This sequence comes from Bacteroides sp. UBA7333, assembly GCA_002471195.1. Taxonomy (GTDB): domain Bacteria; phylum Bacteroidota; class Bacteroidia; order Bacteroidales; family Bacteroidaceae; genus Bacteroides. Next base: position 118,185 of record DKPN01000003.1, read on the forward strand.
AAAGTCTATCAGCCAGAGTTGCAAGATGCCACAGTGAATATGACTGTTGTGGAGGAAATGAATGCGAATTTAGATCCCGATCAAGGCAAAAGTGAAGGCGATATAGTAGATGAAATTACGGGTCAAATGAAGCTGGGCTTAGATGTTGAATAAGAAGAATATCATATCGGTTGTTCTATTTATTGGTGGCCTATTGTTGGCACCAATATCAACCGCAATGTGTCAAACTGATTCTGTAGCAAATGCAAATCGCTATGTGACACGTACTACGCAATATGGAATCGGTTTTACCAATGTTTTTGATACCTATTTATCACCTCAGCAATATAAAGGTACTGAGTTGAGATATCTGCGAGAAACCATGCGTATGACTCGACTATTGGATGGGAATGTTTCAATTCAAAATTTATTGCAAGCCGATTTGAGCTATTCTCATAATAAGGTGAATAATAATAATATGTTTGCCGGTATGGTGAATTGGAATTATGGTTTGCATTATCATTTCCGCATTACTCCAAAATTTAAGATATTGACAGGAGCATTGTTAGATACTAATTTAGGTTTTATCTATAATTTGCGCAACAGCAACAATCCAGCTTCTGCTCGTGCTTTTATTAACTTAGATGCATCAGTCATAGCCATTTGGAATACTTCCATTAAAAAATATCCATTGACGTTGCGTTATCAAGCTAATATTCCTTTTATAGGAGCTATCTTTTCACCACATTATGGGCAGTCATATTACGAAATATTTTCGTTGGGCAATGCTAGTGGAATCGTTCGCTTTTCATCTTTGCACAATCAACCCTCATTGCGTCAGTTTTTATCGGTAGATTTCCCCGTGAGATATGCAAAAATGCGATTGACATATATCTCTGATATGCAACAATCCAAAGTGAATGGTTTGAAAACTCATATTTACTCACAAGTATTTATGATTGGTTTTGTGAAAGAGTTTTATCAACTCCGATATAAAAATGCGAATGATACTCCTCATTCGGTTGTAAATTATTAATAGTCAAGTAAAACAAGGATTTAGACATTATTATTTATGAGCACCAATATCAAATATAGTATACTTTCCATATTTCTTATCTTTACTTTATCTTCGTGTATAACAGAAGATGATTATAACAATGATCCTATGGGCAATTTTAATGAATTGTGGAGAATTATTGATGAAAAATACTGTTTTCTCGATTATAAAGGTATAGATTGGAATGCAATAGGCGATAAATATAGACCATATATCAATAATTCAATGTCAAGTGAAAATCTTTTTATGGTTTTAGATAGTATGCTATATCATTTAAAAGACGGTCATGTCAATTTAACCTCTTCTTTCAATCAATCACGATATGATTTTTGGGCAGATAGCCCTCGCAATTTTGTTGAGGCTATTGTTGAAAGTAATCGTTATTTGGGTACGGATTATCGTAAAGCAGCTGGCTTTAAATATAAAATTTTCGATGATAATATTGGTTACATCTATTATGGTAGCTTTTCTTATCCCATTGGCGAAGGCAATCTAGATCAAGTTCTCAACTATTTTGCTGTTTGTAATGGCTTAATAATTGATGTGCGTCAAAATGGAGGTGGAAATTTAACCTACTCTGATAAAATTGCTTCACGATTTACTAACGATAGGGTATTGACTGGATATATATGCCATAAAAACGGACCGGGGCATTCTGATTTTTCAAAGCCGTACCCTATATATTTAGAACCATCATCCAATATCCGTTGGCAAAAGCCAGTCGTGATTTTGACCAATAGCTATTCTTATAGTGCCACCAACGATTTTGTTTCGCAAATGCGTGAATTGCCGAACGTTACTATTATGGGTGGCAAAACAGGTGGCGGATCGGGAATGCCGTTTACTTCTGAACTCCCTAATGGATGGAGTCTTAGATATTCGGCAAGTCCTCACTTCGATGCAAATATGCAAAGTACAGAGTTTGGTATCGAACCTGATATTCATGTGGATATGATAAAAGAAGATATGATTGATGGTATCGATACAATTATTGAAACAGCACGGCAATATCTAACTAATTTATAAAAAAACGGTATTCCGAATATTTTTTTTTTGGAAATTGCTTGCGGAATCAAAAAATATGCATACCTTTGCATCGCTAAACGAAAGAAAAGCGTTTGCGGCTGTGGCGTAATTGGTAGCCGCGCCAGACTTAGGATCTGGTGTCTCGCGACGTGGGGGTTCGAGTCCCTTCAGCCGCACAACTAGTTAGAATCCCGTTAAAATTTTTATTTTAACGGGATTTTTTTATATCCTGGCTCTAAATGAAGGAAGGTCATACCGAAACCATGAAGGATGGTAATTTTATGCACAAATTATTGATAATCGAAATAGGAAGATACCGATATCTGTTGCTCTCTTTTCATGAACTCTAAATCCTTTTATTTTTGTATTAAAAGCATTATCCGTAGCATTAGTCGATCTTCTGGCAATAAAGTTTACGATTCTTTTATAATATGTTTGAAGAGTTCTTACTACCGCATAAAATGAATCAAATCCCTATTTATCAACTTCTTCATATTGCGCTTATTACGTTGCATATCATGTAGCATTCGATCAATAATTAATGTATAGTTTGTTGCTCTTTTATTGTGAAAAAATTCATCAATAGTGTAATCTCTATTTTGCATTAACATAAAAAAACATATATAAAAAAATACAATCTTATTATAAATTATGTATGTTTGCGAATAAAGCAGATAAAACAATGCAACCTTTACAATTTAATACGATATTTCGCGATTATTATAAGAAATCTTATCATTTTTCATTGATTTATGTAAGAGATACCTTAGCTGCAGAAGATATTGCCACTGAATCTTTAATAAAACTCTGGGAAGTAATGAAAAGAGAAACTGTGGATAATCCCATACCTCTATTAATGAAAATCCTAAAAAATAAATCACTTGATTATTTAAGAAAACAATCGGCAGAATTAGAATTGATGAATAGAATAACAGACAGTAATATAAGGGAGTTGAATATTCGAATTTATACTTTAGAATCATGTAATCCTGAATCTATATATTCGAAAGAAATACAAAATATAATGTTTGAGACTCTTAAAAAAATGCCTGAACAAACCCAACATATATTTAAATTAAGCCGTATCGAGCAAAAAAGTTGTAAAGAGATTGCAGAAATGAAAGGTATTTCAATAAAGGGAGTTGATTATCATATTGCTAAGGTATTAAAAGAGTTGAGAATATCATTGAAAGATTACCTCACAATATTTTTTTAAAAAATAATTATAAATCTTACTAGTGAGTTTTTTCTGTTGTTCGTCTTATATAAAATATCTATTATATTATGAACGAACATATATTACAATTATATCTGCAGGGTAAGGTTTCTCCTGAGGAAAGTAAAAGAATTACAGAATGGATTGAATCTAACCCAAAAAATCTTGAATATTATCAAACCATAGCTAGATTATACGAAGCTACACTATGGAACGAACCTACAGCTAAAACTAAATCGCGAAAAAATACTATAATTCGAAAAATAAGTTTTGAATTTATTAAGATCGCATCTGTATTAGTTATAGGTTTCTTTATTTATAAATTATTATTGAATGATGCTTCTCCCATTGTTGACTATCAGATATTAAATGTTCCATCTGGTCAAACTGCTAATATTATTTTATCTGATGGTTCTAAAGTTTGGCTTAATGCTGGAAGTACTTTAAAATTCCCTAGTTATTTTACAGGGAAAGAACGTAATGTAATATTAGATGGTGAAGGTTTCTTTGATGTCATTTCTAATAAGGAAAATCCATTTGTTGTAACAACATCTAAGTATCAGATTAAAGCTTTAGGAACTTCTTTTAATGTTGTGGCATATAACGATAGTCAGCTATTTGAAACTGCACTTGTAACTGGAATTCTAGAAGTTAAAAATGAGAATCAAGAAGTCATATTATCTCCTGAACAGCAAGTATCATTGCATGATGGCTTACTTATAAAATCTAAAATAACAGATCATAATCGTTTTTTGTGGCGAGAAGGGATTTTATCTTTCGATACTTCTATAAATGATATTCTAGATAAATTACAGCTTTATTTTGATATTAAAATAGAAAATAAGCGTTCGCATTTATTAGATAATACACGACACTGTACCGCTAAGTTTAGAACACGAGATGGTTTAGAGCATATTTTAAAATCACTTCAATTTACTTATCACTTTAATTTTACAATAGACAGAGTTAATAATATAGTATTCATCAATTAAAACTAATAGCCTATGGGAATATAACATTAAATATATCATTGAAAAACACAATAATAATTGATGTGTTGCTACTCTATGGATAAATCCATATATATAAAATAAATCTAATAATTAATTGAAAGACTATTATTAATATAACATATTAAGTCTCAGTAGTCAAAACTTTAATATTTCTAATTTATTATGAAAATAACACTCTTAACTTTATTTTTAAGTTTTATATCTCTGACTGTCCAGCAAAGCTATTCACAAACGACTACAGTCTCTATTCATAAGGGGTTGTCATCAGTAAAAGATGTTATTGATGAAATTGAAAAGCAGACAGATTATCTGTTTGTTTATGATAAGAATGAAATCAATCTTACTTCAATCAATACGTTGGCGGTTGATAATATACCACTAAATGATGCTTTACAAAAAGTTTTTTCTCGTACTGGTATTTCATATAATGTTAATGGAAAAAATATCTCATTATCTAAAAGAGAGCAAGTGAACCAGACGTTAAAGCAAGAAGAACGAAAAATAACTGGAAGAATTACTGATCAATTTGGTCCTGTAGCAGGCGTACATGTTTTTGTAAAAGGAACAACACATGGCACTATTTCTGATATGGATGGTAATTATTCTTTATCTGTTTCATCAAATGCAATTTTAGAATTTTCTTTTATAGGTTATTTACCAGTTGAAATTCCAGTAAAAGATCAGCAAACAATTAATGTCGTACTTAAAGAAGATACTCAAAAAATAGATGAGGTTGTTGTGGTAGCTTATGGTACACAAAAAAAGGTGAATTTAACTGCTGCTGTAGAAACAGTTAATACAAAAGTCTTAAATAATCGTCCGGCAAAAACAGCAGCAGAGATGCTCGAGGGAGTTGTCTCCAATTTAAATATATCAACGACATCAGGTGCACCTGATGCCTCTTCTTCACTAAATATTCGTGGATTTACCGGAATGGATACAAAGGGTTCTCCATTAGTTTTGGTAGATGGGGTAGAACAAAACCTTGATTTTGTCAATCCTAATGATATTGAAAGTATTTCTGTATTAAAAGATGCTGCTGCATCTGCTATTTATGGTTCAAGAGCTCCTTATGGAGTAATACTAATTACTACTAAAACTGGGCAACGGAACACGAAAACAAATATTCAATATTCAGGCACGTTTCAAGTGAGCCAACCTTCGAAATTACCTTCCTCAATGAACTCTGCAGATTTTGCAAGACTCCATAATGGAACTTTTAGAAATAGTTTAACGGTTGGTCCATATTCTGAATCGACAATACAGAAAATGCAAGATTATATTGATGGAAAACTAGATACTTATAATGAAATAAACTCGAAAGGATGGTGGGGCGAGCATTTTGATGCATATGCTAATACCGATTATTACGATTATGCTTTCCGCAAAAATGCATTCAATACAACCCATGATATTAATATTACAGGCGGTAATAATAACTCTACTTATTATGCAGGTTTAGGCTATAGCTCACGACAAGGTATTTATAATTCTGATATTGATAAATATCAACGTTATAATGCTATATTAAAACTCAATACCGATATTACAGATTGGCTATCATTTAATATGAATACGCGCTATGTGCGTCAATCTACAGTTCGTCCAAATTATCGTGGTGCAGAAAGTAGCGGTTCTTCTGATGATACCTTTTTCACAAATATGGCTTATTATCCTAATCTTCCTATTAAGAATCCAGATGGTTCATGGCATCGTTTATCGGCAATGACTATGCTTTCAGGAGAGCAAGGGAAAATGGATAAAACGATTGATGATTTTTGGATGACTACAGGTTTGGTTATTAAACCATTAAAAGGATTGACTGTAAAAGGGAACTTCTCATGGAATTTGAGAAGTGCACTTGATGATCGTACTACATATGTAGTTTACGTTGATCAGCCTAATGGTGAAAAACCCAGATCGGCACGTTCGGCAACGATTGATAATTTATGGAAAAAAACATTTAGAAGTAACTATTTAACATACGATGTAACAGCTGATTATCAGAAAGTATTTGGTAAACATGATTTGAGTCTTCTAATTGGTGTTCAATCTGAATATAAAAAAAATTATAATATTATTGGTTCTACTTCAGGTGTATATACCCAATCTATCCCATCTTTTAATCTTTCTTGGGGAGATAATATGAAATTATCTGATGAAATCAATCACTGGGCAACTCTTGGTACTTTCTTTAGAGCAAGTTATAATTATGACAGCAGATATTTATTAGACGTAAATGGGCGATATGATGCTGCTTCAAAATATCCCAGTCATTCCAGATGGGCATTTTTCCCTTCGGTGTCAGCAGGTTGGAATATTGCTCGTGAATCTTTCTGGCCAATTAAGCAAATATCAATGTTGAAATTAACTGGTACCTATGGAAAATTAGGAGACCAAAGTGAGGGTAATTATTTGTATATACCAACTATGGGTACTGGATCAGTCGGTAATATGGTGTTGAATGGAGTGATACCAAAATATGTTTCTAACCCTGGTATTGTGGCTGATAATATAACTTGGGCAAAGCCACAAACTATAGGATTTGGTGTAGAAGTTGCAGCTTTCAATAATAGATTACGAACAGAATACTACTGGTATCAACGTACAGTTCATGACCAACTCGGACCTGCCGAAACTTTGCCACAAACGTTAGGTACAACTCCTCCAAAAACTAATAATGCAGTATCCGAAACACGTGGTTGGGATTTAACTGTATCATGGAGAGATCAGGCTTTTACTATTTTGGATTCACCGGTAAGTTATGATGTTCGTTTTGTTATGTCTGACTATGTTGGTTATGTTGTTAAATATCCCAATAATACAACCGGTTCAAGAGATTCTTGGACTCCTGGGCAAGTGTTTGGTAAACTATACGGCTACGAAGCTACAGGCATTGCGACAAATAAAAATCAATTGGCTGGTGTAGTCCTTCCAGGGAATGGTTGGTATTATACAGGTGATTTGATGTTTTCTGATTTGAACGGCGATGGAATTATAGATGGTGGTTCTGGATCAACTTGGTATTCTATGGGCGATTTAAAAGAGCTAGGTTTTACTTATCCTCGTTTAAAATACTCTATCAGTCTAGGGCTTGATTGGAAAAACTTTTTTGTGTCACTGCTTTTAGATGGTGTTGGAAAAGAGGTCAAATATGCCAATACTTATAGCATTTTTGGAGCTACTGGTTCAGCTGAATCTCGTCAGTTAACAACAGAACATCAAAAGCTAGGCTATTGGTCTGAAGCAAATCCTGATGCATTCTTCCCTCGTGCGTATACAGGGGGTAAGAATTTTGATAGAACCAACTCTTTGTATAAAATTAATTTGGCACATCTGAGAGTGAAAAATTTTAATTTAGGTTATAATTTTCCTGCATATTTAACCGCAAAAATGAAATTAAATAATCTATCGGTAAACTTTAGTATGGAAAATCTCGGGTTTATATATAATAAATCTTGGATTGATCTAGATCCACAAATGATTAGAAAAGGTGGTAATGGTTATCCTATTCAGCGAACTTTTTCATTCGGAGTTAAGATTGGCATTTAATAATAAATAAAAAAATCATTATGAAATTAAAATATTATATTATAGGTATACTTACTCTTTTAAATCTAACGTCTTGCTATGATTTTTTGGATAGATATCCACAAGATGCAATGAATGATAAATCTTTTTTTACTAATGAGAAAGATCTTGAATATTATATGAATAGTTTATATAATACACATCTAATAAGAGATATATCTTCCTATTTACGTTGGCAAAATATTGGGATAGCTGATGATGATATAATTTCAAATAATCCATCTCCAGCATCTGCATTAATGCAACATTCAAACTCAGGCGTAGCAAGTGAAAACAATGATAATTGGAAAAATTCATATGAGTATTTGAATAAGGTTAATTATTTTATAGAGAATGCAAAGCGTGTACCCAATCTAACAAATATTGGTAAACATTATTATGGAGAAGGCTTTTATT
>DKPN01000079.1:0-46849 GCA_002471195.1 Bacteroides sp. UBA7333
GTCAATTTAACCGTTTTTTCCATTATAATAATGATTATAGTAATAATATGTCTATCAATATCAATGAAGAACATGTTTTTCGATTTTTGAAGGATAGGGATATGGTTGATACACGGAAATTGTATCTCATTAGAAATAAACTTTATTTCTGTAAATACCTTCACTATCAAATAACTGTTAACGGAATAGAAGGTAATATTGAAGGTTCTTTTTTCCCTGTATAAAATAATTCCTACATACGGATTTAGAAAAATGTCAATGAAAATAATTATCAAAATTGATAACATTTTAATCATTATATTGTTATCAATATAGATAATATTATTATATTTGCATCATTAAATAACTTTAAATATTAAAGATGGATACTTATAATGAATATTTACACAGAGGATGAAGCGTTAATTGAATTACTTGAAAAGGGTTGTACAAGTGATAAGAGATATAAAAAATTGAAGAAGGAGGTTGTAAAAGGTTATATCAAAACAATCAATTACATAAGGAGTGCTTCACGAATAGAAGATTTATTCAGGATAAAAAGCCTTAATTATGAAAGACTGAAAGGTGAATTAAAGGATTATGAATCAGTTAAATGTAATAATAGATGGAGACTGATATTTAAAAGCAGTTCTATTGCTGGTTCAACTATAATTACTGAAATCAAATTAATAGAATTATCCGACCATTATGATGACAACTAAAATCCTAAATGACAGCGTACCATGCATTATAACCCATCCTGGTGAATTAATTAAGGATGAATTAATGGCACGAGAGATTAAGCAAAAAGAACTTGCCGCTTTGATGAATATTCCTGCATCGGTATTAAATGATGTAATAAAAGGTAAGCGGTCAATATCCGCAGAAATGGCTGTTTTGTTGGAAACTGTATTAGAAATAGAAGCACAATATTGGTTGAGTCTTCAGGCTCAATACGATATTGATAAAGTAAGATTATCCCAAAAAATACAAGAACAACAAAAAAATAATGCAATATGGAATACTATCATTCAATACATACCAAAGAAAACATTTAAGCTTATGGGTATTGAATTTAAGAACATTGGAGATAATATAAAGAAAATATTTGAGATTTTTAATGTAAATAATATTGATGAATTCTTCTCATTATATGCAGCTGAGTCCAATGATTTATGTTATTTTAAAAAATCTGAAAAATTAACTAGTGATAAACGAAATATATTTGCATGGAAGCATTGGTGTTTCTATAATAATAAGCGTGAGCATTCAATCAACGTAGAGTTTAATCATTTATTAATTGATCAGCTAATAAATGAATTGAATATAATATTTTATGATAATAAAGATTCTATAGAGAGATCTAAAAAATGTCTAGCCAAATATGGTATTAAACTAATGTTTATTGCTAAATTTGATCAAACACCAATTGACGGTTTTTCATTTTGGCAAGGAGATAATCCTACTATCGTATTAACTTTGCGATTAAATAAAATAGATAATTTTGCTTTTTCATTAATGCATGAATTAGGACATATATATTTACATCTATTGAAAGATAAAAGCAAGAAATTTATTAATATTTATGGCGATAGCAATACTGAATTCGAGTGCGAAGCTAATGATTATGCCATGAATCATTTAATATCCTGTTGTTTGTGGAATGAATTTATGAAAACTCATTCATTGGTATCTCCTCATGCTATTGAGTCTAAAATAAAAAGATTTTCTGATAGATATAAAATTAATCCTGCAATTATTTTAGGTAGATATCAACATGATATGAAAAGTTATGGGATGCGGAGTAATATTGAAAGGTGTATTAATTAAGGCTAGTAAAAAAGAAGAGGATGAGCAAGATTGTTTTGCTCATCCTCTTCTTTTTATAACTTTCCTTTAAACCGTTTGGTCTCTTCATGTACAGTCATTGAAGTGCCTTTTAAATATTTGTTAGTTGTTGAAATGTCGGCATGCCGAGCTTGATCACGCGCAATGACTATTCCTTCAGCATTTGCCAGATCACGTATTCCAGAATCTTTTAATGAATAAAACTGATATGTGTCGGGAAACTTTAATGCTAGTCTGATTTTATTGAAATTTTCTCGATAAACACGAGGTGTTGACTTTTTGGGTGATGGTCTAAAACCTTTCCCAAACAAATAATTGTTATTATCATTTGAAAAGATGTTGAGATCAAGCATCATTTTAATTAAAGAGTCATTTAATCCTACCATGCCATCTTTCCTATTTTTTGATATGGTGGATGCAATAAATACTTTTTGCTCATTTAGGTTAATATCGCTCAGCTTAATATTCGAAAGTTCGTCAGGACGAATAAAGGTGTAATATTCAAATTGACATAATAAAAGGAAATGAGGATCATGTTTCATCAAGTATTTATTTAATTTCTCTAAATCTTCACTTGATAATGCAGTCCGCTTCTTTTCGGCCTCTGTAAGCGATTTTATTTTCTCTATTGGATTACGGTCTAAGTATTGCTTTTCTACCAACCAAGTACAAAAAGATGATAGCCAAATGCGATAATTGTTACGTGTTCGAGCTGATGCATCACGATCGATCAGAATATAATCAAGGAAATCACTCATGAATGTCTGATCTAATTGATAGATATATACAATAGGTGGATATCGTTTTTCGCTATACTCAACAAATACTTTTAGCCTTTTCTTATAATCGAGTAATGTATTCTCTTTTATAACTTTCGATGTGCATAACTTTTGAAGGTATTTGGTATATAATTCAATTACATCATTGAAGAATGTGTATTGTCGAGAATTGGAAGCATCGGCCCAAGGGTTCCAACCACTCCGGAGCCTATTGTTTAAATTCGTAATAATTTCGTTAGCACGTTTTTTTCTATCAGTAATCTTTTCGATTTTATCAAGCATGTATTTTTTACGCTTCATCTTTTGTTCCAAAGGATCATAAGCCTTGAAGTCGATATACCAATTTTTGCCTTGATGTAGTTTAGGAAGGGTGTAGGTGATCAAATTTTGAATAGAACAACCTTTACGTGTGGATGGAGTATACATTTTTTTCTACATTCTTTCAAGTTTGAAGACGTAGTTTGATGAATATTCAATATTATTTGTGTCCCGATTTCGTCCGAGTTTAAAATAGAAAAAGCCGTAAATGATTTATTTACAGCTTTTTATCTATGCACGGGAGGAGAGGCTCGAACTCCCGACACCCGGTTTTGGAGACCGGTGCTCTACCAACTGAGCTACTCCCGTGTTTGCGTTTGCAAAGGTAGAATAATCTTTTTAACTTGCAATAGTTAATTGCATTATTTTTATTAGAATTTTATCTTTTCCCATTCTGTGGCATTAAATCCTACAAGTACCATTTCATCGGTGATTAACAAAGGTCGTTTAACTAATTTTCCATCGGTAGATAATAATGAAATTTGTTCTTCTTCTGTTAAATTCGGAAGTTTTTCTTTGAGGTTCAATTCTTTGTATATCACTCCTGAGGTGTTGAAGAACTTCTTTATGGGAAGGCCACTTTTGCTTATCCATAATTTTAGCTCTTCTATAGTTGGTTTTTCATCAACTATCATTCTATCTGTGTAGTCTATTTTATTTTCGTTTAGCCAATTTTTAGCTTTACGGCACGTGCCGCATTTGGGATATTGTAAGAATAGATTTTTCATTCGATTCTGTTTTTTATTTTAATAGTGATAAATTTTGAAACATTGTTTTATACATTAAAGCCTTTTTTTCTACAGCGACAGGATATGCGCGTGAAGTAGAAGGCATACGATATAAATGCATTTTTTTTCCTTCAAAGTTAAATTCAGTGCATTCACCAATTTTAGGCTCATCGATTTGAAAGTGTTCAATGAGGATATCGGTGGCTTTTTGACCGGTAGTAACAATTGCTTCACAGCTTGGAATATTACGTAATAGTTGTTTTACATCAGTTGGCGTAACTATTTCTAAAAATTTGTCTGATGCATTATCTTTTAACCGACGTATCCGGGTTGCTGAATCATAAAATGCAATTCCTTTTTTATTTAGAAATTTAATGATATCTTCTTTGTGGAAGCTTTTTTTGTCATCGTTTAGAAAATGAAATTTATTTTCGAAAAATAAAAACCCTATAATTCGCCACATGTCATTGTTGAGATTCGGATAGTAAAACTCCATAGACCAGCGTTTTTGTGGTGGAGGAAAACTTCCCAACATTAAAACTTTTGTATTTGACGGTAAAAAGGGTTTCAGAGGATGCTCTTCAATAGGTTTATGTTCCATGCTTATAAACGTTTTCAACAAATATCGTCAATCTATATAATTAGAACTAATTTTCTATCTTAATTTATTGAAACAATGATTAAGCTTTAATTTATCAATAATATATTAAAAAAATCAGCTCCGAAAATTAGATCAATTTTCGGAGCTGATTTTATTGTAAGTTATTAATTAGCGGCTTGATCCTTTTTGGGTTTAGGCTCTTTTTTAGCAAGCAACACGATATTGTATACATATTCGGTCATCCATTCTTCCGAATAGCCTAATCGCTCTTTATATTGTTTAACTGCCATGGCTGTTTTGTGTACATCATCTTTTTTCCAAACAGTTTTTGTACATACTTCATGTACAGTTTTTGCTGTCATTGTGCGCAAGGCTCCTTTGAATATTGACGGAACTCTAAATTTCCATTGCATTAAATTGCCCATAAGCATCATTAAATCGCTAGAAAATCCTTGATACATGAATAGGTATGATTGCACATCATTTTGATTTCTACAATTCTTTTTTACTGAATTATCAATCTCCTTGAAAAAACTCTCTCCAATTCCATAATCTTGCATAAGCATTTTCTTTGCAGCCGATTTTTCAGCAAGTCCCAATTTACCTCCCTGTGTAGGTATTTTGAATAAACGTTTGAATTGTGCTACATCAGGAATGAAACGGATATTAGTTATTCCTAAATTTACGGCAATTACCGATTGAAAATATACACGTGTTAATGAAACAAAGTCTTCTACATTGCCAACAACTTTGGTTGATGCATTGTCGTTTTTCTTGAATAAATTAGCAAATATGCTCATATATGTAAATTAACTATATTATATTTAGATGAATTATCTATGCAAAATTAAGAAATAAGTTGCTATAATCAATAATATAATGATAAAAACAAAAAAAGCCGAACTTTTACAGTTCGACTTTTGAATTTCTTAAATAAAAAGGAAATTATTTTTTTGATTCTTCTAAAGAAATTTTACGGAATTCTTTCATTGCTTTTTCTAGTTCCAATGACGCTTTACGAGCGCGTGTACCTGCAGCTTTGTTTCCGTTTTCTAATTGTGCGTTTGCATCTTTTTGGAAGTCAGCAACGATCGTGCTAACTTTTTCTAACAATTCTTTCATGATCCTTTTTTATATTCGTTAATAATGATGAGCAAAAATACATTCTTTCTCCAAATTAAAGCATAAAAACCTTTTTTTTTTTTGAAATATCGAACTAAAAATCCCCTTGTAAAAGGCTCCTCAGCTTTTTTATGTATTTTTGTACATATGAAAATGAATTCTCATAATGATTATATTTATAGATTAATTGCTGAAGGTGAACATCAGCAACAAGATTTTAAATTTGAAATTTCTGATGCAAGAAAAATTGCAAAAACATTATCCGCGTTTTCAAATACAGATGGTGGACGGTTATTGGTTGGTGTTAAAGATAATGGAAGGATTTCTGGAATAAAATCGGATGAGGAGATTTATATGATTGAGGCTGCCGCCAAGTTATATTGCTCACCAAAGATTGATTTTGTAGCAAAAGAATTTATCATGGAAGGACGTACGATATTATTGATAGAAATTGAAACTTCCAATGAGAAACCTGTATTTGCAAAAGATGAAAATAACAGATATCTTGCATATATTCGTATAAAAGATGAGAATATTCTAGCAACACCAATACATCTGAGGGTTTGGGAACAAGAACGGAATGATGATGGCGAGTGGTTAGAATATACCGTGAAGGAGCAGTTGCTACTCGAGTCTCTTCAAAACGAGCCGCAATGGTCACTCAATCGTTATTGTCGAAAGACAAAAACTGGACGTCGTGCTGCTGAAAATCTTTTAGCTAAATTTATCCGTTATGATATCGTAGAAACGGTTTTTGATGAACATAAATTTTATTTCAGACTAAAATAATATATACTATGAATATAGTTTGCGATTATATTAATCAAATTAATGATGTGTTATGGACTTATATATTAATTCTACTGTTATTAGGTTGTGCAATTTGGTTTACTTTTAAAACTAAGTTTGTTCAATTCAGGATGGTAAAAGAAATGTTTCGGTTGCTAGCCGATTCGAATAATAAACACAATGAACATAAAAAACATATATCTTCTTTTCAAGCATTTGCAGTATCAATTGCTAGTCGAGTAGGAACGGGCAATCTTGCAGGTGTTGCTACGGCCATTGCAGTAGGTGGTCCGGGAGCTGTTTTCTGGATGTGGGTAATTGCTTTGTTAGGCGCATCAAGTGCTTTTGTTGAGTCTACTTTAGCGCAATTGTATAAAAAACAGGGTAAAGATTCGTTTGTAGGCGGTCCGGCTTATTATATGCGAAACGGATTAAAGAAACCATGGATGGGTACTTTGTTTGCGATTTTGATTGCTGTCACTTTTGGATTTGCATTTAATTCTGTTCAAAGTAATACTATATGTGCGGCTGCTGAACATGCATTTGGATGGGGAAATCTTGAGATTGGTGCAATTCTTACTTTTTTTACCTTAATTATTATTTTTGGAGGTATCCAGCGAATTGCTAAAGTCAGTAGTATTATTGTTCCTATAATGGCATTGGGATATATTATATTGGCATTGGGCATTGTCTTATTTAATATTAATCATCTGCCAAATGTATTTGAAATAATCATCACCAATGCATTCGGTTTTGATTCGATATTAGGAGGGGGAGTTGGTGCTGCATTAATGCAAGGTATTAAAAGAGGATTATTTAGTAATGAGGCAGGGATGGGATCGGCTCCCAATGTAGCTGCTACAGCTAGTGTCTCACATCCTGTAAAACAGGGTCTCATACAGGCTTTAGGAGTATTTACCGATACAATAATCATTTGTACATGTACTGCCTTTATTATTTTATTTAGTGGCGCTCCACTTGATGGATCTTTAAGTGGTGTACAGTTGACTCAACATGCATTGACAAATGAAATAGGCTCATTTGGAAGTGTATTTATTGCCATCGCTCTATTCTTTTTTGCTTTTAGTAGTATCATTGGTAATTACTATTATGGAGAAGCGAATATACGCTATTTAACTACCAACAAGTTTATTGTATATTTATATCGAATACTTGTGGGTGCTATGGTGCTTTTTGGTTCTGTCACTACATTGGAATTGGCATGGAGTCTTGCTGATGTAATGATGGCATTAATGACTATTTGTAATTTAATTGCTATAGTTGGCTTAGGTAAGTATGCTTTCTTTTTATTGAAAGATTATCAAAGTCAAAAGAAAATGGGTATTAAAAGTCCTATCTTTACCAAAGAAAAGATGCCGGAAGTTGAAAAAGATATAGAATGTTGGTAATATCTTTTTATATACAATTTGCAAAAGATACAATCGAATATTACTTTTGTAAAAAAACTATTATTTTAGAAATAAGACAGTTAAATATATTATGATACAAGGTAAGAAATTTATCTCTCCGGGAGCATGGTTTTCAATGATCTATCCTAATGATTGGAATGAATTTGAAGATGCTGAAGGAACATTTCTTTTTTATAATCCTGAAATTTGGAATGGAAATTTTAGAATATCGGCTTATAAAGACGAAAGTAATAACAATTATGCAAAAGAGGTTGTAGCAAACGAATTAAAAAGTAACTCCTCCTCTCGGAAAGTAATGATTGGAAATCTTACTTGTGCATATAGTAAAGAAATGTTTCAAGAAAACGAAGAGTATTATACGACCCATTGGTGGATCACCGGTATTGGAAATATTATCTTTGAATGTTCATTTACTGTACGTAAAGGAGAGACAATTCAACCTGCAGAATCAATTATTTCATCGATAGCTGTTCGTACTGAAGGAGAAAAGTATCCTGCTGAAATTATTCCTATACGATTATCCGAGATTTACTTAATCAATGAATCATATGAATGGATTGTGCGAATATTGAAAGATGATTTTAATCATGCATTTCAAGGCTCTAGTTCAGATTTACCTAAACTGCAACAACTTGTTGATAGTGGTAAAATTGGTAAAAAGAAAAAAGATGAGTGGTTGGCAGTTGGTATCACACTTTGTGTGATACTCGAAAATGAAATAGAAGGTCTTCAATGGATGACTTTAATTGATGGAAACCGAGAATGTCCGGTTTTAATTTATGCAGATGGGCATAGAATTGATCCAATGAAATTGGTTTGGAGCAAAATAAAATCGGGTGAAATATGTAATATTGAAAATACATATAAAGAATTATTACCATCCAATAATTAATAAAACATGGCTTCATATTTGCAAATAGATAATTTGACTAAATCATTTGGTGATTTGGTTTTATTCCAAAATATATCTTTCGGTATCGCTGAAGGCGAACGTATTGGTTTGATCGCTAAAAATGGTTCGGGGAAAACTACATTATTAAATATTATTGCCGGTGAAGAAGGTTATGATAATGGTGCTGTTGTTTTTCGTCGTGATTTGAGAGTGGGTTATCTCAAACAAGATCCTTGTTATCCTGAGGAGTTAACCGTGTTAGAGGCATGTTTTTATCATGGAAATACTACAGTTGAATTGATAAAAGAATATGAACGTTGTATGGAAACCGAGGGCCATCCAGGATTATCTGATTTATTGGTAAGAATGGACCAAGAAAAGGCGTGGGATTATGAACAAAAAATCAAACAGATTCTTTCTCAATTAAAAATTAGAAATTTTGATCAAAAAATAAAACAATTGTCTGGAGGACAACTCAAAAGAATAGCATTAGCTAATGCATTGATTACAGAACCCGATTTGTTAATTCTTGATGAGCCTACCAATCATCTTGATTTGGATATGACAGAATGGTTGGAAGATTATCTTCGACGTACTAATTTAAGTCTTTTAATGGTAACGCATGATCGCTATTTTTTGGATCGTGTATGCAATGAAATTATTGAAATAGATAATAAACAGGTATATCAGTATAAAGGAAATTATAGTTATTATTTAGAAAAACGTCAAGAAAGAATTGATGCTAAAAATGTTGAAGTAGAACGGGCCAATAATTTGTATAAGACAGAATTAGATTGGATGCGTCGCATGCCACAAGCTCGTGCCACTAAAGCTAAGTATCGTAAAGATGCTTTTTATGAACTAGAAAAAGTTGCAAAGCAAAGATTCAATAATGACAACGTAAAGCTTGAAGTAAAGGCCTCTTATATTGGTAATAAAATATTTGAAGCTAGCCATTTATATAAAAGTTATAACGATTTAAAAATATTAGAAGATTTCTCATATATTTTTTCTCGATATGAAAAAATGGGTATTGTTGGTAATAACGGAACAGGCAAATCAACTTTTATTAAAATTTTGATGGGGCAAGTTCAACCTGATAGTGGTACTGTTGATATTGGCGAAACAGTTAGATTTGGTTATTACTCTCAAGATGGATTGCAATTCAATGATCAAATGAAAGTTATTGATGTGGTTCAAGACATTGCTGAAGTAATTGAGCTTGGTAATGGAAAAAAAATGACCGCTTCACAATTCTTGCAACATTTCCTTTTTACACCCGAAACTCAACATAGTTATGTGTATAAGTTGAGTGGAGGTGAAAAACGACGTTTGTATCTCTGTACTATCTTGATGCGAAATCCTAATTTCCTAGTTTTGGATGAGCCAACGAATGATCTTGATATTATAACTTTAAATGTTCTTGAAGAATACTTGCAAAACTTTAAGGGTTGTGTGATTGTGGTATCTCACGATCGTTATTTTATGGATAAGGTTGTTGATCATCTATTAGTATTCAATGGACAAGCTGATATTCGTGATTTTCCGGGTAATTATAGCGATTATCGTGATTGGAAGGATATCAAACAGCAAAAAGATAAAGAAGCTGAAAAGCCACAAGAGGAAAAAACGAATCGTGTTCGTTTGAATGATAAACGAAAGATGAGTTTTAAAGAAAAGCGCGAATATGAGCAACTTGAAAAAGAGATACAAGATCTAGAAACCGAAAAAGTTGAAATCGAATCCTTATTATGTAGCGGTACTCTATCTGTTGATGAATTAACTGAAAAATCAAAACGTTTGCCAATATTGAATGATATGATTGATGAAAAATCAATGCGTTGGCTCGAATTAAGTGAAATCGAATCATGAATCTAACCAATTATCATAGTCATTGCTTATTTTGTGATGGGCGTGCCGATATGGATGAGTTTATTCGTTTTGCCATATCAAAGGGATTTACTTCTTATGGTGTATCTTCTCATGCTCCTCTTCCGTTCTCAACTCATTGGAGTATGGAATGGGGTCAGATCGAAAATTATTTGAATGAATTCAATCGTGTTAAGCAAGTCTATAAATCTCAAATAGAGTTTTATGTGGGGTTAGAAGTTGATTATTTAAATGATCTGAGTAATCCATCTTCAATTTGTTTTCAGCAATTGCCATTAGATTATATTATTGGCTCTGTGCATCTTTTGTACAATGACAAACAAGACGTGATAGATATTGATGTAGCTCCTCCTATTTTTGCGGATATTGTAAATCAACATTTTTATGGTGATTTAGATAAGGTAATTAGAATGTATTTTGAACGTCAATTTAGGATGTTGGAGTTGGGTGGTTTTGATATTTTGGGACATGCAGATAAAATGCATTACAATGCCATGTGTTATAGACCGGGATTATTGGAAGAGAAATGGTATAATGATTTGGTAGAAGATTTTTTTAAGAAAGTGGCAAATTATGGTTATATCGTTGAAATAAATACGAAAGCTTATAATACATATCATACATTTTTCCCAAATGAAAAGTATTTCGCTTTATTGCATGAATTAGGAATTCGTGTTATGGTAAATAGCGATTCTCATTATCCTGATCGTATTAATGCTGGTAGGCTAGAGGCATTAAAATGTTTGAAAGATTGTGGGTTTGAAACAGTAGTTGAACGTTACGACAATAAATGGAAGGATGTTATGATTTCTTTATAATCACTATACAATAATAGCACATATTAATATGTGCTATTATTGTATAGTGATTATAAGATTATTCTATTCGCTTGCACTTATTGGCTAAAAGAAAGTCTTTGAAAGAATTTTCCCAATTTCCTAAAACTATTATATGATGATTTCCCAGTGGGTTTTGTAGAAAATACTTTACGCTTGAGTTCAATTTAATACGGACTTGCGTGCGGCACATATTTATATAGTTTGTATTCTCTGTTAAACTTCCAGTTGATAGATAAAATTCATCTAAACTTTCATTTCCACATCTCAAAATTGTAACATCACCAGTGGGCATTAAACCTTGAATTGCAATACCCGATTGCGATTCAAAATGATTTCGTAAAATAAAGCGTTCTGTATGTTTTAATCCGATAGTGCAATGTGCGAACACAACTTCATTTTTATTTTCTTTTATCATTGACGGA
Organism: Bacteroides sp. UBA7333; assembly: GCA_002471195.1. Lineage (GTDB taxonomy): Bacteria > Bacteroidota > Bacteroidia > Bacteroidales > Bacteroidaceae > Bacteroides. Next base: position 11,638 of record DKPN01000079.1, read on the forward strand.
TTTGCCATAAAAGCACTTTTTCCAGTGATTGCTTTAACGACCATTAAAGTGAAAAGCGATTGTAAATCTCCTTCGCATCCTGCTACTATTCCTTCGTCATTGAGTAAACTGAGGGCTAAGCAACCTGTGGTTTGTGTTTGTCCAATTAAATTGAAGCAACTTAGGGTCACAGCGTCTAGCTGTTCTTCTTCACAAATTAATTTTATGGCTCTGTAAAGTCGAGTTGCATTCATTAAATCAGTTTTATCTCCTTCTCTAAAGGCTAATGCTTGCGACATCAGAGCTGCACATGATGCTTCTACTTCATGATTTTCTATTAAATTAAATTTTTCATAGACACGATCAAGAGGTATGTCAACAATATTTATTCCCCATCTTCTTTTTGCCAATAAGTAGTCTACACTGCTAGCAATCAGCCAAGGGGCAGGAATTCCAATCACTCCTACTTTTTGACCATATATGGTGCGTTTTGCTTTAAAATTATTGTATAATAACTGAATGCGTCGGACTATTGTAGTAAAATCGCCATGTAGTATTTCACAACGCATTCCTTTTGAACTAAACCATGCAGATATTTCTAATGATGCAGCCAGAGAGTTTTGTAATCCATCAGTTAAAAGTGATACAGGATGTGAAAGTGACTCAAAATGTTGGACGATTAGTTTCTCAACTCCGCCACTTGCTATAAATATGATTTTAAAATCATCATCTGTAAGTTGATCTGTATTTTGATAATCAACAATGTTTATAGTAAAATATTTCTCAAGTTCGTTGAGTAGTGCTTCGTGTATTTTTATCATTGAAGTTGCTTTAGACAACGAAGATGAGAACATGATAAGGTTTATAGTCATTTTAATTCGATTTTTATGATATTATCATATGACAAAAATACCATTTTCTTTTAATATTAACCTTGCTTTTTAAGCTTGATAAGGATTTTAAAGCTTTTATGTCTATGTAAACGATTTTATGTGTAACTTTGCCCATATAAACTCGTTTAATAATAAAATTAAAGAATTCGAAATATGCCAACAATCTCACTTCGCGGAAACGAGATGCCCGAATCTCCAATTAGAAAATTGGCTCCTTTGGCAGATGCTGCAAAGCAAAAGGGAGTTCATGTTTTTCATCTAAATATTGGTCAACCAGATTTACCAACTCCACAGGTCGCGATAGATGCCATCAAAAATATTGATCGTAAAGTGTTGGAGTATAGTCCAAGTGCCGGTTACCGTAGTTATCGCGAAAAACTTGTAGGTTATTATGCGAAATTTAATATCAATTTGACTGCCGATGATATTATTATCACTTCTGGTGGTTCTGAAGCCGTATTGTTTTCGTTTTTAGCTTGTTTGAATCCCGGTGATGAAATTATTGTACCCGAACCGGCTTATGCTAATTATATGGCATTTGCAATATCGGCCGGTGCAGTAATTCGCACTATAACCACTACTATTGAAGAGGGCTTTTCATTGCCTAAAGTAGAAAAGTTTGAAGAATTGATTAACGAAAGAACCAAAGCCATTCTTATCTGCAATCCTAATAACCCAACTGGATATCTTTACTCACGCAGAGAAATGAATCAAATACGCGACTTAGTAAAGAAATATGATTTGTTTTTATTTTCTGACGAAGTATATCGCGAATTTATTTATACCGGATCGCCTTATATATCAGCATGTCATTTAGAGGGAATTGAAGAAAACGTTGTATTGATCGATTCAGTTTCTAAAAGGTATTCAGAATGTGGAATTCGAATCGGTGCTTTGATTACTAAGAATAAGCAAATACGCGATGCTGTGATGAAGTTTTGTCAAGCTCGTTTAAGTCCTCCATTAATTGGACAGATAGCTGCTGAAGCTTCTTTGGATGCAAGTGAAGATTACTTACGCGATACTTACGACGAATATGTGGAAAGACGAAAATGTTTAATTGACGGATTAAATCGTATTCCTGGTGTTTATTCACCTATTCCGATGGGTGCATTTTATACTGTTGCTAAACTGCCGGTAGACGACTCTGATTTATTCTGTGCATGGTGCTTATCCGAATTTGTTTACGAAGGACAAACTGTTTTTATGGCTCCTGCATCGGGCTTTTATACTACACCTGGTGCTGGTAGAAATGAAGTGCGAATAGCTTATGTATTGAATAAAGAAGATTTGAATAGAGCTCTTTTTATCTTGCAAAAAGCATTAGAAGCATATCCAGGACGTACTCTATAATTTACTAAATATGTCTTTATCTCTTTTCATAGCACGCAAACTCTATCAAAATACCGATGGAGGTAAACGTGTGTCTCGTCCTGCAGTATTAATTGCAATGATTGGTATTGCTATTGGTTTGATTGTAATGATTATAACAGTAGCGGTTGTTGTTGGATTTAAAAAAGAGATAAGGAGCAAAGTAACCGGTTTTGGATCGGACATACAGATTACAAACTTAGATGCTATTCGTTCATATGAAACTCATCCTATTCAGATAAACGATAGCATCGCTCATTCTTTATACCAATATCCTGAATTAAAACACGTTCAACGATACTCTACCAAACCCGGTATTATTAAAACCGATGATGCTTTTCAAGGTGTTGTTCTTAAAGGTATTGGGCAAGAGTATAATAGAGATTTTTATACCAGTCATTTATTAGAAGGTATTATACCCAATTTTACCGATTCAACCTCCACCAACCAAGTGGTTATCTCTAAATCAATTGCCGATAAATTAAAATTGAAAGTAGGAGATAAAATATTTACATATTTCATACAAGACAATGTGCGGGTACGACCATTAGTCGTTAAAGGAATTTATCAAACAAATTTCTCAGAGTATGATAATCTATTTGTTCTTACCGATATATATACTGTGGGTCGTCTTAATAATTGGCAAAAAGATCAAGTAAGTGGTGTCGAAATTAAACTTAAAGATTATGCACTTTTAGAAGATATTACATATCAATTAGCCGAAGATTTAGATAGAAAAGAAGATGCTTATGGTGGAGTATATTATGTAGAAAACATCGAAGAATTGAATCCTCAAATATTTGAATGGTTAAAATTGCTCGACTTAAATGTTTGGGTCATATTAATATTGATGATCGGTGTAGCCGGATTTACTATGATCTCAGGTTTATTAATTATTATCATTGAGCGCACCAATATGATTGGTATATTAAAAGCATTGGGAGCTAATAATTTTACTATACGAAAAGTGTTTCTGTGGTTTGCTGTATTTCTTATTGGAAAAGGTATGCTTTGGGGCAATGCTATAGGTTTATGTTTTTATTTTATACAGCATTATTTTCATATATTCAAACTCGATCCTGCTAGTTATTATATTGATTCGGTACCTGTTTCGCTCAATTTATTTTATTTTTTACTCATCAATATATCTACACTTATTGTATCTGTATTAATGTTGATTGGTCCATCTTATTTAATAACTAAGATTAATCCTGCAACATCGATGCGATATGAGTAATCGTTTACCTTCTTTTATATTCCTTTTTATTGCGAAATGCAAATTTAATTTTTAGAATTAAAGTTTGTATCGGTTGAACCATGTCAAAGACTGGCAACAAAGTAATGTACTTAAACGTATGGCCTAGGTTTTTGAGTGTTTTGTTTATTATAAAAGCCTGTATTGTGTATCGCACCAAGAACAAAAAAGATGCGCATCCTATCACCATGATGTTTTTATTCATGATGCCTATTGTTATGCATACTATAATAATGATGTAAAAAAGAATTCTCGAGAATGTTTCGAAACCTAATAATTGTCTTTGATTGCCTTTGAAAAAACGAGATGTAATCATATAATTAGCCTTTTCATTTTCCCAATCTCTATATCGTTCGTATGAGTCGATTTTCATAGTAGCATCTGCATTTGTCTCAACTTTCGTGTTGGATGCACTGGCTATTTGATTAATAAATAAATCATCTTCGCCACGTAGTAGGTTTAGATACTTTGAATAGCCTTTATTTTCGAAGAATATACTGCGTTGATATGCCATATTGCGTCCAATCCCCATGTACGGTTTACCTGCTATGGCTAACCCTAAGAATCGAATAGACGAGAAAAATAAATCAAAAACAATACGCTTGTTTTTCCATCCGCTATTGTTGTTACAATTGCTATATCCAAGTACGATTTGTGTGTCTGATGTGAAATTACGAGCCATCAATTTAAGCCAACTCTTAGATGATGGTATGCAATTAGGTTCGGTGAACACTAACCATTGATTTTTGCTGGCTTTAATGCCCAAAGTGATAGCTAGCTTTTTACGACTTAAATATCTTGATCCTTCAGGTACAAATGTATGGTAGAGATGTGGATATTGATTGGATAGAAGTTTTAAAACATCATCGCTCTCATCTGTTGAACCATCATTAATCACAATGACTTCAAAATTTGGATAGTCTTGTTCTAGGATATAGGGCAGGTTCTTACGCAAATTGTGCGAATCATTATGGGTACATATGATTACTGACAAAGGTGGTTGTTCATCGTTATAAATCATATTTGCTTTATCGCAGGCTTTGTTATGTTTGTTTATTCTATTGTATAGAAATATATAATAGAATAATTGGATGATAAACAAAAAACCGGCTATAGATAGAATAATGATATCGGTGAGATTAAGTAAATCTATTGTATTCATAATTTGCAATGTTATATGAATGCAAAAATAGATAAATCTTTACAGTAATCTCATTGAAAGGATTAGTTATTTTTAGAATCTAAATATTCTTTTTTAAACATATTGACAAATAATAAAAAAAGAGAGAGCAATAATGGACCGAATATAATACCCATAAATCCAAAAATAGAAAGTCCGATTATCACACCGAAGATGGTGATGAGTGGATGAATATCTGCCAACTTCTTTTGAAGAATAAAACGTATAAAGTTGTCCATCTGAGCGATTACCAAGACACCATATATTAATAATCCAACTGCATCAAACCAATTGCCTTCCAACATCATATATAGTGCTAAAGGCACCCATACAAGCGAGGTACCGACGACTGGAATTACGGTTGCAAAGCAAGTTAAAAGCCCCCATAATACTAAACTCGGTACGCCGAAAATTATATAACCCACAGTTGCAATACCTCCTTGGATTAATGCTTGCAATGGTATACCAATGGCATTAGATCTAACAATAACCTTTACTTCCTGTAGCACATGATGTCTGTTTTCGGGTGAAAATGGCATTATATCTTTTAAGTAGTTTTCCATTTGTGGCCCTCCTACAAGCATAAAATATAATACAAATACAACAACGAATACATTTATAATAAAACTACTTATTTCGCCCATAACGGCTTGACCTATTTCGGGAGCTTTTGATACCATCCACGATACTGCATTGCTGCCTAAAATATCGAAGCCAATTTTACTTTTAATAAAGGTTTCAGCTTGTTGTATAGGAGCAATGATTGAACTTATACTGATATGTACATTTCCTAATCGGTTGATGATGAGCCATACAACACATGATAGTGGAACTAGGAATAGAAATAATACTTCGCATGTGATTAAAGTTGCGGCCTTACTACGTTTCATTTTTCGTTTAGTAGTAAGTGTATTCATGTGTTTGCGTACTAATATGTAAATAGTGATAGCTCCCAACAAGCCACCCATGAAAGGAGTGATCTGTTGTAGTAATATAATTCCCATTATTAGGATAATGGCTATCAATGAATATTTAATATATTGTTCTTTTATGTTTGCCATAATTTTTAATGCTTATTTATTATAAACATAAAAGATATTAAATAGTTCTATGCCTTATTATAGTTCGGGTATTTCAATAAGTATTGTTTCTGGAAAATGTTTGCATAAGTAACTTTCAATATAATTTCGTGTATCGTTTTGTATCGTTTTATCTTGTAAACTTGGGTATAAATTATAAGCAACCGCATATAGGTTTAACCCTCTGTTTTTAATAGCTTCTAAGCTTAATAAAGTATGGTTGATACTTCCAAGTTTTCCTGAAGTAACAAATATCAGTGGATAGTTTTTTTCTTTAATATAATCGATAGTCAAATAATTGTCTGTTAGAGGAACCATTAAACCACCGGCACCTTCGAGCAATACAATGTCGTATTTTTCATTTAAAGTTTGGGTTGCTCTCTCTATTTTAGTAAAGTCAATAGGCCGATTATCGATGCGTGAAGCTAAATGTGGAGATGCCGGATAAGAAAATACTTCAGGCATAGTGAGTCCTTGTTGATCCTCTTCTGTATAATCCATATTCATTAATTTTCGATGTAGATCAATATCTTCAGAATATCCTATATTGCCCGTTTGAATCAGTTTTTGAGTAATAACCCGTTTGCCTTCATTCATCAATTGGCGTGCAATTATTCCAGTCGCATAACTTTTTCCGGCATCCGTGTCAATGCCACTTATAAAATAGATATTATTTGTCATTTTCGTTTCTTTTTAGCAATTATATAAATAGGATGGTATGTTAGTTTTACACCATTCAAAGTTGTATATTGATTTTTATACTCGTTGCAAAAGTTAAGTAATATTCGCGATGTCCATCGTTGGTTGCTAATTCCTGTTACCCCTGTTTTTTTTAAATGTCGCAATACTTGTTTCGGATCATCAAAATATTGTTCTATAATATTTTCTTCGATATGAATAATGTCGTATTGGTTTGATAGATGTTTCACCAATTCTGTTGCCGCGATATATGAAAGTCCTTCTCCCGTTGTTTCTCGTATTTCATATAAATTATTCTCGCCGAATGTGCTTAATGCCAGATATCCGTTATCGTTTAGTGATGTATGACACCGATCAAAGAAGGCAAATGGATCTTCGAACCATTGCAAAGTAGAGCACGATGTAATTAAATCATTATTAGAAGGTAAATCAATATTTTCAGCATCTCCCGTTATATATTCTATGGATCGATCGAAAATTGACTGACAGCTCTCCACCATCTCAGGACATAAATCATTGATATACATGTTTCCGGGTGTGAAATGGTCGATCAATAATTGTGTATATTGTCCCGTTCCACATCCGAATTCAAATATTTGTTCAATCGAGCAATGATTAATATTACCCTTAAGTAATGCTATCATATGTTTGGCTATTTCATATTGTATGCTAGCTTCTTCATTATACGAATGCACCGCTTTCGAAAAACGTTTGGCGATTAACTGTTTATCCATCGTTTCTCTAAATTAGAAATGAATAACTCTTTGCTATAATGCCCTTCATTGATGATCGAAATGGATGAATCGTTATAATCGCTCCATCCGTTTTTTTGGTTGTTAAACGGAAATATCCGATCCTCTGTTCCTATATATATGAGGTTCCAATTTAATGTTTTCTTGCCTCTTCTGTTATATTCATTTTGAATGGCTATTAGTTCATCCTTTAGCGATTCTATATCGCGTTGAGGCTGTACCGATTGAAAATATTTATAATCATCGCTATTTGTACACATTCTTTTCTGAAATTTCTTGAGTGAAGCTTCACTCAAACCCTCTTTGGTACCATTGTATATAGCTAAGGGTATACCCAAAACATCATCAATGGGGTTGGGTGTTCCGTTAATCGCAATTCTTTGATCAATATTGATTTCATCCGAAAATTCTATTTGAGTCGCTACCCATACTCCCATTGACCATGCAATGATATTAATTTTGTTGTAACCTTTTAATAATGCATGATTAAAATCGAGCGTTCTGTAGTCGTAACAAATTAATAAATCGTGATTTTCGAGTATGAAATCTTTAAACGGATTTGCATCCATTCCCCATCCGGCAAAAAAGACAATAAGATTTGCGCTACCTTGTTTTATAATGAATTCTTGTTGCATAATGAATAAACTTTTTTTGGCATCAATGAGTTTGTATTATTTCGTCAAATGTAGGAATCACTCGAATTAATTGTTCTATTTGCGTATGTGATATATCGGCCGATAATGAAAAACGGATACGCGATGTTCCTTCGGGCACGGTAGGAGGACGAACCGGTAAAGCATAGAACCCTTTGCGTTGTAAGTTTTTAGCAACGTATATTGCCAGAGAGCTTTCTCCAACAATCATTGGTATGATATGACTCGTTGAAGTACATTTGTATCCTTTCTCTTTTAAGGCTTCTTGCAATAAATGACTAATCGATTGTAATCGAGTTCGTTCATTGTTTAAAGAAGGCAATTTTTCTAGTAAGAAAGAGGTCCAAGAGAGTGTAATAGGGGGTAAAGCTGTTGTGAAAATCAAGCTTCGCATTTTATTGATAAGATACTCGCGCACTATTTGTTTGCATACTATATAAGCACCTGTCGAAGCCATTGCTTTTCCGAAGGTGCCAACAAGAAAATCTATATCGTTAATACAACCATGCTCTTCTGCCAGTCCTAACCCTTTATTTCCTCTAACACCAAATGCATGGGCTTCGTCAATATATAATAGTATATTGGGGTATAGAGCTTTTAACGCTATAAGTCGTTTCAAATCGCACTCATCGCCATCCATGCTGAATATACTTTCGGTAACAATTATTATTTCGGCATAATCTGCTTGGTGCTGATCAATCAATCGTTCCAATTGGCGATAATCATTATGTTTATAACGAATACATTTAGCTGCACTCAATCTAATACCATCAATTAAGCTTGCATGTACCAATTTATCGGCCAATATAAGTGTGTTGCTTGTGCAGACAGCAGGCAATATACCTATATTGGCATGATATCCGCTATTAAAAACCAGTGCGCTTTCCGTATCGAAAAGAGAGGCTAACTGATGCTCAATTTTATTGTATATGGAGTAATTGCCTGTCAATAATCGTGACGACGAACTTGTTGGCAGAAAATTGCTATTTGTTAGAGTGGCAAGAAATTCTTCTTTAAACTCTTCTCTACATGCCAATCCTAAATAATCATTTGAAGATAAATTAATCATTTCATCTCCATTAATCGTTACCCATGACGATTGATGATTTATTTGAGGTAAATGACGTAGATTTCCATTCGACTCTAATGAATTGAGCTCATGTTGCATTCTTTCATAAATTCTCATAATTCACCTATTACTTTAATCATACCTTGAGTTAACTGTGTCAATTCGTTTTCTGAAATAATGAATGGAGGCATCACATAAACTAATTTTCCAAAAGGTCTGATCCATATTCCTTCTTCAACAAAACGGCGTTGCATATACGCCATATCAACCGCCTTATGGAGTTCAATTACACCTATTGCACCAAGCACTCGTACATCTTTGACCGTAGATAAACTTCGGGCAGGGGCTAACTCTTGTTTTAATTGATTTTCTATTTTCTCTACCTTATTCTTCCAATCCGAATTTAAAAGAAGTTTTATTGATGCATTAGCAACAGCACATGCCAGTGGATTGCCCATGAATGTAGGTCCATGCATGAAGGCATAAGGAGGATGATTGGAAATCATATCTGCCACGTGGTTAGTGGTAAGCACAGCCGACAAAGTCATGTAGCCACCCGTTAAAGCTTTTCCAATACACATAATATCGGGCTCTATTCCAACATATTCCCATGCAAATAATTTGCCTGTGCGTCCAAACCCTGTTGCTATCTCATCAAAAATGAGTAGGACATCGTATTGCTGGCATAGCTTTGCTACCTCTTTCAAGTATTGTGGATGATAAAACCACATACCTCCTGCACCTTGAACAATGGGTTCGACAATGAATCCCGCTATTTCATCGGCATGATCTTCGAATATTTTTTTTAGTGGTTCTATATCTTCTTTATTCCATTCTCCATCAAAACGCGATTGTGGTTGCGGTGCAAAAAAACGAATCGGCAATGATGAACCAAACAAACTGTGCATTCCAGTCTGTGGGTCACATACTGACATGGCATTCCAAGTATCTCCATGATATCCATTGCGAATAGTTGCAAAGTTCGATTTATTTGCTTTTCCGGCTGCATATTGATATTGGATCGCCATTTTCAGTGCCACCTCTACAGCTACCGAACCCGAATCAGCATAAAATATTTTTTGCATATTGGGTGGTGCAATTGAAAGGAGTTGCTCTCCGAGCTCAATAGCAGGATCATGAGTTAAACCACCAAACATAATATGTGACATACGATTCGTTTGTTCTTCGATAGCTTTATTTAAGACAGGATGATTGTAGCCATGTACAGCACACCACCATGACGACATCCCTTCAATGAGTTTTTGACCATTACTCAGTGTAATAGTACATCCCTCTGCACTATCTACTTTATACACCGGAAGAGGATTATTGGTCGAAGTATATGGATGCCACAAATGTGCCCTATCAAAAGCAGATACCGGCAAGTCATATCCACTATCGGTAATCATTTTTTTATCTTCGGCAACTTTAGAACCTAAGGTGGTAAGTAAATCGCCTACTATGGCCGAATTAATACCAACATACATCGACTTTTTCATTGTTTCGGGCGATAATTGTGCGCGCCCACCTGCAAAGCGCAAATATGCTTTAGGATTGATAAAACGGAACAAAGCCACTGCGGTAAGCACCTCATCTTCCGACAAAATCTCTTGATTTTCGAGTGGAGTTCCGGCGATGGGACTTAAAAGATTCAAGGGAATTGAACCTACATTCAAATCGCGAAGTGTAAAAGCAAATTCGATACGCTGTTCTACGGTTTCGCCCATTCCTATAATTCCACCGCAACAGATATCCATGCCTACCTTGCGAGCAGCCGCCAAGGTTTCAAGTTTTTGCTCTTGTGTATGGGTAGTACATAGCTGATCAAAATGTGAAGGGGCGGTTTCTAAATTACAGTGATAACGAGTAATGCCGGCATCAAACAGTGATTGTAATTCTTTTTCTTTCAATAAACCTAATGACGCACAGAGTTGGATAGATGATTTCTGACGCATTAAACGTGCCGATTCGCACAGTTGGGTCAATTGTTTAGGGGAGGGTTTGCGTCCGCTTGTGACTAATGAAAAACGAACAATGCCTTGTTCTTCATTATATTTAGCTTGTCGTAAACATTCTTCGGGTGATACAAGATCGTACACCTCGGCATTTGTTTTATAATGTGAAGACTGTGCACACCATTTGCAATTCTCGGGGCAGCGTCCTGATTTGGCATTAATGATAGAACACATATCAAATTCGCGTTCCGAACATTTTACTGTGATTTCGTGTGCCGCCGCATATAGCGCCTCTTTATTGGCATTGTTTGCAAGCCATAAAGCTTGCTCGGGTGTGATATCGACACCTGCCAACACATTCTCTTTAATCGTTTCTAAAGTCATGTGTGTATTTGTTTTTATATTTTGTACTGATTTATGTTTACTGAGTGATTGTTCAGTAACATTATTATGGAGCTTACCAATAGTGACTTGTCTACCTAAACTAGAAAATACAGCATAGCCCTTCCGACTCCATTGATGAAATCGTAACGTACTGATTTGATTTTTCTTGGTATATGCCATTATCGTTATTTCTCTTTTTATGTGAGTGGCAAAAATACAAAGAAAGTGTTAACTACCTAATGATTGAACTTATTTTTATCTATTTATTTACTCATTCGTTTCTTACTGTTATATTTGTGTTCAATCCATGCGATTTATAGATCGTTTATTGTGCCGATGATAATAGTTAACATGTAACGTGATAGTTATTAATGTTTTATTTGATAACTCTTACTTTTCTATCGGTAGAATGTAACATTTTATAAATTGAGAGTTTATAGACTATTTGTATACTGTAAAATAATGAAAATACTTCATACAAGCGATTGGCATCTAGGCCATACGTTATACGATTTTGAACGTTCGGAAGAGCAAAAATCTTTTTTAGACCAACTTCGGTTGATTGTCGAAAATGAAAAACCCGATGCGATGGTAGTAAGTGGCGATGTTTTTCATACCACTACTCCTTCGGCCACTGCACAACGAATGTATACCGATGGTATTATCAAAATTCATCAGGCATGCCCCTCAATGAGTATCATAATCACTGCCGGAAACCATGATAGTAGTTCGAAACTCGAAATTAATAGTCGTTTGTGGGATATTATCAATGTGAAAGTAATTGGAACCTTCGAGTATGTATCTCAAAATTTTAATTTCGATAAACATATTATTGAAATAAAAAACCCGGCCGGTGAACTGCAAGGATTCGTTGTGGCCATACCTCATAGTTATCCTAATAATTTCCCAATATTAAAATCGGAAACACCGCGTGAGAAAAGGCAAGAGTATTTTTTTAAACAGATTCTTGAAGAGGTAAAACTCCGAAATCCGAATCATCTTCCGGTGGTGCTTATGGCGCATTTGTCGGCAACCGGATGCGATATTACAGGACATAATGAAACGGTTGGTGGAATAGAATATGTCGATATTCAGGAGTTTGGCAATGCATTCGATTATCTGGCATTAGGGCATATCCACTGTCCGCAAACATTGAAAAACTCTAATGGTAAAGCACGATATTGCGGTTCGCCATTAGCAGTGAGTTTTGATGAAAACTATCCGCATTCGGTTACTATTGTCGAGTTAAATAAAAATGAATCGCCTATTTTTGAATACAAATATATTACCAATCCTAAGCCTCTATTTACGATACCCAAAGAACCGGCTTTGCTGGAAGATGCATTACAGCAATTAGACAAAAATATAGGAAATGATGAAAAAGGCTACATTCGGTTGAATCTTTTGATAGATGACTATCTGCCTATCGATGCCAAAGAAAAAGCTTCCGAAATATTGCGAAATAAACAAGCCAAACTATGCACGTTTAAATTGAACTATGCATATAAGTCTATCGATGAACCACAGTCAAATAAATTGACGCTCGAACAAATACAAGAAATATCTCCAATCGACATTGCTCAAATGTTTTATGAGCAAAAATATGGGAAAGAACTTCCAGAAGATCATAAAAGATGCTTAGAAATGGCTATTAATCAAGTAAAAGAGGAGGGACAAGAATGAAGTTGCAACAGCTCATCATAAAAAATATAGCATCATTGGAGCATGCCGAAATTGATTTCGAAAATAGTGCTATAGCCGAAAATTCGGTTTTCTTAATTTGCGGTGATACAGGTGCCGGAAAAACAACCATTCTCGATGCTATATGTTTGGCGCTATATAATAATACTCCTCGTTTTAGACAAGCTACTTCGGGAAGATATATTAATAGGGTAGGCAATCAGATAGAAGACCTAGATGTAAATAACGTCTATCAGTTGATGCGAAGAAATACGGCTGAAGCATCGGTGGAGCTTTACTTTATGGACGATGAGAACAATCGATATTTGGCTCAGTGGTATATCAAAAGAGCACGTTTGAAAAATACCGGTGCCTTACAGAAAGTGCAATGGAGCTTGACCGATTTAAAGACGCATCAAACGTGGAACGGCCCTAAATCTGTATTACCTGAAGTACATCGAGTTGTTGGACTTGACTTTGAACAGTTCTGTAGAACAACTCTCTTGGCACAAGGCGATTTTACAAAGTTTTTGAGAAGCGATGATAATGAAAAGACGCAAATCCTCGAAAAACTAACTGGTACTGATATTTATACAAAAATCGGTACTAAAATTCATGAACTCACTCGTCAAAAGAAGAATTTGTTTGATAGTAGAAATATTGAAATATCTTCGATACAACCTTTAACTGATGATCAAAAATCTCAGCTTAATACAGAAATAGAAGCTTCTACAGTTGAACTTCAAACATTGATAACTCAGTATAGCGAGTTAGATAAAAAACGTCAATGGCTCACTGATGAAAAGAGTGCATTGGATGCACAAAAAGGTTTGATGGATGAATATAAAATGCATCAACAAATAGCTCAATCGGACGATTTTAAAGCTATGGTTAAAAAAATAAACGATTGGCACCTCTCTTCGGAGGCTCGATTGGCTTTGATTGAACTGATAAAGGAAACGAAAAAACAGACTGAGAATAAGATTCAGGAAAAGAAATTGCGAGATGGATTTTATCAACTTTGCAATGGCTATAAATATTTGAACGATACAACCGCTTCGTATAAGATTTCATTACATGCGATCGATCAATTTTTATTGAATAATGAAACCTATCAGTCCATGTATCAACAAGGTGGATTGATTGTGAATCATCTCAAAGCTTCACGTCAATTTGCTTTACGAGTGGCTGATTTATTGCGCGAAAAGGAAATGCTTTCAAAAGATATTCCCGCCTTTAACAAGACATTAAAACAGTTTCAGAAAACCAATGATGATTTGCATGCGAAATCAGTAACTCTACAAGAGAATATAAATCTCAAAGAACAAGAATTGAAACTCTTAGACGTTGAGAAAATGTATGTTGAGCAACAGCGTATTGTTCATTCTATGCAATTGTTGAGTGAATTGAAATCTTCATCTGATCGTTTAAACGATAAATTGATCGCTTTAAAATCGACACAAGAGGAAAACTTATCGCTTCGACAACAATATGAAAAATTATTACTGGAAACTTCTACATTCGAAAACGATCAAAAATTAAAAGATAGACTATATTCGAATGCTAAATTATTGTATGATAAAATAGAAATAGGTACAAAGAGTTCTGTACAAGAAATCAGGCATCAGTTGACATTGGGCGATCACTGTCCGGTGTGCGGACATATTATTGATGAGGTTATTAAAGATGATAAATTCATATCTCAACTAAAACCCTTGCGTGAAGATTTAGATTCTAAATGGAACGAGAAACAAACATCTGAGATAGCTTTAAAGACCCATCAATTCAATATAAAATCATTAAAAGATAGAGTTGATTTATCCAACCTAAACTTAACTAATATTGGCAGTGAATATAGAGAACAAGAAAATATTGTAAAGAAATATTGTCAAGATGCCCAAATAGAATTTGATTTAGAAGCGATGCATTCTGTTTTGATTTTGAAAAATGAAGAGAATAACGCTTTAGCTCAAAAAGTGCAATTGAAAATTAAACAGGCGAATGCTGTGCAAAATTCGATAAACGAATTATACAATCACCGCAGTGAGTTGCAAAAACAGCAAGAAGAGGCGAAAGCGAAGATACAGACAACGCAGAAAGAGATCGATGGTTTATTGTTTAAAGTAGCAACGAAAGATGAATTAATAAAAGATACATTACATCATAAAAATCTTTCGTTTGATGCTGCTAAACAACTGATTTGTTGGGATGAGAACGAATGGCTCGAATTATGGAATAACACTCCCGAACTGTTTATAAATAAGTTGCAAGAGGCTTCCGATTTCTATATTTCTCAAATAAATCAGAAGGCTAGATTGGAAACCGATTTACAGAAGATGTTGACGGAGATATCCAATACAAAAGCTTCTTTGATAAATATATACGAAATATTTCCACAGTGGAAAAATGAGATTCATTTGGAAAGCATTGAATTGCCCGATATTGTAACGTTTGGTAGTACATTGAAAACTGAAATCAACCTGCTTAAACAAAGCATTGATAATGCAAGTCATGTGATAGAAAATTCGAATCGACTATTGAATGATTTTTATCAAGAGAATTCCGATTTTACCGAATCGTATTTGATGCAGCTGATCCATTATCAAACTATTCGTGAAGATGAGGCAAAGCAAATAGAAAAACAGGATAGTATGAATCGCATTGAGGGGGGGATTAATCTATTGAAAGAGCAATTAGATAAGTTATATTCTATCAAGCCTACAATGAATGAAAATGAAAATATAAATTCAATTTCGTTATTATTAGAGGAATTAGATCAGAAAAAACAGTCATTAAACCGTTCTATTGGCGAAAAAAGTAACCAATTAAAGATAGATGAACAAAAAAACTCTCTTATACGCGACAAATTAATTGAATTAGAGAAGATAAAGAAGGAGTATCAACTATGGGATGAGTTGCGCCAAGATTTTGGAGGAAACGATGGTAAAGAGTTTCGTAAGATCACTCAGAGTTTCGTTTTAAATCATTTGCTGCAAGGTGCCAATCAATATTTACGACAATTTACCGAAAGATATTCTTTAGAGTGTCAACCCGGATCTCTTACTATTTTAGTACGCGATCTATATCAAGCGTCATTGGGAGGGGTATCAAACTTATCGGGTGGTGAAAGTTTTTTGGTTTCACTTTCGTTGGCTTTAGGATTATCATCACTCAATCAAAGCGGCTTTTCGGTTGATATTTTGTTTATTGACGAGGGCTTTGGTACGTTAAGTGCAGAGTATCTGAATACGGTAATGGACGCTTTAGAGCGTTTGCATGAATTAAATGGTAAAAAGGTTGGAATTATTAGCCATATGGAAGGATTGCGTGAAAGAATAAAAACCCAAATACAAGTGAAACGAATCGATAATTCACGCAGCGAAATATTGATTGTATGATCACATTATAAAGAACTTTTTTATAAAATAAACGTTTTATATAGTATATCGTCAATACATACAATGATAGAATATCAAAACAATTATCAAATATACTATTATGAGTGAGTCATTAAATCCATTTCCACAATCAGTAACAGCACACGCCGGTGAAAATGTAATAATCATAGTTTATAAAATAAAAGATCCTGATGAGGCTAAAGACACAATAAAAGATTTTTGTGGTAATTTTTCTGCTTTCATCAGAAGTATATTAAATCGTTATCCAAATGCTGAATTTAGTTGTACGATGGGATTTGGGGCAAATATTTGGAATTACTATTTTAGCGAAATAGGTACTCCTAAAGAGTTGGTTGAATTTAAAGAAATTAAGGGTAATAAATTTACAGCAGTATCAACCGAAGGCGATTTAATTTTTCATATACGTTCTAATAGCATGGGCATATGCCATGAGTTTGCTTCTGTTATTGACTTAAAACTAGGGGATGTTGTTGTTTCGGTAGATGAAACGCATGGTTTCCGTTATATGAATGGTAGAGCCATTATTGGTTTTGCGGATGGTACAGAGAATCCCGCAGTAGATATGAATCCTTTTGATTTCGCTGCTATTGGAGATGAAGATCCTACATTCAAAGGAGGTAGCTATTTGTTTGTTCAAAAATATATTCATGATATGAATGCATGGAATAGTTTGCCAGTTGAAGAGCAAGAAAAGGTGATCGGACGCCATAAGTTTAATGATGTTGAATTGACAGATGAAGAGAAACCGATAAATGCACATAATAAAGTTACTAATATTGAAGATGAAGATGGTAATGAACTGAAAATTATACGTACAAATATTCCTTTTGCCAATACTTCAACTCATCAATATGGCACTTATTTTATGGGGTATGCACGTTCATTTGCCACTACTCGCAAAATGTTAGAGAATATGTTTATAGGCGATCCTATTGATAATACTGATCGTCTTTTAGATTTTAGTCTAGCAGTGACAGGAACTCTATTTTTTATGCCTTCATTTGATATCTTGGATCAGATAGGTGAGGACTGATTCGTTTTATAAATAGAAATGACTGCTTTGTTATCGTATATGTACAATAATAGAGCAGTCTTTTTTGTCTCTTTAAAATCATGATTTCAATAGACACCATTTTAATATAGTTTCCGATTATCGATAATTTATCGAAAAGATTGGGAAATAATATACTTAATGATAAATTTATTGGGGGATTTTTTTTTGATATGAATCATAGCGGTTCATAATTTCTCTTACAAAATTATAGGTCTCTATTCCTCTGAAATAACCATTTCGGCATACTGAATCGGTATAATATTCTTCATTGCTTTTTAGTAGAATAAATTTTTCAGCATTATCATACCATTTGTTGTTGTCTTTTCCATATTTCTTGGCCAATGCTATTGCATCATATATATGGCCTAAACCTGCATTGTATGCTGCTAAAATAAAATATAAGCGCTCTTTCTCATCACTAATCATCCGTAGACTTTTATTGACTGAAGCGATGTACTTAGTAGCAGCTTTTACACTTTCTTCGGCATTATGTTCCATACCTTTGGGCATTCCCATAGCATAAGCTGTACGAGGCATTAACTGCATTAAACCTCTTGCTCCTGCCCAAGATACAACAGCTGTATCAAAATTGGATTCAGTGTAGGCTAATGAGGCGAGAAGTCGCCAATCCCAATTAATATCTTTAGCATACTGTTTAAACAAATTATCGTAGTGTGATATTCTTCCTTCTTTCAACGATAATATAGGGGCATGAGTGATCTCCTTGCTTATTTCGAAGTAACGTTTACTACTTGCTTTATATGCAGGTGAGGTAGTGTTTTCATTATGCCATTTGTTTGCAGCTTCTGCCAATTGTATACATTCTTTACGAACTGCCCATGATGCACGTTGACTAAAGCTTACAGATAATTTAATGTTTAAATTGGGGTAGTATGTAGTATTTAATTGGGCAATATCATTATCAACTATGGTATATGGGATTTTCCCCATTGCTACATGTGTGATTAAATCTTCGGCTGTAATACTATCGCTGGTTACTTTGTGTATATGAATACCACCTCCAATCTCGCTATTCAGATTAATGAGCCGATTATAATATTTACCGGGTTTTACATATACATCTTTTCCTACTAGCTCTGTAACATCGCGGAGTATAGGAGTGGAGGTTGAAGATCTCTGAACTAACACTTGATGCGTGATGACCTCTTCTCCACAATAACGAATACTGTCTTTCCATTCTTTGGTAATGGGGATGTAATAAGCGATTAAATCACCTTCACCATTTAGAAGTTTAGAAATTAAATCGGGAATGTTTTTTGCGGTTTTTACTTTTAATTTAAGGCCTAGGCTTTTAGCAAATTGTTCGCTGAGTTCATATTGAAAGCCCATTTCTTGTCCTCGATAAATAAAAAAGGATGTAGAACCATACATCGTTAATACTGTAAGAGTTCCACTATCCTTTATACTATCTAAATCGTATATATTCTTCTGATTATTGGATTCCTCTTTGTGTGTGCATGAAAATGCAATCGATAAGAATAAAAGTAATAGAATGGTGTGAAGAATATATCGCAATTTCATCATTTGAAGATTCAATTATAGATGTTTTTTGATATACATTGTCAAAATATCGATGGCTACTTTATTATTTCCTCCTTCGGGAACAATAAGATCTGCATATCGTTTGCAGGGTTCAATGAATTGCATATGCATTGGCTTTAAAACTCTTGTATATCTTTCCATTACTGCTTGGGCTGTTCTTCCTCTTTCTATTACATCTCGCTGAATAACACGAATAAGTCTTTCATCTGGATCTGCATCTACGAAAATCTTTAAATCCATCATGTTACGAAGTTTTTTATCGCAAAGAGCTAATATACCTTCAATGATGATGACTTCGCGTGGTTCGATATGGATGGTTTCAGGTTGGCGAGTACATGTTAAATATGAATATGTAGGTTGCTCAATGCTTTTTCCTTCTTTGAGTAATGAAACATGTTTAGAAAGCAAACTCCACTCAAAAGCATCAGGATGATCAAAATTTATATTTTGTCTTTCTTCGACAGGTACATGACTACTGTCTTTGTAGTAAGAATCTTGGGGTAATAGTACCACTTCATTTGCAGGAAGACTTTCAATGATTTTTTTTACGACGGTAGTTTTTCCAGAACCTGTTCCGCCTGCTATTCCAATGATTAACATGTTGTTATAATCTATAATTGAGATTTTAATGTAATTAATTATATACAAAGATATAATATTATATAAAGTAATCAATAATGCATTGATTTTTCTTATTGATCGTTCACAATATATTATTGATCTAATAGCAAAGTAATTAAACAAAAAAAGCCTGTATCCTTTCAAAATAATGAAATGATACAGACTTTAATTATAGATCAACTATATTTTATTTACCTGCAGGATATGCTTTTGCAATAGCTTTACCAACCTTATGATGGTCGCCTACTTTAGCGGTGAAGCATACATTTGCAGCACGTTCAAATACCATAACGATATCAGATCCACCAAATTGGAAATATGAAATTTCTTCACCTTTTTGTAATGTTACTCCTTCTTCAGCTGTGATAACTACAGAAGAAACTTGAGCCATACCCATTGGTAGAACTGCTACAAGCCCAATCTCAGATTCAATAATAATCAAACCACGTGCTTGCATAAACTCATAACCTGGATTATCAGGAGCGTCAAAATTACGTTTCATGGTTAATTTGCTTTTATCTTCTTGACCAGGTAATGGATCAGCAATAACTTCTAAATAAGCAGTTCCTTGTATGTTTCTTGCTTCTACAACTTTACCTCCAACGGGAGCATGTTGACGATGATAGTCTGTTGTATTCAAGAAAGCATGCATCCACATACCACCAGTAAAACGATCTTTATATGGGCTACCTTCAAGTAACTCTTCGATTTTCCAATAGATACCTTTGATGTTTACATGCGAATCAGTATTAACTTCCCATTGACCATCAAACGTTGAATCTGCAGGAGATACAATAACTGTATCATCTGTTATTGCTGCTACAGGACGATAACCTGGTTTTGTGCGGCGAGCAAAGAATTTATTAAATGTGCCCCAACCACCACGTGGACGAAGGTATTCATGCATGTTATATGCAGGTGTATCATAGAATGTTTTTTCAGTTTCGGGTGTTAATGATTCGGGAGTGTCCATGAATTTTCCCAATTCAGTAACCCAACGTACCATCCAGTCTGAAAGTGGTGTTAGTTTTTGTTCTACATCATGAGCAACAACTGCATTTTGCAATTCTACTACCGGATGTTGCTGAAGTAAGAAATAAAATTTACAAACATGTCTATACACTTCTCTTCCATCTGCCTTTTCAAAAGGAGCCCATGTTAATTGTTTATTAATCCAATCGAAATAATCATCCAATGTTTTGATATCATCAAAATCGACAACATTTAATGCTTTAGCGTTTTTAAATGCTTCATCAAATTTGCTTTGCCAATTGTTTTTGGCAATCATGTCAATTAATTCCTGCACAATAGGAAAATACTTTTTTGTAGCCATAATTTAGATTTTAAAAATTTATATTTAAAAGAGCTTTTTTGCTCATATACTTTCTATACTTTATTGAATAAGAACGTTTTATTTCTAATAATCGCAATAAGTATTAAAATACCTGTTAAGACTAAATTGAAAATAAAAGGGAAGTGTTGTGATTTGGTATGAAATATTAGTTCAAACAAATCTATAATAAATGGACATAATAACACTGCCAAATAATTCATTGCCATCATAAATCCTAACGCTAATGTTGTTTTTTGCGGAGTTGATGAACTTGATGTTTTATCATAAAGTAATGGTTGAATAACTCCATATCCCGCTCCCATAAAAATACAACCTAAAGCAATTAACCATTCTGCTTTAAATATCCAAACAACTAATAATCCAATTGCTATGAAAATTAAACTAGTTAATATTGTTTTACTTTTCAAAAAATGCAATATGTTATTTAAGAATAAGCCTGGAGCCATAATAGCCAAGAAAAATAATGAAATCATTAATCCTGATTTTCCACTGCTATATCCATATGACTGCATTAAAAAAGGCAAGTTAAATGAAATAATGATCACGATATATGTAATGGCTCCATATAAACCCATAATGCTTAGCAAATGTTTAATATTTATGCCATATTTACTATTAATAACTTCAGAAGGGGCTACTGTTGCATTTGATGTGCCATTGTCTTGTGTTGTTTCTGAGCCTTCACCTTTATCCATACTTTGTTTGAGTGAAAAAGATAGGAAGATAGAAACGATTGGTAGTAAATATACAATAAATGGCCAATGCCAATTTTTTAATTCAGCCAAATATCCAGTTAACAATGTGGCTACAACCAACGTAACATTTGTTATTGCAGAACTTAAACCAAATTGTTTAACTCGATATTTACCAACAAAATATTTCGAAATCAATCCGGTTGATAATGGGATAATAATACCCGCTCCAATACCTAAAATAGCACTGACGATTATCAATTGCCACATCTGATTGGAAATCATATATAATATCCCTGATATGGAGAATATAACCAGACCTATTTGTAAAATTCTTACATAGTTATTTTTTTCTGTTAGTTTTCCTGCCAATAATGTGAATGGGATGATTAATAACGATGGCAACGAAGTCAACATTTGTATATCTAACTCTGAAAATGTTGGGAAAATTTTATCGAGTTTACCTAATATTGGTGATACCGCTAATCCAGGTAAAGATGTTAATGCCGATATTGACCAAATACCTATTAGCGTTATAATTGATATAGTTCCCCGACCTGTCTGAATTTTCATAATAGTTTATTTATATAATATTGAATTAAAACAAATGTTATATGTTAAGGTTCATGATTTTATTACTAAAAATAACTGTTTCTATAAATAATTTACAATTGCATAAAAAAACATCCGACATGTAAATGAAGGATGTTTTTTTATGCAATTGTTGTAATAATATATTATTTCGATTCTGTATTTCCTATTGTTGTTTTGTCTTCTGAAATAGGAGCTACTGGCGATGTGTTTTTATCTAATTCTGCTTTAACTGCTGCATTACGTTGCGCCATGAAAGTAGCATAATCAGGAACAAAGCCTGCTGGCCATTTTGAAATTTCGTGAGGTTCACGACCTTCTAATTCATAATCGAATGGTTCAAAATCAGATTCTGGATTTTTCCAACTTTTTTTGTGGCTGCCATAAATAATGAATGGAATAAAGAAGAATACAATAACACAAGCCACAAGTATACCAACATATACAGCTGGTTTACCAGTACCAATTTGGCTTGGAGGTACAAAACTAACTACCGCAGCCAATAAAGCTCCTAATAAACCTATAACTCCAACAATCCAAACTCCAACACTTCCACCAGGGATTTTGAATGGACGGATTTTATTGGGTTGTGTTCGTCTTAACTCCAATACTGCTATATACATAATAATGTACATAATTAAATATATAATTGTAGCAAGTTGCGATAACAACTGGTATGCTGATTGAACAGAAGGCAATACAGCTACAACGAAAGTTAATATTGTAATAAACCCTCCTTGAACTAATAAAATAGGAACTTGTATTCCGTATTTGTTAGTGCGTTGCAAACTTTTAGGAAGATATCCTGCTTTCCCTACTGCTAAGAGACCTGTAGATGGCCCAGCAATAATAACGCTCACTTGTCCTAATACTCCGAATGCGATGAATAATGCCATTATATTTCCAAGCCAAGGAACCCCAAGCATGCCCCAAAAATCTTTATATGCAATAAGAAGAGTTTGTGTGAGATTGATCTGAGACTCAGGTATAATTAATCCAACTGCTAATGTGCATAAAATAAAAATTATAATAACCATTACCGCAGCGATTAATATAGAAATAGGATAATTGCGTTTAGGATTTGACATATCTTCAACATGCACTGCTTGCATTTCCATGCCGGCAAAGAATAGAAATATACTAGCTGCCAATACAAGATTATCAAAATTAGATAAATCAGGGAAAAAACTTTGATCCAAAGGAAGATAAACATGTTTTCCCATTAATAGATATATTATTCCTAGAATAATTAATATTGCTGCAGGTATAATTGTACCAAATAATCCTCCCATTGTACTAAGTTTGGCAGATGACTTCATACCTCTAAATGTATTTAAAGTGGCAGCCCAATATACACCCAATAAAATGAGAATCATGTATAGCTTATTATCAGCTAGATGAGCGGCGCTTGTTTCGGGTAAAAAAACATAAGCAATAGATACACCACCAAAAATTAATACAGACGGAAACCATATAACCACAGCTTGCCATTGATAATAAAGGGCAGCGAAACCCCAACGGGCTCCAAATGCCTCACTAATCCAGCGGAATACACCTCCTTTTTTAGGAAACGTTGACGCCAATTCGGCAGCTACTAAAGATACCGGAATAAGAAATACGATTGCGGCAAATAGATAATAAAAGATAGAAGTAAGTCCATATTCGGCTTGTGATGGCAAACCTCTTAAACTTACGATAGTGGTAACATTCATAATAGCAAATGCCCATACACCTATAATCGCACCTTTTTTGATGCCTGTGGCGGCTCCACTACCTTTGTTAGGAGTTGATTCAGATCCCATAATAAATTTAGATTTAAGAACGGTTTGCAAAGTATATAATCATTTTAAATGATAAAAACCTTGCAAACCATTCATACATTATTGAATAAGTTTAGAATTATACTTCATTATATTCTTTCATTACTTCATCACGTGCAGCTGCAACGCAAACCAACATGTGATCCATAACTTCGGGTGTAACAAATACATTCATAGGGAATGATTTAATTGCATAAATTACAGCTTCGTCATCATGTTCGTCGCGATTGTAATTAGTGGTTCTGAAACCTGTACTGAAACTCATATATGGAGTATATTTACCATTAATTTGTTTACCTTCACGATACCATGCATACAATTTATCGCCGATTGCTTTAATGATACGATTATGCTTAATTAACTCTGCTCGTTTATTTGGATCATTTAATTCTTCTTCAAACTGTTTACGTGCATCTACTCCTACTGGGTATGGACGGAATAGCGTAATAAAACCAGTATCATCAGGATTAGCGATAACCATATCATCGCGTTTTTGAATTAAATCATATAAGTAGTATTTTACTTCTTCAATACCACCAATAATCGCTTGGAATCCTTCCACACCGAAATATTTCAAAGTTGCCCAACCTGCTAATGATCCATTGCTTGTACGTGATACCTCACATGTGTAATACATTGGATTGTAAGGAGTACGAACTTGTAAATAAGCATCTTGTCCACGGCGATGCATGTCTTCAAATTCTTTAGCATTTTTATATACAAAACAACTACTTACATAAGGTGCGAATCCTAATTTATGAAAGTCGATACCAATAGCATCTGCATTGATGATTTCTTTATACATCTCTGCATTACGTTTTAGTACAGGAAGTATTTTAGCAGAGAATCCTAATGGGTTTTTATCAAAATCATATTGTTTGAAAGTAATCCATGACCAACCTACTACGCAGTCACAATATAGAATCGCTTTACCAAAACCTTTTGGATTAGGATATTGATCCATTACTGCACGTACTTTGGCAACTGGGTCGAATGCGCAAGCATCTGTTGTTCCCATTGTACAAACGACAGTTGCAACAGGTATATTTCTAGAAGTTAAATCCTTCATTACTCGTGCTAAGTCATCTACATCCATTTGGTTAGTTTCTGGATCAGTTTTAATACGGATTACATTATCCATACCAATCCCCATCCAGTCAGACGCATTTTGTTGTGCGAAATGAGCTTGTTCCGAACATAAAATTTTAGCATCTACACGAACGCCTTTGTAACGTGAATCTGGTAACACACGTGTTAAACCATATTTTACGCTATAAGTCCAACAACCGCCGCCTCCCCAAGTGTAAATGGCACCTGCTTCAGTTGGTTCCCAACCAATTAGATTTGCTATCATACCGGCTGTTTCAAGCTCTGCTTTATGTACATTGTATGAATATTCACCTTCAAGAATATTAGGAGCAAATATTTGTCCAATCATAGAAGCTACTACACCTGCTGTATTACATTGTGGGATAATGTTGCACATAGTCAAAGGATTACCCCAGTTAGGCGCACCTTGGAATAAATCTACGACTTCGTCAATTACTTGATCAATGCTTTCGCCTTTTTCAGGCATTTTTACATTTTTTACTTCTGGATAAGTATACTTTAAAGATGAATCTGTACCCAAGAAAACAGGGCCGCCTGTAGTAGCATCTGGTTTCAATTGATCCATTTTCTTCACTGCCGATGCTATCGTATCAGCCAATGGGTCTACAGTTCCACGAAATGGAGATGGGAATTCTTTAACTTG
Source organism: Bacteroides sp. UBA7333 (assembly GCA_002471195.1). Classification (GTDB taxonomy): domain Bacteria; phylum Bacteroidota; class Bacteroidia; order Bacteroidales; family Bacteroidaceae; genus Bacteroides. The sequence goes on from DKPN01000079.1 coordinate 37,454, forward strand.
AATTTTACGATAAGCTGCCCATTTTGGAGCATCTTCTACAATTTGTCCATCTTTCCAAATTTCACCGAAAGTTTTTTCATTTCCTGCCATAATTCAAAAAAATAAATGTTAATTAAGATGTTTATTAAAAACACTCTATACAACACTTGATAAATTAATATGTTTACGCATAGCTAATGTTTTTCTTGAATAAAAGATCAATTGTAATCATAAGTTATTGATATTTGCGAAAATGTTTTATTGATAAATAGAGGCACAAAATCACATAATTTTTTTAATGATTTATGTAAACAGTATGGGGGATACTTGTATCGTTACTATTCAGCCCTTCAAAAGCATATCTTTTTACCCCTATCTTCATAGTAGGGGTATTTCATTTGCTCCAATCTTCAGATCCTTTTCTTTTATCACATTATCACGATAATACACGTATTGTGTTATCTATATCTATTATTTGTTCCTCTATTTCAGCAACTAGGATGTGTATAATCTTTTACATATCCTAAAGTTTATTATGTCTAATGAGTTGATAGTCAAATTTATAAACATGTAGTCTTAAACAAGCCGTGTTAGTATTGAAAGGGGAAGTTAAGAATGAAGAGAATTATTCAGAACCGATGATAGTATAAATATTTAGAGGGGCTGAATAGTGGCAAAATCTTGTCAAGAGCTAAAAGCCGAATAATTAATAAAGTATAACATAAGAAAACTAATATTTACAATATTAAATGGATTGAATCATCTTTTTAATTGTCTCAGTGAGTTAATTAGGTAACTCATTGAGATAATTTCGTAACTCTTAGAGATATGACCAATATCTCTAAGAGATATCGAAATATTTCATAGAGTTTTTAAGGGAAAATGAGGCTTTTTAGGATGTTTAGTGATAAAATAAATGAGTGAAAAAGTATGCCTTCTTCACTCATTTATTCAATGGAATCTAATTCATGATCCACTCTGTAAATATACAATATAAAATTTGTGTTTCCAAATGATTTTTTCAAAATGTGATAAATACAAAGACATTTGGATTGTGTTAATTAAAATATGTAGTATATTATGTGGGTTGCGTCAATAAATGCTCAAACTTCTTTGTATAAATCAACGTCTATCTTATGAGCTGGAGATATTATATCAAAGCAGGAATTTGAATATAAAAATCCTCGTCGAACCGGCGAATCTGTAATATGAGATTTTAGTGATCTATCTCCAATAGATGCGGAATCAGAAATGTTGTGTTATGGTAAAATAGATTCTTCTCTAATATATCAATAGCGAACAACTAGCAACGGGATACCATCATGGCACGTTATTTTATTACCGATTATCAAGGAAGCGTTCGAGCGGTATTTTCATGCCTGCCGTTCAAACTGTTTCTGCTGTCTATAGAATGGGATGTGGTCAACGTATTAATCGATCATTAGGTCTGCAAGTAAGGATGCGGAAGCATAGCTCTTTGCTATCGGTTTAACAGGACAATCGGCTGTGACTATTGTACGGTCTGATTTGCGGATGGCTTTATGCCTATAGGTGCGAAGTACGTAAAACTTTGTAGGCTCCTTCATCAACACTTCCGTATATAGTGGGTTTTCTTCATCTAATGGATCGGAGTTGATGTATCGTTCTGCTTTGCCACCGTATAATTGGCGTTTCAAGTAAGCGACTTGCTTTTCTAACTGAGCAATACGGGTATTTTTTTCTCAAGTAGCTCTTCTGTCTTATTGATAATGATATCCTTTGCTTCTAACTGTTCCTTATGGTCTTGTTTTACACTTTCGGGATCAGTATTTATAGCAACTCTTAACCGAGAGTTTGGACTTGTATCAATAAATATAAGGTAAGGAAAGGTTATTTGTAATTTATATATTTTTATAAATAGATAAACTCGAATATATACTGCAAAAAAGCTATTTTTGTACTGTTATACAAATAATATAAAACAATAAAGATTAAATTATAAACATAAAAGAAATGGTAAAACATATTGTTCTTTTTAAACTTAAAGAAACTGGTAATCTTCAAGAGAAAATCGGAGTAATGCAACAATTTAAAGATGCGATTGAATCGCTTCCTAAAACAATTTCAATTATTCGTAAAATTGAAGTAGGTATAAATATTAATTCTAACGAGGCTTGGGATTTAGCATTATATAGTGAATTTGATTCTTTAGATGATGTTAAACTATATGCTGCTCATCCCGATCATATAGCAGCAGCTTCCATCATTGCTGATTACAAAGAAAATCGTTCGTGTGTTGACTATGAATATTAAAATCTATAATATGAAGAAGTTATCCTCTATTTTATTGATGCTTATTTTGGCATTAAATGTATTTGCACAAATACAAGAACCAGTTAAAATAACAACTGAATTTAATAAGTTGTCAGATTCAGAAGCCGAAATCATTTTTTCTGCAACAATTGATGAAGGTTGGCATTTGTATTCTACAGATTTAGGGTCTGGTGGACCTATCTCTGCTACCTTTAATATAGATAAACTAGTAGGAGCAGAAATAGATGGCAAATTGAAAACAGAAGGAAAAGAAATAAAATCATTCGATAAGTTGTTTGAGATGAATGTACGCTATTTTTCAAATCAAGCAAAATTTATTCAAAAATTAAAACTAACTAGTGCATCATATGAGATTGATGGTTTCTTTGAATATGGTGCATGTAATGATGAAAACTGTTTGCCTCCAACACAAGTACCATTTAAATTTGTGGGAGAAACAAATTTAACAAAGTCGAATGAAGTTGAAACAGATAATATAATTCTTGAAACACTTGATCAGCCAATCGCAGGAATGACTGCTCCCGATGATATGTGGCGTCCTGTAATTGATGAACTTCATTCATTTGGAAATGAAGAAGCAGTTCAAGATATGTCATGGATATATATATTTGTTACAGGCTTTTTAGGTGGATTGTTAGCATTGCTTACGCCATGTGTGTGGCCAATAATTCCAATGACAGTGAGTTTCTTTTTGAAGCGTTCAAAAGATAAGAAAAAGGGAATTCGTGATGCATGGACTTATGGTGCTTCAATTGTTGTTATTTATGTAACTTTAGGTATTGTAATTACAGCCGTTTTTGGTGCTAGTGCATTAAATGCATTATCTACTAACGCTGTATTTAATATATTATTTTTCTTAATGTTAGTTGTTTTTGCTGCATCTTTTTTTGGTGCATTTGAAATCCGTCTTCCATCAAAATGGACATCATCGGTAGACAATAAAGCTGAATCGACAACAGGTTTACTGAGCATTTTCTTAATGGCATTTACACTATCATTGGTATCTTTCTCATGTACGGGTCCTATCATCGGCTTTCTTTTGGTGCAAGTCTCTACTTCGGGCAATATGGTAGCTCCTGCGATTGGCATGTTAGGCTTTGCTATTGCTCTTGCTTTACCCTTTACATTATTCGCACTTTTCCCATCATGGTTAAAATCTATGCCTAAATCGGGTGGTTGGATGAATGTAATTAAAGTTACACTTGGTTTTTTAGAATTGGCATTTGCATTAAAGTTCCTTTCGGTTGCCGATTTAGCATATGGATGGCGTATTCTTGATCGTGAAACATTCTTGGCATTGTGGATTGTATTGTTTATGCTTTTAGGCTTTTATTTATTAGGAAAAATCAAATTTCTTCATGATGACGATGATACAAAGGTCAGTGTACCACGCTTTTTTATGGCATTAGCATCCTTATCTTTTGCAGTATATATGGTTCCTGGTTTATGGGGAGCACCACTTAAAGCTGTTAGTGCTTTTGCTCCACCTTTGCAAACACAAGATTTCAATCTTTATAATAATGAGGTACATGCTAAGTTCGATGACTACGATTTGGGTATGGAGTATGCTCGCCAACATAATAAACCAGTTATGCTTGATTTTACAGGATATGGTTGTGTGAATTGTCGTAAAATGGAATTATCTGTATGGACCAATTCTAAAGTAAGTGATATTATAAATAATGACTATGTATTGATTACTTTGTATGTAGATAATAAAACACCACTGACAGAGCCGGTTAAGGTTATTGAAAATGGTTCAGAACGTACATTGCGTACAGTTGGTGATAAATGGAGCTATTTGCAACGAGTTAAATTTGGTGCAAACGCACAACCGTTTTATGTTTTAGTCGATAACGCTGGCATTCCTTTGAATAAACCATATGGTTTTGATGAAAATGTTTCAAATTATATAAATTTCTTACAAACAGGTTTAGAGAATTATAAAAAATAGAACGAACATCTTGTTTTTGAACAAAAAAGGCATTGGATTAATTAATCCAATGCCTTTTTTTATTTGTCTCTCATACAATTGGAATAGATGAATGGTTTAATGTAATTCACATATCTATTTTATTGATATATTGCTGTTTATAAGTGTATGTTTTTTAAATATTTTATGGAACGAATCTACTTTATAATATTTTGAACAATAAGTTTTATTTTTTGTTTATTAATGTAAATATAACTGTGTAATAATAATAACAAAAAATAATATTCAAAATGGTGTTTCTCTTTTATACTATAAACAAAAGAGGGACACCGTATTAATTAATTAAAAATCACTACTATGTTTAAAAGAGTAAGATTATTGAGCATTGCGCTTCTTTTATTGACAACATCTGTAGGAACAGCTTTCGGTAATCCGAATGGTTCGAATGATGTTTTAAGTGTGAACCAAGAAACAAAGACATGCACAGGGATAGTCAAAGATGCTTCCGGCGAACCTGTAATAGGTGCATCAGTTGTCGTCAAGGGGACATCGAACGGAGCAATAACCGATATGGATGGTAATTTTTCAATAACAAACGTTCCCTTAAATTCTACTATACAAATATCTTATGTAGGATATGCTACTCAAGATATAGTATTCAACGGTACGCCATTAAATGTTATTTTGGTTGAAGATTCTGAGATGTTGAAAGAGGTTGTTGTAACTGCAATGGGTATTAAACGTCATTCTGAAACATTGGCATATTCAGCACAAACCGTAGGTGGAAAAGATGTTAATGATATTAAGAGCGTTAACATGATAAATTCTTTGCAAGGTAAAAGTGCCGGTTTGAGCATTACTCCAAATGCAACAGGTGCCGGAGGATCATCAAAAATCATGTTTCGCGGTAATAAATCAATTAGCGGAAGTAATCGTCCTTTAGTTGTAGTTGATGGTGTTCCAATGATGATGGATATTACCGGCTCGCAAGTTGATAGCAATTATGGGGGACAACGAGATGGTGGTGATGCATTATCTATGATTAATCCTGATGATATTGCTTCGATTACTCTTTTGAAAGGTGCATCTGCTGCAGCGTTATATGGTGCTGTGGCTGCCAATGGTGCCATTATGATTACAACTAAATCGGCAAATGCAGGAAAGATCTCTGTAAATGTATCAAGTAATACAACCATAGAAAACCCAATGGTATTGCCTAAATTCCAAAATTCATATGGAGTAAGCGATAATGGTACATTAAGTTGGGGACAGAAGTTATCTTCTGCTGCTCCTAATTATGCTGAAAAATTCTATCGTACAGGTTTTACCACTAATAACTCAATTGCTATCAATGGGGGTACTGATAAATTGCAAGCCTATTTTTCATATGCAAATGTTTATTCAGGTGGTATCGTTCCCGAAAATGACTATAAGAGCCATAACTTCAATTCTAAGGTTGGATTCAAGTTATTTGATCAAATCCAAATTGATTTTACTGCAAAATGGACTTATCAACATATCAAAAATCAAGCAGCTTCTGGTTATTTGTGGAATCCATTGACAGGTGTGTATTTATTTCCTCGTGGAGAAGATTGGGATTATTATAAAAATACTTATGAAGTATACGATGCTGCAAGAGGTTGTAATGTGCAAAACTTTACAAATGTTAGCCAACAGCAATTTGGCAACCCATACTGGATGTTGAATCGTCAAACGCCTATCACTAATAGAAATCGTTATGATTTTGGTCTTAGCGCTAAATGGGATCTGACGTCTTTTTTAAGTATTCAAGGTCGTATTAAGTACGAAAGTGGTAATGATCATTTTGTGCATAATGCATATGCTTCAAGTGTCGGCAACTTATATCCAATGGGTCGTATGAAAGATGATCGTTTCTTTAGTGATCAATTGTATGGAGATGCTATCTTGAACTACAATCAAACATTCCACGACTTTACTGTTACAGCAGCTGCGGGTGCAAGTTTTACAAAAAACAAAACTTCAAGTGTTATTTTATGGGCAGAGGGTTCACAGTTTACTGAACCAGGAGCAGGTAATGTTTTTTATCCTAACATCTTTACTCCAAACAACTATTACGGTAATATGTCAACTTACAAACCTGGCGAAAACTGGGTTACACAAAAACGTTTGAATGCTGTTTTTGCAACTGCTCAATTGGGATATAAAGAAGGAGCTTTCTTGGATGTATCTGTTCGTAATGACTGGTCATCAGCGTTAGCTTTTACCGAAAGTTGTTCATTTTTCTATCCATCGGTGGGTGGTAGTTTGCTACTTAATAAATTTGTTAATATGGGTAAGAACATTGATTTATTCAAATTCCGTTTGAGTTATGCCATTGTAGGTAATGATGTTCCTGTATTTATGAGTAATTTATTGTATACCCTTGGTGCTAATGGTACGATAGCGCCTCCCGAAAATGCTCCATTTAGAACATTAAAACCTGAAAAAACACATTCATTAGAAGCTGGTTTTGATGGTATGTTCTTCCAAAATAGATTATCGTTCAACTTTACTTATTATAAAACCAATAGTAAAAATCAATTCTTCTCTATCGAAGCTCCTTATGAATCAGGTTTGCGTAATAGATATGTAAATGCCGGCAACGTGCAAAATGAAGGTTTCGAATTTAACGTAGGTTGGATTGAAGAATTTAATCAAAACTTTAGTTGGAATACCAATCTTAATTTCTCCTATAATAAGAATAAAGTTAAGAAGTTAGTTGATGATCTTCCAAATGGTTTGACTTTGTCAAATTTCGGTGGTGCAAAAATCATTCTTAAAGAGGGTGGTGAATATGGTGATTTGTATGTACGCGAACTATTGCGTGACGAAAATGGACAACCTAAAACGAATGCTGAAGGACAGCCTATATTAGGTGGAGAATCAAATGAAGAAATGAAATTTATCGGAAACATGAACGCGAAAGTTAATATGGGTTGGAGCAACTCATTCCGTTACAAAGATTTTACATTATCATTTTTGATAGATGCAAAATTTGGAGGTAAAGTTATTTCAATGACTGAAGCGGCTCTCGATGGTTGGGGTGTATCTGAACGTTCAGGGAAAGCACGCGATCATGGCTCGGTTGTAGTTGATGGTGTTAGCTTTTCTCCAGAAAACTGGTATAAAACCATTGGTAATAATAACTTTAATAGCCCCTATTGGACTGAAAATTATGTATATAATGCAACAAATGTACGTTTGCGCGAAATGTCTATCGGTTATACATTCCGCAATTTAATTGGAACAAATAATAACTTGACTGTTGCTCTTGTTGGTAGAAATCTATTCTTCTTCTATAAAGACGCCCCTATGGACCCAGACGTATCGGCAGGTACAGGTAATGGTGTACAAGGTATTGATATGTTTGCATTACCAACATCACGTAGTTTCGGCTTAAACCTAAAACTTAATTTTTAAAATAGGATAATTATGAAAAAGAATATATTAAAATATACACTGTTAATTTCATCTCTCGTTATCGGTACAGGTATTAATACCTCTTGTACTGGAGATTTTGAAAGTTTAAATACGAGTAATGTACAGGTTAATCCAGGCGATTTACCTTTTGCAGCACAATGTGCTGAACCCATGTATTACTGTTATCCACCTCAACAAAATATGTTTCAATTTTGGACCAATCTGACTATCGACTTGTATGGTGGTTATTTTATGACTCCAAATGGTAACTTTACCAATGGTGATATGGGCGAGAATCGCGGTCACAGTGGTGGTATGTACGAAAATTATTATCTACATATATTTAATAATACCCGACGTATTATTAAGCAATGTGATGCAAGTGGTGAATATGGATTGGCTGGAGCTATGCGTATTGTGCAAGCCTATGGAACCCTAATGACAACCGATGCCTATGGTCCAATACCTTATACTTCAGTTCTCGAATCTGATGCTCCTTCTTTCTACTATTTTGATAGTCAACAATCTTTGTATCAATCAATGTTGAATGATTTGGATAAAGCGATCTATGATATAAATAATATGGGTCCCGGTGAATTAGAAAAACTAAAATCATTTGATAGCTGGTGTGATGGTGATCATCAACTTTGGATTAAAATTGCTAATACCTTAAAATTGCGTATGGCTTTGCGTCTTTCAAAACGCGAAGCAGAAGCTACTGCTGCCGGGATGAATTTGAAAGAGATAGCAACCAATGCGGCAACAAATACCTTGGCTGTAACAGGAAAAGATATTTTGATTCGTAAAGGTTTGGAAAATGAAATGTGGTTGATGTTTGCTTGGGGTGATTGTGGTTTTAATGCCAACTTGGTGACTTTGATGAGCGGAACAAAAGATCCACGTCAACCGTTGTATATGACCATGAATACCGGTGAGATAGAAGGTGCTACTGCCACTATTGCTAAAAATAGTCAATATTTAGGTATTCGTTTTGCAAGTGGTTTGCCTCCAAAATCAAATCAATGGGAAAGATTTTCAGGATGGATTCAAGGAAATGCTGGGTCTTCATATGCAATGCCATTGCCAATAATGAAAGCAGCTGAGTCTTATTTCTTATTGGCTGAGGCTAAATTAAGATGGGACATAGGAAGTGAAAGTGTAGAGTCATTGTATGAAAAAGGTATACGCAATTCTATGCAAAACGAACTTTCTTATAGAGGTCCGTATGCGGGAGTAGAAAATTATGATAAAGATGCCATTGACAATTATATTAATGGAACAACTACTCAAGTAGACTTTGAAGACCCCGTTAATCCCGAATTAAATACACCAGCTGTCAACACATTGAGTGTGAAGTGGAATGACGGAGCAACTAAAGAGGAACAATTACAACGTATCATTACTCAAAAGTACATAGCTTTGTTTCCATTATCAACAGAGGCTTGGGCTGAACAACGTCGTACTGGGTATCCTAAATTCTTCCCTGCCTCTGTAGACGAAAGTAATGGGGGTGTATTTAAAAAGGAAGGTGTACGAAGAGTTATTTATGGTAATCAACCTTATAATACAAATGCTCAAGGTATAGCGGGTGGTATTACAATTTTGAACCAAGAAAATACTAGTAAGCATGGTATTTCGGGCGATAAAGGCGGCACTCATGTATGGTGGGACAATGCTGATAAAGGTAACTTCTAAAAACCCAAGATATCTATATAATAAAAATGACTCGA
>DKPN01000079.1:47060-94110 GCA_002471195.1 Bacteroides sp. UBA7333
TCGAGTCATTTTTATTATATAGAGTATATATTTACCAATTTATAATCTCTCTACCATGTTTTTTTAGATAATCATTTGTTTTACTAAAATGCTTATTACCAAAAAAACCATTGTAAGCCGATAAAGGCGAAGGGTGAGCAGAACTTAGCACGAGATGTTTGTCTCTATTTATAAATGCACCTTTACGTTGTGCATAATTGCCCCACAAAATAAATACAAGATTCTCTTTTTGGGTTGACAATACTCTAATGACCTCATCGGTAAATTTTTCCCAACCCTTGCGTTGATGCGACCCTGCTTGATGAGCTCTTACTGTTAATGTTGCATTTAATAATAGCACACCCTGCTTTGCCCAATGTGTGAGATTGCCCGTAGTTGGTATCTCTTTACCAATATCACTTTTTATTTCGTTAAAGATGTTTTTAAGCGATGGAGGAAATTGAATATTATCATTGACAGAAAAACATAGTCCATGTGCCTGATCATAATTGTGATAAGGATCTTGACCTATGATGACTACCTTTACGTCATCAAAAGGACATAGGTTGAAAGCGTTGAAAATAAGTTTTCCCGGAGGGAAAATTTGATGTTGAGAATATTCACTTCTTATAAATTCAGTAAGAAGTTTAAAATAATCTTTTTCAAATTCATGATGAAGATGCTTTTTCCAACTATCCTCTATTTGTACTTCCATTAAATGAGATGAATATTGTTTTCTTTACACTCTTTTCGCATCTCTTCGGGCCATATACTTGCTTGAATTTCACCGATGTGCGCTTTACGAAGGTAGAACATACATAATCTTGATTGGCCAATTCCACCGCCAATTGACAGAGGCAATGTATCATCCATCAATCGTTTATGAAAATATAGATTTAAGCGCTCTTCTTCGCCTTCCTCTTTTAATTGTTTTAATAATGCATTTTTATCTACTCTAATACCCATTGACGACAATTCTAATGGTCTTTGCAATACATCATCCCAAACAAGTAAATCACCATTTAAGCCCGGTAAATCATTTAAACCAAGTGTTGTATAGTCATCATAGTCGGGAGCACGTCCATCATGTTTTTTTCCATCTCCTAGTTTTCCACCGATACCAATAATGAAAACCGATTTATACTTTTTGGTGATTTCATATTCGCGATTTTTCGCATCTAAATCGGGATAAAGTTGTCTTAATTCTTCCGAATGAATGAAATGTATTTTTTGTGGTAGCCATGGTTTAATTTGTGGAAACATTTCGTAAACCATATATTCGGTACGCACCATAGCTGCATAGATACGATTTACAATTTCTTTCAGAAACTCCACATTTCTTTCTTCTTGAGTCATTACACGTTCCCAGTCCCATTGATCTACATACAATGAATGCAAATTTCCTAGTTCTTCATCGGCACGAATCGCATTCATGTCTGTATATATGCCATATCCCTCGTCGATATTATAATCGGCAAGTGTCAATCTTTTCCATTTTGCTAACGAATGAACAACTTCTGCTTTAGCATCTCCTAAGTCTTTGATTGGAAAACTAACAGCTCTTTCAGTTCCATTTAAATCATCATTAATACCCATACCCTTTAGTACAAATAGAGGAGCGGTAACACGACGCAAGCGTAGTTCTGACGATAAATTCATCTGAAAAAACTCTTTAATCTGTTTAATTCCTAGTTCTGTTTGTTTTAAGTCTAATATAGGTTTGTAATTTTCAGGTTTTATTAGATAGCTCATAGGTGTATTATTTATTTATTGTCGGCAAAGATATTTATTATATTTATAAATGTATCGAAAAACGTATAAATTAACATCAAAATGATAAATAAAAGTAGCTATATGCGTGCAAAATAATATAAAATATAACTTCTGATAACTTCTCGGCTATCAAAAAGAATATAAAGATTAGGAATATAGATAGTTTTTCTATAATTTTGCGCACACTTCGATGCACCCATAGTTTAATGGATAAAATAATGGATTCCGGTTCCATCGATTGGGGTTCGACTCCCCATGGGTGTACATATTATAAAAGATCAATAATGCCTATTGAGGCTTATTGATCTTTTATTGTAATATACCGATTAATAAGATAGTGTTAAAATGAATTATTTAGTATTGTGTAAATATCAACAAACTATGGACGAAATATTAATAATTTATGGTCTAGTTTGTTGATATTTATCATATAGAATATAACAGTTTTCTATACTACTCGCATTATAGTTTTACTGATTTTTTATAACTGTTCTTCTTTAAATGTTTCCCACGAGTCACAAAATTCTTGCATTGATGAAAAAAGAGTATCGGCTCCGGCTTCCAATAAAACATCATTGGCAAGTGGACCCGTATTTACTGCTACCGTATATAAACCGGCCGCTTTTGCAGACTCTACACCTAGGGGTGCATTTTCAACAACGATAACTTCATCTTTTTTAAATCCTCCTTTCTCTAATGCCATTAAATAGGGTTCGGGGTGAGGTTTCCCAAATTTTACATCAAATGCCGTTACCATTAGGTTTTTGCGAAAAGCCCCAGGAAAATGATGTTCCAATCGATCAATTAAAGATAATTGTCCTGATCCGGTGACAACCATGATGGTTAATCCCATTTTTTTTATTTTCTGTATCAACTCCCATGCTCCTTCTATGGGCAATGGATTGGGATAGGTATTAAACTCGGTGCTTTTATCTTTATAGATATTTTCAATCTCTTGTGGTGTTGCTTCTCTGCCATATTGACGTTGGCATATTAAATTGATGGTTCCCGATCCTGTTCTTCCTTCATGCATATAGGCCTCTTCGCGGCTAAGATCGAATCCGTACTTCTTCATTGTTTTATGCCAAGCCTCTGCATGATAGGGCATTGAGTTGAAAAGAACGCCATCCATATCAAATAGGATAGCTTTTAGATTTATATTATTGGAGATCATAAATTCTTAATTTTAGAACACAAAAGTATGATGTTTTTTGATTATTTTGATATTAATACTACATTTGTAACGTTTAAAACACATTTTTAATGAGAAATATCTTTTATCTAGTTGGTTGCTTGTTCTTTTTAAGTGCATGTACATCAACGGGCGAAGTTCCATTAATAACGATTTCTTCGATTTCGATTAATGGTGAAATTAAAGACGTATATTCTATAATAAAGTACAATAGTATCGAATTAAACGAAGGCGATCAATTAGAATTAACATTGCTTCTAAGTGGTAATGGTGAGGATTTACAAACATTTACTATGATGTCTGATAAAGAATCGATTGATAAGCATCTTAAATTTGATGATTCTGTCATTTCGATGGAAGGGAATCTGACAGATTTACTGAAAGATAGATTGAGATTTTCGGATGGAATTAAACATACTGAAGTAAAAGTGATTTCTTCGCTTCTAGATGTTGATGATGACGTTATATTTGCTTTTTATTTATCATCAAACAATAGTAAAGAGAGTGCTCGAGAAGTAATAACCCTCAAGATTGACGATTAATAGATTGAAATATACAAAAACGGGGATAACTTTTAAAGGTTATCCCCGTTTTTGTATTTAATTTTTTTGATTGCCTCGTTTGTGCAAGTTCTTCAATTCGAAAGCAAGCATAATACGGAAACTTCCAAATACAATAAAGGCAAAAGAAATCATATAGATAGCATATAAAGCTCCTACAACAGGATGCCATAATATAATAATCGAACAGAAAATAGCAAAAATACCGAAAGCTAAATACCATCCCCATTCGCTCGTTCCATATCTTTTCAAATCCATGGAATAACCAATTGATGAGAAACCTCTAAACATTAACCAAAACGCAATAAGGAATGGAATTACCTCCATACTAATGGCAGGAAATACGATGAGATAGATACCTATTATGATATCGATAATACCTCCGGCCAGATACCATCCCCAACTGGATATATGTTTATTGCTTATGGCAAAAGCAATTTCGAAAATACCACTTATTAAAACGGCAACACTAAAGAGTATACTTAATACTACATAACTCTGAGCCGGAGTAAATAGTAAACCTATTCCTACACCCACAAAAATAATACCTAGTATTAAAGATAACCACCAATTTTTAACGGCTTGTTGGATTTCATCAAACATTGTTTTCATTGTCTTTGTATTTAATTATTAAATTTAAATAGATTAACAAATAAAACGAAAAAGAGTTTAGATATAAAAATAGAAACATTCATTCTTATTCATCATAGATTTGGTTAAAATGCTAAACCTATTTTATCGAATCGTTGTTCTAATACTATATTAATTATAAAATTATTGTGTTATGGTTACAACTAACTTCAAAGGACATCCGGTTAAATTGAATGGTGATTTCGTAAAAGTTAATGCGATTGCTCCAAATTTCGAATTGGTGAAATCTGATTTGTCAACTCTCTCATTGAATGAATTAAAAGGAAAAAACGTAATACTCAATATCTTTCCAAGTTTAGATACTGCAGTTTGTGCTACATCGGTCAGAAAATTTAATGAGATGGCATCTAAACTTAAAGATACAGTGGTTTTGGCTATTTCTAAAGATTTGCCTTTTGCAAGTGGCCGGTTTTGTAGTGTGGAAGGGATAAATAATGTTATTGCATTATCGGATTTTAGAGATTCCGATTTTGATAAAAATTATGGTATTAAGATAATGGAAGGGCCATTAGCTGGATTATTGGCTCGTGCAGTTGTAGTAATTGATAAGGATGGAAAAATTGTTTATACAGAACTTGTTCCTGAAATTACACACGAACCCGATTATGATAAAGCATTGAATGCCTTGAAATAATAATCATGGCATGGTTGACTGCCTAAATATTGAATGTAGATTTCTTCGTGTGAAATACATTCAATATTTAGGCAGTTGTTTTTATATAAAGTACGATTTGATGATCAATAATAAATATTTTAATAATTGACAATATAAATATAGTTTTTTATAACTTTACGGCAATTGATTTAATGTAAATATAAAATATAATACCATCATGACATTAGTAAGTCGTTTTTTAAAATATGTAACTTTTGATACAGAGTCGTCAGAGTCGACTCAAGTTACTCCTAGTACACCAGGACAAATGGTTTTTGCCAAATATCTAAAAGATGAATTGCAAGCTTTAGGACTTGAAGATATTACGTTGGATGACAATGGTTATCTATTTGCTACCTTACCTGCAAACATCGATAAAGAAGTACCTACCATTGGGTTTATAGCTCATATGGATACTAGTCCTGATATGACAGGAAAAGATGTAAAACCAAGAATCGTAGCCAATTATGATGGTTCTGACATTACTTTAAACGTTGAAAATAATATTGTTTTGAGTCCTAAGCAGTTTCCTGAGTTATTAAATCATCTTAACGAAGATTTGATTGTAACGGATGGAACAACATTGCTTGGAGCTGACGACAAAGCGGGTATTGCCGAAATCATGACTGCAATTGAATTCTTAAAAAACAATCCTCAAATTAAGCACGGTAAAATTCGTATTGGATTTAATCCGGATGAAGAGATAGGATTGGGAGCTCATAAATTTGATGTCGAAAAATTTGGTTGTAAATGGGCATATACTATGGATGGTGGAGAACTGGGTGAGTTAGAGTTCGAAAACTTTAATGCAGCTGGTGCTAAAATCATTTTCAAAGGTCGTAATGTACATCCGGGATATGCTAAAAATAAAATGATAAATTCAATTCGTATCGCAAATCAATTTATCTCTTTGGTTCCTGAAAATGAAGCACCCGAACATACTACTGCATATGAGGGTTTCTACCATTTAATCGGAGTTCATGGTACCGTCGAAGAATCTACCGTCTCCTATATCATACGCGATCATGACAGAGCATTGTTTGAAGATCGTAAAAATAAGATGATAGGATGGGTTGCTGCCATCAACCATGAGTATGGAGAAGGCACTGCTATACTCGAAATGAAAGATCAATACTACAATATGCGTGAGAAAATAGAACCGGTAATGCATATTATTGATATCGCATTTGAAGCAATGGAAATGGTGGGAGTTACACCTAATGTAAAACCTATTCGTGGTGGAACGGATGGTGCACAGCTATCATTCAAAGGATTGCCTTGTCCTAATATCTTTGCAGGAGGAATCAATTTTCATGGTCGATATGAATTTATTCCAATACAAAATATGGAAAAGGCAATGAATGTTATTGTTACCATAGCCGAATTAGTCGCTCAAAAATCTTAAACTATATAATTAACCTTACTATTTAATATTATGAAACACACACCTTTTATTGAGAAGCATATGGCCCTTGGAGGTAAAATGCACGAATTTGCAGGATATAATATGCCTATCGAGTATTCAACAGGTATCATTGACGAACATCTTACCGTATGCCATGGCGTAGGAGTTTTTGATGTGTCCCATATGGGAGAGTTTTGGGTGAAAGGACCATTGGCTTTAGAGTTTTTGCAACACATCACATCTAATAATGTTGCAGCTTTATCTCCCGGAAAGGTTCAGTATACTTGTTTCCCGAATGGTAAAGGCGGAATCGTTGATGATTTATTGGTATATCAATATTCGGATGATAAATATATGTTAGTGGTCAATGCTGCTAACATAGATAAAGATTGGGATTGGTGTAGTATTAATAATCAGATGGGAGCTATCTTAGAAAACTCGTCTGATAATATAGCACAACTGGCTATACAAGGTCCTAAAGCACAGGCTACATTGCAAAAGCTAACCTCTATTGATCTATCTGAAATTCCTTATTACACATTTAAAGTAGGGGATATGGCAGGCATTAATGATGTCATTATATCTAATACTGGATATACAGGGGCAGGTGGATTTGAATTATATTTTTATCCCAAAGATGCTGATAAAATATGGAATGCAATCTTTCAAGCCGGTCAAGAATTTGGAATTAAACCTATTGGTTTAGGGGCTAGAGATACGTTACGTTTAGAAGCTGGATTTTGCTTATATGGCAACGAATTGAATGATGAGACATCGCCTATTGAAGCTGGATTAGGCTGGATAACTAAATTTGTAGATGGCAAAAATTTTATTGATAGAGAACTATTAGAAAAACAGAAGAAAAATGGTACGACACGCAAACTAGTAGGTTTCGAGATGATAGATCGAGGAATACCGCGCGGTGAATATCGTATAGTCGATGCCGATGGTAAAGAAATCGGTTTTGTAACATCGGGAACAATGTCGCCCTTTCGCAAAATAGGTATTGGAATGGGATATCTATTATCAGAATATGCAAAACTCGATTCTGAAATATGGATAGACGTACGAGGTCGTAAACTAAAGGCCAAAATAGTACGCCCTCCTTTTAGAAAATAAACATACACGACTAATCAATTATGCAGCTGAAGATTATAAGTTCCTCTTCAGCTGCTGTTAATATAAATGGAGAACTTTACCTTATTTTTGATATGCGAAAATTTATTTATTCCTTTTTTTGTCTTATATTATTACTGACTGCCTGTAAAACACAAGAAGATTCTTTTTTAATTATAAATCAATTGGACTATTCGATTGCCGCTGATGGAGGTTCAATTGAAATCTCAATCGAAACCAACTCATCCCTACAAGTATTGATTCCAGCCGATGCCGATTGGTTAGAATATAACACAAATGATAATATCTCAGATATTTTAAAACTCACCTGTCGTACAAATAATAAATACGATTCACGAAATACCGAAATAGTTATCTCAACCGTTGATGGAAATGTGTCTCGAAGAATAAATGTCACTCAAGAAGAAAAGAAAGCTATTAGTGAGGTTGATGAAAATCATTTTGTAATTCCTGCTGAAGGTGGACGTTTTCAAGTTGAATTAGGCACAAATATGCAATATAGTATTGATATCAATGAGCCTTGGATTGAGCAAATAGAAACAAGAGTTGAGCGAGAAACACTTTACTTTAATTGTAATGTTAATAATACCTATTTGGATCGGTCGACTGAGATTACATTTAAATTTGATAATGGAAGTGAAAAAACTATTTTGGTGGAACAAAAACCTAAAATTGGTATAACCGAGATTGATAAAGATGTTTTTAATGTTTCAAACGAAGGTGGTTGTTTTGAAGTACAATTAGGTACAAACATGGAGTATTCTTTAGAAATCAGTACACCTTGGATAGAAAGAATTCAAACAAAATTTACAACTGAAACGATCTATTTTAATTGTGGTGTGAACGAAAGTTATGAGGACCGAGAAGCTGTCATAACCATTAAATTTGACAATGGTACACAGCGTATTATCAAGATAAATCAGGCGGCTAAGATAGGCGTATCTGAAGTCGACAAAGATGTTTTTGTAATTCCTGCTAATGGAGGAGACTTTGATGTTACATTGGGATCGAATATGAAGTATACACTACATATTAAGGACGAGTGGGTGAGAAATGTTCAAACCAAAATGTCGATTGAAACCCTTAATTTTAATTGTGATCCAAATGAAACTTATGAAACTCGTGAAACCGATATTATTATTCGCTTTGACAATAACACAGAAAGAAATATCAAAATAACACAAGATCCCAAAGTGGGTATATCAGAGATAAATAAAGATGAATTTATTGTTCCATACGAAGGAGGCGGCTTTTCCATCGAATTGGGTACAAATATGAAATATAATCTTACATTCAAAGATGAATGGATTTCTCAGATCCAAAGCAGATATAATGTTGAGACTCTCTATTTTATTTGTGAACCTCACTCATTGTATGAACAGCGAGAAACTGATGTTACCATAAGCTTTGATAATGGTACCGAAAGAGTTATTAAAATAAAACAAGATGCAAAGAATGGATCGTCGCAAATTGATAAAGAGGAGGTTTCAGTAACCAATGAGAGTGGTGAATTTGAAGTTGTGTTAGGCACGAATATGAAATATACGATACAATGCGCTGATGAATGGATATCACAAGTCGAAACAAGAATGACAGTGGAAACTTTAGTATTCGCGTATCAAGCAAATGATATTTATGAAAATAGAGAGACTCAAATTCTAATTCAATTTGATAATGATACTCAAAAAATAATCAAAGTCACGCAATCTCCCAAAGTCGGATTTGCATCTGTTAATAAGGAGTCGATCGACTTAAATGCCATGAGTACACTTTTTGATGTAACATTATCGACCAATATGAAATTTGATGTGATTATTGCTGATAACTGGCTAAATAGGGTTAATGCCGACAATGTGTCTGAAATCATAGAGTTTGTAAGCGATATCAATGATACTTACAATAATAGAAAAACGACAATTAGATTTAAATTTGATAACCAAACAGAGATAATTATACCTGTATCTCAAGTAGGAAAAGAAAATATTGGTCCAGAAATTACTAGTTTTAAATTCGTGGCATCGAATAACATAGGATTGAAAGGGGATGTAGAGGGAACTATTTCAAATGATGGGGTATCTGCTACTATACCATTCACAATAAGCAATTTCAATTTAACACCAACCATCGACTATATTGGTGAGTCAATCTATTTTAAGGTAGATAACCAACCGGTATATTATAATAGTAATTATCCTCCTATAATTAATTTTGCTAAAAATGTGTCGGTTGTTATTGAAAATAAAGAAGGTGTTATTGGAGAGTTTCCTATCAAAGTAACTGCTAATAATGGTATTCCTGTTTTATACTTGAAAACTGTCAATGAGGCTCCTATTGTGTCTAAAGAGATCTACTTGGATGGAACTGCCAAATTAGATGGATTGGGCATTGTACCGTCAATGGATAATGTAATTATGAAAATACGCGGTCGAGGTAATTCTACATGGAATTTAATGCCCAAAAAACCTTACCGAATTAAGTTTGATAAAAAACAAGCTATTGCCGGTATGCCTGCTCATAAAGATTGGGTGTTGTTAGCAAACTATATAGACCCTTCATTAAGTAAAAATGTTTTGGGACTTGAAATTTCTCGTACTTTGGATATGGATTGGAGTAGTAAGAATATATCAATTGATGTATATTTGAATAATCAATATCAGGGCAATTATTTACTTTGTGAACAAATTAAGATAGGAACCGATAGAGTTAATATTGCAGAATTAGGAGCCTCTGATAATTATGAACCAGCTGTAACAGGAGGGTATTTATTAGAATTGGATGTGAACTATGATGAACCTCAAAAATTTTATAGCTATACAAAGAGGCTTCCATTTATGATTAAAGATCCCGAATTGAATAATACTCAATTTAGTTGGATACGAAACTATATCAATAATCTCGAATCGATTGTTTATTCTAGTTCCTATCGGGACCCTGAAACCGGATACAGAAAGCATATAGACACCGAGTCGTTCATAAAATGGTGGCTTGTTTACGAATTAACATCGAATACTGAACCTAATTGGCCTAAAAGTACTTATATGTATAAAGACCGTAATGGTAAATTGAAAATGGGACCCGTATGGGATTTTGATTGGCATAATGTATGCATTGAGAATCCAACAGGATTTGTCATAAAGGAAAGTATTTGGTTTGATCGATTATTTCAAGATCCTGATTTCGTAGCCGAGGTTAAAACAATATGGAATCAATATAAGAGTTCTATCCATCAAACAGTATTTAATATAATTACAACTAACAAAAATAAATTGAAAGCATCATCCGTTTATGATAGAGCCTTATGGCCCGATGGTGGATCTACCGATCGAAATCTAACTTTTGATTCTTCTTTAAATACCATTGAATCATTTTTTAGACAACGATTAACTTGGTTAGATTCGGCAATAAATAAATTATAAATAATCATGTGATAATGATATCCATAAAAAGGATATCATTATCATATATATCAATTAAAATGCAACATTTACCAACTTTGATAGCTGATTTGGCTTTAATTCTTGTATGTGCAGGAATTATGACTCTACTTTTTAAAAAGCTCAAACAACCATTGGTGTTAGGATATATCGTAGCCGGATTTTTGGCAAGTCCTCATATGCCATATACTCCAACTGTAATGGACGTTGCGAATATTCAAATATGGGCTGAGATTGGTGTCATATTCCTTTTGTTTGCGCTAGGGCTAGAGTTCAGTTTTAAGAAGTTATTCAAAATTGGTGGGGCAGCTATAATAGCAGCATTTACTATCATCTTTTTTATGATGTTAGTTGGAATTGGCATAGGAGTAGCATTTTCGTGGAAACGTATGGATTGTATTTTTCTCGGTGGTATGATTGCTATGTCATCGACAACTATTATCTATAAAGCCTTCGATGATTTGGGTTTGCGGAAAAAACATTTTGCAAGTTTGGTGTTGAGTATATTAATAATAGAAGATATTCTTGCTATAGTTATGATGGTGATCTTATCGACATTAGCGGTAAGCCATAATTTTGAAGGGAGCGAAATGCTATATAGTATAGGTAAGTTAGTGTTTTTCCTTATATTGTGGTTTGTAGTGGGTATATATCTGATACCCGGTTTGTTGAAAAGATGTCGTAAATTAATGAGTGAAGAAACTCTTTTGATTGTTTCACTGGCTTTATGTTTAGGTATGGTAGTTTTGGCATCTAAAGCGGGTTTTTCAGCTGCCTTTGGTGCTTTTATTATGGGATCTATTCTAGCCGAAACAGTTGAGGCTGAAAAAATAGAACACTTAATTCAACCTGTTAAGAATTTGTTTGGAGCCATATTCTTCGTATCTGTAGGTATGATGGTAGATCCGTTAATGATGTGGCAATATATTGTACCCATTGGCGTTTTGACACTAGTCATATTAGTAGGACAATCCACATTCGGAACTTTAGGAGTATTATTAGCTGGAAAACCTTTGAAAACAGCAATGCAATGTGGTTTTAGTTTGACTCAGATAGGAGAATTCGCATTTATTATAGCATCTCTTGGTATTTCATTAAAGGTTACTAGTTCATTTTTATATCCCATTGTTGTTGCTGTATCGGTTATTACAACATTTCTTACCCCATATATGATTCGATTGGCTGATCCTGTCACGCTCTTTGTTGAAAAACATTTACCAGTTTCATGGGATGTGGCCTTAAAAAAATATGCTCAAGGCGGTAGTCAAACATTAAATCACGAAAATGATTGGAAAAAATTAATATTTGCTATGCTTCGAATAACAATCATTTATTCGATACTCTCTATTGCTATAATATTTATTTCATATAAGTGGATAACACCCTTTTTGCGCGATAGTATTGATGTCTTTTGGGGTGCTTTATTGAGTGCATCTATTACTGTAATACTTATTTCTCCATTTCTACGTGCCATAATGATAAAGAAAAACCATTCTAATGAATTTGTCACCTTGTGGAATGTTAGTAAATCGAACCGAGCTCCTCTTGTTGCAACGATTGTAATTCGTGTGCTTATTGTTGTTTCTTTTATCATTTTTGTGATAGCAAGTACATTTAAAGCTTCAATTGCACTGATTATAGGCATTGCTGTTATTATAACTGTTGTTATGATTGGATCGAGAGGTTTGAAGAGACATTCGATCTTGCTTGAACGTAAATTTCTACAAAATCTCCGTTCAAGAGATTTGCGTGATCAGTTTTTGGGTGATAAAAAACCTGATTATGCAGGTAAGTTATTATCATATGATTTGCATCTTACTGACATTGTTGTTCCCGCAGATTCGGTATGGGGTGGAAAAAGTCTAATGGATTTAAATTTGGCAAAGCGTTATGGTATTCATATTACATCCATCTTAAGGGGCAATCATCGTATTAATATTCCAGGAGGTAGAACACAATTATTCCCTTTAGATAAGATTCAAATTATTGGTACGGATGATCAAATTAATAAATTTGTGGATGTTATATCTAAAAAAAAAATAACTGATATTGATATTTATGAAAATAAAGAGTTAATTTTAAGGCAGCTTTTGATTGATGAAAATTGTGTTTTTTTGGGCAAAACGATCAAGGAATCTCATATTCGTGATAGCTATCATTGTTTTATAGCAGGCATTGAACGCAACAATGGTATGTTGATGTCTATTGATGTAGATGAACCTTTTTTGCTTGGGGATATTTTATGGATCGTTGGTGAAAAAGATAATGTTTATCAATTTGTAAAGTAAAAGAAATTAAAAAAGGATTTCTGTATAAAAGATTTGACTAACTTTGCCACTTTAATAATACAAAAAGAATTTATAATGAAGAGTGATCATAAAGACTGTATATTTTGTCAAGATAATGAAACCTTGGATCGAATGATGATTGAAATTGCGCAATTGTCAGTATCACGTGTTTTTTTATACAAAGAGCAAACATATAAAGGTCGTTGTGTTGTTGCATTCAATGATCATATTGCTGATCTGAGTGAGTTAAGTGATGAGGATAGAAATGCATTTATGGCAGATGTAGTACATGTATCACGTGCTATGGATAAGACTTTCAATCCAGACAAAATTAATTATGGTATTTTTTCTGATAAAATATCGCATCTCCATTTCCATTTAGTGCCAAAATACAATAATGGACCCGATTATGGCGGTGTGTTTCAATTGAATCCAGGAAAAGTACATTTGACAGAAATTGGTTATAATAAAATTATTGAAGCTATTAAATCTAATTTATAATATTCAGAGTTTAATAGTGATAAAAAATAACCTCCAATAATCATGATTATTGGAGGTTATTTTTTATCACTTTGCAAGGATTTCCAACTGCAATACTATTCGATGGAATGTCGGTTGTTACTATACTCCCGGCTCCTATGGTTATATTATCGCCGATATTTATGCCTGGCAATATGGTTACTCCACCGCCTATCCATACATTATTTCCTATTGATATAGGATATGCATATTCTAGACCTTGATTTCGCAAGCTAATATCAGTGGGATGTCCAGCGGTATAGATTGCGCAGTTTGGGCCAATAAATACATTATTCCCAATTGAAACTTTTGCTCCGTCTAATATAATGAGATTATGATTTGCATAAAAATTATCGCCGATCTCTATATTGTATCCATAATCGCACCAGAAATTTGGTTCAATAGTAATATTTGATGTGCACTTTCTAAACAGTTGCTTCAATAATATCTGTTTTTCATTTCTTTTGCTAGGGTGCAGATGATTATACTCATAACAGTTTATTTTGCATCTATCTCTATCTTCAACAAGATCGGGATCATTGGCATTATATAATTGGCCTTTTATCGTTTTACTTTTCTCGCTTATTTCCATCGTACCGCTTTTAATCAATAAATGCCATCAATTAATTTATTGATGGCATTTATTATAGTGATAATGTTTATTGTAAAATTACTTCAAATATTTCGATGTTACCATCTAAAATAATTTTTTCTGCATTGGGAGCGATCTCAAAACGTATAAATGATGTATTGAAGGTTTTTTCAGAAATCGTTTTTCCATCAGCAGCAAGTTGTTTAATAACTACATTTTTTCCTATTAGTTTCGTTAGCATAGTGCACTCTTTGGCACCTTTCGGAAGACCGAAACCAAATGATTCTTTATTGATGAATGATGTTCTGGGTTGTTTGTCAAATGCACTTAAAGCTAGTTGCTCATCATTAGCATCTATTTTGAAACCAAGTTTTTCTGTTTTAACCGGATTTACATTAAACATTCGTATAGCAGCCCAGTTTTTCTTTTCTGATGGTAATTTACGAATTCGTACATAGCGAGCTTCAACAGGTTGGCCCGTCCAGTTAATGATGTATTGTTTTTCTAAAGAATCAGTCAAGGCTGTCCAGTTTTTGCCATTGGCTGAATACTCTAAAATTGTATTATCAAAATAATCAACATCATCCACAGAGTTGCGACCTTGGTAAATTGATATTTCCGAAACATCTCTTTTCGCACCTAAATCAATGCCAATCCAATCGTTTGTTTTTTGAGCATTACTTGATGTATAGTAAGTAGTTGTATCATTATCCAACATCAACTTATATAAGATTGTGTTTAAGTTTGGATATGATCCTACTCCCTTATACGCTAATGGTAGCTCTCCTGTTAGTTTGGTATATAGATTATAGGCCAAATCATCCATTGTATTTTCATAAAATGGTTGAAGTTTCATTGTTCCTGATTTGTGAGCATTATAATTTTTAATGTCATCCTCACTCATTAAATTATTGACATAAGCATTCCAAAAATCTTCATCGGAAGCTGTTTGTGATATTTTGATTAATTCAAGAGCTTTTTTTCCTCTGTTTCCTAATTTACCAAACTCCACTAACCATGGACGGAGTTCCGTTAGTAAAAGCGTATTGTCACATCCACTCTCCATTTGTGAAGGAGCCTTTTCAACTTTGTCAAATTCATTCAAAAGATTATTAAACTGTTCATCCGTATAGTTATTAAATTTGAACGTTTCAGTTTCCCATGATTCAGAACGGCGATATCCTGTTTCGGTATCACATGAATGAATTGCAAAAGTTCTGTATGCCTCTTTTGTGGTAGGTGCTATTTCAGCCAATCCTCTTTCCCAGCTATCAATAGGATTGTAATTGTTTACATTCCAGGTATAGTCGGCAACACTATACAGAGCCAACTTCGATGCTTCACCGTGCTCCATAGGATTGCTTGCAAAACCCGCAATATCGTCAGATGTTAATCCTGTATTTAATCCATAAACAGGACCTTGCATAATGATATGGCGAACATAATCCGTTACAGGATAATTCCACCAATAGTAGGCAGGACGCTTGATACGTGAATTCACCCAGTCCATGGTTTCTTTAGTCAAATCACTACAAACAACATCTCCCGTCCAGAATATATCAATAGAGGGATCTAGCGTATTGCCTAAAATGGCCAAACTACCTTGTGGTGTAGGATTAGCCCATAATTTAGAATAATCAGTAGGACACATCACTAAAGAAGAAATATCACCTTTAGCTTCAACAAACTCTTTATTCAATCTATTCAGAAGTTCAGATTGTTTTACTGGATTAGTTCCTTCGCCTTCGATATCATCAAAAAAGATAGCAAATGAACGAACACCTAGATCATACATTAAATCGAATTTGTTTATTAAGTTTTGATAATCTTCTTCATTCCATTTAATATCGACTCCAGGATGTATGGCCCAAACAAAATTTACTCGATTGCGATTACAAGCTTCTACCAATTCTTTGATATTTTTAGCTTCTTTTTCAGGATAGGGCAATCGCCAATTCGGAGAGCTATGATAATGATCATCTTTAGGACCATATAAATAGCTGTTTAATTTGAATTTACCATAAAAATCGATTAATGATAAGCGAACCTCATGCGACCATGGTTCTCCATAAAAGCCTTCTACGATTCCACGATATTTCATATTTGGATAATCATTGATATCTAAATAGGGTATCATTCCATTTGAGGCAATTGGGCTTTCAATTATTTGTTTTAATGTTTGTATGCCATAAAATGCACCAATATTATCATATCCGATAATCTCTATTCCTTTATTGTTGATTTTTAAAGAATAGGCACCTGAAATATTTTTTACATTATTTTTGGTTGCAATTTTAGAACCAAAGTCAATGAATACAGGCACACCTTTTTTATTGGCATTGATAAAGTTCAAATCATTCGTAAATGCTTTATGTTTGTCTTTTAGAAAAATGCCTTT
The DNA here is from genome assembly GCA_002471195.1 of Bacteroides sp. UBA7333. Lineage (GTDB taxonomy): Bacteria > Bacteroidota > Bacteroidia > Bacteroidales > Bacteroidaceae > Bacteroides. The sequence continues at coordinate 63,644 of DKPN01000079.1, forward strand.
TGAAATATTCAATGATCCACTTTCATTTAGTTTTAAAGATTGTGGAGTGGGGTTAATGATCAATCCATTATGATCAATGGCCATTCCGGGAACTTTTAAAACCTCTTGCGATTCTGATCTTTGTGAACTTAAATCGAACTCAGTATCTTGGGCATAAATAGTACCGCAACTCAGTATTGAGGCAACTAAAGCCACTAATGCTTTTCTGTTTTTAGTCATAAAATGTATTTGTTATTAATATATTGTTATAATCTTCTAAATATTACAATTTGCCAACGTTTTAATTGGGTTTACTTCACCAAAGCTATAAATCGTGATTTTTATTTTAGTCATATGTTTGTTTATTTATTATCATAATGAACATACCGTTACAAAAATAGGAGGTTTAGCGATATAAATATTTGACATAGATTAAAAAGCTAACGATAAGTCGAATTATTTATTGGCCCTAATTCTACTTAATGTGGGTTGCGTGATACCTAGATAAGAGGCGATATATCCTAAATTTGCACGTTCGCAAACTTGTGGAAATTGAATTTTCATCTCTTCATATCTCTCTTTTGCCGAGAGTGTAAGCAACTCTTTATGACTTCGGTGCAATCGTCTGTATTCATTTTGATGTATGATTCTGCCCCAATTGCATAATTCTATATTTGTAGCCATCAAATCCGACAATGCCTTGAGGTCAATCTCATACGCTTCAACTTCTTCAATGGTTTCTACATACTCTTCACTTAGTTTATTATAATATAATTCGTCCATGCTAAATACAATACCTCCCGCACACGAAAATGAAGTTGTTATTTCCTGGCCATCGACGAGCCAAAACGAGCGTGTCATACCTTGTTCAATAAAATATGCCACTTTACAGTACATATTTTCTTTAATAAGTTGGTGCTTTTTAGGAAAAAAGCAGTGGCGTGTAACAGAATTAAGTATATCCACTGTTTCGTCAGAGATATAACAAATTTCTCGCATATGATTTATTATATTTATCATTGTAGACGATGAACAGGTTATAAACTAAATAATATACCTACAAAAATATGAAACTTATTTTGATTTGATAAATATGCAATATTTAAATCTCTTATATTTGTTATATTAATTATTAAACAGTGTAGATATGAAAAAGTATTTTTTATTTTCGATGGTGGTTTTTACATTATTTTCATGTAAATCGAATACTGAAATGGAAGTTGAGTTAAAATCTCATGCTTGGAACTTAGTAAATAGTGACGCTATAAATGCACCGCTCAATGGAAGAGAGAGTTATACCATTGATTTTTCTAAAAATGATACTACGGTTTCGGGTATAGGAGCTTGTAATCGCTATTTTGGAAGCTATGCCCTTAAAGCTAATAATAAAATTAAGATAGACATAAAAGGAGCTACGATGATGGCCTGTCCTAATTTAAATGAGGAGCAGTCGTATTTTATGATGATGGATAGTGTCGATGCTTTTAAAATAGAAAACGATACATTGAAATTTATGATACATAAAAACGTGATTGCTCAATTTATAAACGCAGAAGCTTTCAAAGATATCCATACTGCCCAAAACTCATTAGATTATATTGGTACATATACCGGCACTTTCCCCGCTGCCGATTGCCCCGGAATTAATGTAGAATTGGTATTAAATAAAGATTACTCATATACCCAGTCTATGGACTATATTGATCGTAATACTAAATTTACCGAAAAAGGCAAATTTACTGTCGAGGGAAATATATTAACCTTAATGTCCAATGATATGAATCAATATTATAAAGTAGGAGAAAATAAACTTACTCGATTAGATTCAGACAAACAACCTGTTACGGGTCCGATGGCCGACATGTATATCTTAAAAAAATAGATATCTACAATCATTCATGATCATTTCAACATTTCATATTGTATAATGTTATAATTTATAATCAAAAACATTATACAATATGAATAAGAATAGTGTTGTTTATCTTTTAGGAGACGAAAATAAATGGGGGCATGTGTTAGGTCAAATCAATAATTTGCAAAAACGACCTGATGTCATCGAAAATATATCAGTTGTAGTTATTGATACAGCTGTTTTATCGTGCCTAAAAAATATAGCTGACAAAGATTTACAGGTTCACATTGATGAATTGTCGAAAATGAATGTATCATTTTTTCTATGCAATAATACGCTTATAAAATATGGCATTCCTCGCGATTTGATATATTCTGCTTTTACCATTGTCGAAGAAGGAGGTATTATAAAAACAGTGACTCTTGAAGATAATGGCAGTCATTTAATTCCATTTATTTAATATTAAATACTATTTGGTCGGTCTAATTAATACGATTAACTTTGCTTCAAAATATGAGTTAATAAATTGAAGATATCTTAATATAGTATTCAACCAATGTATCCTAGCATATTAATAGTAGAAGACGAACAACGAGTCGCTAATCTTTTGCAAACCGGTTTAACAGAAAACGGATACCATTGTTTAGTTGCTTATGATGGAACTATGGGGTTAAAGCTATTTCAGTCGAATGAAGTAAATCTCGTAATATCAGATGTTGTTTTACCCGGCATAAATGGTTTCGAGTTGAGTAAAAAAATCAGAGAAATAAATCCCTCGGTTCCCATAATAATGCTTACAGCATTGGGCTCAACCGATGATAAATTGGATGGTTTTGATGCTGGTGCCGACGATTATTTGGTGAAACCGTTTGATTTTAGAGAATTGAATGCACGTATAAAGGTGTTATTGAAGCGTGAATATAAAGCGATAGCTCCAGTTAAAACACAAATTGAATATGCCGATTTGCACATTGATCTCAACACCAAAGAAGTGAAGCGGGGTGATGTGGTTATTGCTTTATCGCCTAAAGAATATAACCTATTGGTATACATGGTTCAAAATGCCGAAAAGGTGATAAGTAGGACTGATATCTCTGAAAAGGTGTGGAATACTCATTTCGACACCGGTACAAATTTTATCGATGTTTATATAAATTATCTTCGGAAAAAAATTGATAGAGATTTTGATAAAAAACTAATTCATACAAAAGTAGGAATGGGGTTTATCCTTACTGACAAATTATGAAGATTCGAACCTCTTTGGCTTTACAATATACCTGTGTTACTGCAATTCTATTTTTATTATTTGCAGCATCCGTCTTTTATTTAAGTGAACGCTCACGTAGCAATGCTTTTTTTAGAGCTCTAAAAAGTGAAGCGATAACCAAAGCCCATTTATTTTTGAATAATCAAGTAGATGCCGAAACCATGCAATCTACTTATTTGAATAATAAGCAATTTATTGATGAGGTTGAAGTTGCTGTATACACCCCCGATTTTGATATTTTGTATCATGATGCACTCTCGAATGATATTGTAAAAGAAGATAAAGCCATGATTCATGATATTCTAAACAATAGAGAGGTGAATATGTATATTGATGGGTATCAAGGAGTAGGTTTGGTTTATACATTCAATGATGCCGACTATGTAGTAACCGCTGCTGCATATGATGGTTATGGTTATGCAAATCGAAATTTATTATGGGAGTGGTTGGCTGTTTTTATTATAATCGCATTGTTAATAGTAGTAGCTGTAGGCTATTTTTTTGCGAGAAACGCTTTAAGGCCCATTCGAATTATCACAGAAGAGGCTGAAGAAATTAATGCAAATCAAATTAATAAACGACTGCCCATCAAAAATGAAAAAGATGAATTAGGAGAGTTGTGTTTGGCTTTCAATGCACTGCTCGACCGATTGGACAAATCTTTCAAATCGCAAAAGATGTTTGTCAGTAATGTTTCTCATGAATTACGAACCCCCTTGGCTGCCCTTATTACGCAACTCGATATTTCGTTACTAAAAGAGAGAACCGGCGATGAATATAGACTGGCAATAAGCAATGCACTATATGATGCTGATCGAATTGTGAAATTAATAAATGGTTTGCTCGATCTTGCTAAATCCGATTTTGATCATGAACAAGTGAAAATGGTCTATATTCGTTTAGACGAATTGCTGCTTGATGCGATTGATCTAACCCTCAAAGCTCATCCCGAATATCATATTGAACTTATTTTCGATCAAGAGGCCGATGATGACAGTGTTTTAACGATATCAGCAAACAAATATTTATTGACAATTGCCCTTATTAACTTGATCGAAAACAACTGCAAATATTCATCGAATCATACATCTTTAATTCAGATATCTTTTTGGGAAGATTATACCATTGTTCGTTTTTCGGATACTGGTATGGGTATGTCCGAAAAGGATAAAGAAAAGCTTTTCGACCTCTTTTATCGTGGCGAAAACAGAGGTGATGTAGCGGGGCATGGAATAGGTATGACACTGACTCAAAAAATAATCACACTCCATAAAGGTGAAATATCAGTACATTCAAAAATAAATGAAGGTACTACTTTCTTAGTGCGTTTGCCACACATATAATAATCAAAATATCACATCTTTTGCAATCCATAGAATTCTATCAATGTCAATTCTAATGGTTTTCTAATATCGTTCTAATTACTTTCTAACTGCCTGTTTTTATCGTTGTATCTACTTTTGCACTATCAAATTAATGGAGTATTCATCCTTAAATAATTAGTGTATGATTTGGAGTAAAAAACACAGAAAAGAAAAGAGTCCATTTCGTTTTAATGCCGAAATGGTGTTTATGGCAGCAACACAGCCTTTAAAATCGATCAATTCGTATTTCAACACATCCAATCTTGGGTTAACCTCTCAAGAAGTAAATGAACGGTTACAGAAATATGGTAAAAATGAAATTTCTCATGAAGAGAAATTGAATCCTTTCATTCTCTTTATAAAGACCTTTATAAATCCTTTTATTGGTGTATTAATGATTCTTGCTATTATATCATTAGTGATTGATGTTATTATAGCCGATTCATCAGAGCGCGAATGGACTGGCATTATCATTATTACTACAATGGTTGTTGTTAGCGTAATTTTAAGATTTTTGCAAGAGTGGAAAGCATCGGTAGCGACCGAGGCTTTAATGAAGATGGTGAAAAATACCTGTTTTGTAAAAAGGGTTGAAGAAAGTAAAGAGATAGATATTACAACGTTGGTGCCCGGTGATATTATATTATTGGCAGCCGGCGATATGATTCCAGCCGATGTACGAATCATTGAATCAAAAGATCTTTTTGTTAGCCAATCTACTTTAACCGGTGAGTCTGATCCTGTCGAAAAGTTTGCCGATGCTAAAGGGAAAAAATATAGAACGGGTAGTGTAGTCGAGTTGGATAATATATGCTATATGGGGTCAACGGTGATCAGTGGAACAGCTAAAGCAATTGTTTTTGAAACCGGCAATCGAACCTATTTGGGCTCAATCGCAAAAAGCTTAATTGGCCAAAGAGCCACAACAGCTTTTGATATTGGTATTAGTAAAACCAGTTTCTTATTAATACGCTTTATGCTGGTTATGGTTCCTTTTGTATTTTTTATAAATGGATTTACGAAGGGCGATTGGTTGGAGGCTTTTATTTTCGCCTTGTCAGTTGCAGTAGGTTTAACACCCGAAATGTTGCCTATGATTGTAACTGCCAACCTATCAAAAGGTGCCATTGCCATGTCTAAGAAAAAGACGATTGTAAAGAATCTTAATGCCATACAAAATTTCGGTGCTATGAACATTTTGTGTACAGATAAAACCGGAACACTGACCTGCGATAACATTGTTCTCGAAAAATATATCAATGCAGATGGGTCAACAGATCAGAATAAGCGAATCTTAAGGCATGCCTATTTTAATAGTTTTTTCCAAACCGGACTTAAAAATCTGATGGATAAAGCCATATTGTCACATGTAAAAGAATTGAATTTAGATCATTTAAAAGAAGACTATGTAAAGATTGATGAAATACCATTCGATTTTACTCGTCGTAGAATGTCGGTGGTAGTTGAAGATCAAAATCTTAAGCGTCAGATTATAACGAAAGGTGCTGTTGATGAAATGATATCCATATGTTCATATGTTGAAATCAACGGATTAGCACATCCCATGACTGAGGATTTTAAACAAAAATCAAGAGAGATTTCTGAAGAGATGAATCGTAATGGGATGAGAGTTTTAGCAGTAGCACATAAAAGTTATTTGAATAAAGAAATGGATTTTGCGGTTGCAGATGAGTCGGATATGGTACTTATTGGATTTTTAGCATTTCTCGATCCTCCTAAACCATCTGCTTCTCAAGCAATAAAACAGTTGCACGATTATGGAGTTGAAGTTAAAATTCTATCAGGCGATAATGATGTTATTGTCAATGCTGTAGCTAGACAAGTGGGTATAGACACACGACACACTATCACTGGACCGCAACTTGAAACATTAGATCCGGAAGAGTTAAAAGAGGTAGTAAGAAGAACCACATTGTTTTCAAAACTCACTCCACATCAAAAAACGGAGGTCATTACACTGCTTCAGCAAGAAGGCAATACAGTAGGGTTTCTGGGTGATGGTATCAATGATGCTTCCGCATTACGACAATCGGATATAGGAGTATCTGTAGACTCTGCTGTTGATGTAGCAAAAGAAAGTGCAGATATTATTTTACTAGATAAAGATCTTAATGTTTTAAGAGATGGTATAATAGAAGGTCGGAAGACATTTGGAAATATCACCAAATATATAAAGATGACAGCTAGCTCTAACTTTGGAAATATGTTTAGTGTTTTAGCGGCAAGTGCTTGGCTGCCATTTTTACCAATGTTGCCTATTCACTTGTTAATCCAAAATTTATTGTATGATATATCTCAAACCACTATTCCATTTGATAAAATGGATCCTGAATATCTTTTGAAACCACAAAAATGGGACTCATCTGATATGAGCAGATTCATGATTTATATCGGGCCTATTAGTTCAATATTCGATATTATTACCTACCTGGTTATGTGGTATATATTCGATTGTCAAACTCCCGAAAATCAATCCCTATTTCAATCAGGTTGGTTTATAGAGGGATTATTATCACAAACCTTGATTGTTCACATGATACGAACACGTAAGATACCGTTTATTCAAAGTCGTGCATCTTGGCCGGTTATGCTACTTACATTCACTATTATGGCAGTAGGTATTTGTATACCATATACATCATTTGGAGCATCGATAGGGCTTATGCCACTTCCCTTCAGTTATTTTCCATGGTTGATTGCTATTTTGCTGTCATACTGTGTGTTGACTCAGATTATTAAGAATTGGTATATAAAGAAATTTACAAAATGGCTTTAATGAAAAAAGTATATATGCATCTGTCTGCTGGAGTATTTCTAATATTAGGTAATATTCATTTGGCATCTTCGCAGACGATTGGTGTAACCTATATTTCAGAAATGCAGTATTCACCAATTTCCAATAAAGGAAATTGGTGTAATTTACTGCGCACAGATGGTGAATTGTATTTATATAAAAATGGTGCATTGAATGGCGCTTTACTCAATATATATAAGTTAAATCCTCATCGATTGATAGACGATTTGATGACCTATTCAAATATTGAAGAAGAGAACAAATATTTTGCTTTATCTCTTTTGGGATATACTCAGTATATAGGACAATCATCATTGTTTATAGGTATTCGTAATATGAATGAAGACTATTTTACATCACCAATCACATCCTTGTTTACCAATAGTTCATGTGGAATCTATCCTACGATTTCAACAAATTATGCAATAGCAAATTATCCGTATTCAAGTTTCGGAATACATTTTAACGGCTGTTTTAATAATTGGAATATAAAAGCAAGTATCTATAATGGAGTAGGGTATAATGGCTGGAGTAAATACAATAATCCATTTATAATCAACTACAACCGTGATGGGCTTTTTAGCATCGTCGAATTAAATTATCATACAGATTATGGAAAATATTTTTGTGGCGTTTCTTCTCATAATAGGCTATATAAGTATGAAGAAGATAATGAAATATGGGAAGAAACGGTATCGAAAGCATCGAAGAAGATAAATGCTAGCTGGTGGGCATATCTGGAACAAAGTTTATTTAAAAGATATGGCAACCAGATAAATCTTCTTCTACAATATTCAGCAAATAGTAATAAAAATAATTTTTGTAAACGATATGGAGGTGCCGGTATAGCCTGGACCTCTATCAACACTAAATTGCGGCAACATAATTTAGGAGTGGTGATAACAGGAGCGCAGTTCTACCACTCATATGAGCTCGACACTGAAATAACCTATCAATACCAACCAATAAGTAATTTGCTAATTCAAACATCTATACATCTAGTGAAGAATAAAATTGACTTATCGCCTATATTGATGTTAAGGCTGGGCTATACCTTTGAGTATAGTTTCTGCAATAAATCGAAATAAATATTTTACGGTAATTGTTTTTTGATATTTTGTTAGAATGTGCTTCTATTCAATGACTAAACAATAGTTATGTCCCTTTTGTTTCAATGTTTTTTATGAGTCTAATTATTAGTTTTTGAGTAGTTATTTATGGGAAATATATATACATACTTATTATTATGTACAAGTATGTGCATGATGAGCTGTAGTGATGATGAATCATCAAGTTACAAAGGAGATGGTATAAATGAACATCACGAAACGGTTATTGTAGGTGCCGGCATTTCTGGGTTAACTTGTGCATATCATTTGAAAAATAAGGATTTCCATATTTTAGAGAAAAACGATGTAGTTGGTGGAAGAACGATTTCAGGTTTGCACAACAACTTAGTTTATGCTAAAGGAACCGAGTATTTGGGCATGCCCGAAAAAGAGTTGTCAAAAATGATTAAAGGATTGGGACTGTCAATTAAAGAGATACCCTCTCCAATGGATGCTTATTTTGACGGAAAAGAGTTTTATTATGGAAGTGATGGGCTAGCACGGTATTTAATAAGTGGCAGTAGTCCATCTACCTATAAGAAATTTGTTTCGTTGCTTTTATCCGAAAATCAATCTTACGAAGAGGTTCCTGATTTAGTTTATAATTCACATGTAAGTGAACTTGATCATATTACTGCTCAGAATTGGCTATTGAATAATAGTATCCCCAATATTTATCTTGATAAATACAATGTAGCTTCCCGAGGATTGTTTGGTGCCTCTTTGCAAGAAATTTCAGCATATAGTTTTATTCCAGAAGCAGCTTTCGATTACGACGAAGACGATCTTAATTATACATCCGAATCTTTTGATGTAGAACAAGAGTATGCCAATTCTCAGAAAGAAAATTCAGAATCGTATACCTTTGTAAGGGGGTTGACAGAGCTTACCAATGCATTGGGCAATCGGTTTGCATCAAAAATTAGTTTGAATTGCATAGTAACAAAAATAGAACAAGAAGAGTCGCATTATATAATTACTTATCGCAATAAAAATGGTGATGAGAAGGTGATGACAGCTAATAAAATTGTTCTTTCCGTACCTGCGCCTATTGCAATACAAATAGCTCCGACATTAATTACAGGTAGAAAGAAAGAAATTATGCAACAAATCGAATACTCTTCTTACGCTACAGTAGCTTTATTTTCTGAAATTCCGATTTTTAATAAAGCATTCGACCTTGCCGTACCCGATAATTATTTTTTTACGGATATATATGATGCAACTTGGGTACAGCGTTATTATGATAAGGTTACACCTAACGAATATATTATATCACTCTATATTGCTCCTCAAACCTATAAAGATCACTCATTAAATACAATGAATGATAGTGATATCCTGAATAACATATATAATGATTTAAATAAGGTTTTTCCAGAGGGAAGTTCACGAGTAACCGGATATGAGATAGAACATTTTCAATATGCTTATCCAGTAATGACCTTAGGGGCATACGAACGATTGATTGAATTAATGAAACTCAATACAGGAACATTTATTCTTGCAGGTGATTATACAATCTATCCTACCTTCGAAAGTGCCTTCGATTCGGGTTATATGGCTGCCGAATCGCTCAACTAAAAATATGATCCACTTTATAAAAGCTACTGCAAACCCGATTACCCTTTTTAATTCATTTAATTTGAAATCAGATATTTTCTAAAAATCTGTTGATTAAATATATACTTATAATTATATTAGCGAATTATTAATATAGTCAAACTGTCATTTGTATAATTAAATCTAACTTATGACTGTATAATTTTCATTTAATAATCACTATTAATATACTATTATGAGAAATAAATTCATCACAATTATCATTTTTGCCTTCGTTATCATACTACTATCAATAAATACTGCAATGGCTCAATCGTGTCATGGAAAAGATAAGAGAAATGATAACTATTCAAAGGATACGTGGTCTGTTTACTTTCAAGGAGTGAAAGTTCCAAGTGCCTCTCCCTCATCGTTTGTCGATTTAGGAGGTGGTTATGGCAAAGATACTTGGAATGTATTTTATAGAGGCAAAAAAATGAGTGATGCTTCCGCTTCTTCGTTTCAATATATTGGTAGAGGCTATGGCAAAGATACTTGGAACACCTTTTATAAAGGTAAAAAAAATAATACCCCAATTTCATCGGACGATAATAGACATCACACGGATAAAGGTTATTTTAAAGACGCATGGAAAGTCTATTATCGTGGCGTTGAAGTTCCTAATGCCTCTTCTTCTTCGTTTGTCGATTTAGGAAATGGCTATGGAAAAGATTCTTGGAAGGTCTTTTATAAAGGTGCTGTCATCAATGACGCGTCTGCATCATCATTTCAGAATCTTAAAGATGGCTATGCTATGGATACTTGGAAAGTCTTTTATAAGGGTGCTGTCATCAATGATGCGTCTGCATCATCATTTCAGAATCTTAAAGATGGCTATGCTATGGACACTTGGAAAGTCTATTTTAAAGGAAAAGTAATCCCCAATGCTTCACCATCTACGTTTACAGTTAGCAATAAACGATAAATTATCAAGTGCTTTTCTAATTATCCATTTTTATATTCGATAAATCTATCTTCTTTTTTTGATTTTATATCATATATCAATCTTCTATAAATTTAGGCTCGGCTGCTTTGATCCCAAAATAAAAGAGCAAAATAATACAGAAACAAATGAAATAAAAGGAGCTATTCCATGATGTATCCCAATCGTGCAATTTTCCAAACATTGATGGACCAATTGCTGCTATAAAATAACCTATAGATTGTGCCATTCCTGACATTCGTATTGCTGCAAAACTTGATTTTGTTTTCGATGAAAAGAATAACACAGATAGACTAAAAGATAGTCCGTTTGAGATACCTAATAAAATAGCAGCTATATATACATATTCAGCTTTTAGCCAAGCAAACATTAAAATGCTTATAATCATAAGTATAGATATAAAAGGTATCAGCAAACGTTGATCTTTCATTTTGTGCGCAATAATCGGTCCGATAAATGTGACAGGGAGCATCGAAATTTGGATTACAAATAGAATCCACCCTGTTTGATCGTCATTTATTCCATAGTCTATAAAAACCGATGGCAACCAGGTAATTAAACTATAAAAAACCAAAGATTGAATTCCCATGAATATACTGATAGCCCAAGCTTGATATGATTTAAACAAAGCGATATCTCGTTTTGATATAATCATAATATCATCTTCTTCTATTTTTTTATTTTTCTTTTTTTCAAAATACAGCTCTATGATTATAACGATTAATGCTATCAAAGCTATCGTAGTCCAGATTCCTAAAGACCCTTGCCATCCATAACCCGTCCAGTTGCCAATACTTACACTACAACCCGATGCTAATGCTGCTGTAAGATTCATAGCGATAGCAAAAACTCCTGTCATTATCCCAATCTGACTTGGGAATTTATTTTTTATATATCCAGGGATGACCACATTTCCTATACATATACCTAAACCTATAAAGATAGAACCTATAAACAAAGGAGATGTAGATCCTAAAACTCTTATTACTAAACCGATGAGAAGTGTCAGCATGGCATATAATAGAAATTTAGGGATACTTATATGATGTGAAAAACGGCTTACCAAAACCGAGAAACAAGCAAACATAACTAATGGAATCGATGTTAACATACTTCCTTGGAAGTTATCGAGCTGTAAAGATTCGATAATCTGATTTAATACGGGGCCTACCGAGGTAATCGGTGCACGGAGATTACATGATACCAACACTACAACAAATACATTAATAAGCAATGCTAGTGTGGAGATGTTCTTTTTCATAATCTATATAATTATTCATTAATTCTAATTCATTGCAAAAATAGCATAGTTATTTTATTTACATTTGCCATAATATTGATATAAAACGACATGGATAGTTATGAACATTCTATTTATATAGCAAGTATAGCTAAGCCCTATCTTGTTTGGTTCGAGGATGACTGGGTGCATGATGATGTTTTACATACTCATCAAAAGGGACAACTGATTTATGTGGAAAGGGGTTTTCAGTATTTAACTGTTAATGATAAAGTGTATCTTCTTCCTCAAAATCATGCTGCATGGATACCTCCTAACGCAATCCATAAAACTAACTCTCATTCTGAAAAAATAAAATTGATGATTTTCTTTTTTGACATAGATATGGACCATCCTTTTTATCGCCAAGTCAATATTTTTTCTGTTCCTCCAGTAATGAAGGAGATGATTAAGTATGCGGGAAAGTGGTCGAAGGAAGAACACGAAGATATTAATGAAACAACTTTTATGCATGCTTTTCTATATGAGTTGCCTCAATTTGCGAAACACTCCTTGCAGTTGCACATTAATTTACCCGATGATTCTAGATTAGAGAAAGCAATTACATATTTTCATGAACATTATATGGATGATTTGCGAATGGAAGATTTGAGTAATTTAAGCAGTTTATCACTACGTTCTTTAGAACGTATTTTTAAACAAAAAACAGGTTTGACCCTCAATAAATATCAACAATTGCTACGTATTATAAAAAGTCTGGAGTTGCTTAGTCTTAAGGAAATGACAATATCTGAGATTGCCTATAATGTTGGTTATAAAAGTTTGCAGGCTTATACCAACAGCTTTTATTCGGTAATGAAGTATCGGCCGAGTGATTTTCGTGACAACTTTTTAAAACATATCTAAATGAGATAGATCTATACAAAAAATCCCTGATAACAATAAAATTATCAGGGATTAATTTTGCTTTTTAGCGGAGAGAGAGGTCGGTGAACCTTTCCTCTTATATGCTTAAAAGTCAATGCTTTTATTTTTCCAAACTTGTTATCGGTAACGATTTAGGCACAAAATTTAACACCTAATTGTCCACCTTTGACCTATGCTTGTCTGCATATATCTTGGGTTCAAAGATACAACATATTTCTTAATAAACAATCATTCTGAATAAGAATAACTTAGCTCAGGTGCAAGGTGCAAGTCTATCTATATATAGATACTTGCACCTTGCACTTGTTTCTGACTTGTTTTGAAAAAATGCAGTATTTTATGTCATTAATGTAATCTCTTGCTATTAATAAGTTTAAAACTCATACTCCTTGCTTACTCGTATTCTGAACGAAATCACTATCTTTGCATCAGGTAAATAGATTTTTTACGGATTCGTCCGTTTTATATAACATAACGTTCGCTGAACGTCTCACCACGAAAACTGGCACTTTTCATACAGACGAGACAACAGTCGCAATGTTCATACTATACGAAAGTATGGCGTGGGCTTGCCTGTTTCGTCTGTGGGTATGCCAGTACCTCGTGGTGGAATAGTGTGAGTTCCACGCTTTTTCTTTTGAGGTACAGCGAGCAACAGTATAAACACTAAAATCAAGAAACATGGGAAAGATTAAAGTTTACATTGCCGCTTCACTCGATGGATACATCGCTCGACCTGACGGAGATTTAGATTGGCTAACCGAATTTCCAAACCCCACAAAAGAAGACTATGGGTATAATGAAATGCTAACTTCTGTAGATACTGTTATCATGGGAGGAAGAACTTATCATGAATTATCATGCATGGATATTTTATGGCCATACAAGGATAAGAAAACTTTTGTGGTATCTCATAAAGCGATAGATACAAAAGAAAACATAGAGTTTATAACAGATAATATTATCGAACGAATATCTGATCTCAAAAATAGAAGCAGTCAGGATATTTGGCTAGCTGGTGGTGGAGAATTAATCACCATGTGCATAAATGCAGGCTTGGTTGATGAGATGCAAATCTGCTACATCCCCGTAATTTTAGGTTCAGGCATTCCATTGTTTCCCAGCAACCCCAAAGAATCTAATTGGGAATTGAGAGAAAATATTGCCTACGCTTCCGGCATTATAAAATTGAGTTATAGACTATTGAGATAATCACGTATGTAGCATTTTGAAGAAATGGTTAGGTTTATTCGACTATTATTCATACATTTGCAATCGAATTTAAAAATACTCTGATGAAAATAAACAATTAATAGTTGGTTTTAATTAAACCGACACCATAGAGTTCTACATACCTTCGGTTTAATCCGATTCCTCCTTGGAATCACTATTAATTGTTGCAAAATGAGTATTATCGTCAGTGATGTTTCTTATCACTATTTCAATCAACATACACTATTCGAGTCTGTAAGTTTTTCTGTTTCACGTGGCGGGAAAGTATCTCTTATTGGCAATAACGGAGTAGGAAAATCAACCCTACTAAAGTTGTTGGCAGGAGAACTTATGCCTTCTTTCGGTAATATCCGAACAGAATCCAAGCCTTACTATGTTCCCCAGCAGATAAACATCAAAGAGCAGACTATTGCCGAAGCTCTCGGAGTATCAGAAAAACTAAATGCTCTCAACGCAATTTTTGGAGGAGCTTCTGAACAGGTTTACTATGACACTCTAAACGATGATTGGGAGGTAGAAAACAGATGTCGTCAAGCTTTAGAATACTGGGGATTAGAAGGCATCGAACTTGATTCATCTATCTCATTATTAAGCGGAGGAGAAAAAACGAAAGTTCTATTGGCGGGATTGGCTCTGCATAAGCCGGAGATTGTTTTACTCGATGAACCAACCAACCATCTTGACCTGTCTGCTCGGAAAATATTATATGAATACATCCAGAACACAAAAACTACAGTTGTAGTTGTCAGTCATGATGTTAGCCTGTTAAATCTTTTAGATACAACATACGAGTTGTCTCCAAAAGGAATTAGGCTATATGGAGGGAATTATGATTTTTACAGAGAACAAAAAGAGATAGAAGATCGGTCTTTAGAACAGCAAATTGATGCAGAACAAACTGCCCTTCGGGTAGCTCGAAAAAAAGCACAGGAAGTTCGAGAACGACAAGAAAAACGTACCTCGCAAGGTGAACGAAGCAAACAAAAAGGTGGTATTGCTCGAATCGTTATGAATGCTCGTGGTAATTTAGCAGAAAACAGTTCTGCCAAATTGAGAGAAAAGCATTCAAATATTATTGACAATACCAGACAACGCCTATCTGCATTACGGGATCGCCAGCTACAAAACACAGAATTGAAAATAGATTTTGAGGACACGAAACTACATAACGGGAAAATTCTAATCTCTGCCCACGAACTCAATTTCGGATATGTGAAAGATAAATTTCTTTGGCAATCTCCTATCGATATTGAAATAAGGAGTGGTGATCGAATTCACATTCGAGGGAATAACGGCTGTGGTAAAACAACTTTTCTGAAATTATTGCTTGGAGAATTATCTCCAATCCAAGGCAAAGTTATCAGATCTGATTTTTCGTATGTCTATCTCGATCAAGAATATGAGCAGGTAAACCAACCTCTCACTGTATTGGAATTAGCAGAGCAGTATAATAAAGACAATTTGGCAGACTATGAAATTAAAATCCGATTAAACCGAGCTTTATTTCCACTGGAATCGTGGAATAAAAATTGTCAAACGTTAAGCGGAGGCGAACGTATGCGGCTTTATCTCTGTTGTTTAATGATATCAAATCACATTCCTGACATTTTTGTTTTAGATGAGCCTACAAATAATCTTGATTTATCAAGCTTGTCGATTTTGATGGAAACAATCAAGAATTATCGGGGAACAGTCTTGATTATTTCACACGATGAATATTTCATCAACGAAATAGGAGTAACAAATAGTATTCAACTATAATTAAATTGAAAGGATCATGGGTATAAACGTAGATTTAGATTCGATTATCTATCACTAATTACTTTTAAGATAGAGATTTACAGGGTGTGTTTGACAAGGGTTTATCATTCTTGTTCTAAATACTCTATGCCTTTTTTAAGTTATTAGTCTGTAAAATCAACAATTTACAGAGATAGTCTTATCATTAAAAACTACTGAAATGATTAGAAAAATAGAAAATATATCAAAACAGATAGAAGATCAGATACAAATAAAGGAACTGGAAGTATCCAATATAATACGTGATGTACCTCCTATAATTCTGATATTAGAGAGAGGATTCGTGGAAATGAAGTCTTTAGTTTTAAGTGAAAACTTCAAAACTAATTCTGATGAAATCCATTTTTTCAAAGAAACAAAACCAAAGTTATTCTCCAAATTAATTTACTACAAAAAGATACACAATATCGAATTAAACAAGCCTGTATGTGGTTTTGATACAATCAAAGAATATTTGGAAAAGGAACAAGAGAACATTAACTTCTTTTACCACAAAAACAATGATTTTATTCAATACTACCGACTTGGGAAAACAATTTTGGATGAATATTACTTTGTAAGGAATCGGCGGGAAATGGGTTTAAATTTGGAATCTTTTTATTTTGAAAGAGATCCCAATTTTTCCACTAATTACGATTTCAAAGTCGCTAAACTTCTTGCGAATGATATGTTGGCAGCCTATCTGGAATCAGAGTTGACAAGATTGAAACAAAGAGAAGAACTCTTTGACAAAAATTCGCTTACTAACACCAAACATACTTGGACAGACACAAAATCTGCTCTGGTTGAATTAATTTATGCTGTTCATGCCGAACAGAGTGTCAATTCCGGGAATATTGACTTGAAAGTTTTAGCCTTAGTATTTGAAAAAATATTCAATATTGAATTAGGCGATATTTACCGGATATTTCTGGAGATTAGAGGACGAAAAGGAGAAAGAACGACTTATTTAAACCGTTTGGTAGTTGCTCTTAATAAACGAATGAATGATGCAGATAGCAGGTGATTTCAAGTTGAGTGAATAAAATAAAATAAGAAACACGCAGAATATATAATTTCTGCTTATTAATAATCTGAATATGAAACAATTATATTTAATTAACGAATTTAAGAAAAAATCTATTGAGGACTGTACTATTTCTGCTGTCTTGATGTATGGTTCTTTTATAAAAGGAGAAGGCGATAAGTTTTCGGATATTGAATTTTATATTTTTCTTCGAGATGATTGCCATATAGATAAATACAAGTGGATATCTTCTGTTAATCCAATAGCGTTGATGTTTGTAAATGAATTTGGTACAGATGTAGTTATATTTGATAATCTCATTAGAGGAGAATTTCATTTTTTGCCATTAAAAGAGATTTCAATAATCAAAAGTTGGCAAGGACACACTTCATTTGAGTTTAAAGAGAAGATGAATTTAGTAGATAAGGACGGTTTACTTACAGATGTATTAAATGACATTGAGCCTCCTTATGAACCAATTCGTAATACTCCAGCTCAAATTGAGTGGCTTGCTGATTCATTAATAAACAATTTACTTTTTGCATCCAATCTTTTCCAAAGGGGAGAATATGCACATCTACATAATATCTTTCAATATATTCAAAAACACACATTGTGGTTGATAAGGATATATGAACAATCAGAAAAACATTGGGAGAGTCCAACAAAAAAACTGGAAGTCGATATTTCTTCTTATTGGTACAATAAATATCAGACCATTGTTCCTATAATCACAAGAAAAAGTCTAAACAAAGCTCTCTTAAATGCTTTTGTCCTATCTAAAGATATATTCAAGAAAACAAATGTGTCATCCTCTAAATTAGAACTTATTTACAGAATAGAAAACACGTTTGAAATAAACCACAGAAATGAAGAAACCTAATAATTGACAATTATTGATATTTCATCCTGCTGATAAATAGTAGCAGAGATAAAACAGATAAACCCAAGTTGTACCCAGCTTGGGTTTATCTGTTAAACTACGCTCAGAACATCGTTCCAATTTTCATCAAAATTAGACCTTTTATAGCTTGTAAAACACCCCATAAACACATTTCATTCATAACCAACAACATATAGGCTATTTAAAAAAAACTCACCCAACTTGGGTTTATCTTGTGAAATCAGCATTTTATTCTTTCTGACCTTTGCAACAAATCAATAAGTTACAATTATGGATGTCATAACAGTTGAATCAAAAGCCTTTAAGGAATTGGAGGCTAAGATTAATGCTATTGCAGATTATGTTCTTAATAAGCAAGAAGCGGATAATATAAATGAAGATGAAATCTGGGTGGATAGTTATGAGGTCTGTACATTCTTAAAAATCAGCGACAAAACATTGCAAAGACTTCGGGTATCAGGAACAATTGCTTATTCTAATATTCGAGGACGCTATTTTTATAAAATCGGCGAGATAAAACGAATGCTGGAAGAAAGGCTGATTAAAAGTAATTCGGAATGTCTAAATGACTTGGTAACAAATCACAGGCTATATGTTAAGGAAAGAAGAAATCTTAGAAAGAACAAATAACGGGTTGAATGTTTTCAAGCATTATATCACCTGTCAATGGCGTGTCGGGCGTAATTTCTTTAATCCTTTATATGAAGACAAAAAGGCTTCATGTAATATATATTTCGACCGGAAAAACGGAGTATACAACCTGAAAGATTTCGGAAATGATGAGTACAGCGGGGATTGTTTCTACTTTGTCGGTAAACTGAAAGGATTAAACTGCAACAATACCATTGATTTTGTAGAAATCCTGAAAAGCATAAATCGTGATTTATCGCTGGGGCTATCGGAAGATACAGAAATACCAATCCAATCAATCCCGAAGCCAACTATACCCATCCTTCCCGAAAAGAAAACCAAGCCATACAGTTTCCAGGAACAAAGATTCACCCAAAATGAATTAGAGTATTGGGAAAAATATGGGATAAACTCGGAGCTATTGGAACAATATAAAGTTTGTTCTGTTCGGGAGTTCAAAAGTGAAAATTCCGATAACAAGCCGTACTCCATTGCTTCTTCTTCGGCAGAACCGATATTTGGCTATAAGTCCAAACGCTATATAAAGCTATACCGTCCGTCTTCCAAAATACGATTCCTGTATGGCGGAGATATCGGCGATAATTATTGTTTCGGACTTGAACAACTGCCCGCCAAAGGCGATACGGTCTTTATTACCGGCGGGGAAAAGGATGTCCTTTCCCTGGTAGCTAAGGGTTTCCATGCAATCTGTTTTAACAGTGAAACCGTAAACATTCCGGCAACAATCATTCATAAACTGTCATTCCGGTTCAAACATATCATTCTACTTTATGATGTAGATAAAACCGGGCTTGAGAGTTCTTCCAAACATAAAAAACAGTTGGCAGAATACGGCGTAAAACGCCTTCTATTACCACTTTCAGGAACAAAAGAAGAGAAAGATATATCCGATTATTTCAGGCTTGGGAATAACCGTGAATCGTTTCTGAAACTCTTCCTTGATTTTTTAGATACTCTATACAGCGATACTATGACTATGCTGAAATCGTGCGAAATAGACTTTAATAATCCTCCGGCAAAAGCACAGGAAATCATATCTGCCGGGGATGTACCACTGGGTACACAAGGAAATATCCTTTGTATCACAGGCGGTGAAGGAACTGGGAAAAGCAACTATGTGGCAGCACTGGTGGCTGGGTCGATAAAACCGGAAAATGTTCGTATAGATACGTTGGGAATCCATGTATACGAAAACAGTCAAAATAAAGCTGTTCTGCTGTATGATACAGAACAGTCCGAAGTACAGCTGTTTAAGAATGTTTCCAACCTATTAAAGAGGGCAAAACAAGCAGAAAAGCCGGAAGAGTTGAAAGCCTTCTGTCTTACCGGGATGTCCCGCAAAGAACGTTTACAGGCTATTGTACAAAGCATGGATAAGTTTCATTATCAATATGGCGGTATCCAGTTGGTTGTAATAGATGGTATTGCCGATTTGGTACATTCCGCCAATGATGAAGCCGAAAGTTTGCGGGTTGTCGATGAACTCTACCGATTGGCTGGAATATATCAGACCTGTATTGTTTGTGTATTGCACTATGTTCCGAACGGATTAAAGCTTCGTGGGCACTTGGGGTCGGAACTGCAACGTAAAGCGGCTGCGATTCTTTCCATTGAGTTGGATAATGATCCGACTATATCAGTCGTGAAGGCTCTGAAAGTTCGTGAAGGCAGTCCTTTGGATGTTCCGTTAATGCAGTTCACTTGGAACAAAGAAGTCGGAATGCACCTGTATCTTGGAGAAAAGCCCCGTGAAGAGAAAGAGAAACGGAAAGAAAAGGAACTGGTAAGCGTTACCCGTGAAGTTTTCGACCAACAAACATTTATCACTTATATAGATTTGTGCGAACAGATACAGCAAATTATGGATGTAAAGGAACGCACGGCGAAAAGCTATATCCGTTTTATGCGGGAGAAGGAAATTATCATCAAAGATCCTTCAAATCAGAGTTATTTTATCAAAGGTCATTTTTAATCGGTTATTGTCATGAATATAGATAGAGAAACATTCATCGCCTGGATGGAACGTATAATGGACAGGTTCGAAATGGCGGATAAGAAAATCGAACGATTGACAACCCAACGTAATTGCTTGGATGGTGAACAACTTTTAGATAATCAGGATTTGATGTTTCTCTTGAAAGTCAGCCTTCGCACACTTCAACGTTATCGAAAAAAAGGTATCCTTCCGTATATAAAACTGGATGATGGTCGATGCTATTATAAAGCTACCGATGTACATAAGTTGATTCGGGAGAAACTGTAAAAAATAATAGCTTATATCACCGACTTTCAGTATCTTTGCAGAAGAAATTTTGAGATAAAAAGCTGAAAGTTAATCTTTCAGAATTTATATATAACATAACGTTCGCAGAACGTCTCGATACGAAAATTGGCAATTTTCAAAAGAATAGGGACTACTGTGCAATGTCTATGCTATCGTTGTATAGCGTGGGCTTGCCTGTCTTCTATTCTTAGGTATGCCAGTACCTCGTATCGGAGCAGTGTGAGTTCCACGCTTCTTTTTGATGGGCTGGCGAACAGTTTTATAACTGTTTAATACCTATTGGCATGGGAATCTTAAAAGCGCAAGTAGCTGTATCTCTTGATGGGTTTATTGCCCGTAAAGATGGTGAAATTGACTGGATTACAAAAGAGGTAAAAGAATCTATTAGCAAAGTATATAGTTCCGCAGAAACGCTGATTTCCGGCACAAATACCTATAATTTTATTTTTGAACGGTGGGGTGGTTGGCCATACAAAAGTAAAAAGACTTTTGTTGTCGCAAATACCCCTATAAATACTATTCAGGAAGAATATTTAGCTTTCATAACCGACAATCCTTTCGATGTTATTCAAGGATTGAAAAAAGAAATGGAATCCGATTTGGTAGTTATTGGGGGCGGTAAACTTATCACATCTTTAATCAATACCGAACTGCTGGATGAATTGACAATTTACACTATTCCTATCATGCTGGGAGAAGGTATTTCATTTATAGGAAAGACAATCGGCTCAACTTGGAAAACGGTGGATTCTGCTATGGTTGATGGTGCTATCCGTACATCTTATCAGTTTGCAGATGTAGCCCGTTAATTTGAATTGATGTTGACTAAAAGCAAGCAACAATGAACTGAATTGGTTATCTTTGCATTGAGATTTTCAAAAAGAAACCAGTATGAATAGTCGAAATGTTAATTTATCTATGTTGAATCTTCAAGACATGAAGGTTCTAAAAGTCATTCAATTGAGTATCAACAAATATGTTCAAAGGGAGATGACGGGGTATTTGCTCTATGCAAGACCTTTAACCAAAGATTATAAAGAAGAAAATGAAGATGATGTCGATGCAATGATACTGTCTTCTATAAATGAGACTTACCCTGAATCACGTTTTATTGTTAGTAGAAATATCTTTTGGGAAGGAGAGTTTGAGGAAGTTGTTCAACGCTACCGTATGGGGCAAAAATTGATAGATTTTACCATAAACTTGATGCCAAGCATAAATTACGAAGATTTTCATAAATTCAATGGAGCTTCATTTCCTATATATAATTTCATTTTTAAACTTAGCTTAAATCCATATTACGACCCATTAGATGTGGCTTGTATTAGAAACTTCACAACACATTATATCCCGGTTTTAGAATATCAACAATTTGAAGACCGATATAAAACATTTATAGAAATCCAATAGAAAAGCACCCAGTGTCCCCACCGGGTGCTAACCACAAAAATCCTCAATTACGGATAGCATAAAATCTATTCATAATGGAATTTTCTGTGGTAAAGATACGGAATTTCAGATTATTTCCTTGATTTCCCTTTCTTTTCAGGGAAAACGAATACCACATTGAACTGGTCGTCAAAAGCCAGTGAAGCATCGAAGGGCTTTCCGGCTTTACTCTTGAAGCCCTTTATCATTCCGGTTTTCTTCGCTGTTACCAGTTCCGTAACCTGTTTATCCGTTAATTGCTTATCGCTTTTATTTCGGAAGATAACCAGCCCGCAATCAGTATTATCACACTTTGCCACTTTCGGATACAGCAGGATCCGACCTGTCCCGCATTTCGGGCAGGTTAAATCCTGCTGCGTTGATAAGGTGAGCTGTACCCCTAAAAGTTCACTGGTTATCTGTGAAGCATGAACTTCTGTACTTTTATGGAAAGTATCGGGATTCATTTCCCCGCTTTCAATCTTGGATAGTGCGTTTTCCCACATACCAGTCATTTCCACGTCAGCAATTTTCTTGTCCCGGACTATATCGTAAACCGACAGTCCCTTTTCAGTCGGCACAAGGGCTTTCTTCTCCCTGACAATATACTGGCGGGTAAAGAGAGTTTCAATAATCGCTGCCCGTGTCGCTGGCGTACCGATACCGGAATCCTTCATACTGGCTTTCAGTTCAGCATCTTCCAGTTCTTTCCCTGCGTTCTCCATAGCCGATAGCAACGAACTTTCCGTATGTAACGGTTTGGGCTTGGTCTGCTTTTCCAGCAACTCAATATCGGAGAGGGGTAAATTTTCACCTTCTTTTAATGTAGGTAAAACGGTATTTTTGTCCCCTTCTTCTTGGGTATTGAAAACAGCCCGCCATCCGGCAGACTTTATTACTGTTCCTTTCACTGCAAAAATACTCTCGCCACTGGTGAGAGAAATTGAAGTAACTTCCTTGACACACTTTTCCGAAAAAGCTTCCAGCATCCTTCCGGCAACCAGTTCGTATATCGCTTGTTCGTCCGCCTGCAAACTACCGGGCTTATTCTCGGTTATAATCAATGCGTGGTGGTCTGTAACTTTTTTATCATCTACTGTTCGGCGGTTCAGACTACTACCTTTGATTGATTTTGCGTAGCTGGCAAACCGGTCGTAAGTTTCCAGCAGGGAAATACGTTCCGGTATTTCATCGAAAACGTCCTGTGATATATAACGGCTTCCGGTTCGTGGGTATGAAATCAACTTGCCTTCATACAGTTTTTGTGCAATAGACAGCGTTTTATCTGCGGAGAAATTAAGTTTTGTATTGGCTTCCTTCTGCAAGGTGGTAAGGTCATACAAAAGCGGTGGTTCTTGGTTCACTTCCTTACATTCCACCGATTTAACCTGCACCTGACCGCTATCCTTTATTATTTGCAGCTTGTTGATGGCAAGTTGCTGGCTATCGAATTTTTCTTCTGAAAGGGCTGAAAACTCGATGCTGTCTTTCCCGGTTTGTAATTTCAGTTGCCAATACTTCTGTGGAACGAAGTTCTTGTTCTCAAGATAACGGGAACATATCATCGCCAGCGTGGGTGTCTGCACCCGTCCCAAAGAATATGTCCCCCTTCCGGCAGCTATACTTAACGCTTGGGAAGCATTAATACCGATAAGCCAATCAGCTTCGCTTCGTGCTTTTGCCGACCGGAAAAGATTATCATACGTTGTCCCGTCCTTGAGATTCTGCAATCCGTCCCGGATGGCTTTATCCGTCAGGCTGCTTATCCATAAGCGGGCGAAAGGTTTCCGGCACTCAAGATATTGGTAGATATACCTAAATATCAGTTCACCTTCTCTTCCGGCATCAGTCGCAACAATAATCTTATCGCACTGGTCAAATACTTCTTTAATAACCTTGAGTTGCTTAACCGTTCCGCTATCAGGCTTATATCCTTTGTCGGTTTTTACCTGACGGGGAATAAGCTGGAACGACTGCGGTAGTATGGGTAAATTTTCCCGCCTGAAGTTTTCGATTCCGTAGGCATCAGGCATGGCAAGTCCTACCAAATGACCGAACGCCCAGGTAACGATGTATCCGTTACCTGAAATGTTCCCGTCATTCTTTTTTGTTGCACCCAGTACGGTGGCTATATCCCTTGCCACACTGGGTTTTTCTGCTATTACTGCTATCATTATATAATTGGATTTTTGTGGTTAATAATTATTTCATTTTGCGACCTTGCGACTTTTTAGGTTTGTCGGGCTTCTGTTCTTCTTTCTTTTCTTCCCGCTTTTTCTTCTGTTCCCCAGTAGGTGTAGCTTGTCCGGGCTTCAAAGGTTCTTTCGTATGCTTGGTCGCTTCGTTCGTTTTGCCTTCGGAATTGACGGCTACCTGTGTTTTGTGTTCGTTAGTAGGGGTTATTTCTTTGGCTTTCTCTTTCGCTTTATCAGGATTGAATTTGTAAAAATCCAGCTTTCCTTTTTCATGGTTTACCTTTACATAGGCGTTATATTCCTGACCTTCTTTATCTTTCAACCCTTTTACATAGATGGTTTTATCCGCCCGCAAATCAGCCTGCTGTTTGTCGGATAATTCCACTCCTGCAAGGGATTTGGGAATACGCACCCCTTCGGGCTGGTCGTTCCTCTGCTGTTGTCCCTGTTGCTGGGTCTGCTTTTGCTCTTTCTCGGGAAAGATAAATTCAAGGCTGCGTTTTTCCGCATTGACCTGAACGAAGGCAGAAAACGGTTTATTCTTGGCGGAAATCATATTTTCAAGGAATACCGCTTTACCTTCCATCAGGGCAGCTTTCTGTTTTTCATCCAGCTTAACACCTTTTATTTCATCAGGGAGTTTGAGGGACGAAGCCTTCATGGATACCAGTTCATTGGTCTGTTTGTCGATACTGATAAAAGAAGGTACAAGTTCGCCTGTCCGATAGTTCTTTACATCAACAATTCTACCCATGTTTCCGGTTTCCCGGAGATTCTTTTTGTCTTCATCGGTAAACTGGTGTCCAAAGAACGGACGGTCAAGTTCTGGTTCTTTGCGGATACCATGAATTGCCAAAACCACATTTCCTTCACTGTCCGGACGGAACGAAAGACGGGCATCCGTTTTCATTACCATTGAGCCGAAGTTGGCTTCAATCGGAAAAGTGGAAGGCGACTTATACCCCCGCAGCATAGGTTCTAAAGCCTTTGACTTTTCAAGCTGCTCTTTGGTGATACCCAGATTTTTCAGGTCGTCCCAGTTGATTTTGTTAGGGTCGATGAAATACTTATTCGTATCGGGCTTCTGTTCCTGTGTTGTGGATTCTTTCGGATTTTCCACTTTCAGGTCTTTAGGCTCGATACGGATTTTATCAAGCATTTCATCGGCAGCAGGTGTTGGGTTCTTGATATTCTCCTGAATGATTTTGACTGTCCGTTCGGTGTCTTCGGGGGCTACTTTGAAGAAACTGAAACGGGTCGGGTCTTTTAGCTGGCTGAAAAAGTTCTTCAAAAAATTTTCAAGAGCGTTACCCTGCTTATCCACTTTCAGGAAATCGTTGTTATGTTCCTGCTTTGGCGGAACAGTTTGCAGTTCCCCGTTTTCATCAATACCTTTTACGGCATTAATCGTTTTCTTTTCTTTGTCAAAGACAAGAAGAATGTCCATCATCTGTTCATCAGAGCCGGACTTGTTGTTTGAATTTACATCCATAACTTTAATTTTTAATGGTGAATAAAAAACTTATCGAATTAAAAGTACGGATGAAATAGTTTACATATAGGAACGTGGCGTTAGGTGGCTGTATATGACCTTATTTGTCTTATTCCCAAACACAAAGACGGTTATATCCTTTGTTTTTGTTAAATTTGCACTATTATTCAAAATGTAATTATGGCAACAAGAAGAAAGTGTTTCACGCAGCCAACGTTAGAAGTTATTTCTAAAATATTAGGTGATACGAATGAAGGACTAACGGGTAGTGAAATCCAATACTTATTAATGCAAAGTCAAATAGCAGATATAGAACCAGCACTAACAAAATGGAGAAGATTGTATAGTGCATTTGCGAACTATCAGAATATAAATCAATGTTCAAATTCTATTCTGAATTTTATTGCATTAGCATTAGCACCAGCGAAGTATGTTGATTGCCCCGAAATATTTACAGAAAAACGAAATCTGATAAATCAACAATTAAGTTTTATAGGATACCAATTTAATGATAATGGTAAGTTTAGTGAAATTACACAGGCAACTACAATTTCCGAAGCCCAAAGAAAGGCTAATGATTTGAAAACGAAGTTGGAACAGAGAAAAGCACATGCCGATATTTTCAAATACTGCAAAGCAGAACTATTAGCAAACAATTACTTTCATTCTGTTTTTGAAGCTAACAAAGGATTATTCCAAAGAATCAGAGATTTATCCTTGCATAATGACGATGGTAATAGATTAATTGAATATGTTTTCAGTAGTACCCCAGTATTGATAATAAATAACTATCAGTCAAAATCGGAACAGGACGAACATAAAGGATTCTGTAATATTCTAAAAGGATTATGTGGTATGTTCCGTAATCCCGAAGCCCACGAGCCAAAAATCAGTTGGGAGATTACAGAACAAGATGCGCTTGAAATATTATCAATGATTTCATATTGTCATAGAAGATTAGATAATGCACAAAAAATAAGATAGATTATGAGTAAATTATACGAATTATCATGGCGTACAAACATTAACACATATACATTTCGAGGGAAACATATAATTCTTTATGATGACCATCGAACTCTTTTGAACATACTTTTTGAAGCGAAAAAACTTGGTGAATTTGCAGAAACTCCCAACCTTGTTTATTTTGACCTTCACGATGATGCTTGTACTTTTTTGCCTAAAAGCCAGTTATTAGAACGGATGGGTGTTAAAGATTTATCGGAAGCAACAAGTAAGCAATTTTGGTCTTTTGTTGAATTCGATTTAGGAGTATTAGACGATGATTGGCTATTGACCGGAATGGAATTAGATTTAATTAAAAATGCTATCTTAATCGGACAGGAAGAAAATCATCATATTCAAGATATGAATGGTCAATATAAATCAGAAGATGGAGTAAAGCATGAGTTATATAGCATCGCACATCTGCAATATAGTCTTAATAATAGGGGGTGTTTAGGAGATAGTATTATAAAGGAGCCATATTATCAAAATGTCCGTGATATTATGCAATATCATCAAGGTCGGTTTGATGGAGAAGACATTAAACCCTTTGTTTTAGATTTTGATTTAGATTGCTTCACAACTGAATGTCGAGAAAAAACATACGCATGGCCTGAGGATATTTTCAGAAAAGAATATATTGAAAGCCATAATGCAAGATTCTTTATTGAAAACTTATTAGACAGAGCTTCATTTATCACAATTTGTAGAGAACCTGACTGTTGCGGTGGCATTGGAGAGGCGAATAAGATACTCAATTATTTAGATAGATATTTTTTTGATGGAGCATTGAGTACAGAACCTATATCTTAGTCTATTGTAACAAACCGATTCATATATTGAACGCAGTTTGCCAATTCAATTTCTAATATAGATTTCCAATAATTATGACCAAAAGCAATTCTATCTCGGTTGCTTTTTTCAATAATTGAATCTTTTATTTCGTCTAAAGGTAATTTGTCGATAAACGAAATTATTGTGTTTTCTAATGATGTTATTACTTCATTAATGTTAGAACTAAATCGTTCAAGCAAATGGAGTTTGTTATAGTGAGTTTCAATAATTTCAAAAATATCATTTGGTATATCGCCATTGTTTTGCAAATAAAACGTTGTTGTTACAACATCCCCAGTAATAGCTAAATTCACGAACAAATATTGTTCAGTAGGTAATGGGTCAAGATACAGATTAAGAAAAACTCTTTTACCACCTTCAACCCAAACATAATTTTTATATCCATTACAAATAGTACAACTGGGGAATAGATTTTTGGGATTAACTACAAATTCTGGAAATTCATCTTTTGGCAAATAATGGTCAAGGGAATTTATTTCACTAATAGTGCAATTAGGACAAGTATTTATAATCCTATTGGCATCAGTAGTAGTAATCTTAACTTTTAAACGTTTAATCACAGAATTTTTGTAAGAATACAATTTCAACAAGTCGTTTTTTTCACCCTCTGTATGACCATAACTGCCAATGCGTTCTAATACGTTTTGAGTAAAGCTTTCATCGTAAACAGAAAATTGACCTTCAATGACATCATTCATGTTTTCAATACGTTCTTTATATGTAGGGTCTTTTTTTGTCTTATTCTTACTTTCAAGAACTTCTTTATGAAATTCAAAAGCATCATCTGTATAGTGTTGTAAGTTTTTCATAATAGAGCATTATCCCTTTTGGTTATCATACTTTTAATAAAAATACGAGCATTTAGACTTAATGGGATTTCATCAAATTCCAACATTGACACTATATCTTCATATGATTTATCTAAATCAACCAGTTCTTGTAAAATTTTCTTGTGTTGTTTGGGGATACCCTTATTCCCAAATATCTCTTCAGTCAGTACACTTAAATTTTCACCAAATGATTCTAATGGAATGCGTCTGATTGATGGAAAGTTATCTTCTCTATCTAATATATACACATTTTTAGAAAACAACTCTCTAACAACAAGAGGTGAATGTGTCGCAATAATACAGTATGATTGAAATTCTTCAACTAATTCATAGATAGTATTCATTAATTGAGTGATGGCATTTGGATGTAAATGGGTTTCTGGCTCATCATACAAAAGAAGAGAGTCATACCTGATATTTGCTACAATTTCGGTTATTATATATAAAATTATTGCTTGTCCTGAACTTAACTTATTTTTCACATAAGTAAAACCCTTCATATCAACTTTATATGAATTGTGGGAATAAACATAACTATCATTCCGTTCAATCAAGAATAGGTTTATTAAATCTTCATTAATAAATGTCAGTAGAATTTTTCGCCATTTATCAATCCTTCCTAAACTTTCTATTTTTCTGCATGATTCGTTAAATCTTATAACTAATTCTTTATCTGAAAATTGTTCATTGCTTTCTTTTCTAATTCCACAATAGCAATAATTAAATGTAGTTGTTTTCTTAGGTATTGAAAATCTATCAAATACACTATATGATACAGCTATAATTTTACTAAATAAAGGAGAACGAGGAATAAATGAATCTTCATTTTTTCGTGAAATCATAATTGGCAATGACGTTATTAACTGGGTTTTCCCTGTTCCATTTTTACCAATTAAAGCATAAATTCTATTAGGAATTGGGGGAGTTGCATTAAAATCAAACTCTATATCAATCGCTTCATCAGAATAGGCTGGCTTAAAATTATATTTAAAGCTATATAAGTTATTTAAATCATAACCATAAATTTTATAAGGAGCTTCTCTTAAAAGTCTTTCTGCATCATCATACCTTATTAAAGAACTTTTGAAAGTATGATTATTTATAAAACCATCCTGCATATCAGGAAAAAAAGCAGCATCCCTAATAGCATATAAAACACTCTGAAAATTTCTGCCTAAAGTATCCTTCAACGTAACATAATATTCATCATCCTGACCCAAAGAGCAAAAATTACCATCTAATGAAGTAAAACTATCTGATAAAAAATCAATAGTGTTTTTTTCATCATTGTAGATAATCTTATTTGCACCTATTTCAATGGGTTGTTCATTTTTATTTTTATAATAGTATAAATAAAAAGAACTCTTTACGCTATAATCATTCCAACCAGTATTAAATACTAAAACAAATGAGGGATAAGTTTGTGGTTTTTTGTGAGAATTGATATTGTTGGTTCTCCCTGTTGGATTTTTTTCTACATAGAAAACAATATCATTAGGCTTTATATCTGTTGGTACATTTTCTTTCGGTATTATATCTATTTTATACAATGGAAATCCATCGTCATCATAATTTTTTAGAATTAAAGTATATCCTTCTTTTTCTAAATAGGGATTGATTAGTAGTGTATATTTAAAAATATCATCTTCTCCATCTCTATATTTAGGAGATAAAACTGTTTCT
>DKPN01000052.1 GCA_002471195.1 Bacteroides sp. UBA7333
TGATGTGGAATCATCGATTTTTCCGGGAGGAATTTGTACAAATTCAGGAACGGATTAAAATAGAGTATGAGAATGGCATTGAAAATAATGGACATTTACAGAAAATAACTCATTCTTGTCAAGAGGCAAAACGCTAAAATTTATAGATATATAACATTAGAAAGAGAATAAAACTCTATTCAGAACAATAAAGTGTCTTTTTAGAGTAAATCAGTGAGTAATCTGGATATCTCTATGAGATAAGGATCATATTGCGGTGAGATATCCGATTATCTCTAAGAGTTATCGGGTTATCTCACTGCAATATTGAAAGTTACACCGGATCACAACGCACACAAAAGGGGGTGAATCGAACAAAAAAAGAGTGAAGAAACAGACGCTCTCCACTCTTTAATACAGTTGAACCTTATTCATGATTCATGACACAAATATAAAAATTCAATACCGAATAAACAAGCAAAATTACACGTGATGAAAAAAATATTAATCCGAACGATTTAGAATCATGCTACAATATAGGTGTATATCAAATATTATATAAATGAAGAAGGCAATAAAAAAGTATTACACAATATGCCTCAACAAAAAAAGTGGAGATAACCCCACTCTTTTATTGATACTAAAACTTATATTTTAATGCTACGATAACTTGTGCGTCGGCATCCAGATTCACCGGAGCTCTCAATCCATCTATCTCGCCAGAATATAGATTCACCTTTGGTTCAACATATAAATCTAACGATTTGTTTATAGTGAAATTAGCTTGCGCTCCTATTCCACCCGCAGGAACAAAATTATGCTCTCCCTGATGCCATCCATTAACCATACTGAACCCCAATAAAGAATGAAGGTTAAATAAAGGCGCCGGAGCTCCAGTAAGTAAGGCTGTCCAGTTTGTGATATAACTTAATTCCAATCCCAATATTTTGAAGTTAAAGTGCGGATCAGGTTTTTTACCCATTGAAACATTACTATTGCTAACAGCAAAACGTAAAGCTGAAACAGTATTAAACCATTTACCAAATGAAACTTCACTAACCAATGTAGGACGAACTTTAGCACTCTTACTAAAAACTGTAGTACCAAATGCTCCAGAACCAATACCGGCAGCGATAAATGTATTATTCATGAAAGACGAGTTATCAAGACGATAGTCACGATTTTTCCTATCAATTTCTGCGAAGCGATAATTCATACCTAGTAAAGTAGAGAAAATAATATCATTGCGACGCGATGGATTGACACGAGCAAAATTACGTCCGTAAAGATGACCTTGCGGCTCCAAATATAAAGACAATGCATTGTTCAATCGAAAGGCAGCTTGAAGACCTATTTGCCCACCAGGAACAAATTTAAGATCGTAATCAGAATAGGAAGCACCCAACGAAAAACCGATAGATGCATTCAGGTTGAATAACCGATTAGCCCTATAATTATCAAATAAATTAGTTAAACTTAATTGATAATCAAGCTCTAATCCACCATATTCAAGAGAATTTCTACTATTTTCAACCACACTTTCAAAGCGTAAATGTGTTCGCCATGCCGAAATAGGAGAAAACCATTTTCCAATGGTTGCACGTGCTGCCACTCCCCATTGTTGTTTAAAAACAAAAGGTGTAGCCACCATTGCCGGACCAGCAGCCATTCCAAAAAAGTATTTACCATACTCGTTTTCATGATACAACCTTCTGTTTTGAACTTTCGAGTAGTTACGTAAACGATAAGTAGCCCCTCCCGTTAAAGAAAAAATAGGATCGGCACTAAAGAAGCCTAAAGAGTGTACAGATAATGTATGACGGTAACCTTGAATTTTAGGTTCAAGGAAAAGTGACCAAGCAGGCGTCAACTGGAAATTAGCATGCAAACCGCCTGTTAAACAGGGCAGAACGTCACGTTGCTTTCCATGACGATAGACCAGTCCACCACCAATCAAAGCAGAAATATCAAACAAACGATCTTCATCATATCCCTGCATTGCATTTGTTAAATTAAAAAGATAGTCGATATCTGCAGCGATCAGTTTATCACGTGATCTAAGTTTTGAATTATTTACAGTTAGAAAAGAGGCACTACCACTTACACGAAGACCATGCACAGGAGTAAACCATTTGCCAATAGATAAAATGCCGCGCGGACATATCTGTGAAGTTACGTTATCGTTGAGCAACTGTGTTGAAAGCAAAGCCTGTCCACCAATACCTGCCGACACAAATATATTATCGGCAAAATCTTTTCGTTCGAAATTTGCATTATTATCGGCTCGCACAGATTTTGATGAGCGATTATAGGTAACTCCTATAGCTAATTGTGTCATTATATCGATATGATCATTTGTTAGCCCACCACCAAAAGATGTTGGATAAACATTAACACGTGGTTCGATATATAAATCAGTATTATTAGAAACTGTAAAATTGGCCTGTGCACCAACACCTAACCCCAAAGAATAACTTGTTTCACCCGATTTATTCTCGGAGCAATCTGCATTTAAACCTAGAATCGCATTCAAACTAAAAAAGTCGTGCGGTTTATATCCATTAAAAGCCGAATTTAGATTTAACATATAATCTAAACGGCCACCAACATGCGACAAATATCGAGCTGTATGATACTGCGAGTATCCAGCATTCGCACTTAAACGTATACCAGAATGTGGTGCAAACCATTTACCAGCAGCGAGACTAAAATACGGACCAATATTATGCATATTATTTGTATTGACAGCATCGGTCATTATCATCATTTCGGCACCTGCCGCCAACGAGAAAAAGGTATTTTCTAAAAAGGGCTTACGTACAAAAGGCTCAACGTTTGTACGATTTTTATCGTCAACATATTTATATTTAAAACCTAATAATAGATCGCCTTTCATGTCATAACCGCTCCAATGATCATTATAATCTAGGTTATCAGAATAAACGCCCATACGAGGTTCCAAATAGAGACTGAATAATTGTGATATATTCCAATTGCCCTGCAATCCAACTCTAGCTCCATATGCCGACTTGAAACCATTATTTGATGCATATTCTGCCAAATATGATAGACCCAAAAGAGCTACGACATCAAATTTCCGAGATGGATTATTATCATATACAAAATTACTTAGATTAAGCAAATAGTCAGCTGAAAAAGATGCGATGCCGGCTTTACGTTCGTAACCATTTATGTTCATCTTTATTGGCATTCCATCAATACCTAAACGAAGACCTGATGAATTTGAAAACCATTTCCCTACATACAATCCTGCATTGAAACCCAACTGATTCGTTTTAAAATCACGAGTAGTAAATATGTGAGACATCCCCATACCAGTTGAGATAAAAGTATTTTCAAAAAAATGTTCTGAGCTTAACTTTGTTCTTTGGGGCCTCTTTTGCAATCGATACATCATCGCATCTATGGGTTCTTGCGAACAAATGCTTCCAGTATATAAAACAACCAAAAGAGTAAATAGAAATTTTAGTTTTGTATTCATTTTAAATTGCTATGCTATGAGATAAAATATAATTACCTCTCTTATTCTAATAAATCTAACACGTCACCGTCGACTTTTGCCAATTCCTCTAAGGATGGATCCAATGCAAATGCCCTATCCAATGCCATTAAAGCCTCCATTACTTTATCTAAACGATTAGCAGACACAGCCCTAACATACAAACACTTAGCATTATCCATTGGCAATCGCTGCGCTTTTTCCCATGCCTCTTCATTGCGTTTCATAGCAAGCAAAATAAGCACTTCATTTAAACCGCCCTTTTTAGCATAAAGATCATAACCCAATTGATAGTTACCATTCAATACAGAAACAATCGATTTTAGTTCTTTATAATCATCATGATCGGGCAATGTAGAAACAAGTGAATCAGCCTTAGCTATATTGTTATCTTCCAAGTTGGCGATCGCATGATTTATAATAACACTTTGAGGTGCGTTAGCAGTAGCATAAGGTTCTAACAAATCGATTTCAGCTCTACCTTCTTTTATGAGATATGCAGCTAACTCATTTGCAGCCCACATAAATTTAGGATATACTTCTAAAGCTTGTCGACTAAGTGTTTCAAACTTATCATTGCGAGCGTTTTTTATCAATAAGTAAAACTCATAACGAGTCAGTTTTTTGTAATCCGAATTATATAACCGCAAGATTTCATCGAAGGTTAGATGACGAAATACCGAATAGGTATAGGAGTATTCTACACGTCGCAAACGTGGCAAATACTGAGCAGAAACCATTTTTTTATAGAATGGCAAATATAGAGCTGTTTTCCACTGCGCATCCGGATCTTTTGGATGTTTGACAATTGCATGATGGAGTTTTTCTGCTTCAGGTAATGAATCGGCAATCATCAACTCAACCACCGATTCCCAAGAAGCAACTGAAGACGAACTATTCAACTCCATAAACTGCTTCGAATTATTACTCAATCGCGACAGTATTTGCTTCATTGCATTTTCAGTACGGGCTTTAGCCAACGAAACATTCCTACTATGTGGTCCATCAGGCGATGCAATACCATGTATTGTAAATGCATTGAGTGTAGAATTAGGATCGTCTTCAATTGCACGTAAACGCATTTGCAAATCGGCCAATTGTCGTTGACTTTCAAAATCATTGGGATCAATATCAGCTTTAGAGGGTTGAAAAGACAATCGTACTTCCCCTTTGTCTTCGCATAATTGCAATTCAGGCTTGGGTAAATATTTATCGTCAGTCAAAGACATTGCTACTAAATCGAATTCAAAAAAACGCAATGGATTGACGGTACCACGAGCAATCATGACACTATCAATATACAGAATACGATTGTAGTTTTCGAGTGAAATATCAACGTCTGCTCTATAGTCATGTCTTGGGTTTTTTACATACATCGAATCATGATATAAAGCTACTTCTTCTTGAAAAAGCGAATCTTTCGTTATTCCGAATTTAGACAAAGGATCTTGATCACGTTGGAAACCGTAAAGACGATTTTGTGTGATTAAATACTCTTGACCATCAATTACTACAGGTTTTAAACGACTTGTCGTTTTAGTGGTCAGATTTACTATAGAAGGTTGAAATATCAAACGCGTGTTCGATTTAAACATCTCACGAGGAACTCTAAATTTTGTTCTTAAATGGAAAAAGTTACCTTTTACCTCAATATCAGTGGGCTCAGGGATCACTTTATTTTTAACCTTAGAAACAATTTCGACTTCCTCTAATGCGACTGCTTCCATGGCAAGAACAATATCAAAGGTTATACGCCCTTTCACTTTTTCAGTATGATCTTTACAACCAACGCTTGTTATTAATAAAGTAGAGTTGGGCTCGACTAGTATTGAGAATTTACCATCATCATTAGTAGATCCATATCGGTCGTTTGTCACCTTATCGTATATTAAGGCTCCGGCAATAGGCTGTTTATTAGTAGTCTTTATCGTTCCCTGAACTCGAATTTTCTGAGCATTTACAGTAACTTGACATATAATAAATAAGATGAATAATATTTGCTTTGTGCTCATATATATTGTGCAACTATTGAGTTATATTGTATATAGTATTATATTAATAAGAGATTAAATGAATATATCATTTAAGTATATAATAAAAAGAGAGTCCAATTTTCACAGGTGCTACTTTATTGCCCGTTTTATTGGGCATAGTGGGATAAGTTTCATCTTTTAATCGATGAAACTGACGATAGTGAATTACCCCAAAACCTAAAGATGCCTCCATACTCCATCGATTAGACAATACCCATGCGTATCCGTAAGTTAGTCCAACGGCATAAGCATCTCCCTTATAATAACTATCATTAAATTGCATATTATTATTAGCGAAAAATCCTGTAACACCCAGATAATGCTCTGCCAAAGGGCGTCCAAACCAATATTTAATTTCGGGCTGTACCTGAACAAAATGAAGTTTATAATCTTTGATTTTAAAAGGATTAAAAGTGGTCGAGAGGTTGAGTGTAACTTTTTCAGCAACAACAAGTTCAACACCTAAGTTGGGGGATAGTGTAGCCCAAGTAAGGGCATTTGTTTTAATCGCAAATCGTTGCGCACTTAAAGAGGAGGAATAAAAGACAGCAATTAAAATCAGAATCATCCATCTCCAATACATTCCTATTTTTATAGTCATTTTTTCGTATTTTGAGCTTTCCGTATTATTATTTTATGACAAATATAGTATAAATTTAATCAAACAGATAAAACAAAAATATTTTTTTTTATTTATCAAACGTATAATTACATAATCTATCCGTTATATTATATATTTTATCCAAAAAACAATATAAATCATTACATATTGTAATATAAATCTTATAATTAGAATTCAATAAATACAAAAACCCCATCGTGCACCAGTATGCAAGATGGGGTTTAATATAAAGTTTATTCTTTAAAATTAAAGTGCACCTACTTCTTTCAAAGCTTCGTTTGTAGCACGTACTGCCTTAGCACTTGCTTCGAACAATGCTTTTTCTTCGTCGTTCAATTCAATTTCAACGATTTTCTCAATACCGTTTCTTCCCAATAATACAGGAACACCGATACAGATATCATCTTGACCATATTCACCTTCCAAAGAAACAGAACAAGGAACCATTTTCATTTGATTGTGAAGGATTGACTCTACAACGAAAGCTGAAGCAGCACCTGGAGCATACCATGCAGAAGTTCCTAAAAGTTTAGTCAACGTAGCTCCACCTACCATGGTAGCAGCAGCTACTTCTTTCAATTTGTCAGCTGTCAAAAAGTTTGAAACCGGCATACCTTTATATGTAGCAAAGCGAGTCAAAGGAATCATAGTTGTATCACCATGACCACCAATTACCATACCCTCTACTTCGTTAGCATTGCATCCTAATTCTTGCGACAAGAAATATTTGAAACGAGAGCTATCCAAAGCACCACCCATACCGATGATACGGTTTTTAGGCACGCCTAATGATTTAAGAGCCAAATATGTCATTGTATCCATAGGGTTTGATACCACAACAATGATAGCATTTGGAGAATATTTCAATAAGTTTTCTGCTACAGATTTTACAATACCTGCATTTACTCCAATCAATTCTTCGCGAGTCATACCTGGTTTACGTGGAATACCAGAAGTGATAACAACAACATCAGAGTTTGCTGTTTGAGCATAATCATTGGTGCATCCTACTAAATTAGTATCAAAGCCCAACAATTGTGCACATTGCATCATATCCATTGCCTTACCTTCTGAAACGCCTTCTTTAACGTCCAACATTACCACTTCATCTGCTACTTCATTGAATGCAAGTACATTTGCACATGTAGC
>DKPN01000029.1:0-32005 GCA_002471195.1 Bacteroides sp. UBA7333
TTGTCTCGTGAAAAGATATGCACTGCTTTTTTTAGAATTTCATTTTCCAACTCAAGCTTGCGCATTTTTTCTTTTAGAACAACAAGCTCTTTTTCTTCTTGTGTTAGCTTTTGAATGCCATTATCGGGAAAAGAGCCGTTTCCATATTCTTCGAACTCTTTTCGCCAAGGATAGATTAAATTACTGCGAATGCCAAGTTCTCTGGCCAATTGACTTACATGCTTTCGCTCATAGCTTAATTTGACCACATGTTCTTTAAAGCTGCGATTATAATGTGTACGTTCTTTTTCCATTCTGCAAAATTAAGTTTTTTCACTCTTAATCTAATGTCCGAACAAAGTTAGCAACTCCAGGAGCTTTTAGATAGCTTTCTCATGACTTTAAGGCATAAAAAAGTATCGTAAAACCTTGATTTTATATACTTAGCTTATTTCAGTGGTCATTTGTCTGTGACCTCAGCGGAGGAATTTGTACAAATTCAGAAACGGGTTAAACCAGTTTACACAAAAATAGGATAAATAAGAAACATGGGATAAATATAGAAATTCATAAATGTAGTGTCGAATAGGCCCAAAAAGTTATAGGTTAGATGCCATGTGTGGAGAGTATGAGAATGGCATTGAAAATAATGGACATTTACAGAAAATAACTCATTCTTGTCAAGAGGCAAAACGCTAAAATTTATAGATATATAACATTAGAAAGAGAATAAAACTCTATTCAGAACAATAAAGTGTCTTTTTAGAGTAAATCAGTGAGTGATCTGGATATCTCTAGGAGATAAGGATCATATTGCGGTGAGATATCCGATTATCTCTAAGAGTTATCCGATTATCTCACTGCAATATTGAAAGTTACACCGGCTCACAACGCACACAAAAGGGGATGAATCGAACAAAAAAAGAGTGAAGAAACAGACGCTCTCCACTCTTTAATGCAATTGAACCTTATTCATGATTCATGACACAAATATAAAAATTCAATACCGAATAAACAAGCAAAATTACACGTGATGAAAAAAAAGAGGTCAACCGTGGTGATTGACCTATGAATATATGATAAGCTATTTAAAGATCTACCAATAATTATTTAAGCCTGCTGCTTTATACCATTCCATATTTTGATAATATGCATTCCATTTTGTAAACGATGAGTTGGGAAGATAACAACCAATGCCGGAATAAAAAACCGGATTAATATTTACAATAAAATATTCATTTACGTAGTCTTTAAAAATCACGACTTTATTTAATTGCTCTAACCAATAGGCCGGAATAGTCGAATCAGTGATTGTGTCGAGTACCCTACAGAAATCATAAGTAGAGTTAGATAAAGAACTGCGAGCATAACCACAATCGCGCTGAAGGAAGTTTAGGAGGGAAGAATTAAATATATCCATTCTATCAGAATATTGATTAAAAACAGAACGAGTACAAGATGCAAAGGCATCAAGTTCTGATGTTTTTACAACAGCTATGGTTGCCCATTTATAAGTCTGATTTTTATAGAATTGAATATATTCTTGCGCTATAGATATGGCAACTTTTTCCTTATTCTCATGCGATAACAAATGCTTTGTTATATTTTCATAAGGAAAACCTTGAGATAACACTTCAGCCGGAGATACAATTAAATAATCCGTCGTATTGCGTAATTCGTATACAACCTCTATTTGAGACATCAAACAAGCATCCATCAATATATAATCGAAATAAAGATCCGACTCGATCAAGGCTTTGGTTAGAACAGGGATTTCCATATGTTGTCCATTATCATCACCAAAAGAACGTGTCCGACTAGTATTAGCAGGCAACCAGCCTGTAGCGTGAGATCCCATAATTAAACCATAACTTTTTGCTGGCGCAAGTTTTTTAGTATCGTTAAGAACCATTTCCACCACCTCTTGAGAACAAGAATTTTGATCGGCATAATTTTTAAGAACGATACGTTCGCTCACCCCTCCCTTACCATCTACAGTATATTTGAATAATATAGGAGTAGATGAGACTTTTCGATCGCCAGTTCCACCATCCCAATAAAATACAAATTCACCGGGAGTTGTTGCATATTGAAGTCCTTTTTCAACAGAAACGATATTACTATACAGATCGTAACTAATATTATTGTCAGCTACGAGATACATTAAAACTGTCTTTAAATTATCCTCATTTCTAGGTGTGTCATGTTCATCTTTATTACATCCCCAAAAAGCTATTATACAGAATATTATTAATAGGTATTTTTTCATTGTATTCATTTATCAATTAACAACATCGTAATTATCAAAATAGGGGAAAGATATATGCATATCCCTCCCCTATTCGCTATTCTTTCTTAATCATTCTCAGGTTTAACAAAGTGGAACTGATCGACTGTTAGCAACTCTAAAGATATTGATTTATTTTTTTTGTATTTAGTGATTAAATTAGTAAACTCTTTATCGAGCTTTTTCTTATTTTCAGAAAAATAGATCATACACATTCTATTGGGCTGATTTCTTTGATACTCCAAATAGTTTTTTAATTGATAACTATAGGTTTCTCTCTGAGGTAAAAAACCATTTTTATCTAAATGTACACTATCAAGCAGTTGTACATTTGTATAATAAATTACAGTATCAGTGAATGAGGCAGATACCCCAAAGGCATAAACCGGTTTTTCTTTATCTTTTTTCTTTAATGAAAATGCCGAACACATAGTAAAAACTAAGGCTACTGATAATAATATTTTAAAATACTTCATATTAGTTGTTATAAATTTAATGAGGCAAAGTTAACAAAAAACCGACCCTATCCTAAAGATAGAGTCGGTTTTTTATTTCTTTTTTGTCGAAAATTGATATTATCGTCTTATCCCAAGTACGATTTGAGCAATTTGCTACGATTACTTTGTCTTAATCTTCTGATTGCTTTTTCTTTAATCTGACGAACGCGCTCACGGGTGAGGCCAAATTTATCGCCGATTTCTTCTAATGTCATTTCTTGTTGACCGATACCGAAAAACATCTGTATGATTTCTTTTTCACGTTCGGTTAGCGTAGAAAGAGCTCTATCAATTTCCCTCGCAAGAGACTCATTAACCAAAGAGCGGTCTGCCATTGGAGAATCATCATTCACCAAAACATCCAACAAGCTGTTATCTTCACCTTCGACAAATGGAGCATCCACTGAAATATGTCTTCCTGATACCTTTAACGTATCAGAGATTTTATCTACTGGAATCTCAAGTTCATCGGCTAATTCTTCAGGAGAAGGACGTCGTTCGTTTTCTTGCTCAAATTTAGAGAAGGCTTTACTAATTTTGTTTAGCGAACCCACTTGATTTAGAGGCAAACGTACGATACGTGATTGTTCAGCCAAAGCTTGCAAGATAGATTGGCGAATCCACCATACCGCATAACTGATAAATTTAAAACCACGCGTTTCATCAAATTTTTCTGCAGCCTTGATCAAACCTAAATTTCCTTCATTAATAAGGTCAGGTAAGCTTAATCCCTGATTCTGATACTGCTTGGCAACAGAAACCACGAAACGAAGGTTTGCTCGCGTTAGTTTTTCTAATGCGATACGGTCACCCTTACGTATTCGTTGAGCCAATTCAACTTCTTCTTCTACAGTTATAAGGTCTTCACGACCTATTTCTTGTAAATACTTGTCAAGAGAAGCGCTCTCTCTGTTAGTGATACTTTTAGTAATCTTAAGTTGTCTCATTCTTATAAAACAGATTTGGAGTGCAAAGTTAGTACAAAAATTTGTTGACTAACTATTTTAACGCAACTTTTTCCACATTATTATTGAAATAAGAAAACAAAAAGAGCATCAACTAGTTGAATGTCGATGCTCTTTTTCTATTTTGTTAGCTTTATTTAGATTTAGAATGATATTCCATTACCAATCTACCAAAGGATAATTGTTTTTATATTATTCTTGAGTCAGATCTACTGCATAATAACCACGTTTTCCAGAAGGGAATATACCAGATAAAAATAGAACTTGATTTGGTGATTTCACTGCTGCTTTTAAAACATTTTCAAGATCGGAGACAGTACGCAACGGCTGATCATTAGCTTTAAGAATTATAAAGCCTTTACGAATTCCGGCATCAGCCATTTTTCCACCATTAACGCCGGTAACTTGAATTCCGTAACCTAAGTTCAATTGTTTCTTAATATCATCAGGCAATTCTTTGAAAGCTGCACCTAAAATATCCATACCTGCATCTTTCACAATTTTAGTGTTACCTTGCTCGTTTTTCAAAACCAGATTTACGTTTTTATCCTTCTTGCTACGAACCAATTTTACTGTAACTTTATCGCCCGGACGATGCTGTGCTAAAGCTTCTTGCAAGTCGGCAAAACTATTTACTTTTTTATCATCAATTCCTACAATAACATCGTCGACTTTAATATCTGATTCCGCTGCCGAACCACCATCAACGATTTCGCGCACCCATACTCCACCGGTTACACCAAACTCTTTGGCTTTATCTCGTAGTGTCGTACCAGTATTATCTATCTGTTGTTGATCCTCCATTAAGTTACCTCCCAAAGAAGCACCTTTAATACCAAGCAATGCTCTTTGCACAGTTCCAAACTCTTTTAAATCCGAAATAATCTTGGTCATAATGGTGGTTGGAATAGCAAATCCATAACCAGCATATGCACCTGTTGGTGAAGACAATACGGAGTTAATACCTACCAACTCGCCTTTTGCATTAACCAATGCACCTCCACTATTACCTTGGTTAATAGCGGCATCAGTCTGAATAAATGACTCTATACCTCCATTGTAAACACCAAGAGAACGTGCTTTTGCACTAACAATACCTGCTGTAACAGTAGAATTTAAGTTGAATGGATTTCCAACTGCCAATACCCACTCACCAACTTTCAAATTGTCAGAATTTCCAATAGGAATAATGGGTAAATCATCACTAGACTGAATTTTAATCAATGCCAAGTCAGTGCTAGGATCAGCGCCTACTAAGCGCCCCTTAAACTCTCTATTATCATTTAATTTAACCGTAATTTCATCAGCACCATCAATCACATGATTATTGGTTACAATATAACCATCCTTTGACAATATTACTCCTGAACCAAATCCAACCCTAGGCTGCATTTGTTGTTGTCCACGACCACGACCTCCAAAGAAATACTCGAAAATATCAGTGGGAGCTTGCATCGATTGGGCTTTGGCTTGTTGTGTAGATTGTATGTGCACTACAGCATGAAGCGAGTTCTCGGCAGCTTGAGTCAAATCGACTGGTTGTGATGCGCCGCTAAAGCTCGCCATTTTTAAATTTGAATTTAGAAAAGAAGTCTCATTTGAAGCAACAGATTGATTCTGCATGAATGTTTGTGACATTTTATAAGTAGTAATACCTGCAACACCAGCACTCAACAATACTATTGCTGTGACACCTAAACCTTTTTTAATTGCTTGATTCATATGACTTATTATAAATTAGTTAATATCTCGATTTACATTTAACTTTATGACGTTAAATTAAAAACAAATTCCATACGATGATTTTATTGACAAGCTATTTTTTTCACTTTTAACACTAATAGACAGACAGTTAACAGCGATTAACCCAAATCAAGTAATAATTCACACTTATTGCATGATAATTAAGTAAATAAAAACTGCAATACTGACATATGTTATGTCAGTATTGCAGACTAAGAATCCTCATTATCATATAAATGAGCGGTTATGATTATAAAATACAAACACGCACAAGAGGAGTTAAAGTTATTTTTTCATCAACTATACCCCCTTCGTTCTATCCAAATAGATCATCATTAGATATCAGCCAACGAATAAACCGAATTATTTATAAAAGGAATTGGTACGAGTAGTATTTATATCTTTATGAACATTCACAAATGGCAATATCCGATTGGCATATAATAAGCGTTGAGTATTGTAAGAATCATATAAAGAATCATTTGTATCGAAACTACCAATATGCACATCTCCCATAGAATGAATAAACCTTTTATTACCGATATAAAAACCAACATGCGAAACCTTATCCCTACTCCCATTTTCAGATTTACTACCAAAAAAAACTAAATCGCCAGGCTTCAAATTTGCATAATCAACATCAATATTAATTCGTTCGCCCACCAAAGCTTGTTGCCATGCATCACGAGGTATAATTATATCGTGCATAAAAAGAACAGTTCGAACAAAACCACTACAATCTACCCCTTTTGAGGAGGTTCCTGCCCACAGATATGGAATACCAATCATTGTTTTGGCTGTATTGATTATACTTTCGGCATCTTGATTCAAATCGTTTTGCCAAATAAGTTCAGGAGTAGCTATCAGATTTGAAACATAACCGTGTCTACCATCGGGATACTCAACTTTATAATAACGATCGAATGCGTTAAGCAGTTTTAAACGATTCCCAGCCACTACATCAGAAACAGGCTGTGAATTCTCATTAGGCTGTTCGTATACAAAACCATAATGAGATGTAATAACAACTTTTGTTGCTCGATTCCACTCTTCTATTTTTTTTTTCGAAACAGGTACAATTACTTTTCGATGCACCCATCCCGAATAACTATCTGGAGTTTCTATATGATACCAACCTTTAAAGTTTAAAAC
The DNA here is from genome assembly GCA_002471195.1 of Bacteroides sp. UBA7333. Taxonomy (GTDB): domain Bacteria; phylum Bacteroidota; class Bacteroidia; order Bacteroidales; family Bacteroidaceae; genus Bacteroides. The sequence continues at coordinate 6,624 of DKPN01000029.1, forward strand.
CTTAACAGGCATGCCCAACAAACCTTGCGACTCCATTCCTGAAGTAAATTTAGGTTCTTTTCGCATATTGCATACCGAAACATTAACAATTCCATATAAAGAATCATTTGCAAACGATATTGTTGGTGCAGCCTTTATAGAAAGACTGACAATCAGAGTCATAATCACATTTAATAGTTTTATTCGCATCGCTTATCATTTTAGAATATAACAAAGATAAACGATTGCAAAAACATTACATATCAACTTTGTGTTTATTTTGTAGTATAAACTAAAATATTTAGTCTATTTTTGTAGACTTAAAGCAGTAGACCGGTCTGTCGCGTGCATTATGCAGGAGGAAAGTCCGGGCAACATAGAGCATCCTACTTCCTAACAGAAAGCTATTCGTGAGGGTAGAGTAACGTAGAAGAAAATAACCGCCTTGAGTGCTTGCACGAAAGGTAAGGGTGAGAAGGTGGGGTAAAAGCCTACCAGCCATACGGTGACGTATTGGGCTGTGCGTCTTAGGAGTTGTAAGGTCATGTATACCGGCGTTAAGAGAGCTGCTCGCTCCATTGTCGGAGGGTAGACCGCTAAAATGAAATGGTGACATTTCATTCAGATAAATGACAGACACTTTTTTTTTAAAGAAGAACAGAACCCGGCTTATAGGTCGACTGCTTTTATTAATCTAACAATTTCGGTCGTCGATGAAAAATAGAATCGCTGAAATATGGAAATTTTTGACTTATGATATTTGGCGCATCACAGAGAGTGAAGTTACCAAAACAAAATATTCTATTTATAGCGTAATAAAAACGATATATTTATGTATCGATCGTTTCATTGAAGATAGAATTATGTCGAAAGCAGCCGCTTTGACATATAGCACTCTATTAGCTACCGTACCTATATTAGCTGTACTATTTGCCATTGCTCGTGGATTTGGGTTTTCAAATCTTTTAGAGCACCAATTGTATCAAGGTTTTGGCGGGAATACAGAAACTACCCAGACCATATTAAAATTTGTCGATTCTTATTTATCGGAGACGAAGGGCGGATTGTTTATAGGAATCGGACTTATCATGTTATTGGCTACTGTCTTAAACCTTATCAATAACATTGAACTAACATTCAATAGAATATGGAATATTAAAAAAATGCGTAGCTGGCATCGAATGGTGACCGATTATTTTTCAATGCTACTCATTACCCCTATTCTACTAGTTTTATCCGGAGGTATATCCATATTTATGTCGACAATGCTCGACCAAATGACCGATTATGAATTACTTACACCTATATTTAAATTCTTCATCGGATTAATTCCATTTGTTATCACTTGGATCATGTTTACCGGATTGTATATCTTCATGCCCAATACACGTGTAAAGTTTAAATATGCTATTATTGCAGGTATATTGGCAGGAAGTGCATATCAAGCATTTCAATACTTATATATTGGGAGTCAATTGTTCGTATCAAAATACAATGCCATTTATGGAACATTTGCTGCCCTCCCTCTATTCCTTTTATGGATGCAAATATCCTGGACAATATGCTTATTTGGAGCTCTACTAACCTATGCCGGACAAAATATACAAAATTTCAGTTTTGATAAAGACACACGCAATATCAGTAGAAGATATAAAGATTTTATCACAGTTTTAATCATGTCTTTAATCGTAAAAAGATTTGAGAAAGGAGTGAAACCATATACAGCAGAAGAAATATCTATTGAGTACCAAATACCAATTAGGTTGACCAGACAAATTTTGAATTTACTGATAGAGATTAATTTCTTAAATGAATCGGCTGAGGATGATGAAAAATCATCTGAAATACATTATTTGCCGGCTTTCGATATTAATAAAATGAATGTTGCTTTGCTATTTGAAAAGATGGATACTTTGGGATCGGAAAACTTTAAAATAGATAAAGAGGAAGAGTTTAATGATGAATGGAGAATTTTATTGAATTCTAAAAACGATTACTACAAGCGAACAAGTAAGATTTTATTAAAAGATCTATAATTTAGTAGCGATTATAGCGGATGATTTTATCGAGAGATTTACGTATTTTTCTTCGTTTGGGTTTGGTGGCATAACCAATGACTATATCTAATAAAAGGCGTTTTGAAGGAGGTATATTTACAAGTGCTTTGATTTTTTCTTCATCAAACCATCCTAATATACATGAACCTAAATTTTCATTCTCGGCAGCTAAAACAATATGAGAAGCAGCGATACCAATATCAATTAGGGGGAAATGCTTGTCTTTCCATTTCCCACCCAATTTAGAAGTTATATTTGCCGATTCTTCAACGATTAATATATGTACTGGAGCATCTTTTGCAAATTTATTCATGCCTAAACCGGCCGCAGCCTTCCCTACTTCACGAACCAGATGAGCATCATCTACCACAACAAAAGTCCAAGGTTGAGCATTACAAGCCGAAGGAGCTATACGTGCAGCCTCCAATATTCGCTCTATTTTATCGTGCTCAACAGAGCGCGAATTATCAAAAGAGCGATCACTTTGCCTATTATTTATAAGTTGAATAAAATCGGACATATTATTAGTTGAATGACATCATTCTACTTAAATACTTACCAATGATATCGAATTCTAAATTAACAACTGAACCCACTTTGAATGTATGAAAATTAGTATGTTCAAATGTATAAGGAATTATTGCCACTTTAAAAGTATTGTCAGTAGGATTGCACACTGTTAAACTAACACCATTAACGGTAACCGAACCTTTATCAACTGTTAGATAGCCGCGCTTTGCCATCGCTTTATCAAACTCATATTGAAATGTAAAGTACCAACTACCATCAGCATCTTGTATATCAATACAAGTAGCAGTTTGATCTACATGTCCTTGAACAATGTGCCCGTCCAAACGTCCGTTCATCATCATGCTACGTTCAATATTGACTTTATCGCCAACCTGTAGACAACCCAAATTAGAACATTCAAGTGTTTCTTTCATTGCTGTTACAGTATAAGTATCCTCTGTTAAACTAACTACCGTTAAGCAAACACCATTATGAGAAATACTTTGATCAATTTTTAATTCATCTACAAAAGAACATTTGAAGGTAAAATGGATATTTTCTTGTTCTTTAATTAAGCCTACAAGTGTAGCATATTCTTCGACTATACCAGAAAACATAACTGTTATTGTTTATTTTTGATTGATAATATAAATTCGTTTATATGAAGGGTAAAGATATAAAAAAAGAGCTTTTCACAAAGCTCTTTTTTTCAGTTTTCAATAGGTATTAGTTTTTTTTTAAGGTAAAAAGATTGTTTTCAGGATAACAGCGCAAATATACATGCTTTTTTCATTATAAACCAAATATGTATACATGTCATATAACATAAATTTGGACTTAATTTTAATTTATTAAACATTAACGCCTAAATAAATCATAAAAAAAGATTCTTCTGAGTACTTTTCGTTAAGAAATACATCAACAATCATTCCCTTCAACTTATTGCTAATTATAGCATATAGCCATATGATACCATCAAAATTAATTCAATAAAATAGCCTCAATCATCATTGACAATTGAGGCTATTGATAAATACTTATTTTATAAAATATATTTTATCATTTTAAAGAGTCGATAAATACGACATTAAAATCTGGATCCTCCATCTCTTTATCAAAAGGAAACATTGGACGTTCAATCCGTTTATATGGCAATTTTTCTAAATCTTGGTCTACCCCACCACGTGTAAGTGCCATCATCCAATCGCCGCGCATGTCATATAATTCTTCAGTTAAATAACCCAATTTTACCACAATAATATCAGCAGTACGAGGAGATAATCCTAAGTTATCGAAATCCTTTTCAAAATGGCAAGGTCGTCTTTTATTGGCCACTATTATTTGCATGCTGCCTACTCTTATAACTGCTTCTTTAAAACGTTCAGTTTCACGAATTGCCTCCACTTTACCTTCAATCCATACAGGACCGGCATAGCGATTATCAATTTCAGCACCAACATTGCCGGCAACCATACCACCTATACCAACTTTAAAAGCTTGTTCCACAACTTCAGGTCCTGGTATAGCACCATAGATTAAGCGTGGACCATTTGGGTCTTTAAATTCGCGTCTTTTCAGGAGTTCATTCAATGTCCAAGTCACATCTCCTGCACCACCAGCAGTTGGGTTATCTCCCATATCACTAATAAAATAAGGTTTCTTATCGCTTTTTAATGCCGCTGCCAAACACTCATCGAGCGTTGCTGTAGGAGCAACAAATTCAAAACTATCACGCACGGCCCAAAAGTTTTGTGCTAACTTTTTTGCACCATTTTCTACTTTTTCCTTATCATCACCCACAACCATTACTGTACCATGATTACGTGGTTCATCAGCCCAAGCATAAGAAATCCAAATAGCTGCATCAGTAACACCCTCACTATCAGCAATCTCGGGAATACCTGCATACAAAGATTTCCCAGGTTCAACACGTGTCGAAGTTTTTTCTCCCGGTAGAAGAATCGGAACCTTCACCCAAGCCTTATAAGCAGGGCGCCCTTGTTTTTGTTCCAATCTTTCGATTAAGTTAGAAACCGCTCTCCTTCGTGAATCCATAGAATCTTCGTGAGGAGCCATTCGATAACATGTGATTAAATCGGTATTTTCGGCTAAACGATGAGACACACTACCATGAGGATCCATACAAGTTGACATCAACACATCGTTTCCAACAACCTCACGTACTTTAATGATAAAGTCACCTTCTGGATCATCAAGCCCAACGACGCTCATCGCCCCATGAATATCAAAAAATAAAGCATCATAAGGCATATTCTTCTTTAGCTCCTCCAAAATACCATTGACAAGACTATCATAACACTCACGCGTTACAATGCCACCGGGTGTGGCCCTTGCTATCATCGCTGGATACCAATCTGCCTTGTTTCGCAAGACAGAATCTTCGCCCATAAATGTGTAAAGTTTATAAATATCGTCTTGCTTTGTGATTCGAAAAGAATTTATATCGCTTTGAGCGGGCGAAAAGGTGCTACATTCAATAGCAATACCTGCAATTGCAATACGTGGTTTTTCCTCATTCTTTGTACAAGAAGCGATCAATAGCAGTAGTGAAAAGAAAAGTAAATACTTTTTAAAATAGTTCATTTTGTATATTGATTGATTAAAAAATTGTCATACGTCGATGCATAGTATGTAGAAAGATAAGATTACCTTCAAAATTAAATAATAATTCAAAGATTGGCATCATATTGCTTCAGATTTTATCATACCTATAAAAAAAGTAATCAATTTTATGATTCTAATACACTTATCGCTTTTTTTAAAAATAGAAAAATTGATAAATTATATTTGCAATTAGAATCAACCATCTACCGAAAGAGTTGTTATAATTAAATTATAACCAACCATTTAACATCATGTACAAATCATTTATCCGCCCATTGCTCTTTAAAATCGACCCCGAAAACATACATTCGATATTAGTTTCAGGATTAAGATTGTATAATTATCTAACCCCTTTTAGAACATTCATAAAATCAGAAACTAACAACAAAAAGATATATACAATAAAGGATTTAAAATTTAGAAGTCGAGTCGGTCTAGCTGCAGGTTTTGATAAAGGAGCAGAAATATTTGATGACTTAGCCGATTTCGGATTTGGTTTTATAGAGATAGGAACCATTACTCCTTGCCCTCAAATAGGTAATTCAAAACCACGTATCTTTAGAATTGATAAAGATGATTCACTAATTTCACGCACAGGTTTCAACAATCCTGGTGCTGACATCATTGCGGATAGAATTAAAAAACATATGATTCGAAAATATCGATTAGGAGCCAATATTAACTCTAATCCATCCTCGGTCGGCAATGAAATAATCAGAGATTTCAATCTTGTGTTTGAACGATTGTATAAATATGTCGATTATTTCACAATCAATTGGGGAAGTATTAACCCTAATGATTTTGAAAAGGTATTAGAGTCATTGAAACAAAAAAAAGAGATAGAGAATATAGAAAAAAAAATATTTATAAAATTACCGGCCGATATCGATGAAAATAATCTTTTAAACATAATTATTATTGCCCGTAAATATTGCATAGATGGATTTATCGCAACCGGTCCAACTGCAGACAGAAGTAATCTTATGTACTTAAGCAAAAAGCAAAGTGAAAAAATTGGCCCGGGCAATGTAAGTGGTAAAGGTATCCACAACAAGTCGAAAAAGGTGGTTAAATTTTTAGCCGAAAATGTAAAAGGTGAATTTATAATAATAGGAGCAGGTGGTATCATGACAGCTAAAGATGCGGTCGAAATGATTCAACTTGGAGCCGATTTAATTCAGATTTATAGCAGTTTTATATTCAATGGTCCCTTTATTGTTGATAAAATAAACAAAGCCATCAATAACATTTAGCTGCTATTGATAGCTTTGCGTATATTTAAATAATGTATTATCTTGCTACTTCTTTTTACGTTTATTCTTGGAGCATGATGCAGTGTTATTATCTCTTTGCATGAATTTTTGTATCAAGGCAAGACTCATATACGGATGAGTATCTATCACCGGTATCTGCTGCTTTATATGCCTCTCTATATTGCGTAATTTTTTAATATTTGCAGGTTCACAATATGTTATAGCCACACCTTCATTACCGGCTCTACCTGTACGCCCTATACGATGAATATAGTTATCACACTCTTGTGGCAGTTCAAGATTAAAAACATGTGAAACATTTTCCACATCAATACCACGTGCCACGACATCGGTTGCTACCAATAAATTGATAGCATGATTTTTAAATCTATCCAAAGTTTCTTGACGCTCACGTTGACTTCGATCACTATGGATTGCTTCCGCTTTGAAACCTTCGGCAGTCAATAAATCAGCTATTTGCGAAGCTTTTTGCTTTGTGTCAACAAAAATAAAAGCAGATTTTACATTCAACATTTTTAGATGATACAATAACAAATTTGTTTTATCACTCTGCGAAACCCGATATAACTGTTGTTGAATACTATCGGTTGCGATTTTTTTTATTGAGGCATTAATTTGAATGGGTCTCTCTAATATTTTATTAATTAAATTTGTAATTTCATAGGGTATCGTTGCAGAAAACAACATCATTTGCTTGTTATCAGGCAGCAAATTGATTATTTTTTCTACATCGGTCAAGAATCCCAGATTCAACATGGAATCTGCCTCGTCCAATACAAAATGAGAGATATGATTTAAGTTGACATAACCCTTCTCAACCAAGTCAAGCAATCTACCTGGAGTAGCCACTAAAATATCAATGTCACGACTCAAATAATCGATCTGCACTTTTCGAGGAATACCTCCGTAAATGGCTGTGTGGTTCACCAAAGTATAACGTCCGTAACAATCCAAAGATCGACTTATTTGAGTGGCTAGCTCGCGTGTAGGAGCCAATATCAATCCTTTAATTCCATGATGTCCATCATTTTTCACCATATTATGTATATGCTGCAATAATGGTAAACAAAAAGCCGCACTTTTTCCGGTACCGGTTTGTGCACGTGCCACCATATCACATCCTTCAAGAGCAATGGGTATCGCTTTACTTTGAATTTCCGTTGGTTTTAAATAGTTTTCATCTACCAGCGATTGTAAAAGTGGTTCAATCAGATGTAAATCTTTAAAAGATATCTCCATAGATAATAGTTATTTTTGTGTGTAAAGTTAACCAAATATCGGTTATAGGTGTTATTACTACCATCATGAATCACACTATTTCATCTCAAAAAGACTACATTCAAAGAAGAAGATTATGTAATTCTTGAAAGTTTAATATTTTTCCTTTTCCATTTTGCATCGTGATAATTTCGTCTCGAACCATCTCTGATAATGCACGTGATAATGATGGACGTTCTACACCAAAATATTCGGCAAGCGAAGCAATACTACGGCCTAAATCAAACTCTCCCTTCACCTCGCGAGATAAAATGTAATATACAATTTTAGCCTTAATACCTTTTTGAGCAAATATTTTTAACCGTTCGGACAGATACTGCATACGATTTGCATTAAATGCCATAAAACCACGCATAAATCCCAGACACTTAGCCATTTGAGCCTCAACAGATTCTTTTTTTATATATATCAATTCACAATCTTGAAGCGCAATAACATCTACCGGCAACCTATTGTCATCTGCAAATAAAAAAGCAGCAGCCAAAGGATAAGGAGCCTCTATCTCTTCGATAGGCATCGTGAATCCAGAGTTAGAAACAATCTCTGTTTTAACTTTTCCATGAATCAACATTATCAAATGTTGCACTTTTTCTCCTTGATAGGCTATATGTTCTCCCTTTTTAAATCTCTTCAGATGATGAGGAATTGTACATTTTATTTTTTCAATTTCTTGATCTGACTTATCTCGGCACGTCGAACAAAAGAATAATAAATCTCGTTTTTCCATTGACTCCTAATTTAATACAAAGATAAAAAAAGCATTCGATGTAACAAATGTTACGGATGATTATATAATTCTATCATTACTTTGCATTAAAATTCAAAACAATAATGATTATGAAAAGAAACATTATATCAATAAATGAAGCCTTATGTAATGGATGTGGCGCATGCGTTGAGGGTTGCCACGAGGGAGCTTTGCAAATGATTGAAGGCAAAGCCAGAATTGTGAGCGAACTTTATTGCGATGGATTAGGTGCATGCATCGGAGAATGTCCCGTGGGTGCCATTTGTATTGAGGAGCGCGAAGCTGAGCCTTATGATGAAATTGCGGTAATGGAACGTATATCACCAAAAGGTGCCAAAACAATATTAGCACATTTAAAACACCTCAAGGATCATAATGAAACAACATATTTAAATCAAGGATTGGAATATATAGAAAATAAAAATCTTGATATAGATACCACCTCATTGAAGACCAATGAATCTCCTAAAATGGCATGTGGCTGCCCCGGCTCTATGAATCGTACGTTCAATCAATCAAAAAAGCCGAATTTTACCTCAATTATGAACCCCACAGCCGACAAATCGGAATTAACACATTGGCCCGTACAACTACACCTACTTAATCCTGTTTCGAGTTATTTCACAAACTCAGATATAATCCTGGCAGCCGATTGCACCGCCTTTGCATATCCTAATTTTCACAGCAAGTTATTACACGGCAAAAAATTGGCAATAGCTTGCCCTAAATTAGATAATAATAAGGAAGTATATATTGAGAAAATTACAGAAATGATTGATTCGGCCCAAATAAATACACTTATGGTTGCCATTATGGAGGTGCCGTGTTGTAACGGATTAATGAAAATAGCTCAGATGGCTGTTCAAAAAGCAACCCGTAAAATACCTATTAAAAAAATAGTAATAGGTGTAGAGGGAAATATTGTAAGTGAGAATTGGATGTAAATGTTTAACGATTAATTCATTAAAACTATGTTTTGTTATCAATGCCAAGAAACAGCTCAAAATAAGGGCTGTACAATAAAAGGAGTATGTGGAAAGACTTCTGATGTAGCAAATCTTCAGGATCTATTAATCTTTCTGCTCAAGGGAATCTCATTAAAAGCCCAAAAGCTTCGCGAAAACGGCGATGAGTTGCCTAAAGATACTAATCGATTTGTGATTGAATCACTATTTATGACCATCACCAACGCTAACTTTGATAAAGACCGATTTATTAAACGCATAAATGAAGCGATTGAGTTGCGCAATTCATTACAGGTTGAGAATATAAATTGTAATAGCTGTGATTGCATCAACTGGGAACCCGCAAGTGTAGACGATATGGAGATGAAGGCCCAATCAGTTGGAGTATTGCATACAAAGAATGAAGATATCAGATCGCTTCGAGAACTGTTAATTTATGGTATAAAAGGTATGGCTGCTTATGCAGAACATGCATATAATTTAGGATATGAAGAAAATGATATTTATGAGTTTATACAGCATGCGTTAATTGCTACCACACAAGATTTAAAAGTAGAAGAGTTGATTGAATGGGTTATGAATTGTGGTAAAATGGGAGTAAAAACAATGGCACTCTTAGATCATGCAAATACTGCAACCTATGGAAATCCAGAAATTACAAAAGTTGATATCGGCGTGCGTAAAAATCCTGCCATACTTATTTCGGGGCACGATTTGCGTGATATGCAAGATTTATTGGAGCAGACAGAAGGTACTGGAGTAGATGTTTATACTCATAGTGAAATGTTGCCGGCACATTATTATCCAGCATTCAAAAAATACAAACACTTTGCCGGTAATTATGGCAATGCATGGTGGAAACAAAATGAAGAGTTTGAATCATTCAATGGCCCTGTTTTATTCACAACCAATTGCATTGTACCACCTCGCTCAACTTCGACGTATAGCAATCGCATCTATACAACCGGTGCATCCGGATTTAAAGGATTTAAACATATTCCCGATAGAATTGAAGGTAACAAGAAAGATTTTTCATCGATCATAGCACATGCAAAAAAATGTCCATCCCCCACTTCAATTGAGCAAGGACATATCATCGGAGGATTCGCCCATGCCCAAGTATTTGCGCTTGCAGATAAAGTGGTAGATGCTGTAAAAAGTGGTGCGATTAAAAAATTTATTGTTATGGCCGGATGCGATGGCCGAATGAAAAGTCGAGAATATTATACCGAATTTGCAAAGGCGCTTCCTGCAAATACAATTATTCTAACAGCTGGTTGCGCAAAATACCGTTACAACAAATTACCGTTGGGCGATATTAATGGAATACCGCGAGTTTTAGATGCCGGACAATGCAATGATAGTTACTCTTTAGCTTTAATTGCATTAAAACTTAAAGAGATATTCGAGCTCAATGATATTAATGAATTACCCATCGCTTATAATATTGCTTGGTACGAACAAAAAGCTGTCATCGTGCTCTTAGCTTTATTATCATTGGGAGTTAAAAATATACATCTAGGACCTACATTACCTGCCTTTCTATCACCAAATGTAGCAAAAGTATTAATCGATAATTTTGGTATAGCACCAATTGGTGAAATAGATGCCGATATAAAACAACTTCTATCATAATATATCATAGCTGTATCTATGCCTTTTGGATGCAGCTATGATGTTGTACAATACAAATAATTGGTCAATTATTTTTCATTTCAGATATTGTTCGTATATTAGCGAACAATATCTGAAGTAATGACAAAGAAATATACCTCACAAGAGGAGCAACTTGCTCGATTCGCCAAAGCATTAAGCCACCCAGCTCGTATTGCAATTTTGAAATTCTTAGCCTCGCAAGAAAGTTGTTTTTTCGGCGATATACATGAGGTATTGCCCATTGCAAAAGCCACTGTATCACAACATTTAAGCGAGCTAAAAAATGCAGGATTGATTCAAGGTGACATTCAACCCCCTAAAGTAAAATATTGTATACACCAAGAAAATTGGAAATTAGCAAAGTTGTTACTTGAAGAATTTATGAATATAAATAAATCCGCAAGAAAATGCTGTAAATAACCTTTTTTTGAAAACATTGTTCGTTGTTTTACGAATTACAAACTTTTAATAATATATAAATGGAAATTAAAGTATTAGGAACAGGTTGTGCAGGGTGCAAGGCACTTTATGAAACAACACTACAAGCTGTGAAAGAGTTAGGAATAGATGCCCATGTTGTTAAAGAAGAAGACATCATGAAAATTATGGCCTATAATGTGATGAGATTACCTGGTTTAGTCGTAAATGAACAAGTCGTATCATCGGGCAAGCGATTATCATTACAAGAAGTAAAAAACTTACTATCTAAATAATTGTATATGAAACAGACTCTATGGTTGCTTATTATCATCTCCGTCTTTATGTCATGTGCTAAAAAAACGACCATGAAAGATACTACTGAGTGGGATGACAACATAACACAAGTTATCTATTTTCACACCAAAAAGCGATGTATCACATGCAATGCAATCGAGCAATTATCAAAAGAGGTGGTTGACAGTTTGAATAACAATAAAATTATTATGCGCGTTATCGATATTTCGAAGAATGAAGCCATAGCCGATAAGTATGAAGTGACATGGTCATCATTAATTTTAGATAAAGGGGGAAAAACTAAAAACCTTACTGATATGGGATTTAGTTTTGCTAAAAATCAACCCCAACAATTTAAAGCCAAATTGGTGGAAGCTATTACCCATATAAATAAATAATAATGGAGTGGATTCAATCGATATTAGATAGCGGAACTACCCCCTTTATAACTGCATTTCTACTCGGTATATTAACTGCAATAAGCCCCTGCCCAATGGCAACCAACATTACAGCAATTGGATATATCAGTAAATCAATAGAAAGTCAGCATCGTGTTTTTTGGAATGGAATACTCTATACCATTGGGCGCATTATTACCTATGCTGGAATCGGATTTATTATCATTCCCATTTTGCAGAAAGGTAGCAGTATTTATTTTATTCAAAAAGCAATAAGTCATTACAGTGATGCAATAATAGCACCTGCACTTATATTAATTGGATTGTTCATGCTTCTTGGCAAGAAGCTAAACTTAAGGCAATTTGGATTTTCGATTGAAAGTAAACGAGTAAAACAAGGAGGCACTTTAGGCGCTCTTCTATTAGGAATATTATTTTCATTCGCATTTTGCCCGTCTAGTGGTGTTTTATATTTCGGAATGTTAATACCCTTGGCAGCAAATGAAACCAATGGCTACTTATTGCCATTTATTTATGCCATAGCAAGCGGAATGCCCGTCATAGTAGTAGCTTGGTTTTTAGCATACAGCATTGCCAATATCGGAAAATTTTATCAAAGCATCCAAAATATACAAAAATGGATGAATACAATTATTGCACTGCTTTTTATTGCAGTGGGAATTTATTATGCACTTATATTATGGCTATAAAAGTATTAATTTTATGCACTGGCAACAGTTGCCGCAGTCAAATGGCACATGGTTTTTTACAGTCATTCGACAAAAATTTAATGGTTTGTTCGGCAGGCACAAAAGCTGCCGGAAAACTAAATCAAGGTGCTGTTGAAGCAATGGCACAAGTAGGTATTGATATATCAAAGCATACCTCAGATGCAGTTGAAAAATATCTGAACGAAGAGTGGGACTATGTGATAACCGTATGTGGTGGTGCCAATGAAAGCTGTCCTGCTTTTACCGGAAACGTGAAACATCGTTTGCATATAGGTTTCGATGATCCATCGCATGCTGAGGGAACTCCCGAATTTATCGAAAGCGAATTTCGCAGAGTGAGAGATGAAATCAGAGCCTGTTTTCATAAATTATATAAGGACGAAATGATGGAAGAGCCATCTTGCCCTTGCGGTGCCAATTATTTTTGTAGATGTGAGTAAGCCATGATACAACGTTTTGCAGATTGGTTAATTTATAACCTATTCGGATTAGATGCAGCATCACAATTGGGTGCTGCTATCAATTTCTTTGTGTATGACACCATTAAAATCTTGTTGCTTCTATTTGTAATCAGTGTCATCATGGGTATAGTAAATGCCTATTTACCAATTGATAGATTGCGCAATTTCCTTACAACGCGCAAATTATTTGGATTGCAATACCTCTTTGCCGCTTTGTTTGGCGCCATCACTCCATTTTGTTCATGCTCTTCCATACCTCTATTTATTGGTTTTGTAAAAGGAGGAATTCCCCTTGGAGTAACATTTGCTTTCTTAATCACATCACCCCTTGTAAACGAGGTTGCGGTAGCTGTATTTTTAGGTGCATTTGGTATAAAAGCTACGTTAATTTATATCATCAGCGGCATTCTATTAGGCATTATTGGAGGTTGGTTGCTAGGTAAAATGAATCTAGAACAATATCTGAGTCCGTGGGTACAACAAATTCAAAAACAGAGTGAACTTGAAACCCAAGAGTGGGAGTCAGAAAAAATTCCTTTTATAAAACGCCTGCCTAATATCATTCAAGATGCATGGGGCATAGTTAGAGGTGTTTTAATATATGTTATCATCGGTATTGCCATCGGAGCAATTATGCATGGCTATGTTCCTGAAGGTTTTTTTGAAGAACAACTCTCAGCCGATAAATGGTATAGTGTTCCGTTGGCCGTTATTTTAGCCGTGCCAATGTATGCTAATGCAGCAGGAATCGTACCGGTCATTCAAGTCTTCGTAGCCAAAGGAGTACCCCTTGGAACAGCCATTGCATTTATGATGGCAGTGGTCGGATTATCTATTCCAGAGGCAACAATGCTTAAAAAGGTCATGACATGGCGATTGATTGGAATATTTTTCAGCACCGTCACCCTATTTATTATTTTATCAGGATATCTATTTAATATTCTATTTCAGTAAACACTTAATTAAATATCAATTTTTGACCATACAACATACGTTCAAAGTAGAAGCAGATGAATACATTAGGATATTAGATGTTATTGAATTTAGATAGGTTCGCTCTGTTTTCATAGCATTTCCCATCTTCCTGCTTGCGGTATATAAGTACTCACATATTTAATTGCTAAAGGACCATCATTATATTCACAACTACTATAACATCTATTGCCATGATACTTTCGGAAGGATTTGTAGTAACCGGATCATTAATCATTTCCACCTCATACAACGAAGTAGAATAATCAGATAATGACTCTCACTTGGTCAAATTATCCAACATATTCAAAGATAAAATTCCAGAAGTATAAATGTTTTTAACCCAAAAATATGTAATCGGAACATTTTCACCACTGACATCTTTTGTATCTAACAAGATTATTAAACTCTTTATGATACTCAAATTGCCATTTAAATTATTTGACTAGCAATAATAAAATTCTATTCGCGAATATATTTCTTAAGTTGTCAGGAAATCAAAATCGCAAAGACTCCTATATTGTTATACTATTATTCACTTAAAATCACATTGCAATGAACTACAAGAAATTTAAATTGGGAACTCTGCTGCTCGGATTGGCAATCAGTGCTACAAATTTTACAACATTAGCTAACGATACTAAATTAAATAAGGATGATAAGGCCCCAACATTTACTTATCCCTCAATTGATAAAGTAAAAAGTTATAGTCCAAACAATTTTAAAGGGAAGTACCTACTTCTTGATTTTTGGGCTTCTTGGTGCCCTCCATGCAATGCTGCTGCTCCAGAGTTGAAACGTTTGTACACTCAATACGCAGATAAGGGATTTGAAATCTTAGGTATTTCTATTGATGGAAATGAGCAGGCTTGGAGAAAGAGTGTGGTCGATAAAGAATTGGAGTGGATCAATGTAATGACCAATGACAAAGGGAAGGAGGTTTCAACTCTCTATGAATTTAATGCTATACCCTACTTTGTACTGTTAGACAAAGAGGGAAATATCGTAAACAAAGGCTTCAGCATTAATCAACTGGCTGAAATACTAGATAACACCATTAAATAACAATATAAAAAGAGTGAATAATGAAACAAATATTTATAGCATTGGGCTTAACTCTATTAGCCTGCGTGATCGTAAACATCAAAAGCCATGCTCAAGTTAAAACAATCTATGATTTTAAGGTTCAGAACATAGATGGAGAGGAATTTGACTTCAGCACATTAAAGGGGAAAAAACTTTTGATTGTAAATGTAGCCTCAAAATGTGGACTTACGCCACAGTATAAAAAACTTCAAGAACTGTATGAAAAGTATCAGTCCAGTAACTTTGAGATAATCGCCTTTCCTGCCAATAATTTTGGAGAACAGGAACCTGGATCAAATAAAGAGATTGAAGAGTTCTGTTCTATTAACTATGATATTACCTTTCCAATAATGGCAAAGATCTCAGTAAAAGGCGATGACATGGCACCTATTTACAAGTGGCTAACTCACAAAAAAGAGAATGGAGTCATGGATGCAGAAGTAACATGGAATTTCCAGAAGTTCCTTATCAACGCGAAGGGTGAATTAATTAAAAGTATAGGACCTAGAACAGAGCCTAACGATAAAGAGATTATTCAATGGTTAGAGGAATAAACACATTAAACAAAAAAGATTATGATTAAATATTTAGCAATTATCTTATTATTTTGCTTATCAAACTCTGGAGTAGCTCAAGCAAAGGATCCATTAAAGGTCGGTGATAAAGCACCTGATTTTATACTAGAAAATACGTTAGGAGAAAATGTTTCATTAAAGAAATATTTAGAGTCAGGCCCAGTTATATTGACTTGGTACAGTGGTTCTTGGTGTCCATACTGCAATATTGCTCTGGTTGAGTTACAAGAGTACCTGAAAGAATTTAAAGAACTGGAAGCACAATTGATTGCTATAAGTCCACAACGAGCAGATAGTACACTGACTCTTCAACAAAAGAATGAGTTACAATTCACGCTAGTATCGGATACAGATAATAGAGTTGCACAGAAATATGGGTTAAGTTTTAAGCTCGATTCTGAGACACATCAATTATATGAAAAAAGAATTTCTCTGAGCAAATACAATGGAAATACAGAGGGAACGTTGCCCATAACAGCCACATATATTATTGACAGAAAAGGAGTTATTAGATACGCCTATATAAATGAGAACTACAAACAGCGGGCCAATCCCAAGGATATTTTAGAATCTCTTAAAACATTGCAGCTCAAATAATCTTGTTGATAAGTAGTAACAGACCTTCCACATAATCAACAGTCAGTGACATGATTGATTATGTGGATAGAACTTACAAAGTAATTCTTCTGTTTTTATTTTTTCCTCTACAGTATTTAGGAAGCAAAGGTCGTTAAACTTATCGCAATGATGATGCATTTTTCAATTTGTATACTACCACACTTTTGAAGTAATGCATACACATTAATGCTTCAAAATAAAACTTTCTGCTACATTCAAAAATCGATCATGCCCCTTCGAGTTCAAGTGTGCCTTATCTTCGGGACGTTGAAAATATATTTTTCGAAAAGCATCACTATGGGCATAGATACCTCCTTGTCTTGCACAATCGAGCACGGGAATGCTGTAGTTTCCACAAACTTCGATCATAGCATCTACTATCTTTTCTGCATTGCTCCCTTGGAAGTCTTTACAGTTCCATCGGCTGAAGAAATAAATTTTGGCAGCAGGGTATCTCTCGATAAGTCCTTGACAAAGAATGCCTAGCTTTTCCTTAAATACATCGATACCGCCGATAGAGTCTAGCTTAAAACTATCATTGTGACCACCAATAACGAGAACATAGTCGAGATTATCCGGCATATCCTTATAGCGAATGTACATTGCTGTTCCCCAACGCAGGCTGGTATAGGCTATACTACTACCATTGATACCATAGTTGAAATACTCCATATCATGCTTACGAGCAAACTTATAGTGCCAGGTATTTTCGATAGGTTCTGTGTGATTCTTTACATAGCTATCTCCAATAATAGCAATGCGCTTGCCGTTCAATGGGTCGGTTTGAGCATAACCGGCCAAGCTAAAAAGGGTAATAAGGATAACAATCGTAAGGATGTGGCATTTTAATCGTTTCATAGTAATTAAATTTTAGACAAATGTAGTAAACGATAACTAGCTTATCAATTAATAAAAAATAAAATAAGGCGATAATGAAAATATAGTCTTTATTTCATTGGAGCATAAATGATTTTAAACATCTTTTTTACCGTATAACTATCAAATTAATTATAAACAAATTGAGGTATGGAAATTCTATTTTTCCAAAGTTGCGGAATGCCGCTTTAAACTCCCGAACATTTTGGAACCAATAAAGACAATTCAGCAAATCAAGAGTTTTGTTGCTATTGCTACAAAGAGGGAGCTTTTACCTCTAACTTCACAATGGGAGAAATGATAGAGCATTGTGCACAATTTGTTGACGAGTTTAACAAAAATAGTCAAGCCCAATTTTCTAAAGAAGAAGCAATTAACGAAATGCGTAAATAATTTCCAAACCGCAAGCTCTGAGCTAAATAAAAAAGATTAGATGATGTAGCCAGTGTTAAACAATCCGAAATAGTACCAACATGGACCAACACAGAAAGAGTATCTCAATATATTATTAACTGACAAGTATAATCAGCCCTACTTCTTCTCTAAAAAATACCATGTCATATATCTAAAAAAGAGGAGCATTTAAGAGCCTATCGCCCATATTATAAGGTAAATGTTAAAGAGCCGACACCCTTTTAAGAAGAAGTAAGTATGTTTAGAAGATGTTACTTCCTTACTGATTTCACGATATACTGTCAACTAGCTTTGAATAATACGGTTTGGACAGGGTCGATTCATTTTTTTACCGTAAATTTGTCTCCCATTTTAAATAATAAGCAGTCCATTCTATGCCCAGCAATTTACGCATCCATTCCACATCCCATCTGCATTTCGAGGATTTCGTTCAGTTTATCAGCCTCAATGATAGGCTCGAACTTCTATTCCATACCCCGACAACGTATGGGCATGCATGGTATTTTTACAGACCCTCCCGTTCGACTACTTTTTATACACTTACCTATCAAAAGCCGCACACCTATATCCTATCCATGGATAATCTGGCTTCGGTAGAAGATTATAAGCTTTTTCCTTATCTGGCAGATTCGCTGGCTCACTTTTTGAACGGCTCGATCGAAGAAACAAGCCTAGAGAATACCATCTATCAAATACTGAATGAAGATTGGATGGAAAATGCCATCGCTGATGAAATAGCCCGTTTGAAAGGTTCATTGACAATCTTTCCCAAATACTACATCCATCAATCCTTGCAAGGTGCAGCTTACATATCAGTCGATGCGCTTAGCCGCTTTGGTGTAACACTTACTTCGGCCACTCCCCGCATCTATGGATATATTCAATATATGATGCAGCACAACCTGCTGCTCGTTTCTACAGAGGAAGAAATTAAACAAGAAAGCCAAAGCGCCTTGCTCAAAATGCATGAAGAGTACGATGTGGATATTCCGCAACACCTCTCTATCGGAAGCGTAAAATCATGGCAATTAAATGGAGAAGAGACGTTCGAGAGTTATAGCCAGGAAGATGTAGACTTATTGCTGCTGCTTGCCAAAAATTATCTGAATGGCGAAAAGCTAGAGGGAGTCGTTCTCAATGACATTGGTACCATCTATCAGGAAGGAATCGGCGTAGGAGCAGACGGAAGTATAGCTGCAGAATGGTTTCAGAGAGCATACAACGAAGGCGATTCGCTCTATGCCCCAACCAATATGGGAGATCTTTATCGCAAAGGAGGAGTTCGTATTAAAAGATCCCTGGAAAAGGCATTGGAATATTACCAAAAATCAACCGATCCTTATTCCTTCTATCGCATTGGACAAGCCTATGAAGAGGGATGGGTAGACACTCCCAATATCGATAAAGCAACGATATGGTATAAGAAAGCTGCAGAGGCAGGGCATCATTTGGGTATCAAAAAGCTAAACGATCAGAAATAAAATTGGTGGAAAACTCAATGCTGAAGAACTTAGACTTCAATGATCTAAAAACGCTGTTCGTCTTTGAGTGCCTTTTGCTTTTTGCGTTCCAATGTCTCATATCCTTGTCGCTCTTTCTTCTTGACAACCAATCTATCGTGCTGTAATTTAAGATTGTCGGGGAAAACACATTTGAGCGAATAAATATCCTTGCCAAATTAGTTCAGTAAATCAATATAGTCGCAACACATTGAGCCATCGTTGATGGTGTAACCGTTACGAATAGCTATACGGATGGAGCTCCAATAGTATTCAGAATAATCCATTTTATGGCGAATAAAGTGTTTGAGTAGGTCGTATTGCTTGGTTTTAAGTAGCGTTTCGGCTCAGTTGCTTAGAAAGCATTGAAAAAGCTTACCTTTGTATCATGTCAAAGAAATACTAATATGTTTTTAAATAATTCACATAGAACAAACATTCTAACAGAAAATTTGACTGCTTTATGGAGTGAGTCTGTACGAGCATCACATGACTTTCTTACAGAAGATGACATTGTTAATCTTATGCCATTTGTTAAGATGGGACTTTGTAGCATTGAAACATTAATTGTGAAATACAACAATGATTTACCTATTGCTTTTATGGGAATACAAAACCATAAAATTGAGATGTTATTTGTCGCACCTCTATATTTTGGCAATGGTATAGGTAAAGATTTAATAAAATATGCTATCGAGAATTACGATGTAAGATATGTCGATGTTAATGAACAGAATCCATCAGCTATTGGATTCTACGAACACCTTGGCTTTAGAACTTTTGAGCGTACGGAATTTGACGATCAAGGAAATCCATTTCCTATTTTAAAAATGAAGTTATAAAAAAACCTCCCGAAGCAGACTTTCAATATGCGATAGGTTGATTTGTGGCTATCTGAATAAATATTGGTTGCTGTTTGCTATCAACAATCGGACGTTTTGCCTGCTCTCGTAGCCATTGGCGAAATAGATGGCTATTACCGCCCCATATTTTAAAGACAAGTAGGATAATAATATCCAAGTTAAACAGTGTGCAGCTAACACTCTCTCCGCTTGCGGTGGTGTAGGAGCAATATTGACTGTTGGCATTAAGAAATGCTTCATCTTCCTTACGTATGCTTTTTAAGTTCATAGTAATGGCAGAGATATAGGCCCCAAACATATCTGCTATTTGATTTTTGGAGAGCCATACTGTACCGTCTGCAAGTTCAATATTCACTGTAATAGATTTTGTTCTGGATTATAATCTATTGTCATTTTTCATGTTTTCATAACTCATTACTCTTTAGGTTTCTTTTTAACTGTATGTTTCACTTTTAGCACCGAAAGATTAAATTCAATCGTGGTTTCTGTGCCGACAGTCTGAAAATCATCACTCAGAATATCCGAAATCAGTTCGCCACTTTTCTGCATCATAGATTTTTGAGCCTCTTTGGTTGACTGTTCCGGCAACTGTGATATAGTTCTCGATAACTCTCTAACCTTAGCAAAGGTCTCGATGATTGATATGGTGGCTTGTGTTGCAACGGGACTTTTCAGGATTGTTGCCAACATATAAAGACCCTTTTCTGAAAAGCCTTTGGGGGCGACACGGGTCTTGCTGAATTTTGCGGTCGAAAATTTCGACCGCAAAACTGTTAAATCTTCATCGGTTAGGTAGACAATATATCCGTCAGGAAATTTGTCGGGGTTATTCTTCACAGCCTCATTGATGCGCTTTGTCTCTACACCATACAATTCGGCAATGTCACTATCAAGGATTATCTTTCTCTCTTGAATCGTGATGATTCTGTTCTCAATAGCCAATAGCTCCATATTATTATCTGTTTTGATGTTCGACAAATAGCTTTTCACTCCTGATAAACTTATCGGATAACCCCTGCATATCTTGGCTTATCTTACTATTGGTTATGCGGGCGTAAATTTGAGTTGTCTCTATGTTGGTATGTTCCAGCATCTTCGATACGGTTTCAATGAGTACTCCTTTAGCGAGCGTCGTAGTAGTTGCAATAGTATGTCTTGCCATGTGGAAGGTGATATTCATATCAATTCCACATAAATCGGCAATTTCTTTGAGGTAAGCATTCATCTTTTGATTGCTAAGAATGGGTAGCAATGCTCCGTTTGCCAATTTACCGTTATACTTATCAAGTATCATCTGTGGAATTTTCATCAATGGAACATTTACTGTGGTATTAGTCTTTTGACGCTTGGTCATTATCCACAGATTGCCGTCGAAGGAGGTACGGATGTTATCTGCGGTTAGATTCTTTACATCTATATAAGCCAAACCGCAAAAGCAGGAGAATATAAAGATGTCTCTCACCTGTTCGAGCCTTTGAGTTGAGAACTTCTTTTTCAGAATCTTGTTTATCTCATCTTCCGTTAAGTAACCTCTATCGACTTTTTTGAGTTGAATTTTGTAGCTGGCAAAAGGATCTGTCGTAATCATACCGTTGTTGCGGGCAATAAGTATGATGCGCTTGAAGAACTGCATGAACTTAGCGGTAGTGTTGTGGCTACAACCACCGGTAGTTAGAAGATATACCTCAAAGTCGGTGATAAACATATTGTTTATGTCCAAAAGTGAAATATCAGAAACTGTAAAACATTAAAAGAAGCATAAGGTATTTCAGCAAGGAAACTTCTTATGCTTCTTTCATTACGTTGAAGTTGTGAAATACTGAAGCTGTTGCAGTTGTATTTCGGCTGCATCTGCTTCACTAAAAGATTAGTACGCATTGGAATAATGTCTCTTAATCATACTAATTGTGGCTGCTATCCTAATTAATTCGTATTAATTATATATTTTTGTTGATGGATGACTTGTGGATACTTTTGAAAGAGATATACTCTTTTAATAGTAGTATCTCGTTCGAGCATCTTACTATACAGTATATGGCGGGTTGGTGCTCATGTTGAGCACCAATAAATAAGTTAGGCGACACCCTTAAACACTAAGAACAGCGAACAAAATATAATTGACCCCAATATTAATATTCAGACAATGAGTAAAAACAGAAAATACTACGTAATATCTCCAAATGTTAAGCAAAATAATGAAGAGCAACAATGGATTAAATTCATAGCTGAAAAAGGGTATGTTTGTATGGGTTGGGATGAGGATAGTGGAAAAGCCTCCATATTTTATGACCAATTGCAGAAAGGAGATATAGTAATAATTGCAGGGAAAAGTAATGCAAATAAAAAAGTTATTGGCTTCGGTTTTGTAAATTCTAACAAAATAGGAAACGGTCAATTAGATGGTATGCCTTCTCATTGTTATTTCAGAAAACTTGAGCCGTTTGTTACTAACAAAGAAATTTTACAAAAACTGAGATGGGACAGCAATTCTGCGTATGGAAATTCCGCTCAAGTTCCTGCGGAATACGCACTTTATCCTAATAAGAATTCGACAGATAAGAAAAATATTGAAATTTTAGAAGAAGAAATCAGAAGAGTTATTATGGAAACATATATCAAAGAAAAAATTAACTTGCTTACTGCAAGCAAAAACCTAATTCTCACAGGTGCACCAGGAACAGGAAAAACTTTTACTGCCCAGAAAATTGCCGAAGAGATGATAAAAGGCAAAACAGAAAAAGCAGATGCAATGACTATATTGAGCAAAGCAATTGCAGACTTCACACTTGACATACAATCTCGTAATGAACAAAATGCCCTTTTGACAAATTTTCAAACAAGATTTCCAATAGAAAAATTAGATATACTTTCACTTGATGATTATTGTATTGGTAAAGGAGATAGTGATACTTTTTGCGGTTGGATTGAATATAGATTGAAGAAATTAGGTTTATATTCAGGATTTGCCACAAAATTCAAAATTTATTGGAAACCAGAAGACAACGAATATGTAAAATTTGGATTTGCGAAAGAATTAACTAATGAAGATACTATACAGCAAATTCGTATATTGATAAAAGAACTTGTGAAAGAAAAGAAGTATTCAAATTTTTCTGATAAAATGAGTAGTGGCTTTGCCTTAAAGATTCTTAATTCATATTATCCCGAAGAATACTTCCCAATAAACAGCAATAATCACCTTGACAATGTTCTTAAATTATTTAACATTCCTTGTGACGGGAATTATTTGGATAAGAATAAAGCCATAATGGATTTTTATAAAAAACAAATCAAGGATAAAGATATAAGTGCTTTGGAATTTGCAAGAATCTTGTACGACAATTTCAACATAAAAAATGGTGAATTGATTGACAACGATGCCAAAATTATTACAAAAGGTGAATTTAAACTTGTTCAATTTCACCCTGCATATACTTACGAAGATTTTGTACGAGGAATAGTTGCAAAATCTACCGATGAGAAAATTTCATACAAAGTAGAAAATAAAATACTTGGAAATTTTGCACAAACTGCAAAGGACAATCCAAACAAAAACTATGTTCTGATTATAGACGAAATAAATCGTGCAAATCTTCCTTCCGTTCTTGGTGAATTAATTTATGCTTTGGAATATCGAGACAAAGAAATAAATACTATGTACGAATTAGACGGCGATAGTTCACTGATTATTCCGAAAAATCTTTACATTATCGGCACAATGAATACCGCTGATCGTAGTGTTGGACAGGTTGATTATGCAATTCGTCGTCGCTTTGCTTTTGAAGCTGTTTTGCCCAAAAATTTAACTTATGAATTAGGAGATGGATTTGCTCAGGATTTATTTGAAACTGTTTCAAAATTATTTGTAAAAGAAATCAAAGATAATGTTGATGAGTTAGAGCACTCTGAATATTTAAGTCGCGAATTTAAACCAGAAGATGTTTGGGTTGGACATTCGTATTTCATTACCAATAGCGAAAAAACAAAAGAACACCGCTTGAATTATGAAATAAAGCCATTGTTGCGAGAATATTTAAAAGACGGCATTTTGAAAGAAAGTGCAAAAAAGATAATCAATAGTTTGTAGCTACAATGGAAATCAAAAATGTGATTGATATAGTTGCTTTTGAACAAAAAGGGTTTTCTTTTAAAGGGGAAAAAACTTATGAGTATCACGATATTCTAAAAAAACTCTTTATAGAAGAAACGTCATTTTGTATGCGTAACAAAGATAAAACTTGTTATGCAATTACTTGTGACAAAGTAAAAATAAACAATACAGAAGAACAAAATTATAATTTAGAAACGAATTATTTTGTAGGTATTGATTGGATTAAGAATCACGAGAAAACCATTTATGTTGAACCCAAACTAAATAAAGATGGCAAAACAGAAATAAATTATCTTACAATGCTTTTCGAGGCAATGCAAGAACCTCAAAATTTTGACCATTTAGACGGACTTTTAGAAATTTATTTTGATAAGCCACAAATAGCTATCACTCAGCAACAAGATATTCTAACTCCGTTTCTAATAATTCAATATTTACAAATTCTTAAACGCATTGTGCAAAAGGGATTGAAGAAAACCTACTATCCTGTTGTTGAGAATTTAGAATCTAAAGTAAAAGGAAAAATCATTATAAGTCAGACAATCAAAACTAATATTTTTAAAAACCGCGTAACAAAAAGCATTTGCAAATATGACGAATTTGGATTAAACGGCGAGGAAAATCAAATCTTGAAAAAAACACTTGTATTTTCTCAACGAGCCATTTCTTTGTATAAAATCAAAAACGAACAAGTGAATATAAATAATTTACTTAATTATATTAATCCTGCATTTGAGAATATTTCTGATGATATTTTGAATGAAAAAATCAAACAGTTTAAACCAAACCCAATGTACAAAGAATATGAGCAAGCGTTAAAAATTGCTCTACTTATTCTAAAACGATTTTCGTACAATATTAGAGAAACAGAAAACAATGATGAAATAAAACTTACCCCACCTTATTGGATAGATATGGCAAAACTTTTTGAGTTATATGTTTTCAAAAAATTAAGAGATATTTTTCCAAATG
>DKPN01000029.1:32177-38250 GCA_002471195.1 Bacteroides sp. UBA7333
CAAATGACAATGAAGTGATCTATCACAAAAAAGCATATTATCAAGAAATTGACTATTTAATAAATACCGATGATATTCAAATGGTTGTAGATGCAAAATACAAACCACGTTACGAAAATCATAACATTAGCAAAGATGATATGCGACAGATTTGCGGATATGCAAGATTAGAAGAAATTTACAAGACACTAAATAAAAGCTATTCTGAAACTATTGATTGTTTGATAATTTATTCACACCAAAGTTGCCCAATCAGTTTCACAAAAGAAGATTTGAAAAAACAAAAAGAGAGAGGGTATGCAAATTTCTACAAATTAGGAATCTCATTATTAGAACTATAAACCAGTATGAAGAACGATAGATATATAAATAGAGCGATCGCCTAACAAACAGTTTGGTGTCAGGCGGGTGATAGTTGGCAATCAATGTTTGTTGTTCGTACCAACATTATCGCTAATCCCCCGAGTAACTACACGTTTTAGCCACTAATCTTAATTCCGACCTTTGCTCAAAACGATTATTATGATTCAAATGAGTAAAGAGGAGTTTACAATGCTCTTAGAGCGCCAGCGCTCTAGTGGTCTTTCTATTAAAGACTTCTGTTCCAATGAAGTTTACACAGAGTCAAGTTTCTACTATTGGAAATCAAAGTTTGGCTATTCGCGTAGTTATCGTACTCAGCAAGCAGACACTTCTATTGAGCAATTTGCTCCTGTTTCTTTTAAGTCCACTGTTGATAAGGAAGGTGGCTTATTCACAGCCGGCAATTAATGTTCATACAACAGAGATGTCTGAGGAAATTTGCATAGAGTTACCCAATGGGGTCAGCATTAAGTTTAAAGGTGAGATACGTTCCGGTGCTGCCTTAAGTTTACTTACCCAAATATGCTCCAGCTATGTTTTGCCTAAATGATACCATGCGTTACTTTCTATGCCCAGGAAAGACTGATATGCGTAAGGGCATTCATTCACTCTGCGAGGTAGTACATAACTTTATGGGTTATGATGTAAAGCAAGGCGATGTCTTTATTTTCATCAACCGCAACCGAACCACTATAAAACTTCTTCATGCAGAGTACGGTGGTTTGGTTTTGTACATAAAAAAGCTAGAGGAAGGAACATTTAGGCTTCCTTCGTATGATAAAGAGAGCAAATCATATCCTATGGAGTGGCGTGATTTAGTCATCATGATTGAGGGTATTTCTGATAATCCTCTCAAGCGTCTCAAACGATTGAAAGATCTTCGCCAAAATGTGTAAACTTCCTAAAATAGGGCTATGTATAATTGATTACTCTCCTCTTTTTAAGTATCTTTGAATCAAAATAAAACACCAAAGATGAGTCAGGAAGAAGAGGAATATCTTGTTACCCAAAACAAAGAACTCAAGTCCAAAGTTGAGGATTTAGAAAAGCAGTTGGCTTGGCTAAAGAGACAATATTTTGGCCGTAAGAGCGAGAAGTTGGCTCATCTGGCCCCCAGTCAGCTCAACTTGTTTGAGAGCTCCCTCTCTGAGCAGTTACAAGAAATTGAAGCAGCTAAAGAAGCAGCCGAGAAAGAGATTAAAGAATCCACAGTAGAACGTAAAAAGGAACGTCAGACACGCAAGATGCTTGAAGGTCTTCCTGTGGTTGAAGTTGTAATAGAGCCGGAAGGTGTTGATTTAACCCTGTACAAACGTATCGGTGAAGAGAGAACACGCACATTGGAGTTCGAACCCGGTAAATTGTATGTGAAAGAAATTGTTCGCCCTAAGTATGGCCTAAAAGCAAATACAACTTTACCCCAAGTCGGTAAATCAGGGGTGATGATTGCACCACTTCCACTACTACCAATCTATAAAGGACTCCCGGGAGCTAGTTTATTGGCTGAGATACTACTTCAGAAATATGAATACCACGCTCCATTCTACAGACAAATACAATCGTTTCGTCATTTAGGGGTTCGTCTTAGTGAAAGCAGTCTTAAGGGTTGGTTTAAACCAGCTTGCGAGTTGTTAGCTCCGCTCTATGAGGTCTTAAAAGAAGAGACATTCAAAGCTGATTATATCCAAGTGGACGAGACCACGCTACCTGTAATAGATAATCAGGTTCATAGGGCTAAGAAAGAATATTTATGGGTAGTTCGATCGGTCATTGATGGAGCAACCTTCTTTCATTATCAAGACGGATCACGCTCTACCCAAGTAATCGAGAAATTACTCACTACCTTTCAAGGATACCTGCAGAGTGATGGATATCAAGCATACAATGTCTTTAGTGACAAGTAAGGCGTGTGTCTCATAGGCTGTATGGCTCACATTAGACGACATTTTGAACAAACCTTAGATGAACATAAATCCTTAGCAGAGTATGCATTGGCTCAAATACAAAGCCTCTACAATATAGAACGGATGGCAGATAATGATGAGTTCGCTCCTGAACAACGTGCAGAACTACGTCAGCGTTTGGCGACTCCAATCATGGATGCACTGGAATGCTGGATGGAGACTACCTATCCCAAAGTACTACCTAAGAGTCGTATGGGACAAGCTATAGGCTATGCGTATCAATTATGGTCAAGAATGAGGAATTATCTGCAAGAT
Source organism: Bacteroides sp. UBA7333 (assembly GCA_002471195.1). Taxonomy (GTDB): domain Bacteria; phylum Bacteroidota; class Bacteroidia; order Bacteroidales; family Bacteroidaceae; genus Bacteroides. The sequence continues at coordinate 34,760 of DKPN01000029.1, forward strand.
GGTAGACTAAAAATAGATAATAATCTGGCTGAAAATGCGATAAGGCCTATTGCCTTATCTAGAAAGAACTTTTTGTTTTGCGGAAACCATGAGGCTGCTGAAAATACAGCTATGATTTGTTCACTACTATCTACATGTAAAGCTCGAGGAGTAAACCCAAGAGAATGGCTCAATGATACAATAGCAAAACTACCTTATGCTTTAGAAGCTAAATCAAGGGACGAACTTGTGAAGCTACTACCGGGAATGGCTCACTCTAAAGAACTCTAATAATACTCTAATAATATCTCAATAGCAAAATGGCTATAGTACTCGGAAATACTATAGACATTTTGGGTATATCTAAAAACGTGTAGTTCCTCGGGGCTTACAGTTTATTGATTGAAAATGAAATAATTGTAGCGACGCCAAAAGTGGACTATGGGCATCAAAACAAAGCGTATATTATTGATATATTAGGATGATAACGCTAAACAACGATGAAAAGGGAGTTGTAGCAATAACTAAGAAAATAAAGATACAAAACGAATGGTGTTTTTTATGTTACATCGATTGACATTTGTGTGACATTTTAAACGATTTAAACGATGGTTTAAACGTGGTTATGTAACATTGAGTGTAAAGACATATAAAATAACGCATTTCGAGGGGCATTTTAGTCCCTTTTTTTGTTTGTGCCTAATCTTTATTGCTGGATGAGGTAAGGAGCTCAGAGACCTTAATAATGGCCCGTTTCGTGAGCTTAACCTCTCCTGTGGATAGTTTGAGAGCTTGTAGATAACTTTTCTTTATACCTACTTGATCATCGCTTAGATGGTCGTATATGGCGCTTATTGACCCAAAATATAGGTCTCGCTTCTCCCAGATGAGATGAACGTGTACGATTTTCCTCATAATTTTGATATATTATATATATTACGATGTAAATATATATAATATATTGCATATAATAGATATTTATGCGTGATGTATACCCAATTTAGCAATAATAAATCACTGTTTAAGTAACCGTTTAAATGATTCTTTAGTGGGACGTTAATAACGATTTATATGTGCGAGCGGGATGCTTTTTTGATGTGTTAAAAAGTAGAATAAAGATACCAGTAAAGATACTGCAAAAAGATACCGTAAATTTCACTTAAACGGTTTAAACGGTCTAAAAAAGATACCTTTTTAACACAGTTTACACCCGATAGAACAATGCATGTTTCCATGTTTACTTTCATAGGATGCCATTTTTAGCACTTTGCGAGGGGCTAAATGCCCTATAATTTGGCTATAGTGAGAGTGTTAAGAGGAATATAAAGCTTTGATTATTAGTGTGTTTAAAGATATTTGATTAGATTTGTTGAAGAAAAAAGCGCGCGCGTCGCATATTTTGGCGGTATAGCACAGTTGGTAGTGCACTTACATGCAGCATGGCTCACCACATGAAAGCATAGTGTTAGTTGTCGCTGGTTCGAGTCCGGCTGCCGTCGCAAACTAGGTACAAAAGGTTTTTTTTAAGGTTTTAATGTGTTAGTGGTTAACTAAAGAAAGGCTTCCGGTGTTATATCGGAAGCCTTTCTTTTATGTTATTCGTTGTAGTATCTATCACTAAGATAAGCTCATCAATGCTTGAGTGTATCTATTTTCCAATGCCGATATTTTCGTAATAATAGAATTATTATTACTAATGTAATCTTTTGATTTCAATTCAGCTAAATAATTAATTAAATAGATATATCTTTTTTTTTGCGCATCAACTCTCTTATAATTATTCAATACATTATTCCAATAATACTCAAAATTCACAATGGCTATACTACTTAATTTAGCTACATCAAGTGGTTGGTGAGATGTTAATTTATCTGTATCATTTGTATTGATGTAACGAGATTCTGTGTAATAATTATATTTAATTCTTAAATTATGAATTCTGAATGCTACTAAAAATAAATATTCATTTATATCAATGCTAGATAATTCCCTCAAGCATTTATTATAATCACTTATAGATTTTTCTAATTCATAAAAATTCGCAGGACTCTCGCTGATTGTATATAAATTAATGTAATGTAGAAGTAAATATAGATTATCTTTTCTAATTTTTCTTTTTTCTTTACTATCTAATGCTTTATGTTTACTAGCATAGTTATTACTTTTTTTAAGTGTACCATTTAATGAAATTGTAATGTCATCATTTTTAGGGTGTTTGTTATCAATAGATTGTACATTTTTAGTTTCTTTTCCCCGACTAATATAAAATATAATTAGACTTATTATTATGGCACATATAATTAAAATTATATTCATAGCTTAAAAAATTTTAATAAGAAAGCTCTGATGCATCGAAATGACCAATACAAGTAGTGCCATTTGTGGTGAAACATACATACTTTCCGTTTTTCACTTCTTTGATCAACATTGAACGCCCTGTTTTAATCTCCTTAACTATCTCGCCGTTGCAAAACTCTCCCCGTTGTTTGAGAATATAACTATTGGGGTTAGCGGTTAGATATTTTTCCTTAATCGCTTTTATATCATTGGTCATACCCCATAATTTGAAGAACAGAATAATTTGAAGGATGCCAAAGACTAAAAATATAATAGCAATAAATGTTGTCATAGTTATTTTATTTAAGAGTTAATAATGATCATTTTGAGAGGGCATCGGCAGAGGTTGCACCGCCCTTGTGCTGCGATGAACGCTTGTAGGTAGTAACAGGATTGGCAGCCAAACCCGTATATTGATACTCGTCTATCTTAGCTGCTTGCTCTGTGAGTGATATAATTCGCTCATTGAGCTCTTTTATTTCTTTGTCTTTCTCGTCTATCTTCTCCATCAGGCGTATTACTACGGCGCTGTCGGGCGTAATCGTAGGTGCTAAAGTTGTTGCTGGACGATCATCACACGATTGGTGTAACATATCGCCTTCACCAGTAAGGAGCCATCTTGGGTTTAAACCTTCGCATTTTGCGTATATTAATTCAAAATCAATCGTTCCTCGATTAATCCAAGTGCTTACACCCTGCGGTGTGACGCCTAAAAGATTCGCAAAATGTGATTTCTTACCATTGCTGTAGTGTTCTATCAGCATTTCAAGCATTCTTTTCTTATTCATATTGTGAAAAAAGATAACGATATGCGAAATAAAATCGCAAAACGTTTGGTTATTATTCGCAAAACGTTTAAGTTTGCGGTGTCTTAATAATTTAAGAACGTTTCAAATATATGAATTCTAAATTAAATAACAATCAAACCTATGGTTAAAAAAGAAAAGTACATCAAACTCCACAAGGACAAAGTAAAAGAGATTGCTTCCATCAAATCTGTTTCTGTTGTTACAGTTTATGCAGCTCTCAAGTTCCAAACACAGACGCCACTAGCAATGCTAATAAGAGCTTGGGCACTTAACAATGGTGGCAAGCTATTCGAAGAGACTAATAATCCTTATGAAACAATAACTCTTTAATAATAATCAATATTGGAAAAAACGGTTAAATTGACC
>DKPN01000044.1 GCA_002471195.1 Bacteroides sp. UBA7333
TAGAATAAACGAGGGCTTGCATTAATCAATGCAAGCCCTCGTTTATTCTATGTAATATCTTAAATTAGATGTTTTTTTCTTTGATCAAATATTCTGCAATTTGAACAGCATTCAATGCAGCGCCTTTTTTAATTTGGTCGCTTACAGTCCAGAATGTTAAGCCACACTCGTCTGTTAAGTCCTTACGAATACGACCCACATAAACAGGATCTTCTCCGGCAAGGAACAAAGGCATTGGATAATCTTTATCGGCAGGTGTATCTTTCAAGATAACGCCTTCGGCTTTTTCGAAAGCTTGACGTGCCTCTTCTACAGAAATTGGACGTTCAGTTTCTACCCAAATGCTTTCAGAGTGAGCACGAAGGGCCGGTACACGAACACAAGTTGCACTTACTTTAATGTCTGAATGCATAATTTTTTGTGTCTCATGAAACATTTTCATCTCCTCTTTTGTATAATCGTTTTCTGTGAAAACATCAATTTGAGGAATCAAGTTGAACGCTAGTTGGTATGCAAATTTCTCAACAACGACTGTTTCGTTGGCCAACACTTGGCGATATTGCTCGTACAATTCGTCCATAGCAGCGGCACCCGCACCACTGGCAGCTTGATAAGTTGACACACGTACTTTCTTAATATGTGATAATTGTTCGATTGCTTTCAAAGCCACAACCATCTGAATTGTTGTACAGTTAGGGTTAGCAATAATGCCACGTGGACGATCTTTTGCATCTTCTGCATTTACTTCAGGCACTACCAAAGGTACATCGTTGTCCATACGGAAAGCACTTGAGTTATCAATCATCACCGCGCCGTGTTTTGTAATGGTATCTGCAAACTCCTTTGAGGTGCCTGCACCGGCAGATGTAAAGGCGATATCCACTCCCTTGAAGTCGTCGTTATGTTGCAAAAGTTTAACCTCAATTTCCTTACCACGGAATGTATACTTACTACCGGCGCTACGTTTAGAACCAAATAATACTAATTCATCCATTGGGAAATTTCTTTGCTCGAGTACACGAAGGAACTCTTGCCCTACAGCACCGCTTACGCCAACAATAGCTACTTTCATCTTTTTACTTCTTTTGTTTAGTGAATACTTTATACCTTACTATTTTTTCAAATAGTGATTAATTAGATGCAAATCTAGTACATTTTATCATTATATTGATAACTTTTTTGTTATTTTGCAGATAAAACCGAAAACTTTGGATAATGACGCAATGGATGGATTTCAACTTTAACCTACCAATTACAGATCCTACTTGGATATTTTTCTTGGTACTCATCATTATTTTATTTGCCCCAATCATATTAGGACGATTGCATATACCCCATATCATTGGCATGATTTTGGCCGGAGTGGTGATCGGCGAATATGGATTTAATATACTTGAGCGCGATAGCAGTTTCGAACTGTTTGGAAAAGTGGGGTTATATTATATCATGTTTCTGGCAGGACTAGAAATGGATATGGAAGATTTTAAGAAAAACCGTTTCATGGTATTTGTCTTCGGCCTGCTTACTTTCATTGTGCCTATGTTGCTAGGGATATGGAGTAGCATGGAGATTTTAGGATATGGTTTTATCACTTCGGTATTGTTGGCGAGTATGTACTCTTCGCACACCTTAATAGCCTATCCCATTGTAAGTCGCTATGGTTTATCGAAACTTAGAAGTGTAAATGTAACCATTGGAGGAACGGCAGTGACCGTAACATTGGCTTTAATTGTATTGGCGGTAATCGGCGGCATGTACAAAGGCACGATGGGTGGATTATCATGGTTGTTTTTGGTGGGAAAGGTGGCTATACTAGGTTTTCTTATCATCTTTTTCTTTCCGCGTATCGGCCGTTGGTTTTTCAGAAAGTACGACGATAATGTGATGCAATTCATCTTTGTATTGGCTATGGTATTTTTGGGCGGTGGCTTAATGGAATTTGTTGGAATGGAAGGCATTTTAGGTGCATTCTTGGCAGGATTGGTATTAAATCGATTGATTCCACATGTTTCTCCTTTAATGAATCGACTTGAATTTGTGGGCAATGCACTCTTTATTCCTTATTTCTTAATTGGTGTGGGAATGATTATTGATGTACGCAGTCTGTTCATGGGTGGTGGAGCTTTAAAAGTAGCCATCGTAATGACCGTGGTAGCCACTTTAAGCAAATGGATTGCAGCTTGGATTACGCAGGTATCATTTAGAATGCATGCCAATGAGCGAAGCATGATGTTTGGTTTGAGTAATGCACAAGCAGCGGCTACCTTGGCAGCAGTATTGATAGGACATAACATCATACTCGAAAATGGTGAACGACTACTGAATGATGATGTTTTAAACGGAACGGTTATCATGATACTATTCACTTGTGTCATCAGTTCGTTTGTTACCGAAAGAGCAGCACGTAAGTTTGCTTTACACCAAGAGTTACAAGAAATTAAAGACACAAATAATAAAAAGAAAGAACAGATATTAATTCCGGTAGCCAATCCCGAAACATTAGAGAATCTTATCAATCTGGCACTTGTCATAAAAGATAGTAAACAAAACAGTAGTCTCATTGCACTCAATGTAATAAACGATAACAACAAATCGAGTAATAAGAAACTGCAAGGTAAGCAGAATTTAGAGAAAGCAGCCATGATAGCCGCAGCCGCAGATGTTGAAACCAACATGGTGAGCCGTTACGACCTAAATATTGCATCGGGTATTATTCATACCATCAAAGAGTATGAAGCTACCGATGTAGTGATCGGTTTGCATCGCAAGGCCAATATTGTAGATACTTTTTTTGGTAATTTGGCAGAGAATCTATTGAAAGGAACACGTCAAGAGGTGATGATTGCTAAATTCTTGATTCCCGTCAATACGTTACGACGCATTAATATAGCTATTCCTCCTAAGGCTGAATACGAAACTGGGTTTACTAAGTGGGTTGAACATTTTTGTAGAATGTCGACCATACTAGGATGTAGAGTACACTTTTTTGGTAATGCACAGACTTTGAATTTTCTCCAGGTAGTGGTAAAAAAGGTTTCGAATACCACTTTAGCCGAATATTCAATATTAGAAGACTGGGGCGATTTATTACTACTTACCGGGCAAGTAAACTATGATCATCTATTGGTTGTTATTAGTGCACGTCGAGGTTCTATTTCGTATGATACATCTTTCGAAAAGCTACCGGCGCAGTTGAGTAAGTATTTTGCCAACAACAGTCTTATTGTGCTATACCCCGAGCAATTCGGCGAATCAAAAGAGATTATTTCGTTCTCTGATCCGCGTGGATATAACGAGTCGCAGCATTATGATAAAATGGGTAGTTGGTTTTATAAATGGTTTAAAAAGAGCTAATGGATAACTGGAAACAAAGAACAGAAATATTATTGGGAGAAGAGAAGCTAAAACGTATGCAAGAATCGCATGTTTTAGTAGTTGGCCTTGGTGGTGTAGGGGCTTATGCTGCCGAAATGATTTGTAGAGCAGGTGTAGGCAAAATGACAATTGTAGATGCCGATATTGTGCAACCTACTAATATCAACCGACAGCTCCCTGCTTTGACATCGACAATTGGACAACCTAAAGCCGAAATAGTGGCTGCTCGACTGAAAGATATCAACCCTGAATTAGAGTTGACCATACATCCTATATTTTTGAAAGATGATAATATACCCGAACTCTTAGACAGTGCTAAATTCGATTTTGTAGTAGATGCCATCGATACATTAAGTCCGAAGTGTTATTTGATTTACAATACCTTGCAACGTCGCATCAAAATAGTTTCGAGTATGGGAGCTGGCGCCAAAAGCGATATTACACAAGTGAAATTTGCCGATTTATGGGATACCTATCACTGTGGTTTGAGTAAAGCTGTACGGAAACGTCTTCATAAAATGGGTGTGAAACGCAAAGTTCCTGTAGTATTCAGCACAGAGCAGGCCGATGCTTGTGCTATATTGCTCACCGATGATGAAAGAAATAAAAAGTCAACATGTGGCACTGTGAGCTATATGCCGGCCGTTTTTGGCTGTTATCTAGCCGAATACGTTATAAAAAGACTGTGATACAGATATAATATATGATTAAACTGGAAGGAATTACCAAAAAGTTTGGTACGTTGGAAGTGCTGAAAGGAATTGATTTAACCATCAATGAAAGAGAGATTGTTAGCATTGTAGGTCCAAGTGGTGCGGGCAAAACCACATTATTGCAAATCATGGGTACACTCGATGAACCCGATGCAGGTGATGTGCATATCAACAATACGCATATAAAGGCCATGAAAGAGAAGGAACTATCAGCTTTTCGCAATAAACAGATTGGTTTCGTATTTCAGTTTCATCAACTTTTGCCCGAATTTACAGCACTCGAAAATATAATGATCCCTGCTTTAATTGCCGGTGCATCGTCGAAAGAGGCTACTGCTCATGCAAAAGAGTTATTATCGTTTATGAATATATCGGATAGAGCCACTCACAAGCCCAATGAACTATCGGGTGGAGAGAAACAAAGAGTTGCTGTGGCACGTGCATTAATTAATAAACCTGCTGTGGTTTTGGCCGATGAACCATCGGGAAGTTTAGATACACAGAGCAAAGAGGAGCTTCATCAACTCTTTTTTCAACTTCGCAACCATTTCGGACAAACTTTTGTCATTGTCACACACGATGAAAACCTCGCTACAATTACAGACAGAACCATTCATATGGTGGATGGGCTAATTAAAAACAGTTAGAGAGGGCATTTGATTAAAATCTACAGATTTTCAGAAGATTGTATCTAATTATTAACAATTAGTTGTATCTTTGCGGGAGTTCTCTATCGAGTGTCTGCGAAGATTAGTAAATAGAGTGTTTGTTTTGTTTGTGTGTGATGCATTCTTATCTCTGATAAGAATGCATCTTTGTTTTTAATCAAAACGTATATAATATTTTAATCGATCTAAATCGGTTTCGGAAAACTCATCATATAGGCTCAACTCATCTAACGATTTTATATTACCACGCTTTTTTCGATGTTCTACAATCACCTTCGATTGATAAAAATTGATATAAGGATGCCGTTTCAGCGATTCAATATTCATTTTATTGATAGCCATGCGCTCAATTGAATCGGATTCTACATGTAGCCATTGCTGAAGCATTTTCGACTTTATATTGATTTCATCGAGCTGATTTAAATGATAAAAGCCTCCCAAGCGTTGACGATAGTTCACAATGCGGTGGGCAATGCTACTGCCAATGCCGGGAATCATTTTAAGTTGAGCCGTATCGGCATGATTTAACATGACAATGGTTCCTTCGGGATACTTTACTGTTTTAGGAAAAGAGTCGGTTTTGGAAATGAGTTGCAATGCCTTTAAAGAATCTTCTTGCTGAAAGAGAGATGTATCGATTGTAATATAAGGCAATAACGCTTCATACTGTTCCTGCTTCAAACCATATACCTTTGCAAAATCTTCGGAAGCTCTGAACAACCCTCCTTTTGCCCGATATTTAAGAATATTCATTATCATCCAAGAAGGTAGCCCTAAACCAGCAAATGCTATAGAATCAATCTTGTTAGGATCGAATGAAACGAGTTGCAATCTCTTGGGCAGATAGTTCAGACTTTGTTTCGACTTACCGGCTTTATCTTGTTCTATCTTTTGCAATGACTGTACAAAGAGTTGATACTCTTCTTGAAAATGAGAGGTGGGTTCACTACTATCCTCGGCGGTTATAATGGGCAGCATCAAAGCCATAGCCCCCACCACAACAATCAACACCAACAAGACAATGATGCTGCGTTTTTCGTTTCGAGAATAGTAGAAGAACTCTTTCCACATATTTATCAGAACAGTTTTAATTCATTGAGGAATACAAGTCCGATCGCTATCGGTGCGATAAACTTTAAAATGAATATAATGATTTTATAAGTATGCACCTTTAAAGTGCCTTTATTGGTGATTTGATTCCATACGATTTGCTTATCCAAATACCATCCTACAAATACAGATATCAACATACCGCCCAATGGCAATAAGATTTTTGCAGTAAAGAAGTCGAGTAAATCGAATAGGCCGAGTCCGAAAAGAGTAATATGTTTGCCAACACCCAACGACAACGAACAGAGTACACCCAATATGATACATCCGCTGGTAACCATCCATGCAGCTTTTCGACGCGAAAGTTTAAACTCTTCGTGCAAATAAGCCGTTACCACTTCGTGCATCGAAATAGTCGATGTTAATGCCGCCAAAGCCAATAACAAGTAAAATAGTACTGAGAAGATATAAGCTAACCACGGTGCTCCGCTAAAGGCCTGTTGAAACACATTAGGAAGTGTAATAAATATCAGACTAGGACCTGCATCGGGCTGTATGCCTACCGAAAATGCCGCCGGAAATATAATGAAACCGGCCAATATAGCAATAAATGTATCAATAATGCCCACGCTGAATGCAGTGCGTGTTAGGTTGACGTCCTTGCTGAAATATGAGGCATAAGTACATAAACATCCCATACCTAAACTTAATGAAAAGAAAGCCTGCCCCATGGCGCCCAAAAACACATCGCCGTTGACTTTACTAAAATCGGGCTTCAATAAAAACTCAATTCCTTTGCTCGCCCCGGGCAAAGAGACAGAACAGATGACTAATACGATAATTAACACGAAAAGCATCGGCATCATAACTTTTGAAGACTTTTCGATTCCTTTTTCGACACCTCGCACAATAATAAAATGAGTACCCAATAAGAAAAGTACTAACCATATAATGGGTTTCCATGGGTTGCTCGAGAAGGTTTGAAACGATTGTACATAGTCGGCAGGGGTTTTACCGGCAAAACCATTTCCCAATGCCTCAATTACATATTCTAAAGTCCATCCGGCCACAACTGAATAAAAACTCAATATCAAAAAACCGGCTAGGACTCCCATACGCCCTACCCAACGCCAATGAGTACCGGGGGCAAGAATTTGATATGCACCGGCTGTATTGGCACGCGATTTACGCCCAATCACAAACTCAGCAATCATGATAGGTAAACCCAACAAAAGTACACATCCCAAATAAATGAATATAAAGGCCGCCCCACCATAGTTTCCTGTTTCGTATGGGAAACGCCATATATTACCTAATCCTACGGCCGATCCTGCCGAAGCCAATATTATCCCTAACTTAGTGCCAAAATTGGCTCTACCATTCTTCATCATAATCCACAATTATCCTTACATTTAGACATTATAAAAACACCTTTGAACACAAATATAAACAAAAACAAGTATCTTTGTTCAAAAGATGTAATTTATTAGATTATGCTATATTATATTCGCAAATATCCAGTTTCTTTAATAATTATTGCAATTATTCTATACCTTTCATTCTATCATCCTAGTTCGGATAGTCTACCCAAAATTCCGCATTTTGATAAATTGGCACATTTCTGCATGTATGGCGGATTATCGGGTATGTTGTGGTTAGAGTTTCTGTGGAAATATCGCACTCAACAACTACCCATGCGACACGTATGGATAGGAGCTTTGTTATGCCCCATTTTATTGAGTGGTTTAATCGAAATATTACAAGATAATTTGACCTATTATAGAGGTGGCGAATGGGCCGATTTCTTGGCTAATTGTCTTGGAGCTATCACGGCGAGCCTTATTTCATTTTACATCATCCGACCCTATATCCGTAAAAAAATTTCGAGTGATAAAAAGAGAAGAAATAGGTAGTTTCCTCCTATGTAAAGCTGTTTTTTTGTCAATAGCCTGAAATGAAATATTTAAAGAGATATAACATTTAGAGATACAATAGATGTCATGATTGATTTCACAAATAGAAACCTTAGATTTTCGATGTAAAATCTTACACTTGTGGTGTAAAGTCTGTGAGTTGATGTTATTATCATAATGAATTATAGGACAATAGTTCAGCAAAAGTAAACCCCAAAAACCCTTTTCAGGGCCTTCTCTAACAATCAAAAATGAGTGAAGAAACAGTTGCTTCTTCACTCATTTTTAATTGGAACCTAATTCATGATTCACGATGTAAATATAGCAGTTAAAATCAATCTTCCAAAAAACATAACCGCATCTTTGTATTTTTTGAATGAATACCGATGAACTATCTACACCATTTAAAGATAGGCTATAACGCTATTTAATTTTATACTGTTCGAACCTTTTATCAATATGGTAAATCCGCTAATGGGTCGAGCTTCAATATCGGATATAAAATGTTGTACATTGGAATAGGTGGTGTATGAATTAGACAAATGTTGAAATTGCTCGCCAATTAATACCACTTTTTCGAATGCTGCAACATCAAGATAATCGATAATCTTTTTATGTTCCTCTTCGCTATCGGCACCCAATTCACGCATATCGCCCAGAACAATCATTTTATGTTCAACATCCATCTTCTTAAAATTCTCTAAGGCTGCCATCATACTGGTAGGGTTGGCATTGTATGCATCGACAATCAAGGTGTTTCTTTCGGTTTTCACCAATTGAGAACGATTATTTTTAGGGATATAATGATTGAGTGCATCGTTGATAGCCTCATCATCTATTTCAAAATAACGTCCTATAGCTACTGCAGCCAATGCATTGGTGAAGTTGTATTCGCCAATTAAATGGGTCGATACAGAATTGCAATGATCGGTAGTGTGATGCCAATTGAATGTAAGGTAAGGAGAGTTTCCACTCATTTGACCCGTTACAAAAAGCGATTCGGCTGTACCATATTGTACCAAGTGCAGACCATGAGCCATATTGGTTAAATACTCATTTTCATGATGTAAAAAAACAATAGAATTGGGCTTATTGCGTAAATAGTCGTAAAGTTCGCCTTTGGTTTTGATCACTCCTTCGAAAGAGCCAAACCCTTCGAGATGGGCTTTGCCTACATTCGTAATGATACCAAAATCGGGGTCGGCTATCTGTGCCAACTGTTTTATTTCGCCCGGATGATTGGCTCCCATTTCGATAACAGCCAACTCATGTTCAATGGTGAGCCGTAGCAATGTTAACGGTACACCAATATGGTTGTTTAAATTGCCTTCGGTATAAAGCACATGATAGTCTTTACTCAAGACTTGTGCTATCAGCTCTTTCGTCGTTGTTTTGCCATTGGTACCGGTGATGCCGATTACTTTTGTACCCAACTCACGGCGGTGATGTCGGGCAAGCAGCTGAAGTGTTTCGAGACAGTTATCAACCAATATATATCTTTCGCTAGGCTCTTTTATAGCCGAAGCCTCATCGACAACTGCATAGGCACATCCCTTTTCAAGGGCATGTTCTGCAAAGAGATTTCCATTAAACGAATCGCCTTTAAGGGCAAAGAACAACGAATTTTCGGGACAATTTCTACTGTCGGTAGTTACTGTGCCACAGTTTAAAAACACTTGATATAGAGCCGATATATTCATGATTATAATTTTTATAAAATCGAAACAAAGTTAGATTTTTATATATACATTTGCAATAATCTATATCATTATATATCATTCATGAAGACAGCTACACCAATTTATATCAATGTTAAAGGACAGCTAATCGATTTATCTACGCCTCATGTTATGGGGATATTAAATTTAACGCCCGATTCATTTTATGCCGGTAGTCGCACACAATCAGAAGAACAAATTACTGCACGAGTAAAACAAATCATAGATGAAGGAGGTTCGATGATTGATGTGGGAGCTTATTCTTCACGCCCCGATGGAGTGGATATAACTCCTATCGAAGAGATACGTAGACTCGATCATGGATTAGAAATCATCAACAAACATTTTCCAAACATAATGACCTCGGTCGATACCTTCAGAGCCGAAGTAGCCGAACATTGTGTAAAACAACATGGTGTAGGTATTATCAACGATATATCGGGGGGAGAGTTGGATTCAAACATGTTTGAAACGGTAGCCCAACTCCAGGTGCCCTATATAATGATGCATATGAGAGGAACTCCTCAAACCATGACGCAACATACTTGCTACGAATGCTTTGTGAAAGATGTATTTATGTACTTTGCATCGAAAGTAGACAAATTGAAGCAGCTAGGAGTAAATGATATTATACTTGATCCGGGATTTGGATTTGCCAAAACATTAGATCAAAATTATGAACTAATGGCGCATCTCGAAGAATTTAAGATATTTGAACTTCCACTACTTGTGGGAATATCACGCAAATCAATGATATACAAGCTGTTTGAGACAACTCCTGCAGAAGCTTTGAATGGCACTACATCATTAAATACAATTGCTCTTTCGAAAGGAGCTCACATCTTGCGAGTTCATGATGTAAAAGAAGCTGTTGAAACGGTAAAAATCACAGAGATGATAAATAAATATCAATCGTAAAAATTCATCTACCTATGTCGCCTTTTTTTGAATTTGGAATAAAAGATATTATCGATATACTATTGGTTGCCTGCCTTCTTTACTATATATATAAGGTAATGAAAGCATCGGGATCGATCAAAGTGTTCTCAGGTATTTTGGTCTTCATATTATTATGGCTAGTCGTCACTCAGGTATTGGCAATGAAACTATTAGGTTCTATATTCAACACCTTGATGAATGTAGGGGTACTAGCGCTGATAATAATCTTTCAGGATGACATTCGACGTTTTTTGTTCACTTTAGGTTCGCATCGACACTTCAATGCTATCGCTCGATTCTTCTCCGGAAAGAAAAAGAAACAGTATGAGCACGAAGAAATTATGCCCATTGTAATGGCATGCATCAGTATGAGCAAACAAAAAGAGGGAGCATTGATCGTTATTGAACATAACATTCCACTGTATGATGTAATCAGTACCGGAGAGGTTATTAATGCAGATATTAATCAACGGTTGATTGAGAATATATTTTTCAAAAACAGCCCTTTGCACGATGGGGCTATGATAATAAACAAAAATAAGATTAAGGCGGCAGGTTGTATTCTCCCTGTGTCGCACGATTTAAATATCCCTAAAGAGCTCGGATTAAGACATAGAGCAGCACTGGGGATCTCGCAAGAATCGGATGCGCATGCTATCATCGTATCCGAAGAAACAGGTGCTATTTCGATAGCATATAATGGTAAATTCCATCTTAACCTAAATGCAAAAGAGTTGGAGGGAATATTAACGAAAGAGACATAAACAACTATATAATCATATTACATGGATAGACGATTGTTTTTAAAAGCCGGCGGACTGGCAATGCTTGGTTCGTTGACCGGCAATTCTATTCTATCGGCAGCGAGCTCATCGTTGCAAGGTAGCTCACTTAGCAAAAAGCAAAACAGTACTGAATCGACAGAAGCTGCAATGGCTCATTTCGGAGTAACACCAAGCGATTTACGAAAAGTAATGGCAGCTGCTCTCGATAAAGGGGGCGATTATGCCGATTTATTCTTCGAACATACGTTTACCAATGTAACCGGATTAAAAGACGGTGCTGTAAACAACAACAGTTCGTATATCGATTTCGGTATGGGTGTTCGCGTTTTATCGGGCGACCAAACCGGATATGCTTATGTTGAAAATGTAACCCTAAATGATATGCTCAATGCAGCCAAAACCGCTGCTGCTATAGCATCGAGTAATAAGAAAACAAAGGTTGCAAAACTAGTTGAACAACCCATTAAAAAAAATTATTATCCAATCAACTCTTCATGGGAGGAGGTGAGCATCAAAGATAAAATTCCATATCTACAAAAACTAAACGACAAGATTTTCGCTCTCGACAAAAGAGTATCAAAAGTCATGGCGAGCCAAAGCGATACCACTTCTCACATTTTATTTTGCAATAGCGAAGGAGTCATGTATTATGACTATCGCCCAATGGTAACCCTAAGTGCAAGTTGTATTATGGAAGAAAACGGTAAGGTAGAAAATTCATACTCGGCCCGTTCTTACCGAAAAGGTTTCGATTTTTTGTCGGATGATTTAGTCGACATTTTAGCGAGAGAAGCAGTTGACAATACCTCCATCTTATTTCAAGCCATAAAACCCAAAGGCGGTGAAATGGCTGTTGTAATGGGAGCCGGAGGTTCAGGAATCCTTTTACATGAAGCAATCGGTCATGCTTTCGAAGCAGACTTCAATCGAATTAACACATCTATCTTCTCAGACCAATTAAACAAGAAAATCTGTAACGAACATATTTCTGTCATCGACGATGGTACGATACCATTTAATAGAGGTTCGGTAAACTTCGATGATGAAGGGATAGAAGGACAAAAAACATATTTAGTGAAAGATGGGGTTTTAACAAGCTATATCCACGACCGTATCAGTGCCAAACATTATGGAATCGAATCAACGGGAAATGGAAGAAGAGAGTCATTCAGAAGTATTCCGATTCCACGCATGCGGGCTACCTATATGGAACCTGGCAACTATAGCGAACAAGATATTATCTCTACCGTTAAAAACGGGGTTTATGTCGATCA
This sequence comes from Bacteroides sp. UBA7333, assembly GCA_002471195.1. GTDB lineage: Bacteria > Bacteroidota > Bacteroidia > Bacteroidales > Bacteroidaceae > Bacteroides. The sequence continues at coordinate 12,436 of DKPN01000044.1, forward strand.
GTTTACAAATGGCCAAGTACAAATTGGTGCAGGTGATTTTACATTCTTTGTAAAATCGGGTTATTTAATTGAAGATGGCAAATTAACACAACCTATTAAAGATATCAATATAATAGGAAACGGACCGAAAGCCTTGGCTGATATTACAATGGTGGCCAATAATGATAAAATAGACAACGGCACTTGGTCGTGCGGCAAAGACGGACAATCATGTCCGGTGACATGTGGCATGCCTTCTGCTTTAGTGAGCAAACTCACCGTAGGTGGCGAAAGTTAATGACCTTTAATCGAAAGCACATATGATATCAGATAAAAATAAACAATTAGCACAATGGGCAATGGATTATGCCCTCAAAAACGGATGTCAACAAGCAAAAGTTAATCTGTATACCGGTACAAACAGTTCGTTCGAATTGCGCGATGGGAAAATGGATAAACTACAACAAGCTTCCGAAAACGGATTGACAATATACATATACGTTGACGGTCGTTATGGCACATACAATACCAACCGTTTAGATAAAAAAGAGTTAGAGACGTTCATTAAAAACGGCATCGATGCTACACGTTATTTAGCCAAAGATGAAGCTCGTACACTTCCGCACGAATCGAGATATTATAAAGGAGGCATGCCCGATTTACAATTGATGGATTCGAAATTCAACTCAATACAACCTAACGAAAAAATAGATATCGCCAAAGCTGTTGCCAACGAAGTGTTGGGTAGCAACGATCGCATTATATCGGTTAACTCATCTTTCTACGACGGCGATAGTATAGGATATAAGATTGCAAGCAACGGTTTCGAGGGAAATACACAAAGCAGTTGGTATTCGATAATGGCTGATATTGCAATTAAAGGTGAAGGCGAAGCACGCCCATCGGCCGGTTGGAATGAGTCATCACTCTTTTTCGACACATTAGTTAAACAAGATATAGGCAAAACAGCATTGAAACGTGCGCTTTCAAAAATAGGACAGCAGAAAATCAAATCGGGCAAATACACGATGGTAGTAGAACCACGTATTGCCAGACAACTCCTAAGTCCAATGATCAATGTGTTGTACGGGTCGTCACTTCAACAAAAAAATTCGTTCCTGATGAATAAACTCAATGAGACCATCGCATCCAATAAAATGACGCTAATCGATGAGCCTCATCTTATTCAATCATCGGGTGCCCGCTATTTCGATGCCGAAGGAGTGGCTACACAACGTATGCCTATTATCGAAAACGGAACATTGAAAACCTATTTTATAGACACTTACAATGCTAATAAAATGAATTGCGCACCAACGATTGCCTCTCCATCATTATTGGTTTTAGAAACAGGTAATAGAGATCAAGATGCAATCATAAACGATTTAACCACAGGCATTTTGATTACCGGTTTCAATGGCGGAAACAGTAACAGTACTACCGGAGATTTTTCGTACGGTGTAGAGGGTTTCCTTATTGAAAATGGAAAACTAACACAGCCTATATCCGAAATGAATATCACAGGAAACATGCTCAATTTATGGGCCTCATTAATAGAAACAGGCAATGATCCTCGTTTAACATCATCATGGAGAATACCAACATTGGTGTTTGAAAATATCAACTTCAGTGGTTTGTAAATAAATATATGATAATAAAAAAGTCTC
>DKPN01000017.1 GCA_002471195.1 Bacteroides sp. UBA7333
ATGCATCAAAATATGGAGATTTTTTATAGAGACATAGCAAATGATATTAATAAAATGGCCAAACGTTTTTTCATCCTAGAGATTTTTATTCCAGGTAAATTCAGTGAATATTTAGAATTATCTCAAGTTAAAGTAGCCGGCGGATTTGAGGAGTTGCGCGATATCATTATTAATGTCGCAGCAACTTATGCTTATTTAATAGAACAGCAATACGAAATATGTTCTTTTTCAAAGAAATTGGGTGATAATGATACAGCATCTTTATTGATTGAGATAATCAGAAAACAAGAGAAGATAGTAGGGGTATTGGCATCTTTTTTGCATTAAGAAAATATATAAAATTTGATATAATGTTTATTCTGTATCAATAAGTATCCACTGAGTCTCTACTTTGTGTTAAAAATATATAGAGTATATTTTATGATTTATTTTTGTCTATTGATTGCGAATGATACTAATAAGATATCTTGAAAATAAAAATTGATTTACTAAGAATACATGTAAAAATGTGCTTATGAAAAATTGTTATAATTTTGATCCGGTCAAAGACTTTAAATCTTGTCTTCATTCAAGAGGATTATATGAAAATGTACCGGTGGCTTTCGAATATTTAAAATTTGAAACGGGTAATGAAGTATATACTGAGAATCTTCCCAAGAATTATATTATTGCTTTTTTAAGTGGGGAGCATGAGGTTACCGGAGGATCTATAGGAAAACATTTATTTAGATCAGGTGATTTGGTTTGTTTGCCTAGACATTCTAAAATTTCAGGGATTACTCGCAATTCAGGAGAGATTATAACAATCTCTTTTGATATTCCTTTATCACACTGTGATCAAAGGATTATCCATAACTATTTAACGTCACAACCAATGCACAGAATGAAAATTACTACTATACCAATTCGTCAAGCCATGCAATATTTTTTTGACATGATGAGGTATTTGATTATTCAAGAAAAAGCTTGTTTCCATTTACATAAAATAAAATTGGATGAATTCTTTATATTGCTACGTGGTTTTTATAAAAAATCCGAAGTTATTTCGTTTTTGGCTCCCGCTATTTTAAGTATGTCAGAATTTTCAATATATGTATATTCGCATTATCACACTGCATCAAATCTTCAAGATATGATAGAAAATTCTTGTTATAGCAGAGCTGTATTTTATAGAAAGTTCAAAGAAAACTTTGGGACTATGACTCCGCAAAGATGGTTTAATATTCAAAAAAGATCTCAATTCCTGGATGTTGGTTCTGCGTTAGAAATGACACCCAAAGATATGATGCATAAACTAAATTTAAACTCCATGTCAACCATGACGCGTTTATGTAAAGAGTTATTTGGATGCTCACCTAATACACTAATAAAAAAGTTGAAGTATTGAATATAGATCTATATGAAAAACAATATTCTATTAAATAATTTATCCTATGAAAAATGTATATGATCTGTCAATAGAACGTATCTCATTTTTGATTGAGGAATTCGATCAGATTTATATATCTTTTTCAGGAGGAAAAGACAGCGGAGTATTATTAAATCTATATTTGGATTTAATAGAGAAACATAATCCGGACATACGTCCGATTATTTTTTATATGGACTATGAAATTCAGTATAAAGAAACTTCTGCATATGTGGAACGTACGTTTACGGAACTTAGCCAAAGAGCTGATATTTACCATATTTGCGTGCCATTTAAGGTTTCTACATGTACCTCCATGTATCAAAGTTATTGGCGACCTTGGGATAATGATAAGAGAGAATTATGGGTCAGAGAGCTACCCGAGCATTGTTATACGAAAGATGATTTTGATTTTTATCATGAGGATATGTGGGATTACGATTTTCAATTTCTTTTTGCTGATTGGCTTCATCGAAAAAATAATGCAGCAAAAACTTGTTGCCTGGTTGGAATAAGAACTCAAGAGAGTTACAATCGATGGAGAACGATTTATTCGACAAAGTTTGCCACTTACAAGGGTAAAAAATGGACTTCATGTATGTTTGAAGGCATATATAATGCCTATCCGATATATGATTGGCAAACCAAAGACGTATGGATCGCTAACGGTAGATTTCTATGGGATTATAATCGTTTATACGACTTGTATTATCAAGCCGGCGTTCCGTTGGCGAAACAACGTGTGGCCAGCCCTTTCCTCTGTGAAGCAAGAGAGAGCCTTCATTTATATAAAGCCATTGATCCTGATACATGGGGGAAAATGATTAACCGGGTGAACGGTGTTAATTTTACTGCTATCTATGGAGGGAGTCATGCCATGGGTAGAAAAAAGATCGTATTGCCGAATGGATTTACGTGGGAGAAGTATATGTACTTTTTACTTGATACTTTACCGGAAGAGGCTCAATTGATTTATAAACAAAAACTGAAGGTGAGTATCTCTTTCTGGAAAAATAAAGGCGGAGCACTCTCAGAGGATACAATAAAAAAACTGGAGGCTAGAAATATTCCAATGGATATTGATAAGAGTTTTTACAATACTCAAAAAAGGGCGGTGAGAATGGATTATCTGGACGAAATAGATATTCCTGAACAAAGAGAAATTCCAACCTATAAACGAGTTTGCATTTGCATCTTAAGGAACGATTATCAATGTAAATATATGGGATTTGCTCAAACTAAAGACGATAGAATACGCAAGATGAGAGTTTTAATTGATTATGAATCACTAAAATCACAACTCAATGAATAATTACAAAAGTCCGGTTTATAATGTAATTGCCGTGCCGCTCTATAAGATCGAGGCAAATAATTATAATCCCAATGTCGTGGCTCTTCCAGAGATGGATCTACTAGAAAAATCAATTTGGGAAGATGGTTTTACCATGCCATGCGTATGTTACCATGATAAAGACCGTGATAAATACATCTTAGTTGATGGATTTCATCGATATTCTATATTAAAAAGATCTCCACGAATTTTCGGTCGTGAAAAAGGGATGCTTCCGGTAGTTGTTATTGATAAAAAACTGGAGGAAAGAATCGCTTCTACCATCCGGCATAATAGAGCCAGAGGGAGTCATCTTGTTGGATTAATGAGCTCTATTGTGGCGGAATTAACCAAATCCGGCATGTCTGATAGATGGATTATGGAGCATATCGGCATGGATAAGGACGAGATATTGCGACTCAAGCAAACATCAGGATTGGCCGATCTATTTGCCGATAAAGATTTTAGTGTTCCATAAATAATATGTAAGTAGATGGTAATAGCTACATTTTCAACCGCTTTATAGCCAATGTTTTTTGTTCTAAATCTGAGATTAGTTTTTATGTTTATTCCAAATTGATATCTTTTGGTAAATTCTTATAATTATAAGAAAATAAATCATAGCATATAAAGTTTTCTCTAAGTCTGGCAATGATTGTTTAATCATGCCACTTCAGGCGAGTTTTAAAAACTTATCTTGATTTGACTTAGATTTGTTGATGATAAATTAATACATTTAGAACCATTAATGAATCAACGCATGGAAGTAGTAGCTATTGAAAAAGAGAGTTTTTTGTATGTCTCTTTAATGTTAATCGATTTTATTAAACAAACGATAGAGAACTTGTATAAAACTCATATTCAGAAAGTCTAATACTGAGTCTTTTACTTTGATTTCGGTATGATCTGTATGATCCTTAATTTGAAACACTGATATTAAAAAATAAAGGTAGTGTCACCACTACCTTATTGTACACCCTCAGAGATTCGAACTCTGGACCCACTGATTAAGAGTCAGTTGCTCTACCAACTGAGCTAAGAGTGCAT
>DKPN01000028.1:0-30433 GCA_002471195.1 Bacteroides sp. UBA7333
TTTGAGAATTAGAGACATTATCGAATTTATTGGGAGCCTTAGTCCACATTTGAAATTCAGGACAACCGAGTAGGTTATGTGTTAATGCTAGCCAATGGTTTTCGTCTTGGGTTTTCGATAATGCTTCAGAAAGTCCTATTTTTCCTTCATTTTTTTTTAGCTCACTAATGAATGCCTTTTGTAAATCAAATGAAGAAGTAACCCAACCACTTCGTGTGTTACCTAAAAAAGCTACAGCTCCATATTTATCCGCTATAGTAAACCTTTCTCCCAAAGTGTACTTAACATCATATACTCTATCATTTTCAAAATATATGTCATAAGGCATTACTGTACATGATATCGTATATAATATTGCAGGTTTATTTAAATTCGTTAATTTATCAAGTGAGTTATTATTATCAATTACGAGATATTCATTTATATTTTCTCCTTCAGTCGCTATTAGGGGATAATGATTGTATTTTGTATTACCCATACCATCTGATTTGACTACAATAGCATTAGGTCCTCCATGATTGAAGAAGCTTATAAAGCCAGGGTTGTTATTATTGACAGCGTCAATAATATCTTTCCCCAAAGGATATATAGTATTCGTACCATAATGATCAGGCAACTCACTTATTATATTATAATTGGGAAAATAAATAGATAAACTATCAGCTATGACTTTGGCTTGATTTCGTCCTTGCATTTCATCTGCTTGTGTATATAAAGCTCTTTGTAGATAATCAGAATCACCCTTACCAGGGTTTTGTTCGTAGATTAATAGCTTTGTTATGTAATTATTTACTTCGACTCTGTTTTTGCAGAGAATTCGTCCTACAATTAAATCATGATGATATTCTATTTTATCACCATATTCTTCACCATAATATTTATCACCATCATAATTCCAGTTTCCGTTTAACTCGCTGAAATATAAGTCTGTAGGTATTTTTTTATAAATGAGTTTTTCTCCTAATGCCCAATTGTTATCATCCCCTGTTCCATATCTAATAGGTACAATAGGACTTCCCCCTCCCAGCAGTACATATTTAGTTCCATTTGTATAAGCTAATCGTAGATAGTGTCTCAATCTACCAGCTTCGTCGGCAATATTAGAGATTTCGTCCTTTGTGATGGTTGGATCGTTTAATATACTCTCTATGGATACAACGCCAGCATTAATACCTTTTTGTTGTTTCCAATTAATCAATGGATCAAAAGACTCGATAAGACTATCGGCTGTAATAACCACATATTCGTATGCGGGTAAACTCATCGATTTTGTTCGTATAGATGAATTCTTAGATTTAACATAGGAGCCAATTTCGGCTTTGTTTTCTATGTTATTCAGCAACATCGAAAGTTCATTTATATTTCTTTCTCTTATTGATTCTATGGGTTTAATAGCTTGGCTCACCGCTTTCAATTGTTGGGAAACACTATTGATTGAAAAGGTAATATTAGAGTGAAATAAAAGTTTGTTGCAACTTGGCATAAACTGTGTCGGTGTTATTTTAATGGATAAAATTCTGATGTCACCATCTAAGTATCCTTCGCCTATAATTTCTACAATTTCTTTCGGATAAACTTCTGATTGATAATTAGCATCAATTCCTTCTTGATGAGATGAGCTATAATAACCAATTGGTATCTCTTTATCTACTGGATATAATGTGGTAGGTAAATAAATACTGTCAATCATTGTGGATTTTGTAGAAATATTGAAGGTATGTGAACCATTGGGTACAATAAAGCGTAAGATTTTATATGGTAAATCAGGTGCTCCAACTGTATCCTTTATTGTATAATCATCATATGACATTTTTATAAATCTAGAATCATTGATCTCTACACTATCAATGAGTAACTTATTTCGATCATATGTTATATGATGTGTGATTTGGCAATAAGAATTAATGTTCAATAGCCAAATACTAAAAAATAAAATAAATAATCTCATAGGGGTTTTATTTATTCTGTTATAATCATTTTTTTGTTATCAATCTCGTTACCATCTACAATCAGCGCATAAATATACATGCCAGGTCTTAATTCGCTTCCCTTCACTATTGCTTCACCATGTCCAGAGGTATTTATGGCTATTTGTTTGATTTGTTTTCCTTGTAAATCATATATATGTAAGCTAGAACTAGCTGAATTCTCTGGTATATAATATTTTACTTTCGTTTCATTTTTAAACGGGTTTGGCGTGTTTATATACAAGAGTGCATTATCTGATTGTAATTCATTGTTGGTATTATTTTGTTTTGCGACCCTTGCTTGTGTTGGTATTTTATTTTCACTTTCTATAAGTTCTGACTCTAGATCACTTATTCGTTGCTGTAGATTAATAATTTCGTTGTGTAAATCTTGAATGCCTTGAGTTAGCAATGGAATTAAATCTGAATACATAATGCTTTTTTTTCCATCGGGCAAAGTGCGTACAACCTCGGGTAGAATAGATTCAACCTCTTGTGCTATAAACCCAATTCTATTATAGTTTTTTTCTGCATTTATCTTATTTTTAATTTCATTTGAGGCATATAGTTCTAAGTCCTTATCTATAGTTGATTTTTTTGAATTATTGGATTTATATCGGAATGTAATAGGGCGAAGTAAATTTATTTTATCCAAACTAGTTGTTAAATTGTTAACATTCTCTTTGGTGCTTCCATCTGATAATTGGCTAAATCCATTTGCAGCATATACAGTACCAGAGGCATCTACAGAAAATATTTTCATGGAGTAAAAATTCCCATTCATTTCATTATTCATGTCTGCATAATACGCAACGTAAGGCATATGGGATGGTGCGGATACATCAGATCTGATCCCTTCTCCTGATCCTCCGTAACTTGGACCTAAGAGAGTATGGAGTGGTCTTGATGCTCCGGTTTTTATAAATAATGCAGCATTCATGCATGATGGATGTATATGTACATATGGAGGATCGAATGAGTATTTTACTGAAGTGTCTATAATGTTATTTCCTCCTTGGTCATTTGGACTTATTATGAATTTACCTGTTTCATGTATTTTTATTCCACCATTGTTTGCACTCCAAAGTGTATTGTTCTCATAGTAATGAAATTGTGAAGATGAATTTTGATTGAATTTTAACGATTTGTTGATAATTACATCTCCTATACTATCTACTTTAAGTTGAGCGGAGATTGATACAGTCATTAAACATAGGATAATGATAGAAAAACTTTTTTTGTAATTCATAGTGGTAAAATTGGATAAATTTATAATATATATTTTATAAAAGTGCAATAGTATAAAAAAAAACTATAAAAACAAAAAAAATAAATAAAAAAATACATACATTGAATTGTATTTACTAAAAAATATCTGTATATAGATTAATGAGTGGATATTTATGATGCATTAAAAATGTTGGTTGTAGCTGTCGGACTTATTGATAAATGAATCGCCTCGTTGAACATACTGGTCCAACGAGGCGATTCATTATAAGGTGATGTGGGTTTATTTCTTTAAAATAAATTTCATATTTCCGGCATTAATCAATTCATCATGAGTGATACGATAGCCGTTTTTCTTTTTTCCTCCAATCAAAGTTTGATCGATATAAATTTGATCGGGATTAGTACGGTCGGTTTCGATAACCAGTTCCGATTGTTTATAATATTTAGGGTCTAACTGAATGGTTACTTTGTCGAATACCGGCGTTGTTAAAGTATACTCAGGTACACCCGGACAATCGGGATAGAATCCCATCATGTTGAAAATAGCCCATGTAGACATTGTACCTGTATCATCATTACCAGGTATACCATTGGGTTTTGTTGTAAAATGTTCTTTTAATAAACGATTTACCTCTTTTTGTGTACGCCATGCTTCATCATTGTAATATGAAAACAGATGAGGATAGGCAATGTCGGGTTCATTTGCAGGATCATACAATCCTTTATCGAATACCATTTGTAGCTTGTCAACAAACTTCTTTTTGCCACCCATTAGTTTAGCTAAACCATAAACATCGTGAGGCACATAGAAAGTGTAATTCCAAGCGTTACCTTCGTGAAAACCGGGGCTTGGTTCGAAGTTCTCACCTTGCATCGGATTGAATGGAGTTAAGAATTTTCCATCGGGTAGAATAGGACGGAAAGTACCATATTCTTTATCATAGTAATTCTTATATCCCATAGAGCGATTATAGAATAACTTTTCGTCTTCTTTTTTACCGAGGTCTTTTGCTAAACGCGATAATGCATAATCGGCAATGTAATACTCCAATGCGTGCGATACGGAGTTATCATATTTTCCGGTCAAAGGTACATAACCTTTGCTCATGTAGTCGTCATTGTCGGGACGCATTAAATTATCTTTGCCTGGTGAAGTGGCCGATTTATACATGGCTTCGTAAGCTAAGTTAATATCAAAATCGCGTAGTCCTTTGGCCCAGGTATCTGCAATGACAGGCAATGAAGGATCGCCTTCCATGGTTAATGTTTCGCGTCCATAAAGTTCCCATTTTGGCAACCACCCATGTTCGCGATACATATCGAGCATTGTATTTACCATATCCATTTGCAATTCGGGATATACCAATGTTAATAGTTGATGCACATTGCGATAAGTATCCCAAAGTGAGAAAACTGTGTACCGATTACGATCGGTTGTTAAAATGCTGTCGCCCTCCATTGCTGGGTATTGACCGTTTACATCTTGTAGTATATTGGGGTGAATCAACGTATGATATAAAGCGGTGTAAAATACCTCTTTTTCATCTTCTGTACCACCTTCCACTAAAATGCGAGACAACAGATTGTTCCAATCGTTTTGTGCCTCTTCTTGAATTTGCGCAAAATGCTTATCACCTTGCTCTTTGTCGAGATTCTCGCGCGCATTTTCGGTACTAACAAACGAAACTCCAATTTGTACCTCTACCTCTTCACCTTCTTCTGTATCGAAAGTCATGAATGTACCAATATCATCGCCCGACATCTCTTTGGTATAGCGCGAATAGATTTTATTTTTACCTTGATCCGGATCCCATTCTGCCTCGACACCTGTCATGGGACGTTGTTTCTTCCAGTATCCTTTTTTCTCGGGTGTTTTGTTGATGCGCATCACAAAATAGATAGGAAACACAGCTTGTGGCACGTAGCAAAAACCTCCAAGAAGCTTGCTTCCTTCGATTTCATGATCGTTTACAAAGCGCACAGTTGCCCCCGATTCGTTGGTTAAACCCTCGCCAAGATTCATTAAGATATTACTTTTTCCTTTTGGGAAAGTAAAACGAGCCATACTGGTACGTGGGGTTGCAGTGACCTCTGTTTTGATACCATATTTGGTTAGTACATTGCTATAATAACCAGGCGAAGCCTGCTCATCAGTATAGCGACTGCCATACTGAGAGTAGTCAACGTTTAAATCGCCTGTGGTTGGCATTAGAAGTAGCGATCCAAGATCGGGACAACCAACACCGCTCAGGTTCACGTGTGAATATCCGGTGAAAAAGTTATTGGTGTACTCGTAAGGGGTAGACCACCAACGAGCATCTTTGTCGTAAGTATTTTCGGATGAGCCCATCACATTGAAAGGTACGGCCGACATCAATCCGTTGGGGCGTACAGCGCCTGGATTGGTGGTTCCGAAATTGGTGGTACCAATAAACGGATTAACATAATCTACGGGTTGTTTTGGTGTGTCTTGTGCCCCTAAGTAGTGAAGAGCACTAACAAGAAACACACTTAGTAATAAAAGCTTTTTCATGCGAATATAAAACGTGTTATACTGTATAATTAAATAATGCTATATTTTTTTGTAAACTCTACGATTTCAGGGATATAGCCAAATGCTAATCCTGTTACTGTATCGGCACAACCATAATATACGGCAATTCTTCCTGTTTCTTCATCGTGAAGTGCAGCACAAGGGAAACATACATTTGGTACATCGCCCATACACTCATACTCAGTTTGAGGAGAAATTAAATAAGGACCTGAACGGAATTTTACTTTCCAAGGTTCATCTTTATCGAGAATAGCCGAGCCGAAAGCGTATACAAAACCGTTGCAAGATGCCAATACACCGTGATAAATTAATAACCAACCTTCTTCAATTTCGATTGGAATTGGACCAGCACCAATTTTAGTACATTGCCAAGCACTTTGCTCGAATGGAGCCGGAGCCATTACATGACGATGACGTCCCCAGAATTCTAAATCGGGAGATTCGCTATAAAAAATATCACCAAATGGAGTGTGACCATTGTCACTCGGACGGCTTAACATGGCAAATTTGCCATCAATCTTGCGTGGAAACAACACACCATTTCTGTTGAAAGGTATAAATGCGTTTTCAAGTTGATGGAATGTTTTGAAGTCGAATGTATAAGCTACACCGATTGTAGGCCCATGATAACCATTACACCATGTTACATAATAACGGTCTTCGATAAAACATACGCGTGGGTCATAGCCATATATCCATGTGCCGATTTCGGGATCGTTACACTCGAATTTTAAAGGTTCTTCATTGATGTTCCAGTTGATAGCATCTTTACTGAAACCTACATGTAAACGCATACGACGATTGGTGTCATCGCAACGAAATACACCGGCAAAACCATCTTCGAATGGAACTACCGCACTATTGAAAATACTATTTGAAGTTTTTAGAAGATTGCGAGGAATGATTGGGTTAGCTGAATAACGCCACATTACATCGGTTGAACCTGCCGGGCGATCTTCCCAAGGCATATTTACTTTTGAATTCATAATTAAATATTGTTTTAAGGGTTAATTAATCTGTTTTTACATCCGAATAAGTGAATGGTACAAAATAGGTTATCAAAAATGCAGGAATGGTTGCGATAAGTGTAAATATGAAGAAATATTCATATCCTAACCAATCGCTCATATATCCACTGATAGCTCCCGGTATCATTACGCCCAGATTCATAATGCCCGATGCGAATGCATAATGGGCCATCTGGTGTTTTCCTGGTGCTACTTGTTGCATCATAAAGAGGGTAAGCCCTACGAAACCAAAGCCATAACCAAAATATTCGAGTACAATTGCTGTTCCTATAAGTGGAGTGCTGGTAGGTTGGTAGATAGCCAATAGCGTGTAGGCCACAAATGGAAGGTTGAATATACAACACAGCGAGAAAAGTGTTTTTTTAAGACCTCTCTTTGATATGTAGTATCCTGCCAATAAAGAACCTAAAACGAAAGCTGCTGCTCCAAATGTTCCATAATATAAACCAATTTGTTGCTCGGTTAGTCCTAAACCTCCCGACTCTCTATCGGCTTTTAAGAATAATGGAACTATTTTCATTACAAAACCTTCGGCAAAACGATATAATATGATAAATACAATGTAATAAAGAATGTGCTTCTTTGTAAAGAAGTTCATGATTACTTCTTTCAATTTAGAAGCAGTTTCTTTTAATGATGTTGTTTCGGTTGCAGCACCCCCTACAGGCAACATTTTAGTGTGATATAAACTTAATGCAATCATAACCACAGCAACAATGAGCATAATAACGCGCCAAGATTGTACGTTTGCTAAAAAAGCCATATCGACATCGGGCATAATAGAGGCATCTTTATGGCTATAATAGTCGAAAAGCCATCCTGCTAACCATACTAAACCGCCTGATGCTACAATTTTAGCAATATTATAAAAAGCACCTTGCCATCCAATATATTTCGCTTGATCGGCTTTGCTTAATTCGCGCATATATATACCATCGGTGGCAATGTCGTGAGTTGCACCACTGAAGGCTATAAAAGCGAGTAATATAATGGCGTAAACAAAAAAATGCGAAAGTTCAAGTGAGAAGGCTACTAAGCAAAAAAGTACACCGGTGAGAAACTGGGTAAGAACAACAAAGAATTTCTTAGTTTTGAACATTTCGAGAAACGGACTCCAAAGAAATTTAAGTGTCCAAGGCAGCATAATAAGCGATGTCCATAATGCAATTTGTGAGTTGGAAACACCCAATCCTTTGAACATGAGGACTGAAACCATGTTTAATACCACAAATGGCATTCCCATGGCGAAATATACTGTTGGTATCCAACTTATCGGACTGTGATCTCTTTTCATAATAATTTTCTGTAGTTTTTCGGTTATATTATATTTAATTCTATAGTTAAATCTTTGCCTCCAAAAATACAAAATTTCTAGCTCTCTTTTCGTTCGTTAGCTTGTTATTTTATAGTATAGTATCATTTGAGGCAGTTATTTATATATTTTTCTAACTTTATGGTATAAAAAAATGCCACGATAAAATCGCAGCATTTATAATATATTATAGGATCAGTTACTTCTCTAATAATTCTTTTAAAAATGAATCTAGTTCTTGGTCTAGCCCTTTTAGTAATTCATCGTCAATGAAGAGTGTGTCATCATCTACTAAAAGTAAATCGGAGATTGTTTCTTTGTCTTCATCAACAAGTACAAATGAGTAGGGTTTAAGCACTGATAAAGCTTCAAATTTACCATTTTCATTTAGCTTATTTAATTCGCTATGTAATATTCTTTCTACTACATCGTAGAAATCATCACCATCATAATTAATCCATTGGTTGATTATCACACTTGCCAACTTTCTATCTTCATCATTATAGATCGTTAGTTCACCTGTTGTTTGATTGGGTTGTAGATGAAAATCAGTTACTTCAGTTATGCTATGCGCTTGTGAATAAGGCTGTATAGCTTTGTTAATAACTGAATCTATAGCTGAATATGATTGTTCATTTAACTCCATGATAATTCCTCCTCAAATATTTATTCCAAAGATATGAAAAAAAACACAACTCATTACACAAACCACGAAAAAAGGTGTTATTGTCTTTGCATTTGAACGTATAGCAACGGTAACTCTTCGATACGTTTTTTGAGTGCCTCTACGTGTTGAAACATCATGATATAATTGTTCATATTATGAATCTGGGGATTGTTTAAATCTCTTTCGCCTATTTTATCGACAATGTAGGCGTATTGTTTTGCTAATTCGGCCCATTTTAAACTTTCTTCTAGATTGTCTGTCATTTCATATCCTAAAGAAATGTTATTGGCCAGACGCATTTTATAGCTTTCTTTTTTGCTTTTTTTATACGCTTCTTTCCATAACGACATGGCTTCTAGCCAATTGTTTTCTTTAACAAAAATGGCAGCATCTCTCATATGAATCGTGCCATTGATAAATAACCATCGCTCTGCCGTACTCCAATGTGGAAGGAGATATTTTATAATTGTAGATGCCGCAAATATAGAGGCTTCGTTTACCATTTGTTTTTTGTCAATTTGATCGTTGAATGTGTTGAGCTCGGTGCTGCCATAACTGTCCCAATACATACTATCATTTGCATTAATGATGAGTAACGGGTCTTTGCGTTGGGGTACATATAATCCTAATGTAGGCTTAACCTTTGCCTCAATAATGCCTTGATAGCAATTCCACTCGGGTACAAAATGGGCGTATCGAGACGTGTGTAAAGCCAACTGATCGATTGATATGATAAAATCTACATCTAGCAACTGGGCAAGGTCGTTTACTTGATTATGTGAAAGATATGGCGAAAGAGTGTTTTGACGTAATGATGAATCGCACACGACGATTTCGTCAAAATAATTGGCTTCGGCCAATAACTCTGCCAATGATTGCATCATCACTTCGCCCTTACCATTGATTATAGAATTTCCTTTTGTAACTTCTGTTTTGTCATTTTCATCAAAAACGATGGCATTGTTTACCACGGCTACACGTTCTACCTTATCGGGTATATTAATTTTACCCGGCTGCATATAGTCTATAAATATCTGTTCGGTGCTATAACAAGAGTATAGTGATATACTCAGTAGAAGTACAAATAATTTTCTCATATCGGTTTATCAATTTAGAACAAAAGTAGTATAATGCATTAATAAATAAAAGCTCCGAATGAATTTATATCATCCGGAGCTTTCTATTTAATTGAGCAATCTATAAATATTTAATACTTAAGCATTACGTCCATGACACGCTTTATATTTTTTGCCACTTCCACAAGGACAAGGATCATTGCGACCAACTGTTTTTTCAGTACGAATCGGTTCGCGTTTTGCTTCACGTGTGTCGTGTTGTGCTGCCGCTTGTTGATTCGGATCGTTTAGATCTTGTTTTTGCTCCTTATATTGACTCATATCTTGCTTCATTTCGGGAGCAGCCTCACGAACCTCTACTTTTCTGTTTTGAGGATCTTCAGGCGATTCTTGAACCGGTATTTGACCACGCATTAAAATAGAAACGGTTTGATTGTTGATCTTAGCTACCATCGTATCAAATAGGGTTACCGATTCGAGTTTGTAAATCAACAATGGATCTTTTTGCTCATAACTTGCATTTTGTACCGAATGTTTCAATTCATCGAGTTCGCGAAGATTTTCTTTCCAAGCTTCATCAATAACATGAAGTAATATCGATTTTTCGAATGCTTTTACTACTTCTTTACATTCACTTTCATAAGCGGCCTTCAAATTGCAAGATATGTTGTACATTCTTTTACCATCAGTAATAGGTATCAGAATATTTTCGTACATGTGACCTTGGTTTTCGTAAACTTGTTTGATAACAGGGTAGGCTACTTGTGCCATTTTCTCCGTTTTACGTTTGAAGGCTTCCATAGCTGCATCGAATGTTTTTTCTACAAGCAACTCTTTTTTCTCGTTTTTAAATTGCTCTTCAGTGAATGGAGGCTCCATTGCTAATGCTTGCAATAAATCGTCTTTGCATTCTTCGTAATCTGCATTATTTTCGATAGCCGATGCAGAACGCTCCCATATCATGTTTACGATATCCATACCAATGCGTTCGCCCATTAATGCATGGCGACGTTTTGTATAAACCACTGTACGTTGTTTATTCATCACATCATCATATTCCAGTAGACGCTTACGGATACCGAAGTTGTTTTCTTCTACTTTCTTTTGAGCACGTTCTATCGAATTTGAAATCATTTTATGTTCAATCATTTCTCCTTCTTGGAAGCCTAGTTTATCCATAACCCCGGCAATTCTGTCGGATGAGAATAGACGCATCAAATTATCTTCTAATGATACGAAGAATACTGATGAACCAGGGTCTCCCTGACGACCAGCACGACCACGCAACTGGCGATCTACACGACGTGACTCATGACGCTCAGTACCGATAATGGCCAAACCTCCCGCTGCTTTAACCTCATCGCTCAACTTGATGTCGGTACCACGACCAGCCATATTGGTAGCAATAGTTACCATGCCTTTAATACCAGCATTTGCAACAATATCAGCTTCGCGTTGATGAAGTTTTGCATTCAATACATTGTGTTGTATTTTGCGCATAGACAACAGTTTGCTAAGCATCTCTGAAATCTCGACAGAAGTTGTACCAACTAACACCGGACGACCGGCATCCACCAATTGTTGAACTTCTTCGATTACGGCTTTATATTTTTCACGATTGGTTTTGTAAACACGATCGTTCATGTCATTACGAGCAATAGGTCGATTCGTTGGAATTACGACTACGTCTAATTTGTAGATATCCCAAAGTTCGCCTGCTTCTGTTTCTGCTGTACCTGTCATACCCGACAATTTATGGTACATACGGAAGTAATTTTGTAATGTAATACTTGCAAATGTTTGAGTAGCAGCTTCTACTTTTACTCTTTCTTTTGCTTCAATCGCTTGGTGTAAACCATCAGAATAACGTCGGCCTTCCATGATACGACCGGTTTGTTCATCGACAATTTTTACCTTACCATCCATGATCACATACTCATCGTCTTTTTCGAACATTGTGTATGCTTTTAATAATTGATTGATGGTATGAACACGTTCAGCTTTTACGGCATAGTTGTTTAATAACGCATCTTTCTTCTCTAATTTTTGCTCGTTGCTTAAATGAGTTTCGTTTTCCAATTGAGAAAGTTGTGCAGTTATATCAGGCAAGACGAAGAATGTCGAATCTGAAGAGTTTCCACTGATAAGATCAATCCCTTTATCGGTAAGATCAACGCTATTGATCTTTTCATCGATAACGAAATATAATGGATCGGTAGCCTCTGGCATACGCTTATTATTTTGTTCCATATATATTTCTTCAGTTTTCAACATACCTGCTTTAATGCCCGGCTCGCTTAAAAACTTAATCAATGGTTTGTTCTTAGGAAGGGCTTTATGGCTACGGTATAGTGCTAGAAATCCTTCTTCTACTTCTTTTTTATCATCCGATGCAATCAATCTTTTTGCATCTGTCAAATATTGAGTAGCTAATTTTCTTTGAGCTTCTACCAAGCGTTCAACCAAAGGACATAAATCTTCAAAAAGTTGATCTTCGCCTTTTGGTACTGGACCTGAAATGATCAGTGGAGTACGGGCATCATCAATTAATACTGAGTCAACCTCATCGACAATGGCATAGTTGTGTTGGCGTTGTACCAAATCTTTTGGACTAATAGCCATATTGTCGCGAAGATAATCGAAACCGAATTCATTATTTGTGCCGAATGTAATATCTGCCAAATATGCTTGACGACGAGCATCCGAGTTGGGTTGATGGCGGTCGATGCAGTCGACGCTCAATCCGTGGAACATATATAATGGTCCCATCCACTCAGAGTCACGTTTTGCAAGGTAGTCATTAACAGTTACTACATGTACCCCATTACCTGTCAAAGCATTTAAGAATACGGGTAGTGTTGCCACCAATGTTTTACCTTCACCGGTTGCCATTTCGGCAATTTTACCTTTGTGAAGAACTACGCCACCAAACAGCTGCACATCATAATGTGTCATGTTCCATTTCATGTCGTTTCCTCCTGCCAACCAGTGGTTTTGGAATATTGCCTTATCTCCTTCAATGCGAACAAAATCTTTTGTTGCAGCAAGATTGCGGTCGAAATCGGTTGCTGTAACCACGATTTCAGGATTTTGAGAGAAACGACGGGCAGTGTCTTTAACAATTGAAAATGCTGTAGGAAGCACCTCGTCAAGGGCTTTTTCGTAAGTTTCAAGAATTTCTTTCTCTAATTTATCAATTTGAGCAAAGTATTCTTCTCTTTCTTCGATTTCTAGTGTTTCAATTTTTGCTTTTAATTCAGCTACCTTTTCGCGCTCATTTGTTGCTGAGTCATAGATGAATTTCTTCAACTCCTCAGTTTTAGCACGAAGCTCATCATTACTTAATTTTTCTACCTCAGGGTAAGCTGCTTTAATTTTTTCTACCCATGGTTGAATTTCTTTCATGTCGCGCTTAGATTTGTTTCCAAAAATGGCGCTTAAAAATTCATTAAATCCCATTGTATATTGTTTTTTATTATTGTTAATTTGAAAAATTCATAAACTTGTATCTTAATGTTTTAGCTCAATTGGTGGAGCTTTCGAACCATTGGGAGCACGTATTTTCATATATTGTGCTACTGTCGGTGCGATACGGTCTATGGTAATTGGTGTTTCAATTGTTTCACTAGCTATGGATTGTCCAAAAAAGATAAGGGGCATGGGGATATATCCATATCTCATTACCTTATTGTTGGATGGATTGTTTTCATTTATAATTGTCCAACCCGGAAGTACGCTAACTAATAAATCGCCAGATCGTTTTCGATGAAAACCATTGCGTATTTGTTCTATTTCAGGACACCAAGATCCTAATAATAGTCTATGTTCTGAATATGCAGTGTTGACACCACTGAATTGCATTAAAAAGTCTGCTGATTTATTTTGGATATCAGGTAGTAATAATCCTTTTTGTTCAATCAGTTTATGGTTCAAGTAAATTTGTTGATCATAATGTGCTTCTACATACTTGCCTTCACCATAAATAGCCATTAAATACATATTGAGTAAAGCAGAACAGCGGTTTAAATGGAACTCTCCACTTGGTATCCTATATAGTCCTAAATCGGTGGATTCTGAATCGACATAGCCTGTTGAGGTAATGAAAAATAATACATTGTGGAGTCCTATTTTTTTATCTACAATCTCAATTAAATTCGACAATGCTTGATCTAATCGCACATAAGTGTCTTGAATTTCAGTAGAACACTCCTGTATCGTTTTATTCATGTAATTGCCCGCGTAATAGGTAAGAGAAATCATATCTGTAATATCATCTTTGCCTACATCACTTTTTTCTAACATCTCTTTGACGAGCTTATTCACTTCGTCATTGGCAAAAGGGCTGGTAATGAGACGACGGTATTTATTCTTTTTATCGTCTTCGAATTTATATTTAAAAGATATATCTCGCCATTCAGGTAAATAGTTATATTTCTCTTTATTGTGTACAGGGGTCCAAATCATAGTGGATATCCGGGTATCGATGCCATCGCGGTCATTATACTGGGTTAACCAATATGGAAAATTTGGATAATAGGTACTTCCACACCATTTGCCTGTATTAGGGTTTATCCAAAAAGCGCCATCTCCACTATGTCCAGCTGATAAAATAGCACTATCGCGAAATGGTGATATTGAATAAATTAAACTTTTATTGCGATTTGCTATTTTTAATTCATCAGAGACTGTTGAAGTAAGAAGCAGTGTGGGAGACGATTTTTCATCAGTGAAATTTCCCATGTAATTAGTGTCGTCAACACAATTGATGGGGCGAAGAGTGGATACATCCAACCAACGACTAGCGATAATTCCATTTAAAGAAGGTGTTGCCCCTGTATATATATTGGCAACTGCCGATGCTCTGTCTACATTATTAAATGCGTATTCAATATTTTTATATATTGTTCCCTCTCTTTGTAGACGCTTAAAACCCTTCTCGCCATATAATGGAGAGAAGCATTCTAAGTAATCGGTACGTAATTGATCAATTGTAATACCAATCACCAGTTTTGGGGTTGAATTTTGTGCTTCAACAGGTGTGTGAACACTCGAAAATGCAATTACGGTTATTATGGAGGTGATAAGTCCTTTCATCTATCTTTTTTATATGTCAAAAGTAAGTTGCTCAATGATCGTAACAACAAACAGAGTGCCAAAGGTACAACTGCAAAATTAATTCTTTGTGGAATAAAGGCAAAAAGGGCTATAAAAAGTGTTAAAACTACAAGGTTGAACATCATATACCAGCTTCGTTCTCTTTTTCTTATGCGATATATAACAAAAGGTAAAAATAGAAGTTGCCCAGGGTGAAAGACAAATAGAAGAAAATTGGCACTAACTGCAGGATGTTCAGAGAATAATGCCAAAAATGTAATGACACAACCTGCTAAACCTGCCGCACCAAATAATATTAAGTCTAGCCACCATAATCCTTTTTGATACTTAATGCCATAAATTGATAAGGATGCTACAATAATGAATAGCAGTAAAGCGCTGCGCAATGGCGTGAGTATTTCACCTATTTTTTCTAGATTGCTTAACTCATCAGGTGTCCCGTTAGCATCTACAACTTTAATAGTTTCTATTATTAAATTTCTTTTTGTTTCTTTATTAATGATTTGTGCTTTTTCGAATGCATTTTTTAAGTAAAATGGAGCAAACATTAATTGTCGATTAGTAATGGGCTGATCAGCTTCACTTCCGACACAAAAATCCATACCAAATCGTGACCATGGGTGATTGTTGGTATTTTGATAAATTACATCTCGAAATGTTTTAGGTATATTGTCCTGATCGAAATTAGGATACATAATTTCACCATGGATGCTTTCTTCAATTTTATCGCGAGGGCGTGTTGCGCAGTTGTCAAAAAAGAAATTGTAACGATAAACTCTGTTTTCGGGTTTGCAATTCTCTTCAAGAAGTTCAATTAATTTGATTTTTTCATCATTATTTAAATTGAGTGTTTGTTGCCAAACATCTCTTCCAAAATAATCATATTCCCATTTAAATCGTTCATAACTTTCAATTCCTAATTCATAATCGGTTTCGCCTAGAGAAAAACGCCATATAAAATTAGGTGTATTAAATCTAAATAATCCATAATTAAATACTGCGTCTATTCCTTTCGATGGATTTTCGTAACGAATGGCTGTATGTCCAAAGAGGGTATATATCGGATTTCCGGCATCACAAGTTAGAAGACTAAGCTTAATTGCATCAGCCTCTTGTTTACTAATATTTGTTTCAGTGGACCATGAAATGCTGATATTAGCAAGAAGTAAAAAAAAGAATATTTTGAGTTTTGTCACGACTTAGGTTTTTAAAATTGCCACAAAGATATTATATATTTCTATGATAGCTATTTTTGGAATGAACAATTCTTTATAATACTACTTTTTGATAAAATAATTATATTTAAAACAAAATAGACTTTAGGCGAATGAGAATGAGCCTTTGACGAATGAAGTAAAAAGGTTTTCTACTCATTATGACATAAATCATTTTTTTTCTTAAAAATACTGTTGATGAAACGATTATTTTTTGCTTTTGGATATTATTGATCCTTAATGTTAAATAATGTAAAGCGTTAAGTCTTTATGTAACACTTTTAAAACGATTCGGATTGAGAAATGAAGCATTTGCTTATTTTTTGTTGTGTCGTAGAGTTATATGTTTTGAATTTGAGGTTGTAAAAAGTTAAGTTAACTTTATGCATTTGTTTCAATTTAATCCATATCTTTGTGCATCAAAATAATCAATAACTGATTGTGAACTTAATAATTGACATAGGTAATACTTTTGCAAAAATAGCCGTTTTCGATGGTGCTGAGTTAAAAGACGTAGTAACTAACTCTAATCAAGATTTAAACAATGTTACTTCTATTTGCCAACGGTTCTGCGTTAAATGTGGTATCATAGCTACAGTAATTCAACTCAACGAAACAGTAAGAAGTCAATTGAATCAACTGGATATACCTTTATTGTTTTTAGATGGGGCAACTCCGTTACCGATTGTGAATTTATACAAAACTCCTCAAACGCTTGGCTATGATCGAATAGCAGCTGTGGTAGGCGCTGTGGGAGAATGTCCAGGTCGTGATTTGTTGGTCATTGATGCTGGTACTTGCATTACGTATGAATTTGTAGATTCCCAAAAGCAATATCATGGTGGTAATATTTCTCCTGGTTTACAGATGCGTTTTAAAGCATTACATCAGTTTACAGGAAAGCTGCCTTTAATTTCTTCAGAAGGTGATTTGCCTTTTTGGGGAGATAGCACCGAAACTGCAATTCGGGTTGGTGTATGGAAAGGTATTGAATTTGAGATTTATGGCTATATTAAAGAAATGCAGAATAAATTTCCTCAACTTTTGGTTTTTTTAACGGGTGGGGATAGATTTTCTTTTGATGAAAGCGTAAAAAATATCATCTTTGCAGATAGATTTTTAGTGTTGAAAGGATTAAATAGAATATTAAACTATAATAATGGTAGGATTTAAACAGACACTTTGTGCTTTTTTATTGGTATTATTCAGTGGAATAGCATTAGCTCAAAATAATACAAACTCCCCCTACACACGATATGGCTACGGAAATTTAGCTAGTCCAAATTTCGGGAATAGTAGAGCAATGGGAGGTATAGCATATGGGCTACGCGATGGATTACAAATTAATCCGTTGAATCCTGCTTCATATACAGCTGTCGATTCATTGACCTTCATCTTTGAGGGTGGTTTTTCTATGCAAAACGATAACTTGAGTAATGGGACGTTAAAACTGAACGTGAAAAATTCTAGTTTTGATTATCTTGCTATGCAATTTCGTATGCATCGAATGTTGTCATTGAGTGTAGGATTGTTACCATTCTCTAACGTAGGTTATAATGTTGCACAATCTTATAGTGAAACCGAAACTTCACCTGCTTATACTAAACAATTGTATGGTGATGGTGGTTTACATCAAGTTTATGGTGGTGTTGGTTTTAAACCTTTTAAAAACCTTTCTATAGGAGCAAATATAGGCTTCTTGTGGGGTACGATTGATCGAAGTTTAACAATGATTTATCCTTCGTTTCCTTCTTCCTCAGGAAGTGGAACTACTACTCCATCTTATACCGAAGGTACACATGTGTCCATTAAAAGTTATAAATTAGATTTGGGTATTCAATATACACAACCAATTGGCGAAAAACATTCGGTAACATTGGGAGCTGTATTCTCACCAGGTCATAATTTGTCTAATGACACATATATACAAACAACAACAAGTGTTGTAAATACGAAAGATACAGTAGCAACGTTTGGTATCCCGACGAGCTATGGTGTCGGATTTACTTATAAATATGATAATCGCTTAACTATAGGAGCAGATTATAGTATGGAGCAATGGGGCAAAGTTACATATATGAATCAACCTGATGCCTTTTGCGATCGTACAAAAATTTCGGTGGGTGCCGAATATATACCGTCTCACATGTCACGAAACTATTTAGGTTTGATAAAATATAGAGCTGGTGGATATTTTCAAACACCTTATTATAAAACCGAAAAAGGTGAAAGAGCAGCTCGTGAATGGGGGGTGTCAGCCGGTTTCGGTTTGCCTTTGCCACGTACGCGTTCTGTGATAAGTGTAACTGCTCAATATGTTCACATTAAAGGTTTGCAACCTGCAATGTTAACTGAGAATGTTTTAAAACTAAGTGTCGGAATTACTTTCAATGAACGCTGGTTTATGAAACGTAAAGTTGATTAATGTAAAAATAGAGTAATAACTAAAAATATAGATACAATGAAAATTAAAAACCTTTTGGCTACCATGTTACTTTCTGCTAGTACTATGGCAGTAGTAGCTCAAAATGAAACTTGTATTCCTAATAGTAGTATCGCACGTGAAGCAGTAAAAGCAGGTAACTTCAAAGATGCATATGAACCATGGAAGATTGTTATTGAAAATTGTCCAACTCTTCGCTATTATACATTTACAGATGGTTTTAATATTTTGAAGAACTTTTTGGAGACTAATAAAGATAGAAAATCTGCAGATTACCAAAAATACTTTGGCGAATTGATGGATTTGCATGATAAACGTATGAAGTATATTCCTGAATTTTTAGCAAATAATGTAAAAGTTCCTATTTCAGTTGAAGGTGCTTTGGGTGCTAAAGCGTTGGATTATATTCAATATGCTCCTCAAATGAATCTTGATCAAGCGTATGAGTGGTTGACTACTTCTGTAAAAGCTGATAAAACAGAGTCTTCTGCTAGTGTGTTGTTTTACTTACTTGATACGTCTGCTAAACGAATGAAAAATAATCCTGCTAATAAAGAGCAATTTATTCAAGATTATTTGATGGCAACAGATTTAGCAGACCAAGCTCTTGCTACCGAAACTAAAGCTAGTGCTAAAAAAGCAATGGAAACAGTAAGAGGAAATATGGATGCTTTATTTATCAATAGTGGTGCTGCGACATGTGAATCTTTACAAGATATTTATGCCCCTAAAGTAGAAGCTGAAAAAGCGAATCTTGCTGCTTTAAAAGAAATTGTAAAAGTAATGGCTATGATGGGCTGTAGAGATAGTGAAGCTTATCTTCAAGCTTCATTATATGCATATCAAATTGAACCTAGTGCAGATGCTGCTCAAGGTTGTGCTGCTATGGCATTTAAAAAGGGCGATATTGATGGTTCCGTTAAATTCTTTGACGAAGCAATGGAGCAAGAAACAGATAATAACAAAAAAGCAGAAATAGCTTTTAAGGCTGCTAATGTTTTGGCTTCAGCAAAACGTTTGGCTGCTGCCCGTAATTACGCTAATAAGGCGATTAGTTTTAATCCAAACTATGGTGCGCCATATATGTTAATTGCTTCATTATATGCCGGCAATTATAAATGGTCAGATGAACCTATTTTAAATAAATGTACTTTCTTCTTAGCTATAGATAAATTGCAACGTGCCAAATCGGTAGATTCAAGTGTTGCAGAGGAAGCGAATAAATTAATACAAAGTTACTCAGCTTATACTCCTGAAGCGAAAGATCTATTTATGTTGGGTTATAAAGCAGGCGACCGTGTTAATATAGGTGGCTGGATTGGAGAGTCTACAACTATCCGTTAAAACATGTCAGAAAAGCATATTTGCTATTTGAATAAACAAACAATGAGCATAGCAATCATCTTAAAGATGATTGCTATGCTCATGCTATTTACCTCTTGTGGCGGTAAAAATAAAATGGTAGGTGAAGCTGTAGTTGAGCGTGACTCTTTACCATCAATGGAGACCTTAGATGTTGAAACATTTGTTTCTGATTCAGGAGTCATAAGATATCGCATTGAGGCAGATGAATGGCTTGTTTTTGATCGTAAACGTCCTTCGCATTGGGCTTTTGAAAAAGGTTTATATTTAGAGCAGTTCGATTCAATTCATCAAGTAGAAGCAAGTATTAAAGCTGATACTGCATATTACTACGATAAGCAGAAATTATGGAAATTAATAGGTAATGTTGATATCCAAAATAGGAAAGGTGAAAAATTTAATACTCAGCTTTTGTATTGGAATCAAACAACCGAAAAAATTTATTCCGATGAGTTTATTCGAATTGAGCAACCTGATAGGATAATTACAGGTTATGGCTTTGATTCTAATCAGCAAATGACAATTTATCAAATCCATAATATGGAAGGTGTTTTTTATGTGGATGAAACAGAGACTCATACAACACCAGTCAATACTACTTTAAATGATTCTACTCTAAACGAATAACACAAAAAATAATGAATATGATAGTTTTTCTTTTGATTACGATGGCACTTTCTGCGTTCTTCTCAGGAATAGAAATTGCATTTGTGTCGGTGGATAAACTACGTTTTGAACTTGACAAAAAAAAAGGATTATCACCTCGAATATTGACAATATTTTTCAATAATCCTAACAATTTTATTTCCACAATGTTAGTTGGTAATAATATTGCTCTTGTTATCTATGGTATTATTATGGCCAAATTAATAGGTGATAATTTATTATCTGGTCTAATTGAGAATCATTTTTTGATGGTTTTTATTCAGACGATAATTTCAACTTTGATTATTTTAGTTACCGGCGAGTTTCTACCGAAAACACTTTTTAAAATTAATCCAAATCTTATACTCAATATTTCTGCTATACCTCTTTTTTTCTTTTATATTCTTTTGTATCCTATATCTAAATTATCATCTGGCATATCCTATCTTTTTTTACGTATTTTTGGTATGAAAGTAAATGCCGACGCCACTGCCAAGGCTTTTACTAAGATTGATCTTGACTACTTTGTACAATCTAGTATTGATAACGCTGAAAGCACTGAAGAGTTAGATGCTGAGGTGAAGATATTTCAAAATGCATTAGACTTCTCGACTATAAAGATTCGCGATTGTATTGTGCCTCGAACCGAAGTCGTATCGGTGGATGTTACTGCCGACATTCAAGAGTTGATGGGTAAATTCATTGAGTCGGGTATTTCCAAGATTATAGTATACGATGGGAGTATAGATAACATTATTGGCTATATACATTCTTCTGAAATGTTCAGGCATCC
Source organism: Bacteroides sp. UBA7333 (assembly GCA_002471195.1). Taxonomy (GTDB): domain Bacteria; phylum Bacteroidota; class Bacteroidia; order Bacteroidales; family Bacteroidaceae; genus Bacteroides. Next base: position 21,407 of record DKPN01000028.1, read on the forward strand.
GCAAAATTGGCAAGATAGTATAAACGATATTTCAATTGTTCCGGAAACAATGTCTGCCAATAAATTGATGCCACTTTTTATGCAACAGAAAAAAACGTTAGCTGTTGTAGTAGATGAATTTGGTGGAACTGCTGGAATTGTAAGTTTGGAAGATTTAGTCGAAGAAATTTTTGGTGATATTGAAGATGAACATGATAATACCGTTTATGTCTGCAAGCAGGTGAACGATAACGAATTTATACTTTCTGCACGTTTAGAAATTGAAAAAGTTAATGAAACTTTCAATATAGATTTGCCCGAATCAGATGAATATATAACAGTAGGTGGTTTAATACTTAACCATTATCAAAGTTTTCCTAAATTGCATGAAGTAATAGTCGTTGATAACTATCAATTTAAAATTATTAAAGCCACACCAACCAAAATAGAGTTAGTGAGGTTGAAAATAGTCGATTAACAGAATATTTGTTTACTTTTTGTATATAAAAGTAATCGTTTGTTTGCATTTTTTGTATCTTCGTGCTCTCAACAAATTAATCAAAATAATAATAAACAATAAATCATACTTAATCACAATGGCAACATTACAAAACATCAGATCAAAAGGTCCCTTATTGGTGATCGTTATTGGTTTAGCATTGTTTGCATTCATCGCAGGTGATGCTTGGAAAGCAATACAGCCACATCAATCACAAGACATCGGCGAAGTTTACGGAGACGCATTATCGGCTCAAGACTATCAGGCATTAGTGGAAGAATACACAGACGTAGTAAAATTTTCTTCAGGTCAAAACGCTTTGAGCGACGAACAAACAAATCAAATTAAAGACGAAGTTTGGAGAAACTATGTTAATAACAAATTGATTGAAACTCAAGCTAAACAATTAGGTTTGACAGTTACTCCTGCCGAAATTCAAGCTGTAATTGCTGCAGGTGTAAATCCAATGTTGCAACAAACACCTTTTCGTAATCCTCAAACCGGAGCATTTGATAAAGATATGTTGAAAAAGTTTTTGGTTGATTATTCGAAAATGGATATTAATCAAATGCCAGCTCAGTATGTTGAATATTACAGATCCATGTATAACTATTGGTCATTTATCGAAAAAACTTTAGTACAAAACATTCTTGCTGATAAATACTACAATTTGATTTCTAAATGTTTGATTTCAAATCCTATTGAAGCGCAAGATGCTTTTGATGCTCGTGTCAATCAAGCTGATCTTCTTTTAGCAGCTATACCTTACACTTCAATTCCTGACGCTGATATCACTGTAAAAGAGTCAGAAATGAAAGAATTGTATAATAAACGTAAAGAGGAGTTTAAACAATATGCTGAAACACGTGATATTAAATTTATCGATGTTCAAGTAGTTGCAAGCCCAGAAGATAAGTTGGCTATTGAAAATGAAGTATATGAGTCTGCCGAACAATTGCAGTCAACAGATTCTGACTATTCTTCTTTTGTACGCTCTGCAGGTTCAGAATATCCTTATACTGACTTGTTTTATAACAAAACAGCATTTCCTAATGATGTAGCAGTTCGTATTGATACTGCCAAAATAGGTAAGGTTTATGGTCCTTATTATAATGTAAGTGATAACACTATCAATACTTTTAAAGTTGTAGCTAAAACAACTGCTGCCGATTCTATTGAATATCGTCAAATCCAAGTTTTTGCAGATACTCCAGCAAAAACAAAAGAATTGGCTGATAGTATTTATACTGCTATCAAAGGTGGTGCAAACTTTGCAGAAGTTGCTAAGAAATATGGTCAAGAAGGTGAAACTACATGGTTGACTGCATCTCAATATGAAGGAGCACAACTTGATGGAGAAAACTTGAAATATATTTCTACTATTAATGGTATGAATGTTAATGAGTTGAATAATGTTGCTCTGGGACAAGCTAATGTGATTCTTCAAGTTACAAACAAAAAATCTAATAAAGATAAGTATAAAGTTGCTGTAGTGAAACGTCCTGTTGAATTTAGCAAAGAAACTTACAGACAAGCATACAACGACTTTAGTCAATTTGTTACGGCTAACAATTCATTAGACAAAATGATTAAAAATGCTGAGGAAGCAGGTTACAGATTATTGGATCGCCCTGATTTGGCTAGCTCTGAACATAATATTAGTGGTGTGAAGGGTACAAAAGATGCGCTTAAATGGGTATTTGCAGCTAAGCCAGGTGAGGTTTCTGGTTTATATGAATGTGGCGACAGTGATCATCTGTTGGTTGTAGCAGTTGAAAATATTAACACAAAAGGTTATCGTACTTTGAAACAAGTTCAAGATCAATTGAGATCTGAAATTGTAAAAGATAAAAAAGCTGCAAAGATTATGGCTGACATGGCTGCTCTTAAAGCAACTTCGTTCGATCAATACAAAGGTATGAGCAATGTCGTTACTGACTCTATACAACGTGTTTCATTTGCAGCTCCTGCATATATCCCTGCATTGCGTAGCAGTGAATCATTGGTAAGTGCTTATGCATCTGTAGGCGAATTAAACAAAGTTAGTGCACCTATCAAAGGTAATGCAGGCGTTTATGTGCTACAAGTGTATGCAAAAGACAAACTGAATGAAACATACAATCAATCGGCAGAAGAGCAAACATTAGAGAATATGCATGTTCGTTTTTCTAACCGCGTATTGAATGACTTATTTATGCAAGCAAATGTTGTAGATTCACGCTATCTATATTTCTAAGATAGTTTCACAATAAAATTAAGATGGGAGCAATTTTCTCTAAAATAAGAGAAGTTGCTCCCATCTTTTTATTTTCTTTTATAGATGGCTTTTCTTAAATTAATTTTTTATTATCTATTTTTGCAAGTATAAATAATTTGAATATTTACTATTATGACTAATTATCCTCTTTTGGGAATGACACTTTCTGAGTTGCAGCAATTGGTGAGAGATAAGGGAATGCCTGTTTTCACCGCTAAGCAAATAGCAACTTGGCTTTACGATAAAAAAGTGAAGTCAATTGATGAAATGACCAATTTGTCGATTAAAAATCGTGAACAACTGAAGAAGGATTATTATGTAGGTTATAATGGTCCTTCTAGCTGTGTGAAATCAATCGATGGTACCATCAAATATCTTTATGATATCGCTGAAAACCAGTCTGTTGAATCTGTTTATATTCCCGATCAAGATAGAGCTACTCTATGTATTTCATCACAGGTAGGCTGTAAAATGAATTGTAAGTTTTGTATGACTGGCAAACAAGGTTTTTCTGCTAATCTTACTTCTAACCAAATATTAAATCAAATATACTCATTGCCCGAAAGAGACAAGCTTACTAATATTGTTATGATGGGAATGGGAGAACCACTTGATAATTTGGATGAGGTTTTAAAAGCCCTCGAAATACTAACTTCTTCTTATGGCAATGGTTGGAGTCCAAAACGTATTACTTTATCGACGGTGGGACTTCGAAAAGGGCTGCAGCGATTTATTGAAAGCAGTGATTGTCATTTAGCTATCAGTCTTCATTCGCCGTTCACTTCTCAGCGTGCTGCATTAATGCCGGCAGAAAAAGGAATGCCATTTACAGAAATGTTTGAATTGTTAAAAAAATATGATTTTAGTAAACAACGTAGACTTTCGTTTGAATATATTGTTTTTAATAATGTAAACGATTCATTAATACATGCAAAAGAACTAGTTAAAATCCTAAAAGGTTTAGATTGTCGCGTTAATTTAATTCGCTTTCATGCTATTCCTAATGTTGATTTAGATGGAGCTAGTATGGAAAAAATGGTTGAATTTAGAGACTATCTAACTTCGCATGGGGTTTTTACTACTATACGTTCATCTCGTGGAGAAGATATTTTTGCAGCATGTGGTATGTTATCGACTATGAACAAAAAGGATAAACAGTAATTTGTATTATATTTATAGTCAAATTCAAATAATATAATTTTAATATATCGTAGTTTAGTATTAAATCTAAAAACTAGCAACATGAAGAAGAGTTTATATTACGCAATTTTTGTATTAGCAGCATTCATTTGCTTTTCATCTTGTAAAGGACGTAAAGGTGTTTTTACTCCAACTTCAAGTGGGCGTCCATATGAAATATTAGTCGTTGTTAATCCTGTTTTATGGGAAGCACCGGCAGGTCGTGCATTGTTTGATGTTCTTGATAGTGATGTTCCTGGATTACCACAATCTGAACGCTCATTCCGTATCATGTATTCTTCTCCTCAAAATTTTGATTCTACTCTGAAGCTCATTCGCAATATCATTATCGTAGAAGTGAAAGATATTTATACCAAAGCATCCTTTAAATATGCTAAAGATGTTTATGCCGCTCCGCAATTAATATTGACAATTCAAGCACCCAACAATGAAGAGTTGCAAGAATTTGTTGAAAAGAATGGTCAGCAAATTATAGATTTTTTCACTAAGGCCGAAATGAATCGTCAAATGTCGATTCTCGAAACTCGCCATAATGATAACATTGCTCATATGGTTGATAGTATTTTTGACTCGAGAATTTGGTTACCTTCAGAGCTCACATCATCAAAAATCGGCAAAGATTTCTTTTGGGCTTCTACAAATAGAGGTAGTGGAGATCAAAATTTTGTTATCTATTCTTATCCTTACACCGATAAAAAATCTTTAACGCGTGAGTTTTTTATGAATAAACGTGACTCAGTGATGAAGATTAATATTCCTGGGTCTAAAGAAGGTATGTACATGTCGACAGACACCATGAGTGTAATAACGCAACCTATTAATGTACAAGGAAAATATGCTTTAGAATCTCGTGGCTTATGGCGTGTAAAAGGCGATTTCATGGGTGGCCCATTTGTTTCGCATACACGTATAGATACAGTTAATAACCGTGTTGTTACAGCCGAAGTATTTGTGTATTCACCCGATAAACTTAAACGCAACTTAATGCGTATGTTAGAGTCTTCGTTATACACTTTGCGTTTGCCGGGTGTCAACAGCAACGAAGTCAATAATAATTAAGTCATCATATTAACGCAACGAATAAAATTACTATATATGGAAAATAACAAAATCAGGATAGGTATTACCCAAGGTGATATCAATGGAATAGGTTATGAGGTTATTTTAAAGACTTTTGCAAATCCTGAAATGCTCGATTTATGTGTTCCCATTGTTTATGGTTCACCAAAGGTAGCTGCATATCATCGTAAGTCGCTCGATTTAACGACTAGCTTTAGCATAATCAACTCAGCTTCAGAAGCAGTGAATAACAAATTGAGTATTGTAAATAGCTCAGATGATGAAGTAAAAGTAGAATTTTCCAAGGAGGACAGTGAAGCTGGTAAAGCTGCATTTGATGCATTGGAAAAAGCCATTGAAGAATACAAAGAGGGACTAATAGATGTTTTGGTTACAGCGCCTATTAATAAGCACACAATACAATGCGAAGATTTTTCATTCCCAGGACACACCGAATATATTGAACAGCGTTTGGGTGACGGTAATAAATCATTAATGATTTTAATGAGAAATGATTTGCGTGTAGCATTAGTGACTGGTCATATCCCTATCCGAGATGTTGCTTCAACGATAACAAAAGAGTTGATCGAAGAAAAAATCGATGTGTTGAATCGTTCTTTGAAAGTTGATTTTAATATTGAGGCGCCCCGTATTGCCGTATTTTCTTTAAATCCGCATGCGGGTGATAATGGTTTAATCGGTAGCGAGGAAGAGAAAATTATAATTCCGGCGATTGAGGAAATGTCTCGTAAGGGTGTATTATGTTATGGGCCATATCCCGCCGATGGATTCATGGGATCGGGTAATTTTACTCATTTTGATGGGATTTTGGCTATGTATCACGATCAAGGATTGGCCCCATTCAAAACATTGGCAATGGAAGATGGAGTAAATTTTACTGCCGGTCTACCAATCGTACGCACTTCTCCAGCTCATGGTACTGCTGCTGATATTGCAGGACAAGGTATTGCTAATGAAGATTCATTCCGTCAGGCTATTTATGTAGCTATTGATGTATTTAGAAATCGTGAGGCTGAAAAAGCAGCACGCAAAAATCCTTTGCGTAAGCAATATTATGAGAAAAGAGATGATAGCGACAAATTAAAACTTGATTCTGTTGAGGACGATTTATAATCGATTCAAAATTTATTAATGAATATGACAAGAGCGGAAATTCAGCAGGTGAAACAAAGATTCGGTATTATAGGTAATAACGAAGCTTTATCACGTGATATTGATATTGCTATACAGGTAGCGCCTACTGACTTGTCTGTTTTGATAACTGGTGAGAGTGGTGTTGGAAAGGAGAGTTTTCCACAAATTATTCATCAATACAGTAAGCGTAAACACGGACAGTATATAGCAGTCAATTGTGGTGCTATACCTGAAGGAACGATTGACTCAGAACTTTTCGGACATGAGAAGGGGGCATTTACAGGAGCTATTGGCGAACGAAAAGGATATTTTGGAGAAGCCAATGGCGGTACTATTTTTTTGGATGAAGTAGGGGAGCTACCATTATCTACACAAGCGCGTCTATTGCGTGTACTTGAGAGTGGAGAATTTTTGAAAGTGGGCTCCTCTAAAGTACAAAAAACAGATGTTCGCGTAGTGGCTGCAACTAATGTAAATCTTTTACAAGCCATATATGATGGACGTTTTCGTGAAGACTTATATTATCGGCTCAATACCATTCCTATTCAGGTACCTTCATTACGCGATAGGGGAGATGATGTCATTCTTTTGTTTAAAAAGTTTGCACATGATTTTGCAGAGAAATATAGAATGCCCTCTATACAGTTAACCGATGGTGCTAAGGATGTTTTATTAGATTATACATGGCCCGGTAATGTACGTCAATTGAAAAATATTACTGAACAAATTTCCATTATCGAAACAAATAGAGATATTGATGCTAAAATATTGAAAACGTATTTACCCTCATCCAATATAAATCGTTTGCCGGCGATAACAGGAAAAAACGATCATAAAAACTACGAGAGCGAACGCGAATTATTGTATACTGTATTGTTTGACATGCGCCAAGAAGTGTCTGAACTTAAAAAAGTTGTTCATACCTTAATGGCAGATCGAAACAATATAAAACATGTACCAACTGATGTATCGACAAATAATGTCACAACGTTACCCACTATCATACATTCGGTAAAATCGCCAATGAGCAGTAGCATAGATGCTCCAATGGTAGAGGAGTATGTAGAAGAACCACTTTCGCTTGATGAGGTTGAAAGAGAGATGATTCGTAAAGCTTTAGAAAGACATCACGGTAAAAGAAAAAATGCGGCTCAAGATTTAAATATATCAGAACGCACACTATATAGAAAATTAAAAGAATATGGCTTGGACTAAAATAATGAGGCGGTACTCTGCTATTGTATTATTGCCTTTTTTGATAATGGCATGTACTATATCATACAAATTTAATGGCTCATCAATCAACTACGACAAAGTAAAAACAATATCAATTGAAGATTTTCCTATAAAATCGGCTTATGTATATGCACCATTAGGAACAAGATTTAATGATGAAATTAGAAACATTTTTATTCGCCAAACGCGTTTACAATTGGTTAAAACAAATGGCGATTTGCAAATAGATGGTGAAATTACAGGTTACAATCAATATAATGAAGCTGTACAAGCAGATGGCTATTCGTCGAAAACAAAACTAACTATTACAGTAAATGTACGCTTTGTAAATAACACCAATCACGCTGAGGATTTTGAACAACAATTTTCAGCTTTCCGTACATACGATTCAAGCCAATTGCTTACAGCTGTTCAAGATCCTTTAATTGGAGAAATGGTGCAAGAAATTGTAGAACAAATATTTAATGCTACTGTAGCCAATTGGTAATTAAATGACACATTTCAATATCCAATATTGGATTAATCACCCTGAATCTTTGAATAAAGATACATTGTATGAGTTGCGGATGCAACTCATACGTTATCCTTATTGCCAAAGTTTACGGTTGTTATATTTAAAAAATCTATTTCTTTTGCACGACTCAACATTTAGTTCAGAATTACGAAAATCAAGCTTTTACATTACCGATAGAACTATTCTATATTACCTACTTGAAGGGGTCACATCATATTCATTAGACTATCTTCAAGATGATAAGGAGGTTTTCGAATCTAGCTCTTTGGATAGAACATCATTATTAATTGATGCTTTTTTGTCGAAAGTTCCCGATGATGTAATGATCTCTTCAGAGTTAAATTATTCTACAGATTATACCTCATTCTTAGAAGATCATGATGATATTAATGAGGATGATATTCCACAATTAAATGGAATTGAATTGATCGATGGTTTTATTGAGAGAAATGAAAATTCCCAAAAAGATTATTTGTCGATTGATGATATTGACTATTCTAATCATTATGTCGATGATGAAGGCATTGATAAATCAGACGCTGTTATTTATCGTTTGGATGATGATGATGAATGTTTTACAGAAACTCTGGCCAAAATTTACGTAAAACAACAACGATATGATAAGGCTCTTGAAATAATTAAAAAGTTAAGTTTGAAATATCCAAAAAAAAATGTTTACTTTGCAGATCAAATACGTTTCCTTGAAAAGTTGATTATTAACACTAAATCAAAATAATAAATGTTTTATCTAATTTTAATTATCTTATTGGTTATAGCAGCAGTACTATTATGCTTTGTAGTACTGATACAAAATTCAAAAGGAGGAGGTTTGGCAGCAGGCTTCTCATCATCTAATGCTATTCTTGGCGTTCGCAAAGCTACTGATATCTTAGATAAATTGACTTGGGGATTGGCTATTTTTATCGTTGTGGTAAGTATTATTTCAGCTTGGGCTATTCCATCTCAAGTTGGTAAGGGTAGCGCTATCCAACAACAGGCTTTAGAAGAAGCAGGAACAAATCCTTACGATCTTCCGGCAGGAACTGCAGCTCCATTTACTGAGTCTCAAAATACAGGTGACGCAGAATAATAGATTCTGAAATCACGCATAAAAAAACAAAGGGATAA
>DKPN01000028.1:30639-66850 GCA_002471195.1 Bacteroides sp. UBA7333
TTATCCCTTTGTTTTTTTATGCGATAAAAAGCTTGCTTTTTGTTATGTAATGATTACATATTTCTTTACCTTTGTTCTTATTAATAGCAATTAATATCGAATATCAAATAATACAATGACAAAATTCTTAAAACAAAAATTGAACGACTCGCGTGGTATGCGTTGGGGTGCCTTATTTATTGTAGCTTTCACTATGATGGCCGCTTATTATGTAAACGATGTGGTTGCCCCATTAAAAACAATGCTTGAATCCGATTTAGCATGGACAAGTAGTGATTACGGTTTTTTTACAGGAGCTTATAGCTTTTTGAATGTATTCTTTTTGATGTTGATATGGGGCGGTTTAATTCTTGACCGTTTTGGTATTCGCTTTACTGGCAAACTCTCTACTATTTTAATGGTTTTAGGGACTGCTCTCGAATATTATGCTATGACTGCTTTAGCAGATGCAGATGGTATGATATTTGGATATAAGACAGGCGTGTTTGTTGCTTCTACAGGGTATGCTATTTTTGGTGTAGGTGCTGAAGTTGCAGGTATTACAGTTACTAAAATTATCGCAAAATGGTTTCATGGTAAAGAAATGGCTACTGCCATGGGTGTTCAGGTTGCATTAGCACGTATTGGTTCACAAGCAGGATATGCTGTTGCTATACCCGTAGCACGTGCATGGGGGCTTTCTTTTCCAATATTGATTGGGTTAGTATTATTATTGGGCGGTTTGATTGCCTTTTTTGCTTTCTCAGTAATGGACAAAAAGCTCGATGCTCAGATTGAAGAGCAAGCTGAGGAAACTGGTAATACTTCGGAGGAAGAAAAATTCTCTATTGGAGATGTAAAAAAGATCTTATGTAATCCTGGTTTTTGGTTAATTGCTTTGCTGTGCGTATTATTTTACTCATGTGTTTTTCCTTTCCAAAAATTTGCATCAGAGTTAATGATCAGCAAATATAATATTGATGAAAATATTGCTGGTACCTTTGTGGGACTCCCAGCACTTGGAGCTTTAATATTAACTCCATTGTTTGGTAGCTACATTGATAAACATGGTAAGTCTGCTTCTATTATGATCTTAGGTGCTGCTATGCTGATTATGGTGCATTTTATTTATGCAATCCCTTCTATTCAATATTCTTTAGTTGCCATTATACTAATGATAATCTTGGGTATTGCATTCTCATTAGTACCTTCAGCAATGTGGCCAGCTGTAGCCAAAATATTTCCAGTGAATCAGTTAGGTACTGCTTATGCTCTGATCTTCTTTATTCAGAATATTGGTTTGTGGGGTATACCGACTTTAATAGGCAAGGTTTTGGATGAACACTGTATAACGGGACAAGTAGATGGCGTAACAATTTATGACTATACTTTACCTATGTATATTTTTACAGGAATAGCAACATTATCGCTATTGGTAGCAATAATGCTGAAATTTGCTGATAAGAAATATGGATACGGCTTAGAGTTATCTAATATTCAAAAATAAAAGCGTATGGCTGCGAAAGAAAAGATCAATTTATTAGATATAATTCCATTGCGTAGTACACATGTTACAACAGAATGGGAAGGTGATTATGCTATAATCACCTTCCCACGCTATAAATATGAATGGATGAAACGTATTCTTGTTTCGACTGGAAAATCAACTCATGTAAAGTTGCAATTAGGAGAGCATGGTACTGCTGTATGGCAATTAATTGATGGTAAAACGAGCGTTTCGACAATTATAAACTCCCTAGCCAACCATTTTGAAAATGAGGAGAACTATGCTTCACGTATAGTTAACTATATCTATCAGTTACAAAAAGATGGATTTATTATTTATCTTCTTCCCGATCAACCTTAGTTAACCCACCGGTTGTAGGATTAAATATAATCTTTATTGTAGAATTCTTATTAAATAATGCAGGTGCCAGATACTCGGTTAACCCAAATTGTGTGATAGGAATCTCTTTTTCTATTATCACCTTTCCGTCTTTTTTAAGCGATACAATGCCTTTTCCTGGTACATTGTATGCAATGCCTTCCATTTTCTTTTTACCATCATCGATGGTATTATCTATTTCTGTTACATTTTTAAGTGATAGATAAATAGGTTCGCCTGCCAAATCATTATTGTTTACTATACCCAATTTATTTGAAAATCTCATCACTACCTCGTTATCAATGCTGTTTTCAGGACTGATATGAGTAGTATATGTTTTTTCCTCTTTATTATACTTACCGGTGAATAGCTCTGTCAATGCTTTTTCTTGATCTTCAAGTGTTTCGAGCATGATGCGCATTTGTTCACCATCATTAGGCATAAAGTCAGCTTGTCCTCTTACCAAAGCATTTTTACTGTCTCGGATATTGTAAATCTCTTTTGCAACCAGTTCTGCGACTTTAGCCGATGAATTTGCCATCAAGATATCTTCCGTCAAAAAATCATGTGGATTCAGAGCTTTTCGTTCTTTGCTAACGGGAGCATTTGTTTCATTAGCAGTCTCTTTTCTGATGGGCACATTGATGGATTTAATCACTCCATCATCAGTAAGTTCAACAAGAGGAGCTACCGTTTTGTCTTTCATTTTAATAAAATAGATATTATCTTTATCGGCCACACCTACTGAACGCACCCCTAAACTGATGAGTTCATAATACTCTGCTGCTTCAGTCGATACATCATTTAAACGCAAATATCTATTAGCATATTTGGCAAGTTCACCCGGATAATATTTTACCTTATTCACTTTGGCTTCAACCTCAATCATCGATTTAGGGAGTGCATATGTCACTCCATAATCTTTTCCACGCATTACCCCTTGCACAACTTCTGTTTGCGCATACATCAGCGATGATATTGAGGCAAATGCCATTATTACACAAGCTTTTTTCATTATTATCTATAAATATAGTTTGCTAAACAAAAATAAGTAAGTTCTTTTAAAAAACACCTTCTCTTAACCTTTATTCGCTTATCAAACGAAAAGCTTTATGAAGGTATGATACAATATCACAAGCATTCATGCCGATATCTCCTATTTTTTGGCAAGCTAAATCGCCGGCCAGTCCATGAACAAACGTACTGATTTTGCATACTTGTTCGGATGAATATCCTTGTGCCATTAGTGCCAACATAATGCCTGTTAAAACATCACCACTACCACCAGTTGCCATACCTGCATTTCCAGTCGGATTAAAATAAAATTTGCTATCGGGCGTAATAATAGTAGTGAAAGCACCTTTCAAAACGATATAGATATTGGCACTTTTTGCAAGTTCCGATCCTTTCATTAGTCTTTCATACGAGTTTTGGCACTTTCCAACTAGCCGTTCAAATTCTTTCGGATGAGGTGTTAGTATGGATTTTTCGGGTAGATTATTTAATAAGTTCTTATTATTGGCTATAATATTTAAGGCATCAGCATCGAGTATCATGGGCGATTGACATTCATTGATTTGATCAATCAATACCATCTCAGTTAAGGCACTTTGTCCGATTCCTGGTCCTATGGCTATTGCTTGATATTTTGAAGTGTCAATATATTCACCCCACTCTTTTTCTTGAATATCATTTTCAATAATAGCCGTTGGTACTGTTGTTTGTAGAATGCAGTTGTTTGCATATGGTGAATGTACTGTAAGAATACCAGTTCCCGAACGCATACAAGCTTTTGCCGATAATACCGCTGCACCCGCCATTCCATAAGATCCTGCAACCAATAAAGCATGTCCATAGTTGCCTTTATGCGAAAATTTTGATCTTGGTTTAATATAACTTTTTACTTCTTCAATATCAATCAAGTTATAATTGGTTTCTATATCGTCGATGATGTCATTGTCAATGTTCAAATCGACAACATCCCAATCGCCTACAATACTTTCGTTTTCAGCAAATAAAAATGCTAATTTCGGAAACTGTAAACTTAGTGTTACATCGGCTCTTACAATATTAGCTTTAATATTTGTTGAGTTGTCTTCTCCCATTAACCCCGATGGAATATCTATAGATACAACAGTTGCTTGTGAAGCATTGATATGCCTTACAACCGCTGCAAACCCACCCGATAATGGTTTATTAAGTCCAGCACCAAATAGCGCATCAATCACTAAGGTATCTCTAGTAAGGATAGGAGGCGTAAACTGATTGGTGATTTCGTGAAAATTAATGTTCGAAACCTCTTCAATGCGCTGTTTGTTGATTTGGCATTCAACTGATAGATTATTCGCGGTGTTAAACAAATAAACTTCAATCGCATAATCATTTTCAGCTAAAAATCGTGCAATGGCTAATGCATCTCCTCCATTATTGCCGGGTCCGGCAAATATAACTACCGGCATATCATTGTGCCAGCGTTCCATTATCGCATTCGACAATGCGATAGCCGCGCGCTCCATTAAGTCAATCGATTCGATACTTTCTGTAGCTATAATTTGTTTATCTAATACCTTTATAATATTTGTAGGAAGAATTTTCATTTTAAAATCTTTGTTAGTGCTCTATTTATATGCCATCATTATTATTTGACGAAGTTAAGTAACATTTTTCTAAATATCAACTTCATAAATATGATTCAGTTTAACTCTTTAACAATATCATATAAAGTAACATATTCATCCTGATAGTGTTCTATAATTTTAGTTTTAAATTGAACTTTTATATTTATCATCTTGTTTATAAAATAAAATTTAAATTATACGATTATGGCAAATAAAGCAAAAAGCATTGAGTTATTAAACAAAGGTGTGGCAAAAGAGATTGAAACCGTATTGCAATATTTATACTTTCAATTTCATTTTGAAGATAAAGGGTATACCCATTTAGCAAAGTTGTATAAAAATGTTGCAATAAAAGAAATGATGCATATAGATATGTTATCAGATAGAATTTTATTCTTGAAGGGTGATGTAATAATGAAACCTGTATCTGAAATTGTTTATTTAGACAAAAAAGAGGGTCAAGTTGATTTAGATATCAAGCGTGTACTTGAGATTTCGGCTGAATTGGAACGTAAAACTGTTGATGCCTACAATGATTTTGCCATGCAATGTGGCGCAGCAGGAGATGCAACATCTAAGCGTTTGTTTGAAAAACTAATAGAGATAGAAGAAGAACATGAAGATACATTCGATATTGAATGTGATAATTATGTGAAATTCGGAGAAACATATCTTGCGCTTCAAACGATTCAACGTGTCAATGGACGAGAAGAAAGTGGTCGAGAAGACATCGGTATGGAATAATATTTCTACTACTGTTTATCGTTTAAAACCGATTTAAATCAACTATTTGTACTATATAAATAATGGGTATAGCTTATTGTTAGCTATACCCATTATGATTTATTGAATGATAATAAATATTATTTGTGCTCTTGAAGTTTTGCGAATATTAGTCCTTCTAGCTCTTCTGCCAACTCTGGATTATCTAATACGCATTGTTTAGCCGCATCACGTCCTTGTCCAAGTTTCGTGTCATTGTAGCTATACCATGAACCACTTTTTTTGATGATTCCCATATCAGCCCCTAGATCAATAATTTCACCAGCACGTGAGATGCCTTCACCAAACATGATGTCGAATTCAGCTCTACGGAAAGGAGGAGCTACTTTATTTTTTACAATCTTTACTTTAGTTGCTTTACCAATCATGTCTTCGCCATCTTTAATAGCTTGTCCACCACGGATGTCTACACGTACAGAAGCATAAAACTTCAATGCATTACCACCTGTTGTTGTTTCAGGGTTACCAAACATTACACCGATTTTTTCGCGCAATTGGTTGATAAATATACAAGTCGTGCGAGTTTTGCTTACAGCAGCAGTTAATTTTCGTAGTGCTTGCGACATTAATCTTGCTTGCAAACCAACTTTGTTGTCTCCCATATCACCTTCGATTTCGGCTTTTGGAGTAAGAGCTGCAACCGAGTCAATCACAATAATATCAATAGCCGATGAACGTATCAATTGTTCCGCAATTTCTAAAGCTTGCTCTCCATTATCGGGTTGTGATATAAATAGATTATCTACATCAACACCAAGTTTTTCTGCATAAAAGCGGTCGAAAGCATGTTCTGCATCGATAAATGCTGCAATGCCACCAGCTTTTTGAGCTTCAGCAATGGCGTGTATTGCTAATGTTGTTTTACCAGATGATTCAGGACCATAAATTTCGATTATTCTACCTCTTGGATAGCCCCCAACACCAAGTGCTGAATTTAAGGCTATAGATCCAGTAGGAATAACTTCGATTTGTTCTACTACCTCATCACCCATTTTCATAATAGAGCCTTTCCCATAGTTCTTCTCTATTTTGTCCATGGCAGCCTGTAGGGCTTTTAATTTTTCGTTTGATGCCATATTATTTCCTGTTTCAAAATTTAGTTCGTCTTTCTTTGCCATATTCGTTCTGTTTTAATTATTGGTTTATTGTAAAGCCAAAATTTGAGTGGCATGTTCTTTTGTTTTTATTTCTTTGGGTGAGAATATTTTTTCAATTACACCATCCTTATTGATTAGGAAAGTCGTTCTGAAAGTTCCCATATATTTACGGCCTGCCAATGTTTTTTCGCCCCATACACCAAATTCTTCTACCAGCTTTTTATCGGTATCAGCTATCAGTGGAAAAGGTAGATTATTTTT
The DNA here is from genome assembly GCA_002471195.1 of Bacteroides sp. UBA7333. Lineage (GTDB taxonomy): Bacteria > Bacteroidota > Bacteroidia > Bacteroidales > Bacteroidaceae > Bacteroides. The sequence goes on from DKPN01000028.1 coordinate 37,263, forward strand.
AGCAATAAATTTTTGATGAGATTGTTCGCTGTCTACACTTACACCTATTACAGCATACCCTTTTTCGAGTAAGTGTGAATAATTATCGCGCATACTACAAGCTTCGGCTGTACACCCTGGTGTACTATCTTTAGGATAGAAATATAAAATTATATTTTTTCCTTTATAATCACTTAGACGTATATCTTTCCCATTTTCGTCTTTTCCCAGTAAATCGGGAACTTTATCTCCTATTTTCATGATTCTTATCTTTTTGATTTTTAAACCCAGTGTGAACTTTATCAATGTAGTTAAATATGAGTGGCGATACACCAATATTTATGTCAGTGGAAATATCAGTATCACTGATTTATGAAAAATAATAGTTAATCTTATGGCCAAAAATAAGAGTGATTAACGAATTTTTCTTCGAGTTAGGAAGGTATAAGTTAAAGTTAAACGATGGAGATTCACCGTTTAACTTTAATGGATATATCAGATTACAATTCTAAATTCTTATCGAATTCTTCGTGCCAAGGCAATCCTTGAATATTTAATTGTTCCATAAATGGATCTGGATTAAACTCTTCTACATTCCATACTCCCGGACGTTTCCATTCGCCCTTGAAGAACATCATAGCTCCTATCATAGCAGGAACCCCTGTTGTATAGCTTACTCCTTGCATGCCGGTTTCTTCGTAGGCAGCACGATGGCTACAATTATTGTAAATGTAATATGTGCGCTCTTTGCCATCTTTCATACCGCGAATGCGACAGCCTATTGAAGTTTCACCTTCATAGTTCTCACCCAAGTCTTGTGGATTTGGTAATACGGCTTTCAAGAATTGTAGAGGAACTATTTCCATTCCGTTGTAATTGATTGGTTCGATACTAGCCATACCAATATTTTGAATCACACGAAGGTGAGTTAAATACTCCTGACCAAATGTCATCCAGAAACGTGCTCGTTTAATGGTTGGGAAGTTTTTCACCAATGATTCAAGCTCTTCGTGAAACAATAAATATGAATCGCGAGGGCCAATATTAGGGTATGTAATATCTTGGTGCACAGAAAGTGGCGCAGTTGTATGCCATTCACCATTCTCAAAGTAACGTCCTTCTTGAGTAATCTCACGGATGTTAATTTCAGGATTAAAGTTAGTCGCAAAAGCTTTATGATGATCACCTGCGTTACAATCAACGATATCAAGATATTCAATTTCATCGAAGTAATGTTTAGCAGCATAAGCTGTAAAGATACCACTCACACCCGGATCGAATCCACATCCTAAAATAGCAGTTAGACCTGCATCTTCAAAGCGTTTTTTATAAGCCCATTGCCAGCTGTATTCAAAATGTGCTTCGTCTTTAGGCTCATAATTGGCAGTGTCTAAGTAGTTGACACCTGCTTGCAAACAAGCTTCCATGATGGTTAAATCTTGATAAGGAAGTGCTACATTGATAACAATTTCAGGTTTGAAATCATTAAACAAAGCTACTAACTCTTCAACGTTATCAGCATCTACTTGAGATGTTTTAATATTGGGGTTACCGATGGCGCTAACAATCGCATCACATTTAGATTTAGTTCGACTGGCAATCATGATGTCAGTGAAAATATCGGCATTCTGTGCCACTTTGTGCGCTACGACAGTACCAACACCGCCCGCACCGATAATAAGAACTCTACCCATTTCTTTAATCTATAAATTAAAAATTAAGTATTTAAAAATTGGTTTAAGCAACAAATATACATTATTATTTGTAGATTCATCTCAGTATTCACCTTTTTATATCTATATATTCAAACAAAAATATATTGATTATGTTATTTTTGATATATTTGCAAATTGATTTTTTAACTAAACATTAATTATAATGAAAAAACTAGTGAGTTTATTTATGGCATGTGTGGCATTAACGATGTTCTCATGTCAACCTGCTAAAGTAAAAGAGCCTTTAGCTACTTTGGATGGAGAATGGAAAATTGTTTCGGTAAACGGTGTGGCTTTAGATAAAGCAAGTGCACAAGAAGACCCATTTATTGGCTTTGATACTAAAACCGGTCGTATGTTCGGATTTAGTGGTTGTAATCGTTTGATGGCATCATTTGATACTGACGAAAAACCAGGTGAATTGGATTTAGGTTCTATTGGATCGACACGTATGGCTTGTCCTGATTTGACATTAGAACATAACATCTTATCAGCTTTAGATGAAGTGAAAAAGTTTGCTAAAGATAAAGATGGACGTATCGAATTGTGTGATGAGAAAGACAAATGTGTATTGTTACTAGAAAAAATACCTCCATTTAGCGTATCAAATCTACAAGGAAAATGGTTAATTACTCAAGTTGACAATACTGCTGTTCCAACTGATATGGAAAATCAACCATTTATTGAATTCGATGTAAAAGCAAATAGAATTCACGGTAATGCTGGTTGTAATGTAATGAATGGCGAATTCAAAACTGATGCAAATGATGCAGCTTTAATTTCATTCCCAGGTGTTATTACTACAATGATGGCTTGTCCAGATATGGAGTTGGAAGGCAAAATTTTGGCAGCTATAAACAGTGTACAGTCATTTGCTAAAGTTCCTGGTGGTGTTGGTTTGTTCAATGCAACTGGTGAACAAGTGCTTACTATCGAACAACAATAATTTAGATAAGCAGATAAAAAAAACCTGCTCCTCAATGAGGAGCAGGTTTTTTTTATCCTTTATTTTTGATTATAATCCAAACAATAATGGGTGCACCAAATAGCGAAGTGATGGCATTAATAGGCAGTGTACCTTGAAACCCCGGTAGTTGTGAAATACAATCGCAGATTAATAAAATACTGGCACCGCATAAAATACTTGCAGGAAGCACAATGCTATGATTGTTTGTTTTAAACAGCCCTCTTGCAATGTGTGGGATCGTTATACCGATAAAAGCAATCGGCCCTGTAAAGGCAGTAGCTACTCCGGCAAGAAGGGTAGTAGCAATGATAATCCATATTTTTAAATTCAGTACATTAATACCTAATCCTTTGGCGTAATTATTTCCTAATAATAAAATATTTAAAGGCTTTTGTAAGAAAATAGAAACTCCAATACCCAATACAATAATAGGGGCCATTACATACATTTGCGACCAACCTACGGATGATAAACTACCAAAAGTCCAAGTGATGAAAAGCTTCAGAGTATCAGGTTGGCTACTACTTTGCAAAATACTCACAATAGCTCCAGCAAAATATCCGAACATCATTCCAATAATAAGTAATGAAGTTGTATTTGGTATTCTGATGGCGACAATTAATATCAATAATAATATTGCTGCTGCTCCAATACTTGCAGCTAGAATTTGTCCCCAGCTTGATATAAGCCATAGTGGAAGTATCGAACTGCTCATTGTCAATAAAGCAACTCCTAAGCTAGAGCCTGACGTGACACCTAATACATCGGGGCCTGCTAATGGGTTATGGAACATAGTTTGCATCAAAACACCCGCAACCGATAAAGAAGATCCCACTAGAATGGCAGTGATAGCTTTTGGAAGTCGATGATTCAATATTATCTCTTTATAAATAGGGTTGGATTCATGATCGGTTATTACATTTAATATTTCATTCAATGGCAAGTTGGCACTACCAATCATAATATCTAAGATAAAAGCCACAATCAGTGTGCCTATTAATATTGTAAATAATAGTTGCTTTTTCATTCCTTACTTAATTGTTGCATGTATGTTAACTCATAATCTTCAAGCAATTCAGGGTGGCAAACTTTAATCATATCTTTCAGTAATAAGTCTGGACGAACCACGGCTCCTTCCCAATAATCATTGCCACTAGTACCATTGACTCGTTTTTCGTAGTTATACACTTTACCTTCTTTGAACGCTTTAAAAAGCCTATATTTACTATTACTTTGTTCCAAGGCATGTAGTGATTTCTCTTGTGTCCCTACCCAAATATCGGTTTCATTAAAACGAATCAAAACTTGTTCGATATTACTCGCGATGCTTGTAGCTGTGTTGTCATTCTCGTAAAGATATGAAGCCTTCGCATCTTTAAACAGTTGGGCAGTATAACTTTTTCCTCCCGATAAAGACCATGTTCCACGATAGTCTTGTCCTGAAAATATAGTCGGTCTATTTTGCGCACCATTGGCTATTTGTTTAGCCTCATTATATTTTTGTTCAACGTCATTAAATATGCTATCTGCCATTTCACTTTTATCAAAGAAACAAGCTATAAATTTAATCCACTCCGTTCTACCCAATATAGAGGGTTCTTGCCACTCCACATTATATATAATAGGAAGTCCGCATTGCTTCATCTTTTTGCTATTGATATCTTCCGTATTATAAGAAGTAGTCATCACAGCCTCAGGTTTCAAACATAAAAGGTTTTCTATATCTAAATTAAACGATTCGCCTAGATCGGCAATATTCCCAACTTTTACCTCTTGTAAAATAAAAGGGTTATAAATATAGTCGGCATTACATACCCCAACAACTTTATCCAGTTCGTTGAGTGCTCCTATAAATCCTAGATAAGTAGCCGAATTTACCATGATACTATTTAGTGGAATTTTAATTTTCTCTCCATCAGATGGAGTAGCAATCGAATCGTTTTTTACCAAATAATATGTATCCAATATTTCTCCCGGCTTCCATGGATTGTTAACCACAAGTTTGGTGATATTATCATTTTTGCTAATCGTGAATCCTTTTGCATAGGATAATGGAATATCCGTTGTTTGTATTTTTGTCGATATATTTTTTTTATCGCTACAGCTCGATAATGCAAATATTGTCAGGATAAGTAGGGTGAGGTGTTTCATTAAATCTATCGAAATTGGGTTTAATATGACGATACAAAGATAAGAATTTATTTTCCTGTTGAACCAGAGTCGATTGTATTTGTTTAATGATAACAATGGGATTAAAAAAAGAGAGTTTCTGTCATTTACATGCAATGAATCTGTCTTTTTGGCAGTCAAATTGTCATTTTTATGAAAAGATTTCATTTGGCATATCTTTTGCTTTTTTATAAAATGTCTGTTTAGGAGTCTTTTCAATGAATAGAAAAAGAACAATTTTAAATAGATAATATAAATCGAATTTAAATATTATATAAAAGAATAAAATCATGGGAAAAATTATTGGTATTGACTTAGGAACTACAAACTCATGCGTTGCCGTTTATGAAGGTAACGAACCTGTAGTTATTGCAAACAGTGAAGGTAAACGTACAACTCCTTCTGTGGTAGCATTTCTTAATGATGGCGAACGTAAAGTGGGTGATCCTGCTAAGCGCCAAGCGATTACAAATCCTACACGTACAATTTTCTCTATCAAACGTTTCATGGGTGAAACTTATGAACAAGTAGCAAAAGAAATTTCACGTGTACCATATAAAGTAGTTAAAGGTAAAAACGATACACCTTGTGTTGACATTGATGGTCGTGATTATACACCACAAGAAATTTCGGCAATGATTCTTCAAAAAATGAAGAAAACAGCTGAAGACTATTTAGGTCAAGAAGTAACAGAAGCAGTTATCACTGTTCCTGCTTATTTCTCAGATTCACAACGTCAAGCAACTAAAGAAGCTGGTCAAATTGCCGGTTTGGAGGTAAAACGTATTGTGAACGAACCTACTGCAGCAGCTTTGGCTTACGGTCTTGACAAAGCTCACAAAGATATGAAGATTGCTGTATTCGACCTTGGTGGTGGTACATTCGATATTTCTATCCTTGAATTTGGTGGTGGTGTATTCGAAGTACTTTCTACTAATGGTGATACACACCTTGGAGGTGACGACTTTGACCAAGTTATCATCAACTGGTTGGTACAAGAGTTCAAAAATGACGAAGGTGCCGATTTGAGCAAAGATCCTATGGCATTGCAACGTCTGAAAGAAGCTGCTGAAAAAGCTAAGATTGAATTATCATCTACAACTTCTACTGAAATCAACTTACCATATATTATGCCAGTTGATGGTGTGCCTAAACACTTAGTGAAAACATTGACTCGCGCAAAATTCGAATCATTGGCTCACGAATTAATTCAAGCTTGTCTTGAACCATGTAAAAAAGCAATGAGCGATGCAGGTTTGAGCAATGCCGATATTGATGAAGTGTTATTGGTTGGTGGATCAACTCGTATCCCTGCAATCCAAAAAATCGTAGAAGATTTCTTCGGTAAAGCTCCTTCAAAAGGTGTAAATCCTGACGAAGTAGTAGCGATTGGTGCAGCTGTACAAGGTGCTGTATTGACAGACGAAATCAAAGGTGTTGTACTACTTGACGTTACTCCATTGTCTATGGGTATCGAAACAATGGGTGGTGTAATGACTAAATTGATTGAAGCTAATACTACTATTCCGGTACGTAAGAGCGAAACATTCTCAACAGCTGCTGATAACCAAACAGAAGTTACTATCCATGTACTTCAAGGTGAACGTCCAATGGCATCTCAAAACAAATCGATCGGTCAATTCAATCTAACAGGTATTGCTCCTGCTCCTCGCGGTGTACCTCAAGTAGAAGTAACATTCGATATCGATGCCAACGGTATTTTGAAAGTATCTGCAAAAGATAAAGCAACAGGAAAAGAACAAACCATTCGTATCGAAGCATCAACAGGTTTGAGCAAAGAAGAAATCGATCGTATGAAAGCTGAAGCTGAAGCAAATGCAGAAGCAGATAAAAAAGAACGCGAAAAAATCGATAAGTTGAATCAAGCCGACAGTATGATTTTCTCTACAGAAAAACAATTGGCCGAACTTGGTGATAAACTTCCAGCTGATAAGAAACCAGCTATCGAAGCAGCTTTGCAAAAATTGAAAGATGCTCACAAGGCTCAAGATCTTGCTGCTATTGATACTGCAATGGCAGAATTAAACACTGCATTCCAAACTGCAAGTGCTGAAATGTATCAAAATGCAGGTGCACAAGGTGGTGCTCAAGCAGGTCCTGATATGGGTGGTCAACAAGGCGGTCAAGCCGGTGGTGATGACAACATTCAAGATGCTGATTTTGAAGAGGTGAAATAATTTCGATAAATATCGATAATACTTAAAAAAAGAATGACTGTAAACTAAATGTTTACAGTCATTCTTTTTTAAGTAAAATATTGGAAATTATTGTTTTATATCGTTTTAAACTATATGTTTGTACCATATTTAAATTACATGCTTATTTGAGGATGATGTATATCGCTAAATGTTTTACTTCTAAGCATTAACTACGGAGCTATGTGAAGACTTAAAATTCGAAATTGATGCAACATATAATAAACTAAAATATAATAACATGAAATTCGAAATTGATATATACATAAACAATGAAGACAATTCGGCTCGCTTCGTTTTAGGATATAAAAAAGAGAATCCTTTAATTGTAATGGGTGTTAATCCTAGTACTGCAAATGACGATACTCCCGATCCTACAATTCGGCGCGTGTTAGGTTATATGAGAAGGAATGGGTTTGGAGGGTTTATTATGCTTAACGTTTATCCACAACATACTCCTTGTTGTCTTACAAAAGAACATGATGAGCTTTTACATAAACAAAATTTAGAACATATCGAAAGAGTTTTTCAACATTATTCAAATTCGGCATTTCTAATAGCATTTGGCAATACTATTCTTGTGAGACCATATCTAAAACAATGTTTTTATGACATTGTTAATATTGTTTCTAAGTATCATCCTCAATGGAAACAGATTGGAAATTTAACAGCAAAAGGTCATCCAAGACATCCTAGTAGAGGTGCATATCAAGAATTAAAAGATTTTGATATTCATCAATATTTAGATGATTTTATTCTCGATAAGAAAACTCTATAATGGAATTTTGGATATAATAAATGAACGGCTTGAGTCGGTGAATATAGAACAACAACTAACACATATAAATCCAACGATAGAGGTTTGGTTGCTTGCCTAAATGAAGTTGATCAATAAACTTTGCTCTATATTAATAATGTCTATTACCTCTGTCAATAAAAAAAATCTTGAATATCATTTCTAACTAAATCAATACTAAATCAATGTTGCAGAAAGGAATATATGAACACATTATAAATCAGGAAACTGATCTTAAAATGCAAGACGCAGAAGAGTCTGGATTGGTATGTCTACAACAAAAGATCGATAATGTCGAATCTCCTCATATTTTAGCTAACTACCTAGCAAATGCAATTCGTCAAAAACTTGAAGATATAGAAGAACAACAGGATCGGGTGAATCTGATCAATCGTATTATGATAGATGCAGGTCTGATAGATACGAAGCAAATAATCAAACCAACTGAACTACTGTCTGAAGTAATTACTAAGCAACAGGCTGCCCTCCAACGCGAGAGTCATACATTAACTATTCGCCCTATTTCTGGTTTTCGCGTGAGTAATCTTTTCACTGGTGGCAATAGTGTTTTGTCTTTGGGCGAAGAAATTCGTCGTGAGATAGAAAGTGCTGATGAGATTTGTTTTATCGTTTCTTTTCTTAAGGTATCAGGTGTCCGTATTCTGCTTGATAATCTTAAAAAATTCTGTAGTCGGCAAGGAACACGCTTACGTATTATTACTACCACTTATTGTGGAGCAACGCAAGCCAAGGCAATCGAACAGTTAGCAGATCTTCCTAATACAGAAATTAGAATTTCATACAATACAGAAATAGAGCGTCTTCATGCTAAGTCATATATTTTTGTTCGTAACTCCGGTATGAATACAGCCTATATTGGTTCGTCTAATCTTTCTAAATCGGCTCAAACTGAAGGATTAGAATGGAATATGCGTGTTACCAACGTTGAGAACCCTCATATTATAAAAACAGCATTAGCTACCTTCGAAATGTATTGGAATAGTATAAATTTTGAGGATTTTTGTATAGGTGGCATTGAAAAATTTAATAAGGAAATTAGCCGTAATATTTTTCGAACTGATACTTCTTCAATGATATATCAACGATATATTTTGTTTCCGCATCAGAAGCAAATTCTTGATAAACTTCGTGTAGAACGCGAAGATAGGGGAAACAACAAAAACTTAATCGTAGCTGCTACCGGTACAGGTAAAACAGTTATATCTGCTTTTGATTATCAAGATTTTGTTCGCACTCATAGTAGGGCACGTATATTATTTACTGCTCATCGTGAGGAGATTTTACAGCAATCTTTAATAACCTATCGCAGTGTATTGCAAGATGCAAATTTTGGAGCTTTATGGGTAGGAAATCAATGTCCACAAGATACTTCTGAGTATGAACATCTTTTTGTTTCTATATCTATGTTTAACTCACGATTTGCTGATTTTTTTTCATTAATTGATTCTGACTTTTATGATTATATCGTGATTGACGAAGCACACCACAGTCAAGCAGATAGTTACAGAAAACTCTTTGAGCATTTCCAACCACAATTATTGATTGGACTCACAGCTACACCTGAGCGTATGGACGGCAAAGATTTGCGTCCTGACTTTGGTGGACATATCAGTGCAGAAATTCGTTTGCCACAAGCCCTTCAAGCAGGATTGCTTACACCTTTCCAATACTTGTGTGTTTCTGATGATACCAATCTAAGTGATGAAAGTTTATGGAGTGGACAGAAATATAATATCGATCGCTTAGCGGATAAACTATGTGATAAAAAACGAGCCCAACTTATTGTGGATGCACTTCATAGGTATTTGGCTGACGAATATACTTGCCGAGCTTTGTGTTTTTGTGTGAATAAGTGTCATGCTGATTTTATGGCTGAGCAATTGAGATTGTGTGGTTTCAATGCTCAAAGTCTTACATCTGATACACCTGCTAATGAACGGAAGCTATTGGCAATGAATCTTCGAGAGGGAAATATACATTATCTATGTGTTGTTGATATTTTCAATGAAGGTATTGATATACCAGAGGTTGATACTGTTTTATTCTTACGTCCTACCGAGAGTTTGACAATCTTTCTACAGCAGTTAGGTCGTGGCCTTCGTCTATCAACAGGTAAGACAGAGCTGACCGTACTTGACTTCGTTGCTCAGGTTAATCGAAAATATGATTTTGCTAGTCGTTTCCGTGCGCTTACACTTCATCCAGAAAAAAATATACAGAAGCAAGTTAAAGAGGGTTTTACGTTACTCCCTACGGGTTGTAGTATTATGATGGAAAAAAAGGCACGCCAATATATTCTTGATAATATAAATGGCGCTATATATAATAAGAATCGTATCATCAGAGAAATTAATGCCTATTCTATTTTACCAACTCTTTCTCAATTTCTTGAGAATAATGGCCAAGATATACGGGTTGTTTATCAAAATTCTAATTGTTGGTCGTCACTAAAACGTGCCGCAGGACGAATTTCATATGAAGATGATGCTATAACAAGACGTTTAGAAAAAGGAATGTCAAATTTACTTCATCATAATACTGTTTCTTTTTTGCACTTTATTGAACTCTTTATATCTGGAAATGGTCTACATGAGACTAAAGAGAATGCGAACTATGCATTGATGTTATACTATACTTTATTTCAAGATAAAATTACTAAAACTCATTTTAACTCAATCAATGAAGCGTTGAGTCTGATTCACTTACCTCAATATGCATGTTTTAAACAGGAAATCGGTGAAATCATTTCTTATTTGCTGGCTCATTTAGAAATAAAAACCACTCCTTTAGGAAAAGAAGTCATATCGGGCCTGGAATTATATGGTTGTTATACTCGTGAGGATGTTTTTACATTAGTTGGGCGACAAAAGGCAGATTTAAAAATGCAAGGTGCTGCATCTGGAGCATTTAATTTACCGGAACATAATGCCGTTTTACTGTTTGTTACATTAAATAAATCTGAGAAAGATTTTTCACCTTCTACGCAATATAATGACTATTTAATCAATGAGAAATATTTCCATTGGCAATCCAAAAACACAGATTCTCATTATAATAGTGGAGGGCGTAAATATATAGAACAAGCAAAAAACAATATCAAAATTATACTCTTTGTACGTGAAGAGAAGAAGGATGGTTTTGGCAACACTTCTCCCTTCCATTGTTTTGGTTTGGTAAATTATGTATCATCACACGATGACTTCCCAATGAATGTTACTTGGAAACTAACCCATCCTGCTATGGCTCAATATTTAAAAGCGATCTAATTCTATGGTAGTTCAATAAAAACTATAACTCGAGTCATAAATCCCGAGTTATAGTTTATACAATTCATTATATGATGTTAAATAGTTTTTTTACGAAGCTTGATTTTTTATTTATTAAAAGATGATAACATCGATATTAATAAATTCTCCTCATCCATCGTTCTTTAATTTTCATACCCCATTGAACGTGCCATTTTCTTCCATTTGTTTTATCCAGTAAAATAAATTGGTACATGTTTTTTGTGGGATATAGTTCATAACTCCCAGGTCCATATCCCAACCCATAATTTAAATTATCACCGTTTATGGTGACACTACCTTCCTCTTTTGAATCTAATGACCATTGAACTTGTTCTATCATCCCTGTTTTAGTATCCAACTGGAGAAGGGTATATATGTTTTCCGTCGGATATAATTTGTAGCGTTCTTTCAAAGAGAGATCGAGCTCTATATGCTCTAGCCACATATTTGTTACTTGAATAAGACTATCGATCCTATTCAACAGAGAATCATTTGTGGCTTGTTGATTGTTTTGTGTTATCTGTGCATAGGCCATTGTTGTACATAAAACAATGGCAGCAAATGTTGTCAATTTTTTCATTTTATTGCTTTAATATAATTGTTTAAATTTATGAAGTAAGAAACAGATCGGCCAAAAGAACGGCTGTTTCCGATTCATCTTTTTCTGCATCTTTAGGCTTCCAAGCTACAATAAATCTTACCGAAGCATCTTTTACTTTATATCCTTTTCTTTCCCACTCTGAAAGTGTTTCTTGCATTTTAAATGATAATTTAGCTACAGCTTTATTTGTTGATGGACTGTACAAATAAGATTCTTTGAAGGTCAAAATATCTCCACCTCTTAATGCTAAAATATCTTGTTTTCGTTCTTTAAAGAATGCCAAATATACATCTTTGTGAGATAGTTGTAATACAACTTCTTTTGGCATATTATATTCTTCTCGATCAATGATATATTGATCTGCTCCTAAGTCATTAAAACAATCCCCGTTGGTATGTATAAATAGTCGATTTTTTGCACGCGTTATACCTACATAATATCTACGCATTCTATTGACTGCTTTCTGATAATTATCGGATATGAGCATATACACATCGTCAAATTCTCTTCCTTTGGCTTTATGAATGGTTGATACCACTACATCTGTTTCCGAAACGTCGCAAAAGTCTTCTATTGATGATTCAAAAACAAATTCTTTAAAATCGCTGAAATATTTTATTTTATTAGTTTGTTCAAATTGTTCTACGCAGCACTTTACATACATTAAGCTTGTACTTTTGTCATAAATTGAAAAAGTAGTTTGTTTTGCTTTCTCCCATAGTTCTTCAGTAATGAGTGGTGTTTTTATGTATTTGTCTATATATCTCAATAAATACCTCATTTCGGCCATATTCCAAAACCGCAAACCGTCCATTGATTGTATTAATTTGCTATTTATACCTTGTCTGCGCAATAGAGCTACAAGGATTACAGCCTCTTCGTTGGTTTGTGTTAATATGCACGAGGTACTTTTATCTTTATGTCGAAGCAGATTTTGTACGAGTGGCTCATACATATACTTTGAGTAATGTTGCGTCACTTCAACGCGTCCTTTTTCTGGGCGCATTGAACAAATAGGTGTACTTTTTATTCTTTTATCAATGAGTTTTAAAAATTGATTGGCAAAATTCACAGGGTTTTGTGCGCTACGGTAGTTCTCGGTCATCTCAACAAATCTACTTCCCCCTTCTTGAGTTAAGCGATACATATAATCGGAGTCTGATCCGCGAAACTCATAAATATTTTGATCATCGTCTCCCACTGCTATTACACGCATTTCTTCGTTGTTGGCCATCAAGGCCTTTACAAGTGCATGTTCTTCATCTCCCATATCTTGGGCTTCATCAATAACTAGTACTGTTTTACCTATTTTATTGGGCTCTACCTCTCCTTGACTAATCATTTCGGCAGCTTTTGCAACTACATTTTTTGCATCTTCCAGATTTCCCATTCGTCCCCAAAGGTCAAAGCAGTACGAATGGAATGTTTTTATTTCAACGAAATGGGCAGCATTGCCTATCAATCCCATGAGTCTTTGTTTGAACTCCGTGGCGGCAGCTCTTGAAAACGTCAACATTAATAGCTGTTCATGTTTTACATCTTCGAGCAGCATCAAAGAGGCTAGCTTATGAACTAATACTCTTGTTTTTCCACTACCAGGACCTGCTCCCACTACTATACAGCGCGAATCTTTATCTATAATAATTTCCATTTGTCGTTTTGACAATTGTCCAAACAACTGCTTATATTTCTGGGGTGTTAAGTTTCGTTGTATCTCACTAACTCTGTCTCCTTTAAAATATTTTGTGACAAATTTTTTGTAGTCCATTTGGAAATAATCTTGTACATATTGTAATGCCGCATTATAATCCTTCACCATTAAGTTGGCATACTCGCCCACGATATGTACTTGTTGAATTTTTAGTTTATAAAATTCATTGAGCATTCGATAATCATCTTGCTTATATCTTACTTTGTTGTCCTTAATTCTTTGGATATTCATAGCATTGTAAAGCACTAAGAACCCGCCTTCAAGTTTAAGAGCGCCAATTTTTGATAAATAAAGAAGTGCTTCTTCAACGTCTTCCAATTGAATATTATCGAGTCTTCCAAAAAGAGAGTAAGCGTTTGACTTTATTCGACTGAGAAGTTCTACTATTGAAAACTGAATAGCTTGATTGGTAGAGGTTTGTTTTTCTTTTTCTGCAGCTAATTTATATAACCATTCTACTGCAAAGCGACTGATTTCCAATCGTTTCTCGAAACGACTGATTGTTGTTTCCAAATCTGCCTGACGAGTTATTTCTATATTACGAATAGCGTCCTCTTTTTTTCGAGTATATCCCTTAACCGATAAAAAGTAGAGTAGGGTACGTATATCTTTTTCTTTAGATGTATTGATACCTTCGTTTACTGCATTATCATTGAGTTGTTTACATGATATTCGTAAAGAATCATCAGGAATACTATTAAGAATGTATTTTTCTAGTTTGGCAAAGCGTTCGAGAAGCATTTGCGACTTTCGCTCCGAATCACCTACGTCGAGCAAATAGGCAGATATGTCTTTACTATCTGCTAATATCCCCTCCTGTCTCATTCGTTCCACAACAGATATTACCTCTTTTTTGCTTAATCCTAAAGTATCTGCTAGATAATCAACACGTGATTCGGCTTCTGAATCTTGTGCTTTTGCGATATGTTTTTGCGAGATTAATGATTTGATGATGCGTACAGCCTTTTCTATTTCGTCACAACCAAAAAGCATTGAAGCGGTTAAGCATTTTCTTGCTTCGTCCATGTTTTTCACAGTAATACCCGTAGCATACACATGAGGTACATTGTTTCCTCTTATTAAGTATCCACTTTGTTCTAAAGAAGATAAGGCTGTTCGAACACGGGTTTCAATGTCAGATACTGAATCATCCCATCCTGCCTGTCGAGCAATTTCTAAAGCAGAACAGTTAATTTTCATCCTTTGTCTGGTAAGATCTTTTATGGCTTTCCACACTTGTTGTATTTCACTAATACTAAGCTTCGTTTGGTTGAGTAGTATAAAGTGCTTATCTAAATCATTGTCGCTATATAACACATAGCAACGTGCACTAAGACTAGGATCACGGCCTGCTCTACCGGCTTCTTGAACATAATTCTCTAACGAATCCGAAATATCATAGTGTATAACTAGTCCTACGTCTTTCTTATCGACTCCCATACCAAATGCCGATGTAGCTACAATGATGTTTACTTGGCCGGTCATAAATGCATCCTGATTGGCTATTTTTTCATCTGCCTCCATCTTTCCATTGAAAGGAAGTGCTTTGTAACTATCGCGAGACAACTTGTCGGCTAGTTCTTTTGTCCGTTTGGTGCGCGATACATAAATAATAGTTGGACAATCGGCTTCAGTAACAAGTTCTCTGAGCTTTAGATATTTATCATTTTCACTTTCAACATGAATGACAGAGTACTGAAGATTTGTTCTTGAGGCCGACGAGGCAAACAATTCCAAATCTAGATTCAGTGTTTGTTTAAAATAGTCGCATATATCTTGTACTACCTTCTGTTTGGCTGTAGCCGTAAAACAGGATACGGGTATATGATTTTTACATTTCTTGCTTTGTTGATATTTTTGAATGAATTTACCTATATAAAGGTAGTCAACTCTAAAGTCTTGTCCCCATGAAGAAAAGCAATGTGCTTTATCAATTACAAATCGCACTACATGGCGAGCCATCAATATTTTTTCGATTGTTTTTGAGCGAAGCATTTCGGGAGATATATACAAAATTGATGCCTCTCCGTCTTGTACTCTTTGTATAGACAAAGCCCTATTGATAGGATCTAACAATCCGTTTATAGTTACAGCATCCGTAATGCCTCTTTCGGCCAAATTATCTACTTGATCTTTCATTAACGATTGCAATGGCGAAATAACCACTGTAAGTCCATGTACTGAATGACCTGCCATGAGTGCCGGCAGTTGAAATGTTAGCGATTTTCCCCCTCCTGTAGGGAATATTGCCAAAAGCGATTTACCCTTTACTGCTGATTGTGCTGCTTGTTCTTGTAGTGGTTCTCCGTCGTATGTTCGGAATTGTTCATATCCGAAAAATGATTTTAAGTTGTAAACCACATCCAATTGCGTATTGCAATAATCGCAACCTTCTTGGCAGTTGGTATTGCGTAGTAGTTTTACAATAAATTCTACTTCGGGATAATTGTAAAGCACCCATCCGGGAGTGATAGAACGATAATCTGTTGTATCGATTAAAGCCAATGCATATGCCAATCCATATGGATATTGTTTGGTTAATGTTTCAATATCTGCATGTTGACAAATTTTTCCTATATATAGATTTCGTATGAGTTCCGGTATTTTTGCTTCATCGGTATATTCTGCATTTACCATGCTGAAAAATCCAACAAATTCATCTTTCTCCTTCAGTAGTGATCCAAAAATAGTACGCTTTTCGCTTGGCAACGCATGCCAACGTTCTATCTCGTCTAATAAAAGTGCTTTTGCTTTTTCACAGTCGTTCACCGGATTATTCATCTGCTCGGTTATTAACTTGTCATCTTTCACCAGTTTATGATATGGACGTTCTGGAAACAGTAAAGGTGAAATATAAAGTGTATCTACTAAAATCCATTTACAGCTCTGGTTAGTAAACAGATATTTAGCGTCATGATGAATGATGTTATGCCCGCAGATATAGTCTGTATCACGAAGAAAATCAAATAATTCTTCTTTTGAGGCCTTACGAAATATCTCTCCATTGTGACGTAATGCTCCTATATCATGAATTTTGCGATCTTTCAATCCTATTTCAACATCTACGATAGCATAGTTTGAGGCATTAAATGGTACAGATATATTTTTATTGCTGTTGACACTGTTTTTGTCTTCAGTTTTTTTGGTTCTTATGAGTCTGCTCCATATTGACATATATTCAATATAATAAATTGTTTTACACCTTGAATTTGTTTTGTATTTGCATTGTTTTTATTGTTATTGGAGCATAATACCCCAATATCATTCACAAATGTAATGATAATACTTGTTGTTTTGTTAAAATAAATGTTTTCTTTTAATTTTTAGTGTATGTGGGCACTTTTTTTATTCTATCAAACTGATTACAAAACTTCGATAAATAACAATAGTTTCGTAATCTGTGAAATAAAAAATAGGTAATTTTGCGATATTACTACAAATACATATAGATATGAATGTACTTTTAAATTTATTGTGGCTTGTTTTTGGCGGTATATTTACTGCCATCGAATATTTAATTTCTAGTTTACTGATGATGATTACCATCATCGGTATTCCGTTTGGCTTGCAAACCTTGAAAATGGCTTCTCTTGCTTTATGGCCTTTTGGTAAACAGGTGGTTGCTAC
The DNA here is from genome assembly GCA_002471195.1 of Bacteroides sp. UBA7333. Classification (GTDB taxonomy): domain Bacteria; phylum Bacteroidota; class Bacteroidia; order Bacteroidales; family Bacteroidaceae; genus Bacteroides. The sequence goes on from DKPN01000028.1 coordinate 54,352, forward strand.
TCCCGATAGTGGAGGATGTCTATCTATACTGATGAACATTATCTGGATATTGGTGGGTGGCATTTGGATTTGCCTCACTCATTTAGTCTTTGGTTTAGTGCTTTGTATCACTATCATCGGTATTCCTTTTGGGCTACAACATTTTAAATTGGCAGGTTTGGCATTAACTCCTTTTGGCAAGAATATAGTTGATAACAATTGATAATCACTATATACTTGGTCAATCGATTATGTCGATCCTATTCTTTATTATTGCTGTCCGATAAAACTAATTTATTTTAATAGAAATATCTTAATTATAACACCTTCGTAAATAGGGTATTGGCAGAATCCAGAGAGGACTCGAGTAACGATTTGGCAACCGTCCGTCTGCTTTGTTCTGCTTAATTCGTTTTTTCCGATAATAGAAAAATCATACATAATAAAGAATATTTAACTGACAGTCAGTTATGTTGCCCGTTTTTCCGAAATCTGCTTGTTGTGTAGGTTTTTCTATTTCAAAAAACACTTCCCAATCTAGCTTTGATTTTGATACTTGACATTTGTTTTTAATTTAGTGCTGTTAGTCTTATTCAACTTATTAAATTACTTGATAGATAATCCTCTGTGAATGTGTTTAGTACCGTTTTAATAGTATTATTGTATACTATAAAAGTGTGAAATCATGAATACTATGATAGCAGAAACTCCAAGAATGATAATGTATAAAACATTATTTTTAATACTATAATCAAATTCTTTTCCAAATTCATTTATGACCTTTTTAAAGGAAATATCATCTAATTCAAAGAAGGAATCGTGATTACGCAATTTTTTGTCTTCGTAAAGACCCAATATTAATAGAACAATAATAGTTACAGTCCAACCTATAGCAAAAACATATGGAAAGTCTATAATAATTTGTCCATATATCGCAATTGACAGCAATGTAAACATAATGATAATGCTTAAATTTATTTGTCTTTTGTAGTAAGTATTAAAAATGTGATATGCCTTATCAGCATCACTTTTGTTTTTAAAAAAAATGGAAGCTTTTTCGGTTAATTTGGCCTTAATACTTCCAATATTTCTTCCGCTATGAAAATTGATACATTCGATAAGTAATGATTCATTGAAACTAAAATCATTCATTTTTATGGTAAATTCTCTGTTTTTTGTGTCTATGTGAAACCAATAAATATTCCTATGATGTTTTCTTGAACTTTCTACTGTTATTTTTATATAGGCAAACTTAACATCCTTCCATTCAATCAATTCATTGTCTTCGAAATTCAATCTTATACCATTTTCGTCAATGACAATCTGTTCTTTGTTATCTATTAATCGTTTTATAACTTTCCAGACAGAAAATATAGTTCCTAACAATAATATTAAGGTGAAAATACTAAATCCTATACTATCCACAGCATATATTGAAAATATTAATGTTCCAATATAATATAAGTCAGAAAACCTAAATGTTGAGTTTTTTATTGCAAGCCTTCTCGGTGTTTCTTTTTTCTTTTTCATATAACGTATTATTATCTAAGCTGAATTAAAGCGGATAATGCAACCGCACTGTAATCTAAATTTGTTAATTGATTAAATTTCTCTTTAGGAGTCATATAATCTAATCTTTTTCTCGGTTTTGAGTTTAAGATATTTTTCTTTCCACATGTTGTGTATCTATTTTTTTAGACTTCAATGGCCAATCCAGGATTAAGTCGCTCCTTTAGTTTAGTGTTGCGTTTGAGCACCGTCATATTGTGGATGGCGTAGGCCAGAGCTTTGGTGGTACCAATGAGTACACATATTTTCTTGGCGCGGGTTATTCCGGTGTATATTAAGTTGCGTTGTAGCATCACATAGTGATTCATCAGTACGGGCATTACTACAATCGGATATTCCGAACCTTGCGACTTGTGAATAGTGGTGGCATAAGCCAATGTCAATTCGTCGAGTTCGCTCACCTCATACTCAACAAGTGTGCCTTCAAAATCGACCATCAGTGTCCGTTCTTCCATATCTACCTCATCAACATAACCTAGGTCGCCATTGAATACCTTTTTATCATAATTATTGCGAATTTGCATCACGCGGTCGCCTTTGCGATAAGTAAATCCGCCTCGATTTAAGCCGGTTTTGTTCGGATTGATTTCTTGTTGCAGTGCCATGTTAAGATTGGCCGCACCTACCACGCCCCGTTGCATGGGAGTGAGCACTTGTATGTTGTGTGTGGGTAGATGATAGGCTTTGGGTAGGCGATTTTTGACTAATTGCACAATATTGGCAGCCACCTGTTCGGCATCTTCGCATTGAATAAAGAAGAAGTCGGTATCTGCTCCATTGCTTACATCCGGAAAACGACCTTTATTGATGGCATGTGCACTCATCACAATGCGGCTCGATTGTGCTTGGCGGAAGATACGTGTCAAGCGAATTACCGGAATCTTTTGTGAATCGATAATATCGCGAAGCACATTGCCCGCTCCAACACTGGGGAGCTGATCGATGTCGCCTACAAACACCAGCCTCATGCCTAGAGGGATGGCTTTCATTAAGCTGTTCATTAAAATAATGTCCATCATACTACACTCATCTACGATTAATGCATCGCCCTCTAATGGGTTTTCATCGTTTCGTTTGTAGCCATCCATTGGGTTAAATTCGAGCAGTCGATGAATGGTTTTAGCCTCCATACCCGTTGCTTCGCTCATTCGTTTGGCGGCTCTACCTGTAGGTGCTGCCAGTAAAATTTTTAAGCCGGCTGTTTTGAGTGCTGCAATGATGCCTTGCGTGGTGGTGGTTTTACCTGTACCTGGACCACCGGTGAGCACCATTACCTTCGAATCGACCGCTTGGCGAATGGCATCCATCTGAACTTCGTCATACACAATGCCACTCTCTTTTTCGATAGCTTTGATATTTAATGTGGGACGTTTGCCATTATCGTTGGCCTGCATCAAGGCGATGAGGCGTTTGGCAGTGCCACATTCGGCATGATAAAAGGGTGGGAGATAGATGGCTTCGCCCTCTTGCTTGAGATCGTCGCTGGCCAGCATGTCGATCAATGCTTTTTTGATAGACTCTTCGTCTGCATCGAGCAAGGTAGCCGCAGCTTTTATCAGTTGCTCTTCTTCACTATATACGTGCCCATCGTTGCTCAACTGATTGAGGGTATAGAGCAGGCCGCTTCTGCATCGACGCAGGTCGTTCTTCTCGTATCCCATTTTGGTGGCAATGCCGTCGGCCGTTTTAAAACCGATACCCCAAATATCGTCGGCCAACGTATATGGGTTTCCTTTTACCTTGTCGATGCTCTCTTTGCCATACTGGCGATATATTTTGGCAGCAAAAGCGGTGCTCACACCATATCCCTGAAGAAACAGCATTACATTTTTAATATCTTTCTGTTTTTCCCAGCTTTCGCGAATCTGCTCTACACGCACCTTTCCGATGCCTGCCACTTCATAGAGTCGGTCGATGTCGTTTTCAATCACATCGATGGTTTGCAGTCCGAACTTACCTACAATCAGTTTGGCATATTTGGGCCCGATCCCCTTTATGAGTCCGCTTCCTAAATACTTCTCGATGCCGTAGATGGTAGCAGGCATCACCTCTTCCCACGACTCCACCACAAACTGACTGCCATATTTCTTATCCATCTTCCACTCGCCATCGCATATCAGTACACTGCCTACGGGCACATCCAGCAGGCTGCCCACAATGGTCACCGTGTCTTTGTATCCCTTTGCATTGACTTTCATAATCGAATATCCATTCTCGGTATTCTGGTAAGTGATATGTTCTACTACACAACGAATCTTTATCATCTTGGCAATGGTATGGTTTTAGGGTGAATTTCGAAATACAAAGATACTATTTTGCCCCCAGTCATGCTATAGATAGACCCACAAACATAACAGCCTTCTGCAATGAATCCGAATGTAAGTTGAGGCGATGTGCAAAACGAAACGTCATCTTTGTATACTATATTGTTGGGTTCGAAGCCCGATAATTCAACATAATTCTATATTTTTGAGGTGCGTATAGATAATTATTCAATTGACCTTATAATTTAAAAACAGAATACACGATGAAGATAAACGACATTCCTTATAACTATGCACATTGCTATGCCACATCCGAGCAATGCTCGCAAAGCCATCATTGTTTGCGTGGTCATGCTGCACGCATGAATGAAGAGTTGGCCATGCCCACAGAATCATTGCTATGTATCACACCCCGCTATGTGGCCCAAGTGGCAGAAGGCAGAACCTGCACACACTTTCGTAGCGATGTATTGTTGCGTTATGCGCGTGGCATGAAGAAGCTGTTCGATCTTGTTCCGAAAGTGAAATATGCAGCCGTGCGAGCACAAGTGATGAATTGCTTTTCGTGCGAACGAGTATTTTACTATGCACAAAAAGGCGATCAAATCATTTCGCCCAAAGAGCAATTGCGCATCGCTTCGGTATTTAAGAGAGCCGGTCTTCCCGAACCATCGTTCGATCAATACGAACTTTATCCCGATTGGTCGGAATAACCAATGTCATAATATCCTTGAATTAATTTACTGCATCAGGCTGTGCAGTAATGCTGCATTGCTTGTACAGTAATACTGCATAGCCTATTCAGTAATGTTGCACAGCATGTGCAGTGTAGTTGTTTTAATTATCCATGAGGGTGGTTCTCATTCTCTCGTATTGCCGAATGCCATCGTCATTATACAAAAGATATATCATCGGTCGTAAACCATCTTATCAAACTATTTTTGTAATTTTGTAACCCCACCACATATCGTAAGAGCAGATGGATGTAGTTATTAATTCTATAAACAGGTTTCTTAAAATGAGCCATGCCACCGAGCAAGAGTTTGTCTCTTGTTTGCAATGTGTGACCTTACCCAAGAAGGCTATCTTAATAGATCCCGGTATAAAAAATCATAACATTTATTTTGTCGAAAAGGGCATTGCGCGTGCCTACAATATTGTTGATGGCAAAGAGGTTACTTCGTGGTTTAGCAAAGAAGGCGATTTGCTCTATTCTACCAATAGTTTTCATGGAAAGGTTGATGGATATGAAAATGAGACGGTACAAATGCTCGAAGATGCTACGCTATATTATATGCCAATCAGTAGGCTTGAAGAGCTTTGCGCTACACATGTAGAAATAGCCAATTGGATGCGATTGATTCATCAGAGAGCTTTTGTTGAGATTGAACGAAGGCTTATTTATCGCCTTTATATGTCGGCCGAAGAGCGTTACAATGATTTAATGACTAACCATGCTTATCTGTTTCAACGTGTCAACTTGGGGTATATTGCCTCTTATCTAGGCATGTCGCATGTTACTTTGTGTGCATTGCGAAAATAAGCACTTTTTCTTTAAGTAGTTAAAAGAAACTCGGTATTGCATTTATTACTTTTGTGCACACATTTTAAAGTAATAGATATGCCGCAAAACTCAGTTCAACACCAAGCACACAGAATAGTATGGGTCGATGTTCTTCGATTTATAGCCATTTTTATGGTAATTTGTATTCACTGTTCCGATCCGTTTAATGTATCGCCCGAAGCTCGTTCGAACCCTGAATTTAATTTCTGGGGATCGTTCTATGGTTCCTTTCTACGTCCTTGTGTTCCTCTTTTTGTAATGATAACAGGTTTGTTATTGTTGCCCGTGAAGATGAAGCTGGAAGATTTCTACAAAAAACGACTTCTTCGCATTGCCGTCCCTTTTTTGATATGGTCGGTGCTTTACAATCTTTTTCCATGGATAACCGGTGTTTTAGGATTATCGCCCACCATCATATCCGATGTCTTTGCCTATGCCTCGCCCGATGCCTCACAATCGTTTGCCGATGCCATGAAAAATATAGCTTTGATACCTTTGAACTTCAATACTTATACAGTTCCTATGTGGTATCTCTATATGCTCATCGGTCTTTATCTATACATGCCTTTCTTCTCTGCTTGGATCGAAAAGTCGAACCTCAAACAGAAGAAAATATTCCTTGGTATTTGGGCATTTACCCTTTTCCTACCTTATGCGTATGAGTTTATATCTCCACAATTATTTGGTATTTGTGCGTGGAACTCATTTGGCACATTTTATTATTTTGCCGGATTCAATGGATATCTGCTTTTAGGGTATTATTTAGCAAAAGATGTAAAGTTGTGGAGTTGGGGAAAGGCTTTGGCCATTAGTATTCCATTGTTTATAATAGGCTACATGGCTCCTACATCGGATTTAAAGCCATGACGGCAAATGCATTGTGTAGCGAAGAGCAGATGGAAATGTTTTTTCTATATTGCTCGCCCAATGTTTTGCTCATGACTATTTCCCTCTTTTTGATGGTTCGACAAATTAAATTTACTTCTCAAAAGTGGGTTCGTGCGTTTGCCAATATTACTAAATGCGGTTTGGGCATTTATGTGTTGCACTACTTCATTGTGGGTCTTGGATACTGGATGGCCGATATAATGCAAATCCCTATCTCATTGAAAATTCCGGTAACGGCAGTCATTGTATTTCTTATATGTTGGGGCGTGGTAGCACTTAGTTTTCGTTTATTCCCTAAAGCATCGAAGTGGGTATTTGGATGATGTAAAATCTATGCTATAACGACTTTATACACTTCATTGTCAATCTTAAGAAAATATATCCCTGAGTCGGTAGTGGTAAACTGTAATTTGTCGGTTATTTGTTGCGACAGCAACAGTTTACCATTGCTATTATATATATCGATCATCGAAGATTGATTATCATGTTGATTGATCACGTGTATTGTTTTATCGATCACATACACCGTATACTGTTTTTTTGTTTCGACAGAGGAAATGTTAGTGGCCGAATTAGTGCCTTCTAAGTCGAAGTTGGTGATTTGCCATGTGGCATTGCTTTCGGTCAATGTCGATACATATTTAAAAGCAATGCGTATGTTGTCTTTTAAATATCTTTGAGGAATGTCAATAGGTCCCGATGAGGCATAAGTCCAGTTCATCCCATTGGGATAGTTGGGTACGATTAATTGCTCCCATATGGCAGTTTCAACATCATTATTGTAGTCATCCGATATCCAGAGAGTTTGGTAACTTCTTTTTTTGTTGTCTCTATCGTAATTGATGGCATGGTCGAATTGAAGCTTAGCCGATGTATGATTAGATAGATTGAGTGCAGGTGAAACTAGCCAATCGATATTGTAGTTGTTTTGATTGGCGTATCCACTCATGCGTGCACCATAGCTTGCGTCCGAAAACCATGTTTGATATCCTTCAACGCTTTGTGGGGTAAAGGGAGCCAAGCTACTTTTAAAGTCGGTAACTATTTTTATTTGTTCGCCCTCGGTAGGGGGATCGATGGTGTGATTGCCTAAGCGAAGGCCGATAATAACGGGATCGTGATCGGAACTGCGAAACATGTTATGCTCTGTGTTGTCTTTTCGCTCATTGCTATTGATATGGTAGGTGGTAGCACCTGTAATTTGATTCATCATACTGCTCGATGCCAATGCATGGTCGAGCCGTTCTACTGTTTGATTGTACACTATCGAATATCCGTTTGGCTCAAACTCATTCATCACACAGTTATACCCTTGATCATAAAGCATCTTTACGGGAATTTCGCCTGTACATGAGTTCAAATCGCCCATTACGAGAATATCGGCATCGGCATACTGAAGGGGTACGGTAGTGTTTAACGTTTGAATTAAGTGTGAGGCATTGGTGATGCGTGTTCCTTCCGATTGATCGGCGGTGGTGTCTTTCGCTTTAAAATGGTTCATGCTGAATACAAACTTCTCGCTTGTGCTACGCTCAACGAATCCTTGAATGATATTTCGTTTTTTGTAAATACGGTCGGTCGATGCTTCTGTAAGTCCGCCATAAGGTGCCACTTTATCTTTTTTATATATAAACCCTGCACGACTATAGATGGCTGACGAATCGGTAATATTGTCGGCTATAGCTGCATAAATATCTGCACCAATAGCCTTGTTAAGCGTCGAAACAATTGAATTCATCGCCGAAGGATATTCGCCTACTTCGCATAAACCAAAGATATCGGCATCGATATTTTTTAGTGCTTCAATCACTTTAATGGTTTTGGTTTCGTATCCATCTATCCCAATAAAGAACTTCTCTACGTTGAATCCGCATACTTTTAAATGATAGTCGCCAATAGGTTGGTGTTGCGTGGGGCGGGTATGGTTCATATAAGTGGCATTGCTCATGAGTGTAGCATATTGGGCGGTAGTAACTTTCAGAGTGACGTTAGTCAGTTTGGTTCCCAATCTTAAATGGTTGCTCAATGAATTGTCGGTCATCGAAAATGTATAGGCCTCTCTAGGCAGATTTCCTTGTTCGCATTCATTTTGTATGCGATGGTCGGATACCCACATGTATCGAGGTTGACTACCCCATCCATTGATGTGTAACGTGTCGGTTAGTTGCAACGTCTGACCGATATAAGGGGTCATATCTCCCGATTGAAACAGTTGTGCAAACGATATGGAAGTTTGCGATGATAAAGCGATAATACAATAAAGGAACGCAACAAAACAAGCGACTCTTTTCATCTTCTCTTTTATAATTTATTAAATGTGATGCAAAATTGCGAATAATTTGTGAGATATTCTTTCTTCTTAAAGAAAGATGGGATAAGTTTAATAATAATGCAACTTCTACTATTGATTCATTGAAGAATACGGTGTAGAATGTAGAATAATATGCGATAATGACTGAGAAAGTATAACTTAAAATGATATACTATTTTGAGGGCGTTGGCTAAATTATATAACTTTGCATTTTTATTACTATTCGATTATGGAATTACCCAAAGATACAATGATGCTTTTTAGTTTTATCAATATGAAACTACGCGATCAATATGCATCGCTCGATTTGCTGTGCGAAGACTTAAACATCGATAAAGAACAACTCATTTCACAATTGTCGGCAGCTGGTTTTGAGTATAATGCCGAGCTGAATAAATTCTGGTGATTGGTACAAGACGATAAAGAATGGGCAGCTGGGGCATCGATAATCAATGCAATGGTTAAAATTTCATTATAAATAACAAACATCTTTATCTTATTTATTGTTTCTATGATGGAGTGATGAACTATTATGTGGAAACGATTAAAGACACTGACTGCCCTTACCGATGTGAGGCAGTGGCATGTTCGTAAATTAAAATTGATTGATGCTCGTCTTTACTTTATTAGTATTTTCGTAGGATTGTTAACGGGGCTTATTACAGTTCCGTATCACTATCTATTGCAATATTTCTTTCGCATTCGTAGTGACTTTTTTCACTCCGAACCTCGTTGGTATTGGTATATTCCGCTCTTTATATTTCTTTGGGGTATTCTAAACTTCGTTTCTTGGTTGGTCGAAAAAATGCCCTATATCACCGGTGGAGGCATTCCGCAAACTCGTGGTGTTATCAATGGACGTATTACCTATAAACATCCATTTATCGAGATGGTTTCGAAGTTTGTGGGTGGCGTATTAGCTCTATCGGCCGGACTATCATTAGGAAGGGAAGGCCCTTCTGTGCAGATCGGTTCATATATAGGGAGCTTGTTTTCGAGATGGGGAAAAGTGTTGGCAGGCGAACAAAAGCAGCTCTTAGCTGCAGGTGCAGGTGCCGGATTGGCAGCAGCCTTTGCTGCTCCTTTGGCTTCATCGTTATTGGTTATCGAAACCATCGAACGATTTGATGCGCCCAAAACGGCTATTACCACTATGTTGGCAGGTGTAGTTGCGGGCGGTGTAGCCAGTTGGTTATTTCCCATGAATCCATATGCACTGATCGAGGTGATTAAGCCGATTCTTGGATTTTGGGAACTGATAAAGTTGTTTCTTGTTCTGGCTATATTGATATCGGTATTTGGAAAAATTTATGCTTGGTTGGCTCTTTTTTTTCGTCGTGTTTACCCCCAAATAAAGCAACCGTCATATATCAAAATGTTTTATCTCCTATCCATCGCATTTACTATTTCTTATTTTGTTGTCGATTTAACCGGTGGAGGTGAAGAGTTTCTGATTACTCAGTCGACCAATGGGAGTACGGCTATAGGATGGTTGACATTGATGATGGTAATACATCTTTTTTTTACGCTAATATCTATCTCTACGGGTTTGCCGGGTGGTAGTTTCATTCCTACATTGGTAACAGGAGGGTTGTTTGGACGTATTGTAGGATTAGTATTGGTCAATATGGGATATATTAGTATGGAGAGTGTCAACTATATCATGTTGGTTTGTATGTCTTCTTTTTTGGTGGCTGTGGTGCGTACACCGCTTACTGCAATTGTTTTAATTACAGAAATAACCGGACAATTCGAAGTTTTCTATCCATCTATTGTTGTTGGCGGCTTAACTTATTATATTACCGAGCTATTTCAAATTAAACCATTCAATGTTTCATTGTATGATGAAATGATTAAAACTCCGGCCTTTCAAGCGCAAACACGATATAATCTGTCTGTCGAAATTATGACCGGATCGTATATGGATGGACGAACCATAGAAGAATTGCAACTCCCCAAAGATTGTAAAATTATTAAAGTGAGCAGAGATAGAAAAGATCTTGATTTGACAAACTTATTATTGCTTCCGGGCGATCAAGTACAGATAGAAATGAATGCGCAAGATATCGAAAAGTTGTATGAACCTTTGGTGAGCTTAGCAAATATCTATTAAATAGCCGTCAAAGTTTGCACTTTGATAAATAGTTGTATATTTGTTGTACAACTTTAAATGATAGTGCTATGAAGAAACACGATTCTATTTTCATTTTATGTGTGATACTGTTTTTTCTTCCCTTTTTCGTGATTGCTCCACTGTATGACTGGTATAAGGATTTTAATCACCTTCATGGCATGGTGATGAGTTTTGTTAAGTTTGCCATTCTGTCTACACTTGGCGAAATAATAGGTTTGCGTATTAGTACAGGTGCATACAACCATGTAGGATTTGGAATATTACCAAGGGCATTGGTATGGGGCGTGTTAGGCATGGGCATTAATATGGCTTTCATTGTTTTTTCGAATGGTGTACCTATGTTTTTATCTTATTTGGGAGGAACGAATGCCACTTTATTAATGAACGAACCGATTTCATTTGCAAAAGTGGGTGTGGCATTTGCCATTTCAGTGACCATGAATTCAATTTTTGCACCGGTTTTTATGACATTGCACCGTGTGACCGATACACATATTATTGCCACAGGTGGAACATTGAAAGGTCTTTTTCGGCCTATACCGATGGGAGATATATTGCAAAATATAAACTGGAATGTACAATGGGGATTTGTTTTTAAGAAAACCATACCGTTGTTTTGGTTTCCGGCACATACTATTACCTTTCTTTTACCGGGTGATGCACGTGTGTTATTTGCTGCATTCCTTGGAGTGGTGTTAGGAGTGTTTCTAGCAATAGCAGCTCGCAAAACGATAAAATAATCAACAGCTTTAGTCAATAAAAAAACCTCTATCTATTGTTGTATAGGTAGAGGTTTAGTTGTATTTATACAAGGTTATATTTATTTTTCAGCTTGTTCTCTGAGCCATGCTATCTCTTGGGGCCATAATGTTTCATCTATGGTTTCAAGGATTAAGGGCATGTTATCGAAACGAGGGTCTGCCAATAATTTTTCAAAGAAGCCAAAACCTAACGTGCCTTTACCAATGCTATCATGGCGGTCGACTCGGCTACCCAACTCTTTTTTAGAATCATTAATGTGCATTCCTTTTAGATATTCAAAGCCTACCACCTCATCGAATTCCTTGAATGTACCTTCGAAATCGCCTACTAGATCATAACCGGCCGAATACATATGACAAGTATCTAGACAAACACCAACACGGCTTTTATCGTCCACACGGTCGATGATGTATTTTAAATGCCAAAGCTCATTACCTACGTTACTACCTTGTCCGGCAGTATTTTCGATCACTGCTGTTACACCTTGCGTTTTCGATAATGTTATATTAATGCTTTCGGCAATAAGATCGAGGCACTCTTCAACCGAAATCTTTTTAAGAGTAGAGCCGGGATGAAAATTAAGTAGTTTGAGTCCTAATTGTTCGCAACGCTGCATTTCGTCTAAGAAAGCTTGACGGCTTTTTTCAAGATTCTCTGGTTCGGGATGCCCCAGATTAATTAAATAACTATCGTGAGGAAGTATATATTCGGGTTCGAAATTATATTTTTTACAATTCGCTTTAAATAGTTCTATATTTTCAGGAGTAAGTGGTTTGCTTACCCATTGTCTTTGGTTCTTTGTGAAAAGTGCAAAAGCATTAGCACCTATTTGTGCTGCATTGATAGGGGCATTTTCAACACCACCCGATGTGGATACGTGAGCACCGATATATTTCATATTGTAGAGTTATTATAGAATTAATATATTACAAAGATAACAAACGCAAAGTATAATGGGATGTTTTATAATGCAAAAAACGTTCAAAGTTTTTAAAACTTTGAACGTTTTTGCGGTATGGACGGGACTC
>DKPN01000051.1 GCA_002471195.1 Bacteroides sp. UBA7333
ATAAATCTCTTTGCCCTGTGTTTGTGTCAATAAATTGGCGCCTAACCTCTCGGATAATTTGGTATAAGCAACGTTTCTCGATAACATTAAAGTCGTATCGAGATTGTGTTAAGGCATTTGCTTGAGCTAATACTACTTGTTTTCGTTCTTCAGTCATGATATTTCTAAATTATGGTTTGTGCAAATATAATTAATTGCGACTAATATAACAGGATAGTCGTAATTAATCCGTCGTAGATCGCCCTAAAAAACGGAAAAAGGTCGCAATAGGTCGGAAAAAGGTCGCAATAGGTCGGAAAAAGGTCGCAATAGGGTTCTTGAAACCCTTTATACATCAGGGTTTCAAGGGTGCTGAAAAAGTTACTCAAAAGTTACTCAAAATTACTCTTAGTAAAATGTGACCCCAAAATGAGCAAAAATCACTTTGTATAAGTGACAATAAGGTGTATTTTTCCTATCTCCTAGTTTTGTCTAATTTTTCAATTTTTGTGTACAGGAAAAATACGATTTCAAAAATACAGGGGGCCAGCCCCCTAATACCCCCGAGGTTTTACGCTTTCGCCTTTGTCGGAAGATTGTGGGATAGAGTTGGGCTTTTTGAAGGCTTTTTGAAGGCTTTTGTTACCTTGATTGAATCATTGGTTGTTTTTTTGCTTAAAACGCTGTGATCACTCTTTAAATAGCCTAAAACAACGATTAAAGAGATTGCATTAAGGTGTAAGATTTAAAAGGAACATATATTGCCCCCTCTTTGAGTATATCGTAAACAAAGCCCCCCGACTCAGAAGCAGTATTTTGGTCGGGGGGCTCAAAATAATGGAAAGAACAAGGCTAACAACAAATACCCCCATTCGTATCGCTACGTTTTTTTAGGAGTGTCTAAATGTTTTTATATGGAGTTTGAAAAAAAAAGCGCACAATTCAATGAAGAACGTGCGCTTTTAAAATAACGAAAAACGACTTTAGCCAGTAATCTTCCGCATAAAGGACAGCCCGGCGCTCGAGTTGCTCCTCAGCATTGCTCTATCCTCCGTTCTGCAGAAGCAAAGATAGTATTGTTTTTGCAAACAATACGTTAGCTAAGGGTTAGTATTTGGGTTTTCTTTTTCGATACAGGTAAAAGCGTAAAAGCCAGATCGATCAGAAAAATGAAACTAGATAAACCTCGCGATCTATCTAGCTCCTTATTCTCATAAATAGAATCTGTAATGAATCGCTCAATGATTCAACCTAAACCTTTTTAAAGCCAACTAATAACACTAATAAAACTTCGCATGTAACCACTGAAATATTATATAAATAAGAGGGGTGTTTTGTATCAATTGTAACATGTTTTTGGCTAGATTTTTTAGGCTTATTTCTCAGTGTCAAAATAATCTCCTGTTCTTTGGTGTTTCGACCAAAGGGAGTTTATTTTTTGACTGATAAAATCAGGCTTAAAAAATAGCAAGAGGAAACGGGGCAAAGCCCTGTTTATCCACTTGCTCTACGAGGTAAACATCTATAAATCAGAACATTGTAAAACAATTGCGCAATTGTTGAGCAATTGCATAGTTTTATAACTATCAATATATCAGTGAATTAATATATGAAAATGCAATTGTTTTACTACTTTAGTAGTATTGAATAAACACTAAAAACAATTGCCCTGAATGGATATAAAAAAGACAACATCTGTGACTATAGACAGAGAAACAGCGTCTCAAATAGATCGTTTATCTACAAGTTTTGGAATGAGTAAAAAAGAGTTTTTAGCCAGCTCTATGGAGTACTTTGAGAAGTACGGAATTAATCCGGGTAAGCATGACAGTGCGAGCAAGGAAATGAATAAAATAGTCAAGCGTATGGATCAGATCGCAGCGTTGATGAAAGCCCAAGAGAGAGATTTATTCCGGCCCATGGTTGAAGCCATGGGCAAGAGTGAAGAACGTATTCGTTATACGATGCAGGATGTCGCCAAGGGTACGGAAGTAAAGAGCGATCTTGTAAAAGTTCTTCAAGGCTTGAGTTCTATCGGTCGGGATTTGAAAAAGGTTCAGATTACAGAAGAGAAGACACAGCAGGCACTAGAGCGAGGGCTGTGTCGTGAATTTGAACTGCTCCGGAGTTTTATTGCTTACATCCAAGCTAAGGACGAGAAGAGTCTCTTTGGCAAGAATCTCAATGAGTTGTATACGTCTTTCAAGCAGGAAATCAGATGAATATAAAGATTCAAGGCGGAGGCAGTGGTAAGTATGCCAATAAAGGGAGCTGTAAGGGTGTAGCCGGTTATCTGGAGCATGAGGATGTCAAACGAATAAGTCAGGGGCAGGAGCTGCAGGGCTTCTTTGACCAGGAGCGAAATTTTGTAAGTCGAGCTGAAGTTGAATTTAAGATCGATCATAATAAGGCCAAACTTTGCTGTGATGATTCAAAGTTTTACATGATAACGGTAAGCCCTTCTCAAGAGGAGCTGGCAAAGCTAGGGGGTACAGAACAGGAGCGTATTGCCGGCTTTAAGGCTTACATCCGGGAGAATGTAATGCAAAGTTATGCTGAAGGGTTTGGAAAGAATCTAAACCGGGAAAATATCCTCTATTTTGGAAAGATCCACTTAGAGCGTACAGGGCAATCCGGAGATCAGATGCATGCTCACATTATTGTAAGTAGGAAAGATTTAGACAACCGCCTTAAATTAAGCCCAATGACGAATCACAGAGGCTCCGGGCGTGGCGCCGTGAAGAGTGGTTTTGAACGAGTGTCGTTTTACGAAAAATGTGAGCAGTCATTTGACAAACGTTTTGGGTATGAAAGAGGTCTCGAGCAAAGCTTCCAATATCGTAATGCCATAAAGAATGGAGCCTTGGAAGATATCGCAAAGCTGGCAGTTAAGAGTGTCACAAATGAACTGACACGAGCTATTCCGGGTCTCGGAATCGTTAAAACAATAAAGACTGTAATCTCCATTACAAAAGGGAAAGATAAAGGGATGAGTTGGTAAAAGCAAACCAGAGTCTCCATTTAGGAGACTCTGGTTTGCTTTTATCGCGCTTCTTTTTTATTCCAATAAGAGTGCGAAACTTTTAATAGGCTATCTGTATTCTGAATTCCTAATGAATCGATATAGCGATTTGAAATAGCGAGATCTTTCTGAATTAGATCAAAGTACAGTTCTGGAATACCTAATTCAACCAACTCTCTTTTTGTTAGATTTAAGATTAACCTGTTATTTGATGTTGTTATGTGCTGTACAAGAGTTTGCGAGATTAAGTCTGTAAGTTTCTTTTGCTCCGTTGTTTGCAGACTATCTGGAATTAGGTGTACTAATATCTGCTCTGTTGTTTGCAGACTATCGGAATTAGAGTGAGAGATATCTGACACTTTTTTATTTTTGGCAAGTTGGCAAGAACAAACCAAAATTCCTAAACAAGAACAAAGGAGGTAAAATACAAATCTTTTCATAATCAATCTAATTTAGTTTATGGTCTATTTGAGTCATATCCGCGGTAATAAGCAGATCCGCCATTAGAATCAGAGGTTTGAAAAGAAGCACCAACATAGTCATTTGAAACATATAGAGGAACGGGTATTTCAACAGTTCCTCCCATAAATCCAACACTTGTGACACCTCTCCATGTACCAGAAGAGTATGTTTTACATGTGAAAATAGGAGTAAAGGCGGCATTTGCTCGACAAGAAAAAGAGAGACCTTTTGTGCCCATTGGTGCCCATAAGGAGTAAACAAAAGCCTCTTCCTGCCCAAACGTTGTTAGAGATCCATAGATGCTCATAGATTTGGTTGTTCCCCATAATAAATCTTTCTGATGCCCTTTGAGTATTTCGTCTTTGGGGTCAAGAAGTATTAATTCTGTATCCTGGCTATCTTTTAGCTTTTGAATAACGTCATTCGTGTTCTGAACCTCAATTTTGATGCTATCATAAAATATAGTAGGCACTCCTTCTCTATATGCATTCTCTTTATTAATATTCAACACATATGTATTTCCTTGAAGTTCAAGATACTGAATCAATATGGGATAAGCTTCCTTCTTTGATTTACACATTCTGGCTGGCTGTTCTTCTATTTGTTCAGTTGAACAAGAGAAAAGAAAATATACACCTAACAAACATAAAATAAGAATAGACCTGTGTTGTGCTGTTTTTTCCATAATAGATTGCTTTTAAATATTATTAATTTGCGCAATAAGTGAATAAAGATATTAGATTCAAAATAAAAACATATTTTTAACACTTTAAGTCCATAAAAAATTGGTTCCTGCCATTCTTACTTGATACCATAATCACTGTTCAGAACGAACCTGATGATTGGAGGAATATCGTTTTGGTCGTAGTCTAAAACTTTTTTGTCAAGCTTTTCTACAAGCTCTAGAGCGATATCGGGGCGTAATTGAACTTCCTGAATTACTCGTTTGATGAATTTCTTATCTCGAGGAAAGAACGATGCTAAAATACTCGTAATGCGCTGTATACATAAGGTCACAGACTGATAGTTTAATGTTTGTTCTTCATCTTTGGTGTGAACAAAAAAGAAGTAGGAAAGCACTTTTCTTTTATCTGTATCTTTGACTGCGTATTCAAACCAGAGATCACATTGCCCTTTGTCATAAAGCTCTTTAAGTTCTTTTTGGGCAACATCGAGAATTTTTCGTTTAAAGTCATTGATATTTGCATACTTATCTTCCAACATCATCATCTGGCGAAGTTGTTCAACTGTAAAAAAGAATGTTTTGTTTGATCTGTTTTTATACTGGCTACAGTATTCGTAGAAGCGTTGAGAGTAAGCACTTTTAAGGCTTATAGCCACTGTTAGGTCATATGTTGTAAAGTTTTCAGCTAAAGCAACAAGGTAAGGCATAATCTCGCTAGAAACCTCAACTAAATATAGGTTTTGCTTTTTATCGTGTTTCACCATCGTTACATATCCGGTATTCATCCACTCATCTTCTGTATCTATCTCGACATCTCTTTTTCTCAACCTAACTAAAGAGTCATATACTTGCTTTTTCTTATCACCTAGTCCTTCAAGCATTTGAGGGGTTAAAGTAATACGCATATTATCGA
>DKPN01000042.1:0-408 GCA_002471195.1 Bacteroides sp. UBA7333
GCTTTCGATATTATTTACTTCGGAGCGGTAATAGGTACTATAATTGTTGTAATTCTCAATAATCGTAATCCAGTAAAAACAATAGCTTGGGTGCTGGTCTTGATGTTTTTACCCATTATCGGACTAATTTTTTACTTCTTTTTTGGACGAAGTCAGAGGCGCGAACGTATTATTAGTAAAAAAAGCTTTAATCGTTTGATGAAAAAACCAATGGCTGAATATTTATCTCAAAGTCGTCCACAACTTCCATCTCAATATCATCGTTTAATTCAGTTTTTTCAAAATACTAATCAAGCTTTTCCTTTTGAAGGAAATAAAGTTAATGTTTATGTTGATGGATATGCTAAGTTTCAATCATTAATTTATGAGCTTTATAAAGCTAAGAAACATATTCATTTAGAATATTAT
>DKPN01000042.1:597-19643 GCA_002471195.1 Bacteroides sp. UBA7333
AACATATTCATTTAGAATATTATATATTTGAAGATGATGCCATAGGCAGATTGATACGTGATGTGTTAATAGATAAAGCTAAACAAGGTGTAGAAGTTCGTGTAATATATGATGATGTTGGCTGTTGGCATGTTCCCAATCGTTTTTTTGACGAAATGCGTAATGCTGGAATCGAAGTACGCAGTTTTTTGAAAGTTCGTTTTCCTTTATTTACTAGTCGTGTGAATTATCGTAATCATCGTAAAATAGTGGTTATTGATGGAAATGTTGGATTTGTAGGTGGCATGAATATTGCTGTTCGTTATTTAAAGGGAGTCTCATGGGGAATGTGGCGTGATACTCATATTCGACTGTATGGTCGTGCAGTTCACGGGTTGCAAACAGCCTTTTTGTTAGATTGGTATTTTGTTGATCGTACATTAATAACTTCATCTAAATATTTTCCTAAAATGGATTCATGTGGCGAAACGTTAGCCCAAGTTGTGACAAGTGATCCAATTGGTCCTTGGGAAGAAATCATGCAAGGTCTTATTAGTGCAATAGCCGATGCTAAGCGGTATTTTTATATTCAAACTCCATATTTTCTACCTACTGAATCTGCATTAATGGCTATGCAAACTGCTGCTTTAGCCGGGGTTGACATACGTTTAATGCTTCCTTTACGGGCCGACAATAGATTGACGCATTTAGCTTCATGTGCCTATATTCATGGAATACTAAAAGCTGGTGTAAAGGTGTATTTTTATAAAAGTGGTTTTCTGCACTCTAAGTTAATGGTTTCAGATGATTTATTTTCTACTATTGGTTCTACTAATTTTGATTTTCGAAGTTTCGAGCAAAATTTTGAGGTTAATACATTTATGTACAATCACGATACAGCATTGGAGATAAAGACTATTTTTCTATCTGATCAGCGTGAGTGTACACAAGTCTATCTTAAGAATTGGGAAAAACGCTCTTGGAAGCATAAAGCTTTAGAATCGGTAGTAAAATTAATGGCTCCTCTTTTATAAGAGAAGCCATTAGTTTTTATTTTATTCAAAGAAGGAGAAATTTACGCTACCATAAACTCTTTTTTCAATAAAGTGTGGATGTTCTTCAAAATTATCTTGCTTACCATGTTCAAGAATAAATAATCCACTTTCTTTCAACATGTTTTGGTTAAATATTAAGTCCGGAATTGTATTCAAATTTTTGAGTTCATACGGAGGATCTGCAAATATAAAATCGTATTGACTTTTATTGGTTTGAATAAACTTGAAAACATCAGCTCTTATTGGGATACATTTGTCAGTTTTAAGTTCTCTCATTATTTTGCAAATGAAAGCATAATGATCCCTATCTTTTTCTACAGCGATAACTTGATCACATCCTCTTGAAACTAATTCAACGCTAATACTTCCTGTTCCAGCGAATAAGTCAAGTGCAATAATTCCATCTTCAAAATCGATTCTATTAGTTAATACGTTAAACAGATTCTCTTTTGCAAAATCGGTTGTTGGACGTGCTTTAAAGCTACGCGGTACATCAAAGCGTCTACTTTTATATATTCCACTTATTATTCTCATATTTCAATAACGTTTGTAGTTCAACATTAGTTTCTTTACTATCTATCTTTATTTCTAGAATATATTTTTTTAATTCTTCAATAAAGAATTCTTCTTCACTTACTTCTCCTTTTATCAATAACTCATCTTTCTCTTGGTCAAAATTCAGTTGCTTCCATATTCCTAATAAATAGAATATACCATCTTCTTTTTGTTTTACATCAAAAGAGTTAATTAACAACAGTGTGTTATTATCATAGCAAAATACATCAATTGAATCTTTTTTATAATTTACACACATTCTATTCTTATTCCAGTTTCGCTCATTATCAATAAAGTATTCATTGAATAGATGAGTTTCAGCATGAAACGATGCTTCTGGAAAATATGTCTTTATAAGCTGAAAACTACTTTTGTCTATAGCAAATAAGGTTGTAACTTGCGTTTGTGATGAAGAATTAAATAAAATAGTTTCGTTTTTTATTTGGGGATGATTATAATAGAATAGCTGTTCCACATCTTTCGCTTCAAATAGCTCATTGGGTATTTGTGTAAAGCGTTCGTTAGACACAACTACATATACGTGTTTATAATGATGATTTAGGAAGTTAACTTCGTTGAATACCTGCTTCAAATTGGCTGTTAACGAAATTGTCGCATTTAGCTTTTGTTTACAAGTTGATACTGTTTCGTTTCTATTTGGGTCATAGATACAAAAAGAAAATCCATCCGTACTAAGACGGATGGATAATATATAGTTTTTTGTTTTACTAAAATCAATAGGATTATTCCCAGTTTCCTGCACCATTGTTAGGAGTTTCAATAGAACCAATCATTAAACCACTATATTTGCCTAATTTAACTTGAACATCTTTTAGGTTAATAATTTCCTGTTTGTCAAGACCATTCAAATAAACATCATAAGGAGCTTTAACTTCATACATGAAAATAGGAGCACCTGATTTTGCAGTATCGTTGCGAGTAGCCATTTCAAATTGAGTGCCATTTCCGAAAGGAATATATCTCAATGAATCTACGTTGAAATTTGTAGAGAATTGGATAGTGTCAATTACAGTTTTCCACAAAGTATCACGCTTAAAGTTCTCAAGACCAAATTTTTTAACTTCTGTAAAGTTTCCTGTTTTTTGTGCTTTGTTGATGATTGCAATAGCTTTTTTGTCAGTTAACCCATCTTCCAATTGTTTGTCAGTTAATTCACCTACTTTGTAGATAAAAGGAATTTTTGCAGTTTTTACAAATTCAATTAATGTATCAAAGCTAGCTGTGTAGTGTCCTTTGTTTAAGTTGCGATATTCCGCTTGAGCTTTACGTATATCTAATAAACGGGTAATTACGGCTTTATCTCTTGAAGCTTTTTCTGCATCAAATTTAATTGGATTCATAATACTTCTATAGCATATGAAAACCAGTGCCAGTACACACAAGGTTAATACAATATTAAATACTGTTTTCATGATAAATATGTTTTTTTAGTTGTTATATTCGCATCGCAAAAATAGAATAAATAAATCTAAATACGATAGTTCATCGTACTTTTTTCTATTACAAAAATGATTAATAACTATTTAGAAAGGCAAATTAAAGAAAATTTTCCTTATCAGCCAACAATAGAGCAAGAAAAAACGATTCAGATGCTCTCTGAATTCTTATTTGCTCGTAGTGCACAATCTGTCTTCTTATTAAGAGGATATGCTGGTACAGGCAAAACATCATTGGTTAGTTCATTAGTAAAAACAATGGATAATCTTAAACAAAAAGTTATACTTTTGGCTCCAACGGGACGCGCTGCTAAAGTGTTTTCTTCTTATTCTGGCCATTCAGCTTTTACTATTCATAAGAAAATCTATCGTCAACGCTCATTCTCTAATGATGTTGATAACTTTTCTATAAATGAAAATTTAACTAAGCATACATTATATATTGTCGATGAAGCTTCTATGATCTCCAACGAAGGATTATCAGGTAGTATGTTTGGTACTGGTAGATTATTAGATGATCTAATTACCTTTGTATATTCTGGTGAAGGGTGTCGTCTTATGTTGATGGGTGATACAGCTCAGTTGCCTCCTGTTGGCGAAGAGTTAAGTCCGGCACTATTCTCTGATGCTTTGAAAGGGTATGGATTAGAGGTTTTTGAGGCTAATTTAACTCAGGTTATGCGTCAAATGGAGAGTTCTGGCATTTTATGGAATGCTACTAATTTGCGAAAAATAATGATCGAAGATGAGTATGGAGTATTACCTAAAATTAGAGTATCTTCTTTTGCTGATATCAAACAATTGCCCGGAAGTGAACTCATTGAGGTGCTTACTGAATCATACGAGAATGATGGCATGGATGAAACTATAGTGATTTGTCGATCTAATAAACGAGCCAATATTTATAATATGGGTATTCGCAATCAGATTCTTTATCGTGAAGACGAATTGAATGTTGGTGATTTACTTTTAGTGGTAAAAAACAATTATTTTTGGACAGAAAAAAATAAGGAGATTGATTTTATAGCAAATGGAGATGTAGCTCGAGTGAAACGAGTTCGTAGGACCCGAGAGATGTATGGCTTTCGGTTTGCAGAGGTTCTAGTATCGTTTCCTGATTATGATGATTTTGAGATTGAAGCTACTATATTACTTAATACATTACATACTGATGCACCAGCATTAACGCGCGATGATAATAACCGCTTATTCAACAATATTCTAGAAGATTATGCTGATATAACTGTTAAAAAAGAACGTATGAAAAAAATGAAAGTTGATCCGTTTTATAATGCCTTACAAGTGAAGTATGCTTATGCCATTACCTGTCATAAAGCTCAAGGTGGTCAGTGGAAGCGCGTGTTTTTAGATCAAGGTTATATGAGCGAAGAGTATCTTACACCAGATTATTTTAAGTGGTTATATACTGCATTCACACGAGCTACCGAAACACTTTATCTTGTAAATTACCCCAAAGAGCAGCTTTATTGATATAATAATGATACATTAAAGAAAAAGAGTCTGCTCCTATTTTTTGAGCAGACTCTTTTTTATCTCTTTAAAAGGCCTAAATCTTAGATTCCAGCCAATTCTAATACTTTTTCAACAGCAGCATTCACCCCGTCAACATCTTTACCTCCGGCAGTTGCGAAGTGAGGTTGACCACCACCACCGCCTTTGATTACTTTAGCAGCCTCTTTCACCAAGTTTCCAGCTTTCAATCCACTAGCAACTAGATTATCGCTAATCATAACAGTAAGCATTGGTTTGTTTTGATCAATGGTTCCGGCAACAAAGAACAAGTTTTCAGTGATTTCTCCACGAAGTTGGAATGCGATATTTTTTACCATTTCCGCAGGCATAGGAGCGCAGAATTTTATCACTTTAATTCCATTCACCTCTTCTATGTTTTTCAAAAGACGATTTTTTAATGCAATCTCTTTTTCTTTCATGAAGTCATCCACTTGTTTTTTCAAACCTGCATTTTCTTCAATGTATTTGCGAATCGCTATTCCTAAATCAGGAGCATTGTTAAAGAGCGCTTTTAAATCGTTCAGTGTATCTTGAACTGTATCAATCATCTCCTCAACACGTGCACCGGTAAATGCTTCAATACGGCGTACTCCAGCTGCCACTGAGCTTTCTGATACAATTTTAATCATACCAATGTTACCTGTTGCAGATGCATGTGTACCACCACAGAACTCAATAGACGATCCAAACTGAATAACACGAACATGGTCACCATATTTTTCGCCGAATAATGCGATAGCGCCCAACTCTTTTGCTTCTTCAATAGGAATATTTCTATATTCGGTCAAAGGAATATTCTCACGAATTTTAGCATTAACAATGTGCTCAACCTGACGAATTTCTTCATCAGTCACTTTTTGGAAGTGAGAGAAATCGAAACGTAACGAGTCAGAGCTTACCAAAGATCCCTTTTGTTCTACGTGTTCTCCTAACACTTCGCGCAACGCAGCATCAAGTAAGTGAGTTGCTGAGTGATTAGCAGCACAAGCCATACGTTTGTCTGTATCTACACAAGCCATCATAGGCGCATCTAGATGTTCAGGCATCTTTTTCGCAATGTGTATAGGTAGGTTGTTTTCCTTTTTGGTATCAATAATTTCGATTGTTTCGAACTCATTGACCAATACACCGCTATCTCCCACCTGACCACCACTTTCAGCATAGAAAGGAGTGTAGTCAAGAACAATTTGATATAATGTTTGATTCTTTTGTTTTACTTGACGGTAACGAAGAATCGAAGTCTCATATTCAGTGAAGTCATAACCTACAAACTCTGTAGTTCCTTCTTTTAAGATAATCCAATCTCCAGTTTCCACAGCTGCAGCATTACGTGCACGTTGTTTTTGCTGTTCCATTTCTGCGTCAAATTCTGCATTATTTACGGTCATACCGTTCTCACGCAAAATCAATTCAGTAAGGTCGAGTGGGAATCCAAAAGTATCATATAATGTAAAGGCATCTTTACCACTGATTTCAGTTTTACCTGTAGCTTTAGTGTCGGCCATTGTTTTGTCAAGCAAGCGAATACCGGTTTCCAAAGTGCGTAAGAAAGATTCTTCTTCCTCTTTAATCACCTTTTCAATCAGTCCTTGTTGAGCAATCAATTCAGGATAAGCATCACCCATGCTTTCAATTAGCGTTGGGATCAATTTATACATAAATGATTGTTTTTGTCCAAGGAAGGTATACCCGTAACGCACAGCGCGACGAAGAATTCTGCGAATCACATATCCAGCCTTTGCATTCGAGGGCAACTGTCCGTCAGTGATTGAGAAAGCAATAGTACGAATATGATCGGCAATAACACGCATAGCAATATCTTGCTGTTTGTCTTTGCCATATTCTACACCAGCCAATTTAGCGATTGCTTTAATCAATGGTTGGAATACATCGGTATCATAGTTTGACGTTTTTCCTTGAAGTGCCATGCACAAACGTTCAAATCCCATACCGGTATCGATAACCTTTGCAGGAAGTGAGTCAAGACTACCATCAGCCTTACGGTTATACTGCATGAACACCAAGTTCCATATTTCGATTACTTGTGGGTGGTCATGGTTAACCAAGTCGCGTCCCGAAGTGGTCGCTCTTTCGCTTTCAGAACGAAGGTCGATATGGATTTCCGAGCAAGGACCACAAGGGCCTGTATCACCCATTTCCCAAAAGTTATCTTTTTTGTTTCCGTTGATAATGTGGTCAACCGGCAAGAATTTTTCCCAGTATGATGCAGCTTCATTATCACGCTCTAATCCCTCTTCAGGGCTACCTTCGAAAACAGTAGCATACAAGCGAGCCGGATCAAGTTTTAGTATCTCTACTAAATACTCCCATGCCCATTCGATAGCTTCTTTTTTAAAGTAATCGCCAAATGACCAGTTGCCTAGCATTTCGAACATTGTGTGGTGATAAGTATCATGACCAACTTCTTCCAAGTCATTGTGTTTACCACTTACGCGAAGACACTTTTGTGAATCGGCTACGCGTGGATATTTAATAGGTTGATTACCTAAAATAATGTCTTTAAATTGATTCATCCCTGCATTAGTAAACATCAGGGTAGGATCGTCTTTGATTACCATAGGAGCCGAAGGAACGATTTGATGTCCTTTTGACTCGAAGAAATTCTTAAATGAATCTCTGGTCTCTTTTGCAGTCAACATAACTTATATATCTATCGTTGAGGTTAATATTCATAAAAAAGTGGTGCAAAGATAGGTTGTTTTTATTATTTTTGTGGTATTAACATATGAAATAATTCCTAACATGCGCAAAGTTTATTATATATATAATCCACGCACACAGACATACGAGAAAGTTTTTCCTACCGTTCGTCAGCGTGTTTTAAACCTTATTCGTCGTCTTTTCATCGGGATGGGGTTAGGTGCGGGGAGTTTTATCATTCTACTTCTTATTTTCGGTTCGCCTTCTGAGAAAGAATTGCGTGCAGAAAATAGTCGCTTACTAGCTCAATATAATGTGTTGTCAAAACGGTTAGACGAAGCTCTCGATGTACTTGAGGATATCCAGCTTCGCGATGATAACCTTTACCGAGTTGTTTTTCAGGCTGATCCAATTTCGGCTGATATTCGTAAAGCCGGTTATGGAGGAACTAACCGTTACGAAGAATTACTTGGTATGGCAAGCTCAAACTTGGTAGTTGGTACCACTCAAAAAATGGACTTGTTAAATAAGCAACTATATATTCAATCAAAATCATTTGATGATGTAGTAGAGTTGTGTAAGAATCAAGATCAGATGCTGAAGGCCGTACCCGCTATTCAGCCCATTTCAAATAAAGATTTAAAGAAAACCGCATCCGGATACGGTACACGTATCGATCCTATTTATGGTACGACAAAGTTTCATGCCGGTATGGACTTCTCTGCTAGCCCTGGAACCGATGTATATACTACCGGAGATGGTGTGGTAGAAAAAGTAGGATGGATGGGTGAACTAGGTAATACCGTTATTGTGAATCATGGTTTTGGCTACAAGACTGTCTATGCGCATTTGCGTGATATACGCACCAAGCAAGGCAAAAAAGTTGTTCGTGGCGAAGTCATAGGTGGAGTGGGAAGCACTGGAAAAAGTACTGGTCCACACTTACACTATGAAGTGCATTTGAAAGATAAACCAGTCAATCCGGTGAATTATTACTTTATGGATTTGAATGCTGAAGATTACGATAAAATGATTCAGCTTGCTGCAAACCACGGAAAAGTATTTGATTAATATGGAGATACCCAAAGATAAGGTAAAGAAGCTATATTACTCTATTGCAGAGGTGGCTGATATGTTCAATGTCAATCAATCTCTGCTTCGTTTCTGGGAAAAGGAATTTCCTCAGATTGCACCTCATACCAATAGTCGAGGGGTTAGAAAGTATCGCGAGGAAGATATAGAGCTTCTTGGTATGATCTATTATCTGGTGAAAGAAAAAGGAATGACTATTCCGGGGGCTCGTCAACGGTTGGATAATGATAAAAAGGCTGTTCGTAAAAACTATGATATATCGGTTCGGCTCAAGCGAGTACGTGATGAACTAAAGTCAATAAGTAATGAATTAGAGAAGCTCTCTGCTTCTGCCAAGAATAAAGAAGAAATCGGGTGAGTTTATGACTCCACCCGATTTACTGTTTTTATATTTTCAATTCGTCGAAGGTTTGTGCAGATAGACTTCACATCCTCAACATCATGTACCCATAATTGTATTTTGCCTTCAAATATTCCATCTTCTGTTTCGATATTCAGTTTCCGAATATTCACATTCATTTGTCTAGATATCACTTGTGTAACTTCATTTAATAAGCCTACACTGTCAATACCTTTGATGTAAATATATACTAAGAAAGATAGTGCCTTATGGGTATCCCATTCGGTTGCCACAATCCGGTTTCCATAACTACTTTTTAGTTTGGCCGCAATGGGGCATTGACGCTTGTGAATTATCACACGGTCATTTTCGTCAATGTAGCCTAGAACATCATCTCCCGGTATCGGATGACAACATTCTGCCATGATATATTTCTTTTGTAGATTATCTTCCGTGAGTTTTAATATTTGCTTGGTGTTGATTTTCTCTTTTTCAACAGGTGTCTCTGCATTAACTTCTGTCTTTTTATCTTTATTGTTGCCGAATGAAAAGCTAAGAAGTTTTTTCCAGTTTCCACTCTGTTTTTCTTTTAACTCACTTTTTTCGTTCTCGTCTAATACAATGGTTTTATTACCAATTGCAACTAATAGCTCTTCTTCATTTTTAAAATTGTGCATTTTGCAGAGCTTATCAATCACCGATGGTTCAAGTTTTATCTCTTCTTTCTTTAAGAAGTCTGTTAACAACTCTTCCCCATCTCTTTGATTGGTTTTACGTTCTTTGCGAAGGATAGTTGCTATTTTTGCTCTTGCTTTTGCTGTAGTTGCAAAAATTTCCCATTGTGGTTGTACACGTTGAGATTTGGAGGTCAATATTTCTACTTGATCTCCACTTTGCAACTTGTGGCTTAGTGGTACCAATTTGTGGTTAACTTTTGCTCCAATGCAGTGGCTTCCGATATCCGTGTGTAGTGAAAATGCAAAATCGAGTGCAGTAGCATTTTGCGGTAGTGTTTTCAGTTCACCTTTTGGAGTGAAAACAAATATCTCAGAAGCAAAGAGGTTTAATTTGATAGTATCTAGAAAGTCCATGGCATCCGGTTGTGGATCTTCAAGGATTTCTTTAATTGTTTTCAGCCATTTCTCTAGTTCGCCTTCGTCCTCACCACCGGCACCTTCCTTGTATTTCCAGTGTGCTGCAAATCCTTGTTCAGCCACATCATTCATGCGTTCGCTACGAATTTGCACTTCAATCCATTGACCATTGTTGGCCATCAAAGTCACATGCAGAGCTTGATAACCATTAGCTTTCGGATGACTTACCCAGTCGCGCAATCGGTCGGGGTGTGGTTTATATATTTTAGAGATAGATACATAAATATCAAAGCAGTCGTTCAATTCTTCTTCTTGATCTTTTGGGTCAAAGATGATACGAACGGCAAGTAAATCGTATATTTCTTCAAACGGCACATGCTTTGTTTGCATTTTGTTCCAGATGGAGTAGATAGATTTAACCCGAGCCAAGATACGATATTTCAATCCCATTTTATCAAGTTGTACTCGTATGGGAGACGTAAATTCTTGGAAAACTCGTTCGCGCTCATCAGCAGTAGCTACCAATTTAGCTTCAATCTCCTCATATTCTTCGGGGTGTTCATATCTGAAACTAAGGTTCTCGAGTTCGGTTTTTATTTTGTATAGTCCTAATCTATTGGCTAGCGGTGCATAAATATACAGTGTTTCACCGGCAATTTTGTACTGTTTATTAGGAAGCATCGACCCCAACGTTCTCATGTTGTGAAGTCGGTCGGCTATTTTTATTAATATCACTCGTATGTCCGATGACATAGTGAGCAATAGTTTTTTAAAGTTTTCGGCTTGCTCTGAAGCACGGTCACCAAATATACCTCCAGATATTTTAGTAAGTCCATCTACAATCTGTGCAATTTTCGGACCGAAAAGGTTTTCGATATCTTCTACTGTATAATCAGTATCTTCGACTACATCATGAAGCAAAGCCGCACAAATCGAGGTTGAGCCTAATCCGATTTCGCAACATACGATTTTGGCTACTGCAATAGGATGCATAATGTATGGTTCACCCGATCTGCGCTTGATTCCTTTGTGAGCTTGATTCGCAAAATTAAACGCTTTAGTAATGATTTCAACCCTTTTACGGTGTTTGGTTTTAAGATAATCGTCTAGAAGCTCCTGAAACGCCTTATCTATTACCTCATCTATGATTGTTTCCTTTTGGGGGGTATTATTATCCATAAATATCTTCTTTCAGCTATTTTTGCAAATTTAACCAATTAAACATAACGCACAACAATAAGATGCGCTTATTTATATATCTTCAGTTGTTTACCGGCTGTGATACGAGTATTAGACATACCGTTCCAATTTTGTATATCTTTTACACGAACTTTATATTTATCGGCTATCACGCCCAAAGTTTCTCCTTTTCTGATGGTATGGTATGATGGCTGTCCTTTGCCGGCTGTAGCTTTTGTACTTCTCGAAGTTGTAGAAGCATTTGTTTTGGGCTGTTGCACAGCTACTACATTACGATTTTTAAATAGCTCATTATGGCGATGATTGAAGATTGTATCCTGTTTATCAATAAACGTGCTGATGCTCTCGAGTGGCAAACGTAATGTGGTTGGTTTTGAATCACCCGGAATTATCTCTCGTTTATACTGTGGGTTTAAACTTTTAATTTGATTAATATCTACTCCACAAACATCTGCAATCTGTTTGAAGTGAAGCTTTTGATTGATCTGAATAGTATCGGTGCTTGCCGGTATATTGGTTTCCATAGGGCAGATGTTATGCTCACAGTAATAGTTCATCACATAGTTAGCAGCAATAAAAGCTGGCACATAACCGCGTGTTTCTTTAGGCAAGTAATTATAGATTTGCCAATAGTCTGTTTGCCCGTTTGCCCGACGAATTGCTTTATTAATATTGCCTGGTCCACAGTTGTAAGCAGCGATTACCAAATTCCAATCTCCATAGATATCATATAAATCTTTCAGATAGCGTGCTGCTGCCCAAGTGGCTTTGATAGGGTCTCTACGTTCATCAATTAAGCTGTTTGATTCGAGGCCATACACTTTGCCGGTGCCAATCATAAACTGCCACAACCCCGATGCACCTGCGCGCGACACGGCCGAAGGGTTAAGAGCCGACTCTATAATTGGTAAGTATTTAAGTTCAATAGGTAAGTTATAAGCATCTAGTGCTTCTTCGAAGATAGGAATATAGAAATTGCCTGCACTTAGCATAAATGCTACCTGATTGCGCAATCTTATAGTATATTGATCGATGAATTTGCGAACAATTTCATTGTATGGCATCTCCATAACCGAGGGTATTCTGCTTAACCGATCAATGTATACAGAGTCGCTAAATTCAGGATTGATTCTTGAAGTTTCGCAATCTTTGCCTAGCTCGATATAGTTTTTTGCTTTCCAATCGCTCAAGAGGCTATCCAAAGGATAAGTCATACTAGTTGGAAGTTCAATATCTTCATGGTGAGTTATTCCGTTTTCAGTAATTGTAACATCTACGCTCTGTGCGTTAAGACATATTGTTGTGGCTGATAAAAATAAAGCAATAAAGGTATAGCCGATAAATCTTTTCATATATAATTTCAAAATTCGTGTTATCATTAAAATCTAAAACTGCACTGCACACCTACCGATTTACCTCCTGTTGTGGAGTGATTATTATTGAATACAGTAGGTTCTACACGCATACTTAAATCAGGAGTAATGTCAAAATTCGATAGTTCAGCATCCACATAAGCATCAATAATTGAAATGAGATATACACCAATAACAGCAAAAATGCTTAAATCACGATAGCGTCTGAAAGTGTCTTTTCTTCTTTTAATTAAATCCTTTAGTTGGCTTTCCGAATAATTTGTCACTCGGTTGGGTAATAAGTCTAAAAAGCTATTTGTATTAGGATCATCATCCATGATGTCTAAGTAAGCTTGCGAATAATCATTGTACATTTTTCCATTCCAGCTCAAGGCATAGGCACAGCCTGCAAATCCTCCATAAATAATGGGAAGTTTCCAATATTTACGATTATAAATTTGTCCTCCTCCGGGGAAAACCACAGCCAGCCAAGTGGCTTTTGTTGGGTTGGGTATCCATATTGGTTTGGGTGGAGATGGCGGAATGGTATCTTTCATTTTTGGAGGTATAACCACTGCCTCCATTTCTTCTATTTTTTTCTTATTTTGCTCTTCCAAACTATCTATCAACGCTTTGTTTTCGTTCAACTCAAATTTCATGATAGAGTCGGCTAAAGTCGTATTTATACTGTCTTTATTAATTTGAGCTAGTTTATGAACCAGTGAGTCGGTTTGGTTGCGAGTCATCTCGCGGTGCTTTCGTGCACGTGGTGTAGGTGCCTCTCTTTGCGTGATAGAGTCTTTATTTGCTTTTTGAATGGTTGTCTGCCCAAAAGCATTAATCCCTGCCACTTGCATAATGCAAAATAGCAGGGGGATAATATAGTGGCTGTATAGTTTACTATTCGTTATCATTTATTTTTAAGCGTATCAAACAGTTCCATGATTCGTTCCAGTTCTTCTTCATTTCCAAACGGAATGCTAATTTTACCTTTTCCCTTTTCAGAGCAAGTCATTTGTACCTTGGTATGAAAGAACTCAGAAAGATGTGTTTTGAGCATATTAAACTCTTCGGGAAGCTTTGTACGTTTTGGAGCAATTTTCTTGTTTCCACTTTTTATAGCTTCGCCCTCGTTGAGGGCTTTAACAATCTCTTCGACTTTGCGTACCGAGTATCCGTGCTCTACAACCTCTTCAAAGATTTTAACCTGCAATTTAGGGTCGGGTAGTGTAATTAATGCGCGAGCATGACCCATATCAATGTTTTTGTTTTGCAAAGCCATTTGAATAGGTGCAGGAAGTTTTAATAAGCGTAAGTAGTTGGCAATGGTTGTTCTCTTTTTACCTACCCGTTCGCTTAACCGCTCTTGCGTTAAGTTATATTGTTCAATGAGGTGCTGATAAGCCAACGCAATTTCTACCGAGTTAAGATCCTCACGTTGAATGTTTTCAATCAACGCCATTTCCATTACATTCTCATCGTCGGCGGTGCGAATGTATGCCGGTACACTTTTCAGTCCCGCTTTTATTGAGGCTCTGTAACGACGTTCGCCGGCTATAATTTGATATTCATCCTCCGATACTTTGCGTAACGTAATAGGTTGAATTATTCCAATTTCGGCAATAGAGTCTGCAAGTTCCTGCAAGGCCACTTCGTCAAACTCGCGACGAGGCTGATTAGGGTTTACAGAAATTTGGGTAAGCTCAATCTCATTGATAGATGATGAACCTTCCGTTTGTACCTCGTCCATCGAAAGTAGTGCGTCGAGGCCGCGACCCAATGCGTTTCTTCTTTGTGATGCCATAGTTTATGCCTTTGTTTTATTTACAGTTTCTGCTAATAATCTCTTTTGCTAATGCCAAATAATTCTTTGCGCCTGTTGAGTCGGCATCATAGAGTATGGTTGGCATGCCGTAGCTTGGTGCTTCGCTCAGCTTTACATTACGTTGAATAACGGTTTTGAATACCAATTCTTGGAAATGACGTTTTACTTCATCATATATTTGGTTGGCTTGACGAAGCCTAGAGTCATACATTGTTAGCAAAAAGCCTTCAATTTCTAAGTGAGGATTAAGTTTCGACTTGATAATCTTAATGGTGTTGAGCAGTTTGCTAATTCCTTCGAGCGCAAAGTATTCAGCTTGTACGGGGATTATCACCGAATCGGCTGCTGTAAGTGCATTGATTGTGATAAGTCCTAAAGAAGGCGAACAGTCTATTAAGATAAAATCATATTCATCTTTCAGTGGTGTAAGTACCTCTTTCAATATTTTTTCGCGGTTGGGCAGGTTGAGCATCTCAATTTCTGCTCCTACCAAATTAATGTGAGAGGAGATGACCTTGAGCGTACTAATGGCTGTGCTCAAAATGGCATTTTGAACATTTGCTTTGTCTACGATACATTCATAAATAGTACATTCTGATTGCTTGATATTTACTCCCAAACCGGATGAGGCATTTGCTTGCGGGTCTGCATCAACTACCAATACTCTTTTTTCGAGTGTAGCAAGAGAAGCTGCAAGGTTAATGGTTGTCGTAGTTTTGCCCACACCCCCCTTTTGATTTGCCAAAGCAATTATTTTTCCCATATTATTCAATTTCGTTGTAACTGCTTGCGAAATAAATGATAAATCCTTTGCGTACCTATTAAAAAATAGAAACTTTTCGTTTTCTGTTGATAAGTCACCTCTTTTGTTAATAACTGGTGGCTTTGCTTACTCTGCTAAAGTCTCGGTTACTAGGTTTGCAAATATAATTATTTATTTGTTTCACGGTTGTAATTGGTCTACCATATTTAATAATCAGTAACTTATTAACATAAACCATGCAATGTTTCACGCATTTTAGCGATGAATAAGATGAGTCTGTGAATGTGGAATACGGGTGTTTTAGAAGGTTTATTTTAGCCAATTCGCTATTTGGTTTTCAAGGTCGCTCTCGGTGGGAAAATTAAAATCGTTGTATTGGTTGATAACTACTCCTTCGGGGTTGATTAGGTATAGTCGCGGGATGCCTTGTGACGCAAATAAGCTATAAACCGTACGGTCGGTTTGGTAAGAGTAGGGAATGGTGTACTGATGAGCTGCCCAATAATCATCTACATTGTTTTGTGGTTCAGAGCGTCCTATGCATATCCATTTCAGTTGTGGATTGTCTGCATAGGTATTATATAAGCTGTTGAGAATAGGAAGTGCTCGTTGACAATCCGGGCAGGGAGTATAGAAAAAAAGAATGAAAGCATAGCCGCCTTTGAGTGATTCATTGCTTATGGTGTTACCCCGATTATCGACAACAGAAAACATTGGTAACTGATCGCCTACATTCACAATCGAATAGCCATCTATTGTTCTAGCTTCCTCTTTTACACAACTAGTTAAGCACAATAGCGCCAAACTACAGATGATGATAAATCCTCTTTTCATAATCTTCCTTGTTACATTAATAATAGTCAATGCTGTCTGTGGTTGAATGTTTCTTTATTGATTGAACTCAATTTTGGCAGTGGCTATGTCTAAATAGAATGGAAAGATAGAATAAATGGTTTGAAGCTACAACTCTTCGTGCATAAAAATAATTTGTAGCCAGATTCTCTTCAGCTTATTAAATTGATAAGATAAATAGAGCATTTATCATATACTATAAGGGCGAAATAGACTACCTGATTAAAATATCTAGAAAGTAAGAGAAGTAATAAAAAGCTTCATTCTAAATGTTTTTGTTACTTTTGTCGCAAATACAATGATACTTTTATGGAAGAAAAGCGCCCCTTGATATTCATCTCGAATGATGATGGGTATATGGCAAAAGGAATACAGGAACTAATTAAATATTTATCTCCGCTAGGTGATATAGTAGTAGTAGCGCCTGATGCAGCACGCTCAGGAAGCGGATGTGCCATCACGGTGGTTCAACCCGTGCACTACCAATTGGTACGTCAAGATGTAGGAGTTACCATCTATCGATGTTCGGGCACACCTACCGACTGTGTCAAACTGTCTATGCATGCCATCTTGGATGGTCGTAAGCCCGACTTGATTGTCAGTGGAATCAATCATGGTGACAATTCGGCTACCAATGTACACTATTCGGGCACAATGGGAGTAGTAATCGAGGGCTGTTTGGGTGGTATTCCTTCCATTGGTTACTCTATCTGTAGTCATAACCCCGATGCCGATTTCAGTGCAACCGAGGTTTATGTTCGTCAAATAGCTCAGAAGGTTTTAGAAAAAGGATTGCCACCACAGACTTGTCTAAATGTGAACTTCCCCAATACTGAAGATATTAAAGGAATTAAAATTTGCGAACAAGCCAAAGGATATTGGACACAAGAGTGGGAACCTTGTCCGCGTAAAGGAGACGATAACTACTACTGGTTGGCAGGTAGCTTTGAAGATACCGAGCCCGACAATCATAAAACAGATCGCTGGGCTTTGCATCATGGCTATGCAGCTATCACACCTATTCATATCGACATGACCGGGTATCACTTTATGCGTGAAATGTCGGAATGGTTTTAAAACTGAAAACTGATAAACGATGAAATATTACCTGATTGTAGGAGAGGCTTCGGGCGATCTTCACGCTTCACATTTAATGTCGGCCATCAAAGAAAAAGATACCGATGCCGAGTTTCGTTTTTTTGGTGGAGACTTAATGGCTGCTGTTGGTGGTACGCTAGTGAAGCACTATCGCGACCTGGCCTATATGGGCATTATTCCCGTTTTGCTCCATTTACGTACCATTCTTAATAATATGGAATATTGCAAACAAGATATCGTGAGGTGGCAGCCCGACGTATTGATTCTTGTAGACTATCCGGGCTTTAATCTGAAAATAGCCAACTTTGTTCATGCTAATACAGAGATTCCCATCTATTACTACATTGCTCCTAAAATATGGGCTTGGAAAGAATATCGCATTAAGAACATAAAGCGAGACGTAGATCGACTCTTTTCGATTCTACCTTTTGAAGTGGATTTCTTTCAAAAAAAGCATGGCTATCCCATGAGCTATGTGGGCAATCCTACAATGGATGAGGTGACTGACTTTTTGCACAACGACCATACCTCTCGCCAACAGTTTATAGCCGATAATGGGTTAGAGGATAAACCCATTATTGCCATTCTCGCCGGTAGCCGTAAACAGGAGATAAAAGATAACCTGTCGAAGATGATTGAGGCTGCATCGGCTTTCCCCGAATATCAACTAGTGCTGGCTGGAGCTCCCTCAATGACTGCCCAATATTACGATTGCTACTTAAAGGGGAGCCAGGTGAAGCTTGTGTTTAACCAGACTTACAATGTGCTGCGCTTTGCTGAGGCTGCTTTGGTGACTTCGGGCACGGCTACACTCGAAACTGCACTGTTTGATACTCCGCAGGTGGTGTGCTACTACATGAACTTTGGTAAACTGGTTTCGCTGCTGCGCAAATGTGTGCTTAAGGTGCCCTACATCTCATTGGTCAATTTGATTGTGGGACGCGAGGTAGTGAAAGAGCTAGTGGCCGATGGCATGACGGTGTCAAACGTGCAAGCGGAGCTGAAGCTACTGCTTTGCAATGCCGATTATAAAAATAAAATGAGAGACGGCTACCAAGAACTGCGTCAGCGCTTGGGCGAACCGGGTGCACCGCGTCACGCTGCTCAACAGATGATAACGCTGCTGAAAGAGAGAAAAAAAGGGTAGCTTTACTCTAATTCTCTTTCTTTTTCAAGACAAAAAATACTTTTTAATTTAGTGCGGCTTAAGGCGCACTACTGTGCAGAAGGATCAGTACCACGGTGCGGACCCTTCTGCACTATTTTAATGCTCAATGGTCGGAGTTGTATATAGGGTAAAAAAATGTGATAAAAATAGCTTTCATGGATGTTTTTTCTTTGGTAAATAGTTGCTTGATGCAGTAAAACACACTTCTGGTTATTTATATAAATAGAATCAACTTTAAAAAATACAAATAATATGAAGAATTTGAAATGGGCATTGAGTGCCTTATTGTTTTTCTTGGCGACAACTACTTTTCAATCGTGTGACGATAATGATGGCTATTCGATAGGGGATATGGGGGCTAGCTGGGCTACGGTTCGTGTGCTAAGTGGTAATACTTATTACCTCGACTCTGATCGATTTGGTACACTATGGCTTGCAGCGGATGATGCTCGCTGGTATAAACCCGTTAATGGCGAACGAGTAATTTCTTACTTTAACCCTTTGGTCGACAATTATGAGGGATATGATATGGCTATTAAACTAGAAGCTATTTATCCTATCTTGACTAAAACTGTGCAGGAACTAACACCCGAAAATTCTGAAAGCTTTGGCAATGATCCTATTGTGATAATGAAAGGTGATCTTTGGGTAAGCAATGGGTATATGAACATTATCTTCCGCCAAAATGTGCCGGTGAAAGAGAAACATTTGATTAGTTTGGTGCAAGGAGAGTCTGTAACCGGTGATAATCCTGATTACGTTTATTTGGAGCTTCGTTACAATAACTTCGATGATTTGTCGGGGTATTGGCGAGATGGAGCAGTGTCGTTCAATCTTAATGGCATCGACTTTGAAAAGAAAAAAGGTATTATGCTGAAGATTAATTCAGAAGCTAATGGCGAGGTTGACATTCAAATTGACTTATCGAAACCTGCCGATCAACAGTTGGCTAAGTTTAACCGTGCAATGGCACAAGAGAATATGTTGCAATAAACTGATATGTAATAAAAGCAAGAGGGGCT
>DKPN01000042.1:19851-24586 GCA_002471195.1 Bacteroides sp. UBA7333
AGCCCCTCTTGCTTTTATTACATGAG
This sequence comes from Bacteroides sp. UBA7333, assembly GCA_002471195.1. Classification (GTDB taxonomy): domain Bacteria; phylum Bacteroidota; class Bacteroidia; order Bacteroidales; family Bacteroidaceae; genus Bacteroides. The sequence continues at coordinate 19,878 of DKPN01000042.1, forward strand.
TTCACTATGGTTCGGCTTATCCGCAGCGTGAAGCTCCACAAGTGGTGCAAATCAAGCACCCTTCTTGATATACCAAAGTTTCGTTTTGGCAATTCGGACACTTCTTACCTTTGGCAGCAGTTCCATCTTGAATGTATTTCTTCAGTGCACGTTCTACACCATTCTTCCATGTATTGATGTTTTCGCTGTCTAGTTCGAGCGAGCTAACTAGTTTGATAACCTGTTCAATAGGCATGCGATAACGCAATACCCCCGAAATCAACTTAGCATAGTTCCAATACTCCTTATTGAACTTCTCAGATAGTCCCTCAATGGTCATCTTATAGCCACGTTTGTTTTCAAACTGGAAGTCATATCGTTTGTTGCCATGTTCGTCTAGGCTTTTTACAATTCTACCCATCGAAACCGTTTTGGGGATGAAAATACCTTCATCATCGTCTTGTAAACCGGTAAAGATTTCGTAAGGATGTCCGTCGAGCAAACCTACCAAAGCTACCCACTTCTCTTTGTTGTTTTGGAAACGTACCACGTCTGCCTCGAGCACTGCCGGGCGAGTTTCTACTACCGTAGGTGGTTTACAAGGAGGCAAGTCCGACTTCTTATCTGATTTGGTTGAAATCAATACACCCGATCTCGATCCATCTCTATAAACGGTACATCCCTTACATCCCGACTTCCAAGCTTCAACGTATAAGCGGTTAACCAACTCTTCGTCTACATCGTTTGGTAAGTTGATGGTTACGCTGATAGAGTGGTCTACCCATTTCTGAATACGACCTTGCATCTTAACCTTCATCAACCAGTCTACATCGTTCGAAGTCGCTTTGTAGTATGGCGATTTAGCTACCAACTCGTCAATTTCTTCTTGCGTGTAACGTTTTGAAGGATCATAGCCGTTAGCCTCCATCCAAGTCACAAACTTGTGATGGAACACAATGTACTCTTCGAAAGCATCACCCGTATCATCAACAAAGTCAATACGAACATTGGTATCATTGGGGTTTACTTTGCGGCGGCGCTTATATACTGGCAAGAATACAGGCTCAATACCCGATGTGGTTTGAGTCATCAAACTTGTTGTACCGGTAGGAGCAATAGTTAAACAAGCAATGTTGCGGCGACCATATTTTACCATATCTTCATACATCTGAGGATCGGCCTCGCGCAAACGATTGATAAATGGGTTGTTTTGCTCTCTTTCGGTATTGTACACCTCGAATGCTCCACGCTCTTTTGCCATCTGTACCGATGAGCGGTAAGCGTTGATTGCTACTGTCTTGTGTACTTGTTCAGAAAACTCTGTAGCCTCTTCTGTACCGTAACGCAATCCTAACGCAGCAAGCATATCGCCTTCGGCTGTGATGCCCACACCGGTGCGGCGTCCTTGAGCACTTTTCTTATAAATTTTCTCCCAAAGCTTAAGTTCGGTTCTTTTTACCTCTACGTTCTCGGGGTCAGCGTTGATTTTATCAATAATGCGTTCAATCTTCTCTAACTCCAAATCAATGATATCATCCATGATACGTTGAGCTAGTTCTACATGCTTTTTGAATAATTCAAAATCAAACTTAGCCTGTGGAGTAAACGGATTGATAACGTATGAATATAAGTTGATGGCCAACAAGCGACATGAGTCGTATGGGCAAAGTGGAATCTCGCCACACGGATTGGTCGATACAGTCTTATAACCTAAATCTGCATAACAATCGGGCACTGACTCGCGGATGATGGTGTCCCAGAATAAAACACCCGGTTCGGCCGACTTCCATGCATTGTGCACAATCTTTTTCCAAAGATTTTCAGCATCAATCTCTTTCGTTAGCGTTGGTTCTTCGGCATCAATTGGATATCTTTGAACATAAGGTTTTTTATCAACAGCTGCTTGCATAAATGCATCATCCAGCTTTACCGAAACATTTGCGCCGGTTACTTTGCCTTCTGTCATTTTTGCATCAATAAATGCTTCAGAATCGGGGTGCTTAATTGAAACGCTAAGCATCAAAGCACCACGACGACCATCTTGAGCCACTTCGCGGGTTGAGTTTGAGTAGCGTTCCATAAATGGAACTAATCCTGTTGAGGTCAACGCTGAGTTTTTGACAGGCGACCCCTTAGGACGTATATGTGATAGATCATGACCTACGCCACCACGTCTTTTCATTAACTGTACTTGTTCCTCATCAATTTTGATGATAGCACCATATGAATCGGCAGCTCCATCAATACCAATCACAAAACAATTGGATAGTGAGGCAACCTGGAAATCGTTTCCTATTCCGGTCATAGGGCTTCCTTGCGGAACGATATACTTAAAGTGATCTAATAAATCGAATAGCTCTTGCGCACTAAGAGGATTTTTATACTTAGCCTCGATGCGCGCCACTTCATTCGCAATTCTCCAATGCATGTCTTTTGGCGACTTCTCGTAGATGTTTCCAAAAGAATCTTTTACTGCATACTTGTTGACCCAAACTCTTGCAGCCAACTCATCCCCTTGAAAATATCGTAAAGATTCTTCAAAGGCTTCCTCGTAAGAATAGACCTGTTTTTCCACTGATAGATTTTTTAAATAAGTAATTAGTGTAGAAGTTTACTTATTCCTTAACAAATGTGTTTGCAAATCTATAAATCATTTCTGGTATATCAAAATAAATAAGAATATTTATTTATCAACAGGTGTTAGTTATCCGCTTTGTTTATTTATTGTATTGATTATCAGCTTAAATTTGTTTTTGTGATATGCTTTAAGTTTTCCAAAAAGATAATCTATTTAACATGGTAATGTGTGGTCGGTGAATAAGTTTTTATATATTTGCAAGAAAAATGTTATGATAAATAGCGTAAAAGAACGTAGAACCGTAAGGAGATACTTACAAAAAGATATTTCTCCTGAAATGTTAAATGATTTGCTTGAAGCTTCATTCCGGGCTTCAACTATGGGTGGAATGCAATTGTATAGCGTGGTAGTGTCTCGTGAGGCTCAAATGAAAGAGAAATTAGCGCCGGCACACTTCAATCAGCCGATGGTGAAAGGTGCTCCTGTGGTATTGACTTTTTGTGCCGACTTCCGACGCTTTTCTTTGTGGTGTCAACAACGCGATGCAGAGCCTGGATACAATAATTTTATGTCTTTCTTTAATGCCGCTATGGATGCTTTGCTGGTTGCACAAACTTTTTGCACTTTAGCTGAAGAGGCTGGATTGGGCATTTGCTATTTGGGAACGACTACTTATAACCCGCAAATGATTATTGATACGCTTGGGTTGCCTCAATTGGTTTTTCCGGTAACTACTATTACGGTAGGTTACCCTGAAGAGCTTCCTGAACAAACCGATCGTTTGCCTATTAGTGCGCTTATTCATAACGAGCACTATCATGACTATACGCCTAGTATGATTGATGATATCTATGCCTATAAGGAATCGTTGGAGGCTAATAAGGAGTTTGTGGCTCAAAATCAGAAGAGTAGTTTGGCTCAAGTGTTCACCGAGGTGCGATATACTAAGAAAGACAATGAGTTCATGTCTGAAAACTTACTGAAAATATTAAAGAAACAAGGATTTATGGGTTAATCCTATAGTGGGTTGATTTGTGTAGCGGTAGCAATAAATAATTTGTTGCCGCTTTCGTTTTTGGCAATCGATGATGTAGCGCAATAAAAAACCTGTACTCTAACATTATAGAGTACAGGTTGATATAATAAGGTCATTGATTTCTTATTTCTTTTGTTTTAAAGTAGACTCAATGCTACTAATATCTGTTCTGAAAGACTTATCAACTTCGCATTGACCTTTTACTGTTTTGCAAGCATGAAGCACAGTTGCATGGTCTTTACCTCCAATGAATTTACCAATCTTCGAAGTAGATAGTTCTGTGTTTTCTTTGGCTAAATACATAGCTACCTGACGTGCTTGTACAACCTCTCTTTTTCTTGACTTGGTATGAATAGCAGCCGTTTCTAAACCAAAGTGTTTACAAACAGTATTAATGATATCTTCAATACTAATTGCCTTGGTTTCATTGCGTACGCTACCGTGCACAACTAACTTTGCCAAATCTAGGTTAATATCCTTATTGAAGATAGTTGAACGTGCCATAATGGCAATCACAATTCCTTCTAAATCACGTACACTTTCATTTACGTTTTCTGCAATGTAGTCAATAACCTCTGATGGAAATTGTAATCCGTCACGGTGAATTTTATTGCGCAGAATGTCTTTTCTAAGATCTGCTGTTGGTCTCTCTAATTCGGCTACCATACCCCATTTAAAGCGCGTTAGTAGTCGGTCTTCCATACCTTGTAAAAGCACCGGAGCGCGGTCTGAAGTTAAGATTAACTGCTTGCCGTTTTGATGCAAATGGTTGAAGATATGGAAGAATGTGTTTTGTGTACGAGTTACTCCAACAAACTCCTGTATGTCATCGATAATGAGCACATCAATAGTTTGATAAAAGTTTATAAAATCGTTGGTTGTGTTATGACGGACTGAGTCGGTATATTGTATCTGGAAAAGATGGGCTGAAACGTATAGTACTCTTTTTTCAGGATACACCTCTTTGATTCTTGTACCGATTGCATTAGCCAAGTGAGTTTTACCTACACCCGATGCACCATGTATGAATAGAGGATTAAATGCTGTTCCGGCAGGATCTTTAGCTACAGCTTCTGCTACACTTCTCGATAATTTATTGCTATAGCCTTCAATAAA
>DKPN01000042.1:24766-25080 GCA_002471195.1 Bacteroides sp. UBA7333
TTATTGCTATAGCCTTCAATAAAGTTTTCGAAATTGTAATTTGGATTAAGATGTGGATCTAAATCTTGAGGTGCCGGTGCATTAAGTATGGTAGGAGCTTTATTACCGTTGTTGCGAACAGCTCCGTTTTGAGGTATTGCAGTTGAGCGATTAGTTGCTTCGAGATTAATGGTTTGGTTAGGTACGGATGTACGATCTACCATTACGTTATACATCAGCTTGGTTCCTTCACCAATAACCTTATACAACGTACGACGTAATAAATCCACATACTGCTCTTCTAAGAATTCATAAAAGAACTGACTGGGGACTTG
>DKPN01000042.1:25307-25576 GCA_002471195.1 Bacteroides sp. UBA7333
AGGTACAAACCAAGTTTTATAGGCAGACTCTAGTACGTTGTCTCTAATGATATCGAGACAACGATTCCATAGCCCGACATGATTGGAATCACTCATAGCGGCTATAATACATTTATTAACTAAGCAAAACTTCTACGTATGCAAATTTGGGAATGATATTTTAAAAAAACAAATGACTTTTTTCTTGTGTTTTTCGTCCATATTATAAAACGCTCATTATTAGTAGGTTTGAATGTACTACTCTGTTTGATATATAAATGAATCTATTG
>DKPN01000008.1 GCA_002471195.1 Bacteroides sp. UBA7333
CTTGTGCATGTGAATTTGGATCGCTTTAATGCCAAACTTCTGTTCTGCTTTCTGGGCGAACTCCTGAAGCTGATCCATGGTGGTGTGCTTATTGATCACGATAACACCCTCACGAATGGGAGTCGCTTTTTTCTGGAGGCTTCTCCCTGTGCCGGACTTGACTTTTTCTTTGATTGACTCAAGCCTGTTTTGTACGGAGTCGATCTGCCAGCTCTCGTTGAGGTGGCTAAGTTCCGAACGAACATAATCGAGCTCTTTGGCTCTGGTGTTGTGAAGTTCCGAGCCGCTTTTTATCGGCTGAATATTGATGCTTGTTGCTGCCATTCTTTTGGGGGCTTTAAGGGGTCAAGGGGATGCAATCCCCTGCACACAACTAGCGTGCTAGTTATAGTGTGCTATAACTATACACTGCATAGATAAAAAGACAAAGCTACAACTTTATTTGCATTATCGCATTAAGGTTGTAGCTTTATCATTATTATTTCATTTGATACTTGTAGTGTAAAATAAAACAAATAATAGCACAACTTAGCAATAAGGAGACGACAATTATATCAAGTATCTTGATCCCATCTTTAACATAGCCTAAAAGATACAAAGGAATGGCTGATAAGAAAACTGGAATTAACATTCTTGCTTTTTTTGAGATATAGTATTTTCTGAACTCTAGATTGAATTTTCTTTCTTCAATTATTGGAGTTTGTTTTTTGTAATACTCTTTTTTAGCAAGGAACCTTTTTCTAGAGTAGTACCCAATGCAAAAACTGGCAGAAGTCCATAATACCATATAAAAAGCAAACCAAACCTCACCATACTTTTCATCATCCAACCTAACGACCTCCCAATAGTTAATGCCTTTGCTGATAGAAGAAATCAGAACAAGAATGAAAATTATCATAATGAATATTGCTACAGATAATGAACCGTAGTTTAAACAGTCTTGAGTTTTTTTATTCATAGTTGATTTATATTCTAGAAAATAGCCGTACATGCAGAAGCAAGTATAGCTGACCCAGCACCTACAAAAATATTTAGTCCAGAAGCCATTAGTCCTTGATATGCCCACCAAGCATCTGCAACAGCAACTGTAGCAGCTGATCGTGTATATACTTTACCTGTTAATGAATCCCATTCAATTAAATTCTTATCCCAATACTTAGTTGATTCGCATAATGTTGTAATGAAACAAATAACGGATAATTTACTTTCTTCTGTTAGCTCATTATCTTTACTGACCTCTAATAAGAGCTTTTCTATATCATCTTCATTTGTACTTATGGATAAGGCTTTATTTATAAAATAGGACTCTTTAGGAGATAACGCCTTTGCTATCTCTTCAATCGGAGTGCTACAATCTAAAATATTTCCGCCAACTGATTCTGAACGAGTTAGTTCTTGCTCAGATAGGAATTTTTCAATAGATCCTAAAACAAGATTGTTTATGGCAGATTTATCCCGAAACGAAGCCCTTGTTGTTGCATTTTTTAAATCATTATAAACAAATGTCAATCCTTCGTTGTGAACAGCGGCCAATTCCTTGCCAAATTTAATATAGTCAATCTGTTGATTGTCATCTTTTGTAACTTCTTCTTGATTATTGCAAGAAAATAAAAAAATAAGAGTGAGTAATAAATAAATCTTTTGCATAACGATATTTTTTTAAGGTTTATAATTTGCAATATGTAAATAAAATAAGTAAAATGCAACATATAAAAGTTAAACATTAAGGATATCGTCCTTATTTAACTTCTGGTTATCTTATTCCGTAATCTGAATTAAGCACATAGCGGATAATAGGGGGTATTTCTTTTTTATCGTAGTCCATAACTTTTTTATCGAGCTTATCGACCAACTCCATAGCGATATCGGGGCGTAACTGTACCGCTTGAATAACTCTTTTGATGTACTTCTTATCACGAGGAAAGAAAGTATCTAAAATGCTTGAAACCCTTTGCAGGCAAGCGTTTACACTCTGATAATCAACTCTGTTTTGTTCATCTTCTTTTGTGTGGATGATAAAGAACCAAGATAGTATTTTTCTTTTGTCTGTGTCCTTAACTTTGTACTCAAACCAAAGCTCACACTGTCCTTTGTCGTAGAGGTCTTTAATCTCCTTTTGGGCGACATCTAAAACGTATTGTTTGAAGTGTGCAATATTGGGATATTTGTTTTCAAGCATGAGCATTTCTCGGAGCTTTTCAACGGTAAAGAAAAATGATTTATTTCTGTTTTTGTATTGACTGCAATATTCGTAAAACCTTTGTGAATAGGTACTTTTAAGGCTGATAGCCACCGTTAAATCATAGGTTGTAAATTCGGTTGCAAGCTCAACAAGAAAAGGCATTATATCCCTTGAAACATCAACTGTGTAGACATTTCTTTTCTTATCGTGTTTCGCCTGTAATATCCAATGGGTATAAACCCAATAATCTTCCGTTTCTATCTCAATATCCTTTTGGGCTAATCTTTTCAATGCTTTATAAACGTCTTTCGCTTCATCTCCGAGAGTTGCAAGGGTAGAGGGGGGTAATTCCAAATACATATTGTCGAATAGGTCTTTATTCCCTGTATTGCTATCAATATAGCGATTTCTTACTTCTCTGATGATTTGATACAGACAACGTTTTTCAATAACTGAAAAATCCTGTCTTGATTGTGTCAATAGATTGTCTTGTGCGAGCATAATTTGATCTTTTTTCTCTGCCATAGAATATAGATTTACATGTTTACGGATGCAAAGTAAGTAAATAAAAACATAACTTACAATACATATACTTACAATAGGGCAAAAAAAGCGGAATTTTCTTACAGTAGGTCGGAATTTCCTTACAATAGGTCGGAATTTCCTTACAATAGCCCTCCGCAAACCCTTTATTCATGGGGGTTTCAGCTATGCCGAAAAAGGTACTCAAAAGGTACTAAAAATTACTTTAGTAAATATGTCCTACTTTTTTGAGAAGAAAAGATGTTTATAGGGGTGCTTCGCACTCCATTCGGACACAAAAACGATAGGGAAAGAAAACAGGAGAAAAAGAAAAGGTAAAGCAAACGCAGTGCGGTAGTATTTAAGTTTTATTTGGTTCGTGTACACAAATAGGTACACAAATGTTTGCTTTTTGTTTTTTTTACCCCTACATTTGCTTTAAAATCAATTAATCGGATCATGCAGATAATAACAACCCGTGAATTCAGGGCGAACCAAAAGAAGTATTTTGAGTTGGCGGAAAAGGAGATAGTCCTTGTTTCGAGGCGAAATAAAGCCCCTGTTGCCATTTTTACCCCGTCCGACGAGGATTTCCTCACAAAAAAAGAAATCGAATCCATAGGACGAGGATTTGAGGAAATAAGAGAGGGGAAAACCATCCGGATTGAAAACATGGAGAATATATGGGAAAGTATTCTGTAAACATCACCTCGGACGCTCGAGAAGATCTGCGCAAGATTCACAAGTCGGGGAACAAAGCCACGATCAAGAAAATTGAGGTTATCTTCAGGGAGCTATCCGAGAATCCCAGACAAGGAAGCGGACAGCCAGAACAATTGAAGTTTACCGATGGTATCTGGTCAAGGAGATTGGATAAGAAGAACCGTTTGAGGTATACGATACACGAGGATGTAGTAACGGTTTTTGTCTTGTCAGCTTTAGGACACTATAACGACAAGTAGCCTATTAGAGGCCTCTCCCTCTGGATTGGTTTCTTTCCTGTTCGCGTCCTTTTTCCATCGCCCCGCCAATGGTCGGATATCTCTCTTTGATGGATTGAAGCTGCTCAGGTGTGAAGTGTCGTCCGAGCTGCTTTAACTCGTTGGATACTACGTTGAGATTCTCCTTGAGTTCTCGAGCCTCGCTCATGTACTTGCTTGCTCGTTGTGTATTGTATTGGCTTCGGCTTTGTTCTTGCGCTAAATCAACGCTCTTTTGTGATAGTTCTTGCTTTGTCTTTTGTAATTCGCTCTGTAAGGCTTGATTTTCGCCCTCTAAGCGATTTTTATCTTTATCGTTGATAGTTGCTCCAAAAAAATCCTTTGTCTTCTCAAAGCCCTTGGAAATAGCCTTAATTCCGTTGTTAGCGGTTTCTTTGATAGATTTCTTTATCTCGGTGCTTTTTATTTCCTTGTGTAGCTTCTCCAGCTTTTCTTTTTCCCTATCGTTCTTGTACTGGATGGCGTCTAAATGCCTCAAGTCGGAACTCTGCCCTCTCTCCATCTTCAGGGATTGGGATAACAGGGTCTGAAGCTCCGCCATGTGCTGCCGATTGAGCTTACAGGATTTGCCGTTGTCCTGGATCCAATCGAACACGATATGGGCATGAAGGTTAGGCTTCCACTCCTGGGAGCCTTGGTGTCCCTCGTC
>DKPN01000027.1:0-10628 GCA_002471195.1 Bacteroides sp. UBA7333
TGTGCAAAAGATTGCATTTATTTAATCAAATATTTGCTCAGAACAATAAATATTTATTCCTTTGCACCGCAAATTTAAAGAAATAAAACTATTTATTAATTAAAATCTTAAAGTTATGTCTGAAATTGCATCAAGAGTAAAAGCTATTATCGTAGATAAATTAGGCGTTGAAGAATCAGAAGTTACTAACGAAGCTAGCTTCACAAATGATTTAGGTGCTGACTCTCTTGACACTGTAGAATTAATCATGGAATTTGAAAAAGAATTTGGTATTTCTATTCCAGATGACCAAGCTGAAAAGATCGGTACTGTTGGTGACGCTGTAACATATATCGAAGCTCACGCTAAATAAGTAATCCCGAACTTTTAGTTATGGAATTAAAAAGAGTTGTAGTAACGGGTCTTGGCGCCATTACTCCTATTGGTAATACTGTTCCTGAATTCTGGGACAATCTTGTGAATGGGGTTAGTGGAGCAGGGCCTATTACTTATTTCGACGCTTCACAATTCAAAACACAATTTGCATGTGAAGTGAAAGGCTTCGATGCAACCAAATATATTGATCGTAAAGAAGCTCGTAAAATGGACTTGTATACACAGTTTGGAGTAGCAGTAGCGAAAGAAGCTGTTGAAGATTCAGGTCTTGACATCGAGAAAGAAGATTTGAATAGAATCGGGGTAATCTTTGGTGCAGGTATTGGTGGTATTCACACATTCGAACAAGAGGTTGGAAACTACTACGAAAACAAAGAAAGAGGTCCTAAATTCAATCCATTCTTCATTCCGAAAATGATTTCGGATATTGCTGCCGGTCAAATTTCAATCATGTATGGCTTTCATGGTCCTAACTATGCTACATGTTCTGCATGTGCTACTTCAACCAACGCTATTGCTGATGCATTCAACCTAATTCGCTTAGGAAAATGTAACGCAATTGTTTCGGGTGGTGCTGAAGCAGCAATCGGAATTGCCGGTGTAGGCGGATTTAACGCCATGCATGCACTTTCTACTCGCAATGATGATGCCACTAGAGCATCTCGCCCATTTAGCGCTAGCCGCGATGGTTTTGTGATGGGAGAAGGTGGTGGATGTTTGGTTCTCGAAGAGCTAGAACACGCAAAAGCACGTGGAGCAAAAATCTATGCAGAAGTAGCAGGTGTAGGTATGTCGGGTGATGCATATCACTTAACAGCTTCTCATCCTGACGGATTGGGTGCACGTCTTGTAATGCTTAACGCACTAGAAGATGCAGAAATGAACCCAAATGAAGTAGATTATATCAACGTACACGGTACATCGACTCCTGTAGGCGATATATCTGAAGCAAAAGCAATCAAAGAGGTATTTGGCGAACATGCTTACAAGCTAAATATTAGCTCTACAAAATCAATGACTGGTCATCTTTTGGGTGCTGCCGGTGCCATTGAATCGATTGCAAGTATTCTTGCTATTCAGAATGGTATTATTCCTCCAACGATCAACCACGAAGAGGGAGATAACGACGAAAACATTGACTACGATCTTAATTTCACTTTCAACAAAGCACAGAAACGTGAAGTGAACGTAGCGTTATCAAACACTTTTGGTTTTGGTGGACACAATGCTTGTGTTATTTTTAAGAAATACGCTGAATAACAAGTGTTACGTAACCAAATAGATAAGATAAGAGTCCTGTTTAATAAAAAGCGGGACTCTTATCTTTGTTTTTATAATATACTTGGTTTCTACCCACGCAACATCGAATTGTACGAACAAGCCTTATTGCATAAATCTATTACCCAACGCTCTGAAGAGGGAAAACTCGTCAACAATGAGCGCCTTGAGTTCTTAGGAGATGCCATCTTGGATGCAATTGTTGCAGATATTCTATACGAACGATTCAAAGGTAAACGTGAGGGTTTTTTGACCAATACCCGCTCGAAAATTGTTCAACGCGAAACCCTCAATAAACTGGCCGTCGAAATTGGTTTAGATAAGCTAATAAAATTTGCTTCTCGCTCTTCATCGCACAACAGTTATATGTATGGGAATGCTTTCGAAGCATTTATTGGGGCTATTTATTTAGATCAAGGTTATTTGCGATGCAAAGATTTTGTTGAAAAGCGCATTATAACGCCTTTTATCGACATTGAAAAACTATCGAAGAAAGAGGTCAATTTCAAATCGAAATTGATTGAATGGAGCCAAAAAAACAAGATGGAAGTATCTTTCGAGTTGATTGAGCAATCGTATGATAGTGAAAACAATCCGGTATTTCAAACAGAGATTCGTGTCGAAGGTCTTTCGGCAGGTACAGGTGTAGGATACTCGAAAAAGGAGTCGCAACAACATGCTGCGCAAATGGCTTTAGACAAACTGATGGATGAAGATTTTAATGAAGAGGTAAAAAAAGCCAAAAATAATAAACTCCCTATGATTGAATCGCCCGACCACACCATCACCAAAGAAGAAATTAAAGCCGGCGAACTTGAAAGCTCAGCAATAGATGAAGCCGAATCTACGCATAATAAAATAGCAGAAACGGCTATTGAATCGGCAAATTAAAAAGGGGTTACCCAAAGCAAATTCCCATTCTACGACCTTGCACAATCAAATCGTGCGATTCAGTGACTAGTTTTAATTTACCTGCCACTTCCGATAAAGGAATAGATGATATTTCATCACCTTTCATAGCCACCATCCTACCAAACTCGCCATTTGCAATTAGTTCAGTCGCATGTCCGCCGATACGTGTCGATAAATTTCGATCGAAGGGTGTAGGCGAACCTCCTCGTTGGATATAACCTAACACTGTTTCTCGAGTTTCAATGCCAGTACACTCCTCTATTTTTTGAGCGATATATTCGGCAGGGCGTTTTTTACCATCCGTTTTAATGCCCTCTGCCACTACAACAATGGTATATGTTTTTCCACGCTTTACACGATTGTGAATCACATCGCAAATACTTTCTATGTTATATGGTATTTCGGGTAAAAGAATAATATCGCCACCACCGGCCATCCCCGAATATAGTGCAATCCATCCTGCCTTATGCCCCATTACCTCTATTACCATCACACGTTTATGCGAACTGGCTGTCGAGTGCAAACGGTCAATTGCATCGGTGGCAATGCTTACGGCAGTATCAAATCCAAAAGAGATATCGGTTCCCCAAATATCATTATCGATGGTTTTGGGCACAGAAACAATATTCACTCCCATTGCTGCAAATTTAGCTGCTGTTTTTTGAGTTCCATTTCCACCGATACATACCAGAGCATCGATACCCAACTCGGCCATATTCTGGACAATAAGTGAAGGTTTATGAATTCCATCTTCGGTCATTCCACCCTTTTTAAAGGGCTTTTCGCGCGATGTTCCTAGTATCGTACCGCCCATATTGAGCAAGCCCGAAAGAGATTTATCGGTAAACAATTCGACATCTTTGGTTAGTAACCCTTGAAAACCACTGTGTATGCCCATTACTTCCATTCCATAATGGTGAATTGCCGTCTTGCAAACACCCCGTATAGTTGCATTTATACCCGGACAGTCGCCACCTGATGTTAATATACCTATTCTCATGATCTGGATATTTATTTAAAATGTAATCGAACCGTAAACTTTTAACTAATATTTCCGTTGTAAAGATAGAAAAAAATGAGAAATAAGTTAATTTTGCAAGATAAACAATAGACGAAGCATTCTAAATGAGCATTACACAATTCATTAAACCCCTATTTGACTCTCGTTTAAAGAAAATAGATCTTTACAATACACAAGCCGGAGAAATTCAATCGCAAGTGTTGAAGAATCTTTTATCTAAAGCTGCTCATACCGAATGGGGAGAAACATACAACTATTTCACGATACAATCATATCATGATTTTAGAAGTCGTGTTCCGATACAAACCTATGAAGAGATAAAACCATATGTTGAGCGAATGTTGAATGGCGAACAAAATATTTTGTGGCCTTCTACCATACAATGGTTTGCTAAATCTTCGGGAACAACCAATGATAAAAGCAAATTTTTGCCTGTTAGCAAAGAGGCATTAAAGGATACGCATTATCGTGGTGGCCAAGATGCTGTTGCCTTATATTTCCGCATAAACCCTAAGAGCAAACTCTTTTCTGGAAAAGGGCTGATATTAGGAGGAAGCCATCGAAGTAATAACAATACCAAACATGGATTGGTTGGTGACTTATCGGCAATTTTAATCGAAAATGTAAATCCCTTGGTCAATCTCGTTCGAGTACCTAGCAAAAAGGTAGCTTTGATGGATGAATGGGAAACAAAAATCGAAGCGATTGCTAATGGTACGATTCATAAAGATGTGACCAACTTATCGGGTGTACCCTCATGGATGTTGGTATTAATTAAGCGAATACTCGAAAAAACGGGTAAACAAACACTCGAAGAAGTATGGCCCAATTTGGAAGTATTTTTTCATGGTGGTGTGGCTTTTACCCCTTACCGCGAACAATATAAGCAGGTTATTAAAGCTTCAGGAATGCATTATGTAGAAACGTATAATGCATCTGAAGGTTATTTTGGCACTCAAAGCGATCTTAACGATCCTTCAATGCTACTGATGATTGACTATGGAGTTTTTTATGAATTTGTTCCGATAGAAGAGCTAGATAAAGAAAATCCAAAAGCGTATTGTTTAGAAGAAATCGAACTCAATAAAAACTATGCCATTGTTATTTCTACATCAAGTGGATTATGGCGCTATATGATAGGAGATACCGTAAAATTCACGAGTAAAGACCCATATAAGTTTGTTATCACAGGTCGTACCAAGCATTTCATTAATGCATTTGGAGAAGAGTTGATTGTTGACAATGCTGAAAAAGGTCTGGCAAAAGCATGTGCCGAAACCGGGGCTCAAATTACTGAATATTCGGCTGCACCCGTATTTATGGATGAGAACGCGAAATGTCGCCACCAATGGATGATTGAATTTGCTAAAATGCCCGATTCTATCGATAAATTTGCTAAAATACTGGATGATACCCTAAAAGAGGTAAACTCTGACTACGAGGCTAAAAGATGGAAAGACATTGCATTGCAACCCTTAGAAGTTATTATAGCGCGAAAAGGACTATTCCACGATTGGTTGGCTGGACGTGGCAAATTAGGGGGTCAACATAAAGTACCTCGTCTTAGCAACAATCGAGATTATATTGACGAAATGATTCGTCTTAACACGCTATCTGCGAACGATTAAAAATGATATGAATCAATATATAAAGACTGTTTTATTTTACAATAAACAGTCTTTGTAGTATAAACTAAAACACAACCCAACCACTATGAAGAGATTATTATTAATTGTAGTATTATCGCTATTCATCGGTCATATGAATGCGCAAAAAGGAACTACTCAATTCGCCATTTTCGGAGGCTACGAGCAATTTTCTGAGATATGGGCAGACAAGGGATATAACGTAGGTCTCGAGTTCAAGCACTACTTAAGTAACCGCTGGTATGGCGTAGTAAACTTTCATGCCGGTGTCAATGATGGTCATCATGACACAAGCTATACAAGCAACAAAGTGAGCTATAGTTTCACACTGTTTAATAGTGTACGCGACTATATGATAGGTATAGGTATGGGCTTTGATGCATTGAGCATTAACAGACACAAAATATACGTACAAGCAACCGCCGGTCTTGGTACAACCGACAGAAAGTACGATTATGTATCGTCGAATAAACCCGAGACTCACCAGCTTGAAATAACTCGTTATGCCATATCAGCCTCAGCCGGATACGATTATCAAGTATCAAAACATTTAGCAGTAGGTGTCAATTACACCGGATGGCAAATTGGATATAACTACAACAACTCATACAATGCTAAAATAAACGTCATTTTTTAATGATATTATCACAAAAAACATTGGCTATCTGCTTAGAATGATTTAAGCAGATAGCCAATGTTTTTTTATATAGTATATATTTACTTTTTAATCCATGTCAACTTATGCCAAATATACTCTAACGGACCCAATTTATGATGACTCAACCACCACTTACAGAACATGATTTGCAGTAGCATCACCATTATTCCTATTACCAAACTCCAAGCAATACCTATTACAGATGCCAAGCCAAATGCATAAGGAAAGAAAATGAGACTACCGATGATAGATTGGCTAATATAGTTTGTTAAACTCATTCGTCCGTAAAAACGCAACCCATAAGTCATACGTTTAAATACATCACTCTGATACATAACAACAAATGTAGATACTAAAATGGCGGTGAAAGCTATATTATACCACATGGTAAATATCACTTGCAACGACTCCGAAGAGGATGTTTTAGCAACATACAACACAAAGCTACTAATAAAACCTACGATAAGAGTTTTAATCCAAAATCCCATATCACGATTAAAGTAATCGCCACGAGCAAGAATCATGCCTAAAATAAATAATCCGGGTGCTTGCAACAATCTACCGGCATCGACAGCCCAGAACAAACTCGCTATCTGCCCTATCGTTATATTCGCCCAAATCATCTCCCAGAAGTTTCCGCTGTTTATTACTTGAGTCAGCGTAGGATAATAAGAGTCGTTGAGAAGTGTAGGAATAACATGAACGCCTATGCACTCTAATAATTCGATCGGTTGAATTAAAAATACCAAAGCTATAAACAGAAGAGCACATTGCGAAAGTTTACGCAAGGGTATCATCACAAATCCCATGATAGCGAATAACAATAAAACATCACCTCCCGGAAAAAAAGCAGCATTCAAGGTAGCAAAAAGCATGAGCAAAATCAACCGCCAAGCAAAACGACCACCAAAATCTTTTCCCTTATTTTCTTGATTGCGCTGTTGAATTACAAAGGTAAAACCAAAAAGAAGTGCGAACATAGTGTAACTCTTCCCTGCAAATACAAAGAAAAGGGCATCCCATACGCTTTGATTGATTAGTTGCCCCACCTCTGTGGTGGCTTCAGGGTATACACCATAAATAAAGTGTTCGATGAAATGAAGTAGCATAATGGCTACCACCGCAAAACCACGTAAGGCATCCACTACCTCTACTCTTCTTGTTTTTAATGTCGTGTTCATGTTCTATTTTATATTAGTATTAAACGCTATAATTCACAAATATACGAACGAATCATCCGAAAATATTTAATCTAAATCAAAAAACCGCTGCATCAGTGAGATAAACGGATATCCATCCGGATGCAAAAAGGCGAATATCCAATCGTTGAATATCCGCCTTCATTTATGTAAAGTTAAGAGAGAGACTAATTATTACTTTGAGAAACATTTAGCTTAGTTGCATTTTGCCGACGCAAAACATTTTTTACTTCATCTACAACTTTTTCGTTTACATCAGGATCGACCTTTAAACTTACCACATCATTCTGATCCGAATCTTTCATCTCATTTTCATCTTTCAGTGTAACAGCAATGATGCCTTCTTTGGCCTTTTCGCCATATTTATCGACCATGGGTCCCGACTTATAGACATTAATCGACTTAATTCTATTGGGCGAAATAGATTTCAGTGCCGACATGCTACTTACCTTTCCATCTACAAGCACTAAAGGTTGTCCACCCCGTTTGCCTCTAACAGTAAACTCTTCGTTCGAAGAAGCTTGTTGTGCATCAGGTGCAACATTGAGACCAATCATTTTCCCAGCCAATTGAGTCATTTTATCTTCGGAAGTTTTAGCATCCTTTTTTAAAGATACTATAACGGCCCCGTGAGCAGCCTTCGCACCATACAAAGCCACAGCACTATCCCCTTTTATAACATTAATATTGTCAATATCAGACGGATTAATCGTTTTCAACTGATCGTGAGGTAGAATTTTACCATCAACAATAACAAGAGGTTCTTTGCTAGATGATTCATCCATACTATTAGTCGGCAATTTACTTTTACTATTCTTTATCAACATAGGAAGTTCTACTTTGCATGCCACCGGCTGACCATTAAGTTGAGCAGCCATCCATTGTGGCATCTTTTCTAAAAACTTCACATAGGCTGCATCTACTTCGGGCGAATACGACTTAACAACCTTTACATCAGATACACCACCTTTACTATTGACTATAAAACTTGCCAGCACTTCACCTTCTTTTTCAGTTGCAGGCAATTTTAAGTTCGCATTCCAATAGGCATCGTCATGAGTAGGAACAGGAGTTTTATCAACTTGCTCTATACTATAAACTTTCTCACCAACATAACTTTGCGCAATTTTTGTTACATCAGTTTCATTACTTACCAATAAATTACTAATTTTGGCATTAGAGATTTCGTCCATCGTTTCTGAAATCTCCGGACGGGCAAAAGCAGATACTGCGATAGCAGCCAACGGAAGTACATACAGATACTTCAATCTCGCCCAAGGACTTGATTTTTCTTTTAACATCATAGTAATACGTTTTTTAAGTGAACTGTGATTTAAGCTGTTGGCCATAGAGTAGAGCCTTGTGCCAACAGCTTTCTTTATTAATAATAGTTGATATTTCTTTGCATCAACACCTTGTTTTATCACCTCTTCATCGGCCTCATATTCATGAATATTTTGCAACTCCTGCTTTAATAACCATATGGCAGGATTGAACCATTGAAATATGGCACAAACATCAGCCAATATAATATCATATGAATGCAAATGACAGATATGTGCCTTTTCGTGTATCAATACTTCACGACCATTCTCATTCAAATCTTCCCTAGATATTACAATGAGTCGCATCCAACTAAAAGGCGAATAGGTGGTATTATGTACGTAAAGTTTTATACCATCGTCCAGTTGACTTTTATCGGCCGATTTTAACAACAGTAACAAGCGAATATGAGAATAGGTATATCTGAGAAGAAAAAATGCAAAACCAGCTAAATAAACGATCAATAGTAGATAGATATAGTAGTTCTTCTTTACAACCGGTATAATGGCTGTTGTTTCAACTGTAACATACTCTGTGGTAACATCCATCATCAACATATCAACTATTTGCTGCAACGACATCATCGATTGCGATATTTCTGTCGGTTCCTTTACTGTAATTTCAATCAGAGGAAGAAGACAAGACAGAGTCATAATGCTTAATAAAGCAATTCGATTGAACCGGTGAAAAGTGTCACGACTCAACAATAATCGATAAAACAGGTAGAATAGAATGAGGCAAAAAGCCGATTTAAGTATATAGATAAATAAGGTTCCCATAAAGTATTCGTTTAATGATTGGTTTATTTATGCCCCTTCTCAACTTCGTCGATCAGTTGTTTCAAATCATCGAGCGATATATCTTCTTCTTTTACAAGCGAAGAGACAGCACTTAAAAAGGAGTTATTGAAATATTTACTGATTACATTTTTCAACGTACCTTTACTAAATTCATTTTCGCTTATTACGGCATAATACTGATAAGTATTTCCAAATGTATGGTGAGCCAAGTATCCCTTCTCTTCTAAGCCCCTCACAATCGTAGAAAGCGTATTGAAATGAGGCTTAGGATCATCATAGAAAGCAACAATTTCTTTCACAAACAGCGGACCTTTCTTCCAGAAAAAATCCATCAATTCTTCTTCTTTTGCAGTCAATCCTTTCATCATATTTTAAAGTTAATTATAGCCCAATCTACTTGTATTTGGACTATTCATTATTTATATCTATTATTCGTTTGCACACTCTTTTATGGCTTCGAGTATATTATCTCTCTGGATAACCGACGTACCATTCTCTATCAATCGTATTACCCCTTTTTTGCCAACTACAATGGTCATGGGGTAACCCTTACCTCCCAACCATTTTAAAAACTGTTTATCGTCAACTAAATGAGTCCAATTAAACTGATGTTTTTCAACAATGTTTTTTGCTATATCGGCATTCTCAAAGGTAGACGATAAGAATACGATATCGGGATATTGATCTTTCCATGTAGAAAGTTCGGGCATTTCTTTACGGCATGGTCCACACCCCGAATACCAGAGATTAAGAACCATCACCTTATCTTTACAGTCTTTATTACTCCATTTTTTACCATTGATATCTTTGGCAGTGAACTTTGGGAATTTATCATTCACATTCACAATATTCTCCTCAGCGCCTCCATCCGTAATAAGAGAAGGAAAACTTTGGCTTGAATTATATTGATCTAATAAATATTGCGCATTAGCTATTTTCTCGATGGGTACAGCCAGATTTTTGGCTTTCTCAGAAAGATATTTACCTTCAGCATACTCAATACCTAACACTTTATTTTCCACGCTATCTTTAAGTATAAACAACCTACTATTCGCAGGTATAGCTTCGGGCTTTTGTAGAAAGAAATATCCTTCGATACAGAACTTTGGAATGATACTATCGCTTGAAGTTAGATTTTGACTCTTTACCAAAAGCGAAAACATAAATGCAACAATGAAAATTAGAATCTTATTCATAAGCCAGTAACATTAAATGATTGATACTACGAAATGCTTAATTACAATTGTTATGTTAGTATATAAAACCTTACTTTCTAAAGTAGACAATGCAAATAACTAAATAATATAGTTTGAAAACTAATATTTATAGTTAATATAAACTAAAACATACAGTTTTACATATACAGCTTATCTTTAGCTATTTACAAATAGTTAGTCATGATATAAAACAAAAAGC